>CAZTGB010000021.1:0-5024 GCA_964612965.1 uncultured Gammaproteobacteria bacterium | reverse complement strand
GTACCAAATAAATTTGGCTTCACGTCCACAATAAATACATTTACCCTTTTCTTCTTTGGTATCTAGGGTTTTGAGTCTAGTTGAAGCCTTAGTTTCTTCCTTAATCTTTTTCTCACAATCTGCATCTTCACACCAAAACGCCTTGATAAACCCTCTTTTTGTTTTCATTATTTCTTTAAACTCACCATAATTTTTTGCTTCGTGTGTATTTTCTTTTAAGTATTTTTTTGAATCTTCAAACATTTCGGATTGAATATTTATAAGAAGTTCTTCAATTTTTTCTGATAAACCATCGAGCCTTGCCAAAATTTTTTGTTTACCGGGAATTCTAAAACCAATAGTTACTGTTTTTTCTTGCGTCTCACGAGTTCCTATTTCAATTCGAAGTGGAATGCCTCTTACTTCAGCATCGTTTATTCTCCAACCAAAGCTTTTTTCAGCGTCCTCTGAAATTTCAACAATGCCTGGGAACTGACTAAGGGCACTTTCTAAACTTTCTTTAACTTTTGCACAATATTTTAAAATCTCTTCATCTTTCTTTCCTAAAACTGGGATTATGACTATTTTGGTCGGGGCAAGCTTGGGGGGAAGTTTTAGTCCGTTATCGTCTCCGTGAACCAAAATTAATGCTCCTATTGACCTGGTTGTAAAACCCCAACTATTCTGCCAAACAAATTGATTTTTGCCTTCTTTGTCTTGAAAAGAAATATTTAAGGCTTTTGAAAAATTCTGCCCCAAATCGTGGGAAGTGCAGCCCTGCAGAACTTTTCCATCTGGCATTAACATTTCGTAAGGGATGGTATCAACTCCTCCTGCAAAACGCTCAGATTCACTTTTCCTTCCAATTAGTCCTTCTATTGCAAAATATTCTCTATAGATCTTTGAATAGGTTTTAATACCCCACATAACCCGGTCCCATGATTCTTCATGAGTTTGATGTGCACCGTGCCCTTCCTGCCAAAGAAATTCAGATGTACGTAAAAATGGATAAGTTCTTTTTTCCCATCTAACAACATTGTTCCATTGATTAATTATCATGGGCAAATCCCGCCAAGAAGAAATCCAGCGTGCATACGCCTCATACATAATCATTTCGCTCGTTGGGCGAACAACAAGAGGGTCAGATAATTTTTCCCCCCCAGCATGGGTTACCACTGCTGTTTCCGGAGCAAATCCTTTTACATGTTCTTTTTCTTTTGAGAAAAGTGAATTTGGAATGAAGAGTGGAAAATAGGCATTAACTACCCCACCTTTTTTGAAAAGCGAATCCATTGCGGAGACTACATTTTCCCAAATGGCATAACCATAAGGACGAATTATCATTGTCCCCTTTGCTGGGCCATAATCGGCAAGCTGAGCGCTTTCAATTAAATCTAGATACCACTTTGAAATATCTTCAGATTTTTTGGTTAGTAATTTCTTGTTAAATTTGTCCATGTAGATTCTTCCTATCAATTATACCAATAAAAAACCTCGCCGCTGTTCATCAAAGAAAATGATGAACAAGGACGAGGATTCTTTTCTCTCGTGGTACCACCTTTGTTTTTCTTTCGCTAGTTGCGAAAAACTCATTGTTTGATCTTTAGTGTCTCGGATCAGATCGATTAGGTTATGAATTCCCTATGACTCCGGAGTTTGGGACTCCATCACAGTCAACACTAAAAGAATTATAACACCAAAGGAAGTTATGTCAAAACTATTTAATTATGGATTTAATAAATCCAGCAACTCCTCCCGCCGCGATTAGTCGCTTAATATCATGTGCGGTTATGGCTACCAGAAGGATTAGTAAAACTATCATTCCGATAGAGTGAATTGTAGCTTCTACTTTGGGTAGGATTTTTCTTCCAACTAATTTTTCAATCATTATGAAAAGTAATCTACCTCCATCAAGGGCCGGAATTGGAAGGACATTTAGAATTGCCAGATTAACCGAAAGAATCCCTATGAAATTAATAATTGCTAAAATTCCTAATTTTGCTGTTTCTGTTGAAATTGCATATATGCCAACCGGACCAGCTAAATCATTCGGTACCTGTCCCCGAAACAGGTTTTGAAAAAGTGAAACAAACCCCATTATGACAGTCTGACCCCAAAAGATGGCTTCTTTAAAACCATAATAAATTCCATAAAATGGCCGTAGCCCTACTGGAGGATAATAAATTTCAGTTGTTGATATGGTAACTCCCAATGGCCCTTCTCCCTCGGGAGGGGTTTGCCTTGGAATTGCCGTGATTTTAATTTGAGCCCCATCTCTTTCTATTTCAAAATTAACTTTCTTTCCTTTTTTCTCATCTACATATTTAATAAAATCATCGACTTTAGTGATTTCTACTCCATCAACTTTTTTAACAACATCACCTACAAGTATCCCTGATACCTGTGCTGGAGTTGCTGCGGTAACATCAACCACTTTGACCCTCTCAGTATCTTTTGGTATTCCTGCAAATGAGTAAACAATTGTAAATGCAACAATTGCAAGGAGTGCATTCATAACAACACCAGCTATAACCACAGCAAACCTAACTTTTTTACTTCTATTTAAGAAGGCGCGGTTAGGATCGGTTACTCCATCTTCACTACTTTCTCCATGAAGCCTTACAAATCCCCCAAATGGAAGCAGATTAATAGAATAGATAGTCTCCCCTATTTTTTTGCCAAATAACCTGGGTGGAATTCCAAATCCAAACTCTTCTACCAAAATCCCATTTCTTTTAGCTACCCAATAGTGACCAAATTCATGGACCAAAACAAGAATGGAAAGAACCAAAAAGAAAATTAAAACAGAGGCCAACATAGCTAAAAGTATATCGTATTTTGTATATTGTATGTAGTATTGAAAGTTGTACTATAAAATTATGTTAATAAAAGCAGATTTAAGCGCTATTGGTAAGTTGTTTGATGAAAAATTTGACAAGAAGTTTGATGAAAAATTTGACAAGAAGTTTGATGAAAAATTTGAGTCTTCCTTTTCAAAGCATACAAAGTCGATAAAGGAAGATGTTATGCAAATCAGGAAGGATCAAAAAGTAATTGTGAGATTTTTTGATAGTGAATATTTATCTTTAAGAAAAAGGGTGGAGCGGATTGAAGAATATCTTAAGTTTTCAGCTATTAACTAAATTTGCATTAGTTCAGTTTTTTTCTTTTCACCTATTTCCTCAATTTTTTTAATAAACTCATCAGTTATTTCTTGAAGTCTTTTCTCTTGACTAAACTTATCATCCTCAGTTATTTCCTTCTTTTCAAATTTATCCTTAATATCATGCATTTCGTCTCCTCTGATTTGCCTTACCATGACCTTTCCATTTTCAAGTTTTTGAGAAAGAAGCTTTACATATTTCTCACGATCTTCGGTGGTTAGGGGCGGCATTACAATCCTAATTATTTCTCCATCTATATTTGGATTCATTCCAATATTGGCTTCAAGTATTCCCTTTTTAACGTCACCGATAATTGATTTATCCCAAGGTGAAATTACAATTGAAGTCGGATCAGGTGAGGAGATAGAAGCTAGCTCCATTATGCGGAGTCTTTGAGTTCCACCATACGCAGGAACTACAATATTTTCAACAAGCGCTGGTGTTGCTCGGCCGGTTCTTACTCCTGCCATGTCGGAGGTAACGACATCTATAACCTTCTGCATTTTAGAACGTATTGAGGTTTCGTCCATTTGGTTTTTAGATCTATATAAGCTTTGCTTACTTACCTAATTCTACACGGATTGTTCGTCCTACGCGAACATTTTCACCCGTTTTTGCAATTACAGCTTTAACTAAATCTGCTATTTTTTTACTTGGATCTTTAATGAAGTCTTGTTTCTCAATATTCTTTTCTCCCATTGAGGCTACTTGTATTGCAATGTCGCGTCCTAAGCCTTCAAAAAGTTCATTGCGTGCTACAAAGTCTGTTTCACAAAGAAGTTCAACGACAGAAACAATTTTGCCTGTGTGATGAGTATATGTAAATATTTTTCCTTGAGAAGTTACTCTTTCTCCTCTTGTCTCAGCTTTTTCAAACCCCTCTTTTCTTAAAACTTCTAAAGCCTTTTTCTCGTCTCCCTTAAACTCTTTTAATACTTTTTGAACCCTAACAATTGGAGCACCTGTTTCTTCTCTAAGTTTTTTAAGTAGTGTTACATCAGTCTTTCCCATAAATTATTTAGCTTTGGTCTTTTGTGCTTCCAGGATAGTTTCCTTAACAATATTTAATACATACTCTAGAGCTTTTGCGGCATCGTCATTCATAGGAATTGGGTAATCGATCATGTCTGGATCACTGTTGCTGTCTACAATTCCGATTGTAATTACTCCAAGTCTTGAAGCTTCACGGACTGCTGAGGCCTCTCTTTTAGTGTCGATGATGAAAAGAACTTCAGGAACTTTAGTAATTCCACGAAGACCTCCAAAGAATCTTTCTAGTCTTGCAATTTCTCGTTCTATTAAAAGCCTCTCTTTTTTGGTGTATTTATTAAATTCACCAGAAACTACCCCCTCTTTCATATCTTCTAGCTTTTTAAGGGATTTTTTGATTTGCTCAAAATTTGAAATTGTTCCTCCAAGCCATCTTTCATCAACAAACGGAAGGCCTGTTTCAGCTCCCAACTCTCTAACTTTCTCTTTAATTTGTTTTTTAGTCCCCAATAAAAGAACTGTTTTACCTTCAGAAACTGAAGTTTTTAACACCTCAAGTGCCTCTTCAAGTGCTTCTTTTGTTTTAACTAAATCAAAGATATGAACTCCTTGTTCACTACCATAGATATATTCCTCCATCTTGGGATTCCATCTTTTTGTTTGATGACCAAAATGAGCACCAGCTTCGAGTAAGCCTTCAAGTGATACTTCAACTTTTTTGTTTGCTTTGCTTGCCATTAATTTGAAATTTGCTTCCTTATCCCTCCACGAATTAAGTAAGAACCAGGAAGCTTAAATTCGTGTGCGTTAGGAGTATTTTACTCCTTCTTTAACAAAAGCTCAATAAGCTGTATAGGACGGGTACATTTCAGACTTTTGTTGTAAATCTTT
>CAZTGB010000020.1:4671-10980 GCA_964612965.1 uncultured Gammaproteobacteria bacterium | reverse complement strand
ATATGAAATGTTCTAGTGGTTCGAGCCAACTGCTACCTTGTTGTTTTATTTTTTCAATTTGTTCTTGTAAATTAAGTTTAGTATTGAATAATTCATTCTTTTTCTTTTTATAATCTTCTTCATTAACAACTCCGTCTAAGTAGGTATCTAATAACTTACTTAACTTAATTTCTGTAGTTTGGAGTCCTGAATTGACCAAAGAACTGTTTTCACTTGCTTTGGTCAATTCTAGTTGTTTGTCTTTCTCTAGTAACTCCAGCCACTTTTCTTTCCACTCACTTGGAACTAATATGTTACGGACTGATTTTCGTAATTGTTTGGCAAGATTAACTTCTGAAATATACTTTTGACTACACTTTCCAAACTTTTTAGTACATCTGTAATATGTAAATGTTGGAGAATTACCATTTTTATATTTTCTATGATGAGCTTCGGCTGTAATAGCACCACCACACTCTCCACATCTTGCCAAACCAATGAAAGGAAAATCATGTCCGTTGTATCTAGGTCTTTCAAACCTCATAATTTGTTTTTGTGTTGCTTCAAAAAGTTGTTTTGAAATAATAAGTTTATGAATTCCTTTATGTAACTCACCCTTGTAATTTAATACTCCTAAATAAAACCTATTGGAAAGCATTTTTTTGATAGTTGTAGTGTTTAATTTTTTACCAAGTTTAGTAGTTACTTTTAAATTAAATAAATACTTTGAACTCGATACAAAAGAATGCTTTCCTGTTGCAAACATTTCAAAACATTTTTTGACCATTTTTGAACGAACAGGGTCAACAATAATTGTTTTAGATACCTTTTCGTTCAAATAACCCAATGGTGCCTGCACAGGCCAAATACCAATTCTTATTTTATGTCTCATTCCACGCTTTACATTTTCAGACAGGTTATCAACATAATATTTGGACTGTGAAAAGGCGATATTGAGTACGAATTTGCCTTGTGGACTGTTCTCAAACCAAAATGAGGGAAATTTTAAATCAATGAGTTTTCCAGTATCTAATGAATAAATAATCTTTCCTCCGTCAATACTATTCCTAGCCAAACGATCGGCGTGCCAAGATACAATTCCTTGTGCCTCTCCATTTTCTATCCTTTGAAGCATTTGGTTAAAAATAGGTCTACCGATCGTTTTGGCAGTTCTTGATTCACAAACATAATCTATAATTTCCAAGTTTTGGTTTTTAGCAAATTCTTTTAACTCTGCAACTTGCTGATCGATTGACATTATTTGCTTGTTCTTCTCGTCAGTACTTTTTCTACAATATGCTATGTATTTAATCATGTTTTTTGTTCCTGTTCTACAGAGCTTTGCTCTGAAAAATTTTTGCATTTTGATTTGTTTTCCTTATGTTCGACCAACACCTGCAATTTTCATACAATTTGGGCTATTCTACGGTCAATTTCATATGTGGCAGTCGCCATTCTGCCACATATTCTGAAAAATTGTCTCAATGTGTGAACTGCTACGAACAAATTCGAACCGAGTTTGTTCGTGTTTCCTCGCTCACCGCTTCGCGGTTCGCTTAGCTCGCCCCTGCGGGGCTTGCTTAACAAATTGCCTGCCGAACTTTGTTTTGTTGTTTGCAGTTCAAATCAAAAGGCAAAAATTTTTAAAGTTCTGTTTGTCTTATAGTTTTTTATAACTTAAAAGGCGTATCGAGTGGAATCAGTTTGGATAGTCTCCGTACTGTCTCGATACGCCATTAAAAAAGACTATCTCTAAAAACTGATTCCAATTTTACTTTACTCCGTGAGCAATATTTTTCAACTATATCTTTCTGCGTTAAAGTTGTAATATTATAAACATATGGCAGGTGATGGTGGTGGAAATACTGAAGGTCAAAACATTGGTCCAACTGCTTCAATGGCAGGAAGGCGTGTTGATTTTGGTAAAGCTGGCGAAGGTGAAGGTCTGGCTTGGGGCGTAGAGGTTGATATTGATATATCCGATAATTTAGTCCGGTCTAGATTTCAAGAAAGTTCATTTAAAATTCCAGATCATATTAAAAAAATTAAATTCCTAGAATTAGCACCTCAAGAGGCACTTCCTCCAGATCTTCGTACAGTTAGATCATCTCTTAAACCTGTTGATAAAATACGAGGTGGTTCATCTTTGATAAGTGTTGCTACACCTGCTAAACAAGGAAATCCTACATTTGAAAAAATTCGTGAGGGCTTTAACGTACTTAGACCAGAAGATGAAGCAAGATTTAAATCTTTACAAGCAATGGTGGATTGGTCATTGGTAACTTCAGAGGGTAAAAAAAGATTTAATGAAATTATAAAACAATCTAAGGGTGATACTTTGGTTATTGTACATGGTCATTCGGGTGATTTAAGTGGTATGGGAGAACAATATCCAGATGAAACACACGATAAATCAGGAGGCATTGTCCAAAGAATGAATAACTTTGTTCCAATAGATGAGATTTTAGAAAGGTATAATGATTCTGACAAATTTTCAGCTATTGTATTACATGGATGTAATACAGGAAAAGGTGTTGTAGAAGCAAAAAATATACCTGTTTTCTATCCAACAGTTGGAGTAAAAGGTTCACCAGACCCAGGCTTTTTATGGAGCAAACCTGGTGGTGTTGCATTACCTCAATAAAATTCATTCTTAAAAACACAAGTAAAACTTATGTACTTAAGAATACCAACTACTTTGAGTTAAATTACCTCTAGGTAGTTGGTTGTTCATGTTTCTTGGTTGGATTGAGTTACGGCGCTTGTTCGCAATCGAACAGAATTTCGGCTTGAGGACCATCACTTGAAATAACAAGTGTTGATTCTTGCATCTCGCAGAACCACACCATTTCTTCACTGACAATTCTCGCCGCAACAATTTGAACCTCGCCATTCACTGTTGTGGTAGGAAGTTTTAATGCTTCCAGAGGGATAGTCGCCTGAACAGGATGACCTTCGTCTTCTGATCCAAGAACTTCCACTTTCATTTTCCACGCTGTGCGACCGTCAAGATTGAAAATTGGGGATGTCTCAAAGACAGTTGTCCCTTGTGCATCGTTCTGAGCGTACAAGTAGAACGACATTTGAGTTGCGATCGGCTGTAAAAATCGTGGTGCAAGTGCCAGCCCAGCGCCGAGCAATATTGCGAGACCTACAATTATTAAACCATGCTTTGTCTTCATTTTCCTTATCTCCTTGTGAATGTTGGTTAATATCAACTTCAAATGAAGTCAATAACGACCTGACACCCACAAAGAAAAATTCTCCAACCAAGTTATTAAAGTGCTTGTAGTTTAAGTACTATTGAGCTTAATCAACTACTTAAAATTACACCTATAGTATCCTATAACTTTATCAAAAAGTCAAGTTTTTGTTTGTTCTTCCTGCCCAAACACATGGCCAAAGGCCATCACCCCTGTAAGCTTTGGGGTGTTTTGTGCTGGGTAGGATTCCCGACAGGGAATATTTCAGGAGCAATGTGTTCTGTAGCTAGCTTCTAACCAAGTGCTGTGCGTAGCACCAGTTCTGCCTGTAGCACTTGGGTATTTGCCTGTAAAGGCAAATTGCGACTGAAATGTGTTTAAGTTACCGTTGCGGTAGCCGTTACCGCAAACCGTCAACCGTTAGACCGTAATAAGGCCGTGAATACGGCCAGTTGACGGTATTTGTTTTGGTGCTTACGGTAGCCCGTCAGGCTTCCGTTGTTTTATGATATAATTGCTCTGATCTATTGATAGCTTTGTGTTCTGTTCTTTAGTTTGGCGTAGCCAAACAACAAAAAATCGCGCTGAGTTAAAATGTTGTTAAGCAAGCCCCGCAGGGGCGAGCTAAGCGAACCGCGAAGCGGTGAGCGAGGAAACACGAACAAACTCGGTTCGAATTTGTTCGTAGCAGTTCACAAGGAAAGCACAAGGGCCCATAACTCAACGGCAGAGTGACTGGCTTTTAACCAGTAAGTTGAAGGTTCGAATCCTTCTGGGCTCACACATAAATAAACTACAAAACACCACTTGACTTCGATATTTCTTCGGACTAGATTTAATTAGGAAAGAGATTTTAGATATGGTACCGAAAAGAAAACAACGGGAGGAAGTGGTTAGACTTCGTAAAAAAGGATTTTCATATTCAGAAATCAAAAAACTTGTTTCAGTCTCTAAGTCCTCGCTTTCTTTATGGCTTAGGGAAATTAAACTTTTGCCTAGTCAGTTAAAAAGACTTAGGTCTAAAGGAAATGTAGCACGGAGGCTCGGTAGCTATACTCTCAGAAATATAAGGATCAAAAGAACCGAAGAAATAATAAGTAATTCCATCTCAGAGATTGGAGAGCTAACTGACAGGGAATTGTGGTTAGTCGGAACAGCTCTTTATTGGGCAGAAGGAACTAAACAGAAGGTGCACGATCCAAGCAAAAGGGTCATTTTTAGCAACTCAGATCCGCTAATGATTAGATTATATTTAAAATGGTTAAAAAAGATCTTAAACATAGACACAGACGATATTTTATTTGAAATTTATATCCATGAAACTCATCAAAAAACGGTTGAAAAACTTTCTGAATATTGGTCAAAAAGAACAGGTTTTCCAGTTGGAAAATTTGGAAAAGTTTATTTTAAAAAAAATAAAGTTCATTCAATTAGAAAAAATAGGGGATTAGAATACAGTGGAGTTTTGAGAATATCTGTAAGAAGAAGCACTGATTTAAACAGAAAGATTGCAGGTTGGACAAAAGGAATTTGTAAGGAGTTTATAAATTAGATTCAATCTATTAAAGCTGGTATTTCAGTATAGATTCATAATCGTTTAAATTTTGAATTTCCAATTATCTTAAGGGTTCTTCTGGGCTCACAAAAGATTTTTAATAAACTAATGTATTATTAGTTGATGATCAAAAAAGTTCTGATACTTCTTGTCTGGGTAGTACTTCTTGAGTTCTCAGTTCTTTTTACTCGAGAAAGAGAGATTGAACTTTCGCATATAACCACAACGGTAGTTAAAGATACTTCTAAAAAGGATATTTCTCCTGGGCAAAACTTTGGAGAACTTCTAGCATATAAAATTATACCAGCTCCACAGGTATTATCAGAAACTACACAAAAAGCCCCACTGCCTGAAGAATATATACTTTATCCAAAAAAGAAGAGCTACATAATTGCTGTGATGGGGGATTCAATGGTTGATACAATGGGAGATTCCGTTGATTACTTAAAAAGTGTTCTTAACAATAAATATCCAGGTATAGAATTTAAGATGCATAATTATGGAATTGGGGCTGAAAAGGTAACGAATGCTATTGAGAGATTCAATAAACCATATAGCCGTGGCACAAGAAACTATATATCAATACCAGATCTTAAACCTGACATTTTGATTGTAGGTTCATACGCATATAACCCATTTGATGTCCATGATAGAAATAAACACTGGTTAACGCTAATCGAGCTAGTAGAAAAAGCAAAAAATGTAACCCCGAATGTATATATTTTAGCTGAAATTTCACCTTTAGAAGAAAATTTTGGAACAGGGCCCGGGGGAGTAAATTGGCCAGAAGAACTTGCCAAGGCACACACAGTTAAGATTATTGAACAAATGGAAAATGCAATTGGGATTGCCAAGGAACTTAATATCCCATTAATTAATGTATATGACAAAACCAGAAAGGAGAATTCAAAATATGGAAAAGAAGAATATGTCAGTTCACATGATAATATTCATCCTTCAGTTTTGGGTCAGCAAGTTACGGCACAGGTAGAAGCTTCAGTAATTCAGTTAGATAAAGAAGGTTTTTAAAATTAGCCTCTTGACTCTGGTATTTCTTCGGATTACATTTAATTAATGCCCAATTTGACCCAAAGTTTGGAGTCTAGAAACAAATTCAGTAGAAGAAAGAGTTTTGACTTATATAAACAAGTAATAGACCTTCAAAAAAAAGAATATAGCTATACCGAAATAAGGAAAGAAACTGGACTTGCTAAATCTACAATACAAAACTGGTTAACCCATGCAGGATTAACACTTACCAAAGAACATTTGGAAATTTATGCCAAAAACAGAGCCCTAGCTCATGTAATTGCTACAGCAGCATCTAAAATAACAAGAGCAAGAAGAAAAGCTGCTGACATCGAATTATTTATTCAAAGTATCAAAAAATATTTCTCAGACCCATTTTTTGTGGCAGGGATAATGTTATATGAAGCTGAGGGTTCAAAAGGAGAAAATAATTGTTTTTCAAATTCCGATTTTAGACTAATATTAACCTACATAAGGTTTATAGAAAAATATCTTTTCTTAGATAGAAATATAAATATGAGATTTAGACTTTATGTCCACGAT
>CAZTGB010000020.1:0-4661 GCA_964612965.1 uncultured Gammaproteobacteria bacterium | reverse complement strand
AGCGTTTTTGGTCAAAAAAGATATTGGTCAATCATAGGATATTCAAAATTAGCTGGAAGCACAACATCGTAACTCATCGCCGATTTAATCAGGATTACCAAGGTCAACTAAATGTCAATATAAGGGGCGTAAAGAACTTTACTAGTAAAATGTTAGCTGTTTCAGATATAATACTCACCAGATACCAACGAGTTAATAATGCGGGATCGTCTAACGGTAGGACATTTGGTTTTGGCCCAAAAGATTTCTAGGTTCGAATCCTAGTCCCGCAGCAAATATGAAAAGTAATGACCTTCTAGAAAAACTTGCCCGACTAGAACATCTTCAATGGATTGAGTGGACTAAATATATGTTAAGCAATCTGACTACCGATAATATTAATCGGTGGAAAAAACAGCTGGAAACTGATTACAACGACCTGTCTAGCAAAGAAAAATGGAGTGATAAAAGATGGGCAAAGAAAGTTTTAGAGTTAATTTCTAGAAACTAAATCTTCCTAGCTTTAATAGTCATAAATAAAGGAAACTCATTTCTTGCCCTATTTTCCATTTTAGAAGCGCTTCCAACACTTTCTTTGTCGCTTGTCCACTCTTCAATCAGCTCAATAACAAATCCATCTTCATTTAGCATTTTGCTATAATCAGAGATTGAATAGTGATAGCTCCAAGTAGTGGGGGAATTAGCTTGGCTTGGGTTCATTTTGATAGGAATTTGCATGGGACTAAGATATTTATCTATTCTTCTGTACTGAATTTTAGTTTTTTGATCTAACCCCCAAGAAGTTTGGCGAGGAATTCTTAAAACCGGGTGATTTAGAACTATTACTAACATTCCATCCTTAACTAAATGTTTGGAAGCGTTCTTAATTGTCATAAATCCATCCTGCATATTTTGTAAAGACAAAATAAGTACAGAATGAGAGAAATCAGAATCAAGCAAAAGACCTTTTGTAGCATCAGTAGTAATGTACTCATGACTAGTATTTCTATCCTGTTTTCTGGCATCTTTAATCATAGAGTCAGATAGATCAATCCCCACATATTTAGTCTCTTTTGGGATTGATCTGCCAAGTATTCCACCCCCACACCCAAGATCTAAAACTTTTGAATCTTTTCTTAAATTAAGAAGTTTTAAAATGCTAGGGATAACTACATGTTCATGATAGTAATGTCCCTTCCCCTCGGTGGACTTTGAATACCAAGTGCTTACTCCTTGCCATGAGGATCTGTTTTGTTTATTTGGATATCCCCTCATATTTTGTTTGTGTGATAAAAATAAAACTTTTTACCTTTCTTAAACCCATTTTTCTCAAGAAAACCTTGCATACAATATTTTCTTCTTGAACAAGTGCCCACATCCAGCCAGGGGATCTTTTCCTAATAAGCCTTCTTGCTTCATCTAAAGGCGCTTGACCTATTCCTAATGATTTATATTCCTCCATAATTGAGATATCACTAAAATAAACCTCCTTAAAATAATCATGGTATAAAAACATTATAAATCCAGCCAGTTTTCCGCCTACCTTAGAAACCAGAAGTATGTGGTCATCAGTTTTAATTGCTCTTTTTATACTTTTCTCGGAATAATATTGGTTAATGCCATCTTCAATTTGCAGCTCTTTTGTACTTTTGCCTAGTTCAGCAACATCCTTTGCATCCCCAAGCTTCATTTCTTCGATTGTAAAATTTATTTTGTCCATCTTCCAAATATCCCCGTTGATAGTAGTCGCTCTCCAGTTTTTTCCTTTAATGCAAGCTCCCCAACTTCTATTTTTCCACCAAGCTCTCCCAAATAATCATTCATTACGCTTTGGAGCATTAAGGCGGAAGAGGAGATGGCATATGTATTAACAATTACAAAAAGTGGATTATCGCTTAATAGTTTAGAAACATTTTCCATTAAGGTTGGGAAATCACGATTAAAGTCCCAAGATGTCCCCTTTGGTGAGTGTCCATAAACAGGGGGATCCATAATGACAGCATCATATTTATTTCCTCTTTTAATTTCTCGCTCCACATATTTATTAACATCCTCAACTATTACTCTTATTGGGGAATTACTAAAATTTAATCCTTCATTTTCTTTTAACCAGTCAATTGCAGGCTTTGAAGCATCTACGTGAGTTACTTTTGCTCCTGCCTTTGCAGCAACCAAAGAAGCAACTCCAGTATAACCAAATAGATTAAGAAACCTTACTTTTTCTTCAACAAGACTTCTAGTCTTGCAAGCTTCGCTTATAAATTCCCAGTTGATAGACTGTTCAGGGAATATCCCAGTATGCTTAAATGGTGTTAATCTGAGGTATAAAGAGAGATCTTGATACTTAATAATCCATTTCTCAGGAACATCACGATTCTCCCATTTATCAGTAAATGTAGCGTTAGCTCCATTCCAAACATTACTTTCAGCAGATGGTTTCCAAATAGCTTGGGGATCAGGACGGGAAAGAATATATTTTCCAAACCGTTCCAATCTCTTTCCGTTTCCAGAATCAATGAGTTCATAGTCACTCCAACCGGAAGTTTCTAATATAAGCATAGTGTGATTATAACAAATGTTGGAATTCTAGTTTTGAAATGATAAGATCACCGAAACGTGTCAAAAATATCTATTCTGATCGTCGATGACGAATCTTCAATAAGAAGAGGCTGTAAAGACATGTTGGAAAAACGGGGATTTATTTGTAAAACTGCTGGAACTGAGGCCGAAGCAATTCGTTTAATTAGCGAAGGGTTTTTCCCTGAGTCAGCGATGGTAGATTTTTTAATTCCTGTGGGACGAATTACCCGAGATATTGATGGGGAGCTTCATGGATTAACAGGGGGGGCAAGACTTATAAAATTTATAATGAAAGAAACAGAAGGAAGATGTCGTACTATCTTAACGACCGGGTTAAACAGCTACAGAGAGCATGCACAAGAATCTGGGGCTTGGGGATATTGTAGTAAACCAGTCGCCGATTGGCTCGTTCTCTTTGACATTTTAGGAGAGGGATACTTAAGAGATAATGAAGTAGGTAAATTTCCACTAGATGTTAATACGGAAATTGGACGCAGAAGTGTAGAAAGGTAGTGATGAGTATTCCTCAGGTCTTCTTTAGTGCCTTTTGAATAAACAGAAGCTGGTCTTGGGGAAGAAGGGGAAGCTCTTCAAAAGTAAAGAGCTTTGCTTCTAATATTTCTTTAGATGGCTTAAATACTCCACCAAAAAAGATCCCAGAGTAAGTAATATCTAGCCTAGCTGATTCTCTATCTGTTCTTATTTTTAGTCTTCGATCAGCACTTACTTCAAATCCGGTTTCTTCTTTTATTTCCCTCTCAAGACCTTCCTTTGGATGTTCACCTGATTTTATATATCCTCCAGGTAAGCTCCAACTATTATTATTTCGGTATGAATGCTTAACAAGTAAAATCTTTTTGTTTTCATCCAAAAAAACTCCAGTTACACCAATTAGGAACTGGTCATTAACTCTCGCATTAAGAAAAGTTGAAGCTTAGTAGGAAGCCTTAAATGTCCCCAAATTTTAAGTAAAAAATCATGCATTATTAAATAGAATTTGGATCGGTTGGTTCTCCATTTTCTTTTTTAATTTTTATATTTTCCACTTGGAATTTATGTGCAGCTTTTGCTACCTCTGCAAGCTCCTTTTTAAGACGTTGCATTTTTTCCTTTTGTTCGTCAATTGTTAAATTTTGTGACAGATCACGAATGACATAAATAAAGTAGGCAAGTAGAAGACCAATAAGAAGGGGGACAAGGATAACTAAATATATAGGAATATTAGAAAGTGTATAGTTGCCAAAATTTACAGCAACACCTTCAGTATTCTGTGTAGCAAAAATAGCAAAAATCACCCCTAACACAACTGTGGTCAGTAGCGTTAGCATCCACTAATTATAACTGAATTGCATAGTTCTTCCAATTTATAGGACTATTAATCAAAGCTTGCAACAAAATGAATAACTGGTTATAATACTTCTCACACGATGAAAAAAGTGTAACAGATGGCTATTAAGCCCTAACAAGCCGCCATCTGGGCGGTTTTTTCATTTATTAGGGTTGACTCGCCTCACTAGGTTGATAACTCTTCAGGAACCTTTAAAAGAGATAGTAATCAAGTTTTAAGTAAAGAAAAAGTTAAGTTTTATATTGTTAGTATTTTCTGCCTACTTATGGCTTGTTTCCTGTTTCTTTTACAGCGAAGCTGATGCTTCGATCTTGTTTAGCTCATTAACAAGAAAAGATTTTTTAAGTATGTTTTTAGCGAAACATACTTGTCCACCAGATTGGTTAAGAACAATCTGACGTGGAGTTTTGTCAATTCAAGATCAAGATGTGATCGGGCATAGGATCGTTTTCATACAGCTAGCGCTGCATGGAAACACTTTTTGAGGGTTTGATCCTGGCCCAGGATGAACGCTAGCGGCGTGCCTTAGGCATGCAAGTAGAACGGAAGTAGCAATACTTCAGTTGCGAACGGCTGAGTAATGGATAGGAATCTCCCCAATGGTGTGGAATACCTCATCGAAAGATGAGCTAATACCGCATGACCTCGTAAGAGAAAAGCACTTAACTGTGCGCCGATGGATGAGCCTATCTCCCATCAGCTTGTTGGTAGGGTAAAAGCCTACCAAGGCTATGACGGGTAGGGGGCGTGAGAG
>CAZTGB010000019.1:5637-11833 GCA_964612965.1 uncultured Gammaproteobacteria bacterium | reverse complement strand
TGTATATTTAACTACTCCCGGTGATTACGCCACGGCAAGAATAGCCAGAGCAGCTATTGATCCACATATAAATCCCCGGTCACAACCCAATAGCTTTGAGGCAGATGATTCAAGTGTAACTTGCTCTATTGACGGCCAAACTTTTGCTTTTTATAAAGATATAACATTTTCTGATTTGGGAATCACCTCGGCGGGCGTAGACGAAGGCTTACAACTTGCAAAAATCAGAATGTTCTATAACACAGATCAAAACCATGACATAGGAATTGATGTTAACTTTGCAGGCAATGACACACTTCCTTCCCAAGGATTATTGATTGATTCAACGGGGGTAGCGGGTGAATCAAATAGAAAAGTTGAGGTTTTCCAGGCCTGGCCTGAAGCTCCTGAAATTTTTGATTTTTCAGTATTTAGTTCAGGCGGAGTTAATAAGTAGCTTATTCTTTTGGTACCTCTCCACTTCTTGAGTGATTTTAATTTTAGCCTTTTCCCACGAGAAATCATTATCAAAAATCTGTATCTTTCTAGAAATATCATCCCTCTCTGCATCTTTAAAATAAATTAGACCTTTAAGAACAATCATTGGTTGATAGCCGGGATACTTCTTTACTGTTAGGTTAATGACCTCTTCTAGTGAGAATTTCTTTAAAAAGTAAAAAGCATCCACAAAGCTCTTCTTTTACCTCTCATTGATATAGCTATCGCTTTCATGGCGACAACATCTTCAATAGAGGCAAGTTTTATTCCACAAAAATCGACAAATGGTTTTAACATTTGGTACGGATAATAAAAAAGTGAAAAACTTATACCATCCATTTCAAGTATCAAAGTATCGTTGGAAACACTTTCCACCTTAATATTTTTAAATGTATTTTGGAAGTAGATTAAAAGTCTTTCTGGATCAAAGTGTTCTTTGGTATAAAAATCAAAATCAAGCGACGTTCTATGTCCCAATTGCAATGCTAATGCAGTGCCACCAGCCATATAAGCATCTTGTGGTAAATCGTTAAGCTTTTTAAAAATATCCAGTTGGTTAGAATTTAATACGTTTTGATATATCATACAGGATAGATATTCTGTATTGCACGATTATGATTGTTAATATTCTTAATTTTTAGAATTTGACTCCAATAATTAAGTGACTTTCGATTCCAAACCCCACGCTCTGGGTTCCTTACAACTCCTCTAATTTGATCCATGTTGTAGTTGTCAAAAACCCAAGCAACAGCTTTGTCGTCCCCCAAGTTTAACACTTGAGTAATTATCTCGTTGGCTATAGTTTCGTCATCTTCATCCAAATGTTCGACGTTATATGAGGGTAAATAAGGTTGTAAAAAAATTGGTAACGACATATCCAATTATACCAAATTAACTGTTTGCTAGCATCTATTTTTCTTGGTATAGTAATAATAGAAATAATCTGCTCATGGTAAGAGAATCTTGCCATATGGCAGTTATAAATAATGCCATATGGTTGGAATTGATATAGGAAGTAAAACAATCAAGATAGTAGAACTTGAGAAATCAGGAGGGACATACTCGCTTGGCGCAACAGGTGTTGTTGCAGTAAATGGAGTCTCGGTTGATAAGTTTATAGACGACAAAGAATTTGCATCTCTCGGCCAAATAATTAAAAAACTTCATACTGAAGCTGGAGTATCTTCAAAAGATGTAGTCCTTTCGGTTCCTGAATCACTTTGTTTTACCCGTTCAATTAAATTCCCTCTTTTAACCGATGCTGAAATTTCATCAGCTGTAAAATGGGAAAGCGAGCAGTATATTCCAATACCAGTAGCTGAGGCAATTATCCAACACACGGTACTTGAAAGACGTGAGTCGGCTTCCCCTCCTGAGGTTGTTGTACTTCTTGTAGCAGCGCCCAGAAATATTGTTGAGAAATATGTAAAGGTCGTTCAAGCTGCAGGTCTTACTCCGGTTGCTGTTGAAACTGAACTTGTAGCCCTCACACGTTCCCTTGCCCCAAAAGATAAGACAATACTTTTGGTTGACCTCGGGGCAACCTCAACCGATATCGCAATTTCTAAAAACGGTCTTCTTTCTTTCTCGCGCTCAATAGCTATGGCCGGTGAGACTTTCACTCGTGCAGTTTCGCAATCCTTAGGCATTACTCCGGTTCAAGCTGAGGAGTACAAGAAAACCTACGGTTTGGAGCAAAAAGAACTCGAAGGAAAAGTTAAAGGGGCACTTGATCCCGTTCTTAAAATGGTGACGGATGAAATTAAAAAAGCTATAAATTATTATCAAACCGAGGAAAAGGGAGAAAGTCCAAATGCAATCATAGTTTCCGGTGGCACCACCGGCATGCCCCAAATAATATCAACACTGACTAGTCTGCTTGGAATCGAAGTACTGGTAGCAAACCCCTTCGGTAAACTTCAAATAGATCCTGAAGTTGCCAAAAAGCTTGCAAACTATGCACCGCTTTATTCAGTAGCAGTAGGACTCGCACTTAGGGAGGAATAATAATGGGAGTTAATCTCAATCTTTTACCTGAAAATTTAACAAGCAAGAAGGGAACTGTTTCCTTAGTGAAACTTCTTAGAAGTGTTACCCTCATATCATTAATTCTTACAATAATTTTAGGTCTTGGACTCGTATCATTTTTCCTGATCAGTTCTTTTGAACTTAAATCCCTTGAAGCAGATGTTAAAAACCTAGAGGAAAGTGTAAAAGCACAGCAACAAACCGAGCAAAAAATTGTTTTACTGAAAGATCGTCTAGGAAAGATAAAGTCGACCAAAGGTGCAAGTTCCCTTTCAAAGCCTCTAAATGATGTGAAACCAGTCCTTGATGTAATTTCTTCGGATGTCTTATTAGGTGAACTTAATATAGATGCACAAAGAATAGACACCTCAATGACGTTTAGAGATTCGATAGCTCTGTCAAACTTTTTTGAAAAATTATCTACTATTAAAAACTTTTCTCAAATTACACTAACAAGCTTTGGTTTTAACCCTTTGACAGGGTATTTAGTGGGTATCAGATTTAATCTTTAATTTATGCAAAATGATTTTAAAATAATATTAAAAACAGCATTACCTTTAATAGGGACAATTCTTGTTTTTGTGATGATTTTGAAGTTTGGACTTGGGAAAGTGTCTGAGGTTCGCCTAAAAGTTAATGAAGCACGTAAAGTTCAAACGGCTTTAACTCAAAAATTAAACCTTTTGGAACAAACATCAGATGATATTCTTTCTTCCTCAAATGATTCACTTCTTGCCCTTCCCGAGTCAAATCCTTCTCTGGCTGTTATCTCACAACTCAAAAGGCTTTCTTCAGAAAGAGGTATGTTTATTACAAATATTAAAACAAGTGGTGAAATTTCAGATAAAACCGGACTTAAAAGAGTTGATGTAACGTTTGACATAGAAGGATCAAGACCTTTGATTATTGAATTTTTACAAAGTATAGAAAAAATTGCTCCTATTTCAGCCGTTGAAAAAATTAAAGTAAATGAAGCGGGAGGTCTAACTCGCGGTAACATAATTGTCAAATCCTTTTGGGAAGAACTACCTAAAAAACTTCCATCCTTAGCAGAGATTATAAACGAATTGACTGCAGACGAAAAACTGACTCTGTCTCAGATCTCAGCTTTGATTAAACCTGCATTTATTGAGGTTTTGCCATCCACCTCATCCGGACGGAGTGATCCTTTTAATTCTCAACTTGAAGATTAACAGCTTTTTTCTCGAGGGTTGCTGGCACTTTTAAGATGTTTCTCAAGGAATTAATCATGCGTCCTCCGCTTCCTATAATTAATCCTTTATTTTTGTCATCAGTTTTAATGATGTAAAGAATACGCCCCTCCATATCACTTTCAGTTATTTCAAACTTCTCATCTACCAGGAGTCCTTTTAATAAAAATTCAAGTAAATCTTTCATGGTTTTTGTTATTTAATATTAAGAAGCTTTTTAACCCCAACGGTTAATTGCGCTCCCTTGGAAGTCCAAAAGTTAAGCTTCTCACGGTCAAGTTCAAGTTTTTTATCTTTAGGATTGTAGTAACCCAAAACCTCAAGAGGTTCACCTTCTCTTTTACTTCGCTCAGCTGCCACAATAATTCTATAGAAAGGATCTTTAAGGCGGCCCTTCATTGCTAGTCTAATTTTAACCATTGGATTTGGATTGTATCACATCTAGAGCATTTTTTGCAGCCTCTTGTTGAGCAGTTGCTTTACTTTTTCCATCTCCCCTGCCCCATGTTTTGTCTCCGACTACAGCTTCGATTACAAACTCCTTGCTGTGATCCGGGCCAGTTTCACTTATTACTTTATATTTAGGTGTGGAAAGACCTTTTGACTGAACATACTCTTGAAGCAAGCTCTTTGAATCCTTTAGAGGAAGTTTTGCACGTTCGGCGAGATTTATTAGTAAATTGTCATAAATAAATTCCTCAGCCTTGTCTATTCCCTGATCCATAAAAAGAGCTCCAATAATGGCCTCAACAGTATCAGCTAGAAGTGAATTATTAGTACGTCCGCCGCCCTCTTCTTCCCCCTTTGATAAATGGATTATGCGCCCAAGCTCAAGTTTATTGGCAATATCAGCAAGTGATGTAGTATTAACCAAATTTGCTCGAAGCGCTGTCAAAAAGCCCTCCTCTTCATCGGGGTATGCAGAATAAATCTCCCTCGAAACTATAAATTCTAAAACTGCATCCCCTAAAAACTCTAATCTCTCGTTTGATTTACGAACATTTTTATGTTCATTAACCCAAGACCTATGAGTTAAAGCTAGGTCAAAAAGTTCTTTATTTTTGAATAAATTAGACAAGTTTGTCATATAAGTCAGCTAAGGTTTCAACCTCTGTCATATCTAGTTTTGAGGTGTCAATTCCGGCTGTCGTCATAATCTCAACAAAATCAGTTAAATCAGAAGCGCTCATATGAAGATCCTCGACCAAAGAATCGTCAGGAGTGATGTCGGCGGGCTCAACCCCCAAAAAATCAGATAGTAATCTTGTTACGGTAAAGCCAATGTCAGTCTTTTCCCTCATCACTGAATATTGTACCTAATACACCATTAATAAAGGAAGGGGAAGATTCAGCTCCGTATTCTTTCGCAAGCTCAACTGCCTCATCAATAACAACTTTTGGTGGGATTTCAGATTTGCCAAGTTCATATACAGCTAAGCGTAAGATAGCTAAATCAATTTTATTAAGGTGATCAATTGGCCACGTTGGGGCAGCCTTTTGAATTTTTGCGTCTATACTTTTCTTTTTGGAAATAATTCCTTTTACAATCTCAGATAAATTTGGTTGACGAGTGAAGTCTTGAGCAAAAAGAACCTTAATGGCTTCTCGCCTTTTTATATGTCTTGGATCTGTTGCAGTTTTCACAAATTTCTAATTTGGGTATAGTTGTTTACTTTCCGTAATGACCGCAATACGAACAGGCTGTGTGAGATTCTCTAAGTTTTCCACAATTACTGCATTTCATTAAATTAGGCAAAGCCATTTTTGTTTGTCCACCATGGCGACGCCCAGATCTTCCTCTTGTATGCTTCTTTTTAGGTAATGGAACCATGAGTATATTTTAACTTAAAGCTAGAATAATTGCCAGAGGATATGATTTTGGTAGCTAGTTCCTTTGTATCTTTGATCATTTTTGTCATGGACCAATCAGCAATTTTAAGCTCAGGGAAGCCGTGCTGACGTGTTCCAAATATCTCCCCAGGTCCCCTCAACTTTAAATCAAGTTCAGCCAGTTCAAATCCTGAAGAGGTTTTTGTCATGGCAGTTAATCTTCTTGAGTTTTTGACCTCACTAAAAAGTAGACAGTATGATTTCTTTGTTCCACGCCCGACCCTCCCTCTTAACTGATGTAGTTGGGCAAGGCCAAAGCGTTCAGAGGCCTCAATTGCCATAATAGTTGCGTTTGGTATATCAATTCCAACTTCTACAACTGGGGTGGCTACTAATATATCAAGCTTTCCACCTCTGAAATCATTTAATACTTCTTCCTTCTCTTTAGGTTTAAGTTTTCCATGAAGAAGTCCCAGCTTTAAATCTTTAAAAATTTTCTTAAGTTTTTCGTATTCTGATTTTACCGCGCGAACATCCTGCATTGTCTCAATGGTACTTTCCTCAATTAAAGGGCAAATGATAAATGCCTGAGATTTATTTGTTTTAATTTCTTTCGCTATCCAGTTATATGCATCTTTTCGCTTTGCCTG
>CAZTGB010000019.1:0-5627 GCA_964612965.1 uncultured Gammaproteobacteria bacterium | reverse complement strand
CTATATGAGTTTGCACTTTTAGTCTTCCCTTTGGCATATCGGTTAAGACCGAAAGATCAAGATCTCCATAAACAATTTGAGTTATGGTTCTTGGAATTGGAGTTGCAGTCATAGTTAGTACATGTGGTGAGATCAATTTCTTTCCAGACTTTTTAACTAAATGTTTTCGCTGCTCAACTCCAAATCTATGCTGCTCATCAATAACAACTAAAGCAACCTTATCTAGTTTAAGCTTCTGATGGATTAGGGCATGGGTTCCAACAAAAATATCAACCCTCCCCAAATCTTCCTTTTTAAGACTTGATGTAATTAGTGAAATCCTTACTTTATAAGGGGCTAAAAGTTTACTTAAAGTTTCAAAATGCTGAGAGGCTAAAATTTGAGTTGGCGCCATAAAGACACTTTGATAGCCATTAATAAAAACTACAAAAGCGGCAGTTGCAGCAACTACAGTCTTTCCACTTCCCACATCGCCCTCAAGAAGCCTATTCATTGGATTTGCCTTTGAAATATCGGCTAAAGTTTCATCAATTGCGCCTTTTTGTGATTGGGTTAAGGAAAATGGAAACGTGCCAATAAATTCTTTGACTACCTTTTTGTTTGAAGTTAGCTTATACGTACTTTGAGTGTTTTGTAAGTTAAGTTTTCTGGCAAGGGATCTAATTTGAAGAAAAAGAAGTTCATTAAAGGAAAGTCTCTTTCGTCCCAATTCTGTTTCTTTGATTTTCTTCGGAAAGTGAACTGATTTGTATGATGACCTAATATTCCCTAATTCATATTTGACAAGATCCTCCTTTGAAAGAAATTCGACTAAAGATTTATCAACAAAATTAAAAATTATTCTCATTTTGCTTCTAATCCATTTTGAGGAAAGACCCGAAGTTTCAGGGTAAATGGGAACTAATGCCCCAGTATGTATTGTATTGTCATCTCCACCCAACATTTCATATTCAGGAGAAATAAGAGCAGGGTGACCCGAAAAAGACTGAATTTTACCTGAGAGTGAAACTTTTTTCCCTGGATATAACATCTTGACAAGGTATGGTTGATTAAACCAAATAACTGGAAGACGGCCAAATGAATCTTTAATAGCTCCAATTTGCATACGAAGACCTCGTTTTGTAAACACATTCCTAAGTGATGCTATTTCGCCATGAATAGTAACAACTTCTCCAACTTGAATCTTAGAGGTGTTAGTTAAAAGTGAGAAGTCTTCATACCTGTGAGGGAGATGATTTAGAAAGTCATTCACAGTTACGAGCCCAAGCTTTTCAAGCCGTTTAAGATAAATTGGTCCAATGCTTTTAATCTCGATTAAGGGAGTATTTAAATCCATCCTAAATCCGATATTACTGGAAGAAAGGTAGGAAAGGCAAGAAAGATCCAAAAAGAAGTGAGACCCCAGCAATTATTGTTATCACAACAAAAACTTTTTTTGCTCTTTTTGATATCATTTTGAAATTATTTTAACAAACTTTGTTTTACCAATTTTAACTATAACTCCACTCTTCCCTACTTCAATTGCCTCGGTTGGGTTTTCTTTTACGACCCCATTAATGTCAACTGCTTTTTGTTGAATAAGTCTTTTGGCTTCACTTCTTGATGAAACTAGTTTTGTAGCAAATATTAGATCAAGAAGAGCAAGGGAATTTTCTTTTACTTTTACTTCTTTCATTTCAGTTGGCATTTCTTTTTTCTGGAAAGTGTTTTTGAAAGCTTCCTGAGCTTCATTTGCGGCATTTTCTCCACACAACTCTTTAACTATTTGAAATGCCAACTTTTTCTTTGCTCCCAAGGGATTTGATTCGATATCTATTTTAGAAATTTCTTCAGGTGTTAAATTGGTCGCAAGTAAGAAATAAGTCTCAATTAGATCATCATTAACTGACATAATCTTTCCATACATTTCAGTTGGCGTGTCAGTTAACCAGATGGCATTTCCCCAACTCTTGCTCATTTTTCTGCCATCAGTTCCCTCAAGGTAACCTGTAACTAAAATAAAAGACTCTTTGTTTCTAAGGTTCTTTTGTAAAATTCTCCCTGCTTGCATGTTGAAGGTTTGATCTGCTCCACCAATTTGCACATCAGTATCAAGATAGTAGCTGTCATATCCCTGCATAGCAGGATACAAAGCTTCATGAAGACCAACTCTTTTTTTGTCACTTAACCTCTTTTTAACGAGTTCTCGGCCAGCAAAGTCACCGAATGAAAAATTCTGCGCCAGTTTTATTGTTTCAACAAATCCAAGTTTGCTCAACCATTCACTATTAAATTTTATTTTAACTTTAGAAAAATCGACAATTTTGCTTGCCTGGTCTTTGTATGTTTTGAAATTCTCCTTAATTTCCTCTGGAGTTAAAATTGGCCGTTCACTTTCTTTATCGGATGTATCTCCAATTAGGGCTGTAGCGTCCCCTATTATGAAAGTTACATTATGCCCAAGCTCAACAAACTGCTGAAGTTTTCTTAGAGCGACTGCATTTCCTAAATGAATTCTTGTTGCGGTAGGATCTATTCCAAGATAAACATTAAGTCTTTTTCCAGAACTTAACAATTCTTTTAATTTTTTCTGTTCGGGAATAATGTTCGTTACCCCCCTAGTTAAAACTTCATTTATGTCCATAACCAATTCTAATTCGTTTGGGGATATTTATCCACCTTACTTTGAAGTTTATTAAATTCTGTTTTGGTTACTGCATCTGGTAGGTCTGCAGTTAGCCCTTTAATATCATCCTTAACCCAAGAAATTTCAGTTTTTACTTCCTTAAGATTTTTATCAATTTTATCAAAGCGTTTATTTAAGTTAGTATTTTGCTCCTTAATCAATCCGTCCGTCCACTGAACAAGCACATCAACTGCTTCATATAAAGCCTTGTTTGTTACAACTGCGTTTGGATTCTTAATTTTAAATTTTGTCATAATTCATATTAGTTTCTCATGTTTTATTGGTCAACCGTATCTTAATTTGCTAGAATGTATCAGATAAATGTGGTGAGATAAAAAATTCTTTTAGAATTTTGTGTCACCCATTATTTATATAGAATATATGTGGAGAGATAGATTAAGGCATAGACAATCAGTAAGAAATAGTAAACGCTATGTTGCTTTTGCAAAACTTGCTTTTTTTGGAGTAATTGGCGGATTTATTTTTCTTTTTTTTGTTCTACCCCTTATGGCTTTTAATCTTCCATCACCCGATAAAATTGTTAGGCAGGATGGATTCTCAACAAAAATATTAGATAGAAATGGAAATACTTTGTATGATATCTATTCAGACAAAAGAAGAACTCCTGTTGAACTCGATAGCATTCCTCTTTATCTTCGCCAAGGCACAATCGCGATAGAAGATAAAAATTTCTACAAGCACTCAGGCTTTGATCCCTTTGGAATGCTTAGAGGATTTTCTAGAATTTTTACTAGGGGCTACGCCCAGGGAGGCTCAACTTTAACTCAACAGCTGGTTAAGAATGTTCTACTTACATCAGATTACAGCGTTGTCCGTAAAATTAAAGAGTTTGTATTAGCAGTCCAGATTGAAAGGAAATATTCAAAAGACGAGATACTTAAGATGTATCTAAATGAAGCTCCCTACGGAGGAACTGCTTATGGAGTTGAAAGTGCTTCTGAAATTTACTTTGGTAAAAAAGTTGCAGATCTTAATCTTGTTGAGTCAGCAATTCTAGCTGGAATGCCACAAAGGCCAACTGCATATTCTCCGTACTCATCAACCCCAAAAGCATATGTAAAAAGAACTGAAGAAGTCTTAAGAAGAATGAGAGAAGACGGTTATATTAATAAAGATCAAGAGAAAGAAGCCGTCTCACAGGTTGATTCTGTTGAATTTAAACCAAGAGGTGCTGATTTTAAAGCTCCCCACTTTGTCCAGTATGTTCAAAAAATACTTGAAGAAAGATATGGTGAAGCGGCAGTTGAAAATGGAGGACTCAAGGTTACCACAACCCTTGATCTAGAACTTCAGGAAAAAGCTCAAGAAATAGTTTCTGAAGAAATTTCAAAAGTTGAAAGTCAGCACATAACAAATGGTGCAGCCGTTACAGTTAATCCCGAAACTGGAGAAATCCTTTCAATGGTTGGAAGCAAAGACTTTAGCGCCGAAGACTATGACGGTCAATATAATGTTGCAGTAGCTTTAAGGCAGCCCGGCTCTTCATTCAAACCATTCACATATGTAACGGCATTTAAAGAAGGTTATTCTGCTTCCACCCTTCTCATGGATGTAGCAACTGTTTTCCCCGGTGGAGTGGGCCAACCCGATTATGAACCAGTTAACTATGACGGAAAGTTTAGGGGTCCCGTCCAAGTTAGATACGCCCTGGGAAATTCGTACAACATTCCGGCTGTAAAAATGCTTGCAATGGTTGGAATTAAGGATGTTCTTGAAACCGCCAATGACATGGGTATTACCACCCTTAAGCCCGACAATGAAACTCTCAAAAAAGTTGGATTATCCCTTACCCTTGGAGGCGGAGAAGTAAAACTTCTTGACATGACTGAAGCCTATTCAGGATTTGTAAATAAAGGTTACAAAGTAGATCCAGTTGCAATTCTTAGCGTTACCGACATAAATGGAAAAGTCCTTGAAGAAGTAAAACCCCAAAAGAAGAAAAGGGTGATTAGTGAAGAACAAGCATTTTTAATTGCTGATATTCTAGCTGACAATAGCGCCCGACGTGATACTTTCGGAGCCAATTCACTACTCAACATTTCAGGACGCAAAGTGATGGTTAAAACAGGAACTACAAACAACAAAAAAGATAACTGGACAATAGGAGGAGATGGAAATGCTATGGTTGGGGTTTGGGTAGGAAATAATGACAATAGTGAAATGTTAAATGTGGCATCGGGTGTATCTGGCGCGTCCCCTATCTGGAGAAGGGTTGTCTTGGAAGCTTTAAAAGGAAAAGAAACAAAAGGATTTGATGTTCCAGATAACATAATTCGTGCAAATATAGATGCAGTGTCTGGATATAGATCTCATGATGGCTACCCTGCGCGAGACGAGTATTTCATTAAAGGAAGTGAACCCGGGGAGGATAAAGTTCATGCAAAGCTTAAGGTGTGTAAAAATGATGGAAACCTAGCAACTCCTGGTGATGTAGCCTCCGGAAATTACGACGAAAAAGAGTACTTTGTATTTAAAGAAGAGGACCCAACAGGGTCTCCCAATAGATGGCAGGAAGGAATATTAAGTTGGCTAAATGGACAGGGAGACTCCAGATATCACCCACCCACAGACTATTGCGGGGCAAGTAATCCGGTTGTCGTCAACTTTGATAGCCCAGGAGATAAAAGCAATATTGGGAATAATTTTACTTATAAAATTAGGGCGGAATCTACAAGCGATATAGTTAGAGTTGAATTCTATGTTAATGGAGGCAGTATTAGAAATTTTGATAATCCTCCATATTCTGATTCAATAACTCTTTCAGATGGAGTCTATTCTCTTCGAGCTAAAGCCAAAGATTCAAACGGGAAGGAATCAGATACAACAATAACAATTGGAGTTAACACTGATCCT
Organism: uncultured Gammaproteobacteria bacterium; assembly: GCA_964612965.1. Taxonomy (GTDB): domain Bacteria; phylum Patescibacteriota; class Microgenomatia; order UBA8517; family UBA8517; genus CAZTGB01. Next base: position 88 of record CAZTGB010000019.1, on the reverse strand, counting down.
AATGCGAGTCCAACCCCTACTCCTTAAGATATATGTTTAGGACGCGATACATTTCGGACTCTATGATATTTAAAAATGAGTCACGAAA
>CAZTGB010000018.1:0-14473 GCA_964612965.1 uncultured Gammaproteobacteria bacterium | reverse complement strand
GGCTCACATTTCAGAAAGAATCTTCTGTATTTTGTTTTCTACTGCCTGGTATGAGAAATTTTTCCTCCCTATTTCAAAATTTTTGTCGGTAATGTTTTTAGCTTTTAGCTTATCCTCTATTAGATTTTCTACTTCTTTGACAACTTTGCTGGTTACTCGGTCTGGCATTTCTATTACATCAAAATTTAATGGTCTTATGTCTTTTTGATAAACCTCGTATGGGGTAACAATTATTGGTTTCTTAAAGTAAACAGCTTCTATAAACTGATTACCAAATCCTTCCATTAAAGTTGGGTAGGTTACAAAATCAGCATTTGTGAAACAATCCCAAAGTGTGTAAACCCGGCGCCTGACGGGCGTGGACTTTTCTGTATAGAAAGTTCTAATTCTTCTTCTTGAATTAATATAATCCCCTATAAAAATAACTCTCAATTTTTCATTTTTAACTATTTCTTTGAGACCTTTTTCATACTCTATCCCTTCATCTCCGGAATGCCCAGCTACAACCAAAATAGCTTTGGGGTTATTTAATTTCTTAATCAAATCAATTGAAAGTTCAATTCTTTTTCTTGGAACAATTCTTGTTGCCTGAAGAAAAACTATATCATCGTTTTTTACCCCAAAGTCTTTTCTCCAATTCTTGGAATACGAATCAAGTTTGTCAATTTCTGATTCAAAATCAAAACAATCGGGAATAATGGTTGCTTCTATTCCGGTTCTGCCTTTAAGTTCTTCTTTTGCAATTGAGCTAATAACAACATGGCTAATTTGAGGAAGGTTTGGTGGAAACCATCTTTTGAAAAATGGGAACATGTGGGATTTTAAAAACCTTTTTCTTTCCCACCAAAAGTCATGGTGCCTTGCAATTGTCGGGATGTTGTATTCCTCAATAACACGAGACAGGGCAACGGCTAGAGGAAAGTGCATTGGAAGTGAAAAGATGTTAGCAAGAATTATCAAATCAGGCTTTTTACCATTAAGCGCTTCTCTTATGGATCCTTCAATTTTACCCGCAAACTCGAAAATCTCCTTTTCAACTTTTCTATAATGATTATTACCATACACGACTTTGTCGTGAAGTTCGACCACTTTTGGCCAGGAAAAATGAAGCTCTGGAATTAAGATTCCACGCCGGTCAAGCTCCCCTGCTATAAAAGTAACTTTGTGGCCCATTCTAACTAGGATATTTCTCCATCTAACGGCTTCCAAAGAAACCCCATCGTTACCTGAAATCCTTGTAGACAAAAACCAGATCTTCATATCAGAGTAAATAACTAGTGACATCATAACCTTAGCTTTCGCGACAAATCAACTGTTGAGATTAAATCCCATTTGATCTAAAATACCACTCATGGCAAAAAAGGGAGCACGCGAGCTGATTTCATTAATCTGTACTGTCTGTAAAAACCAAAACTATATTACAGAGAGAAATAAGATTAATATGGAGACAAAAGCTAATAAAAAGGGTTCAAAACTTGAAGTTAAGAAATATTGTAAATTCTGCAGAAAATCTCAACTCCACAAAGAATCTGCAAAGCTTAAGTAGTTCTTCACTCGAATTTGAACCCTTGAATTGATATAATCATGTATATAGGGTCGTCGTTCAACGGCAGGACAGCGGTCTCCAAAACCGCTAATGAAAGTTCGACTCTTTCCGACCCTGCCCGTAGTGAGTTTGAGGGTTTTAAGCTGAGGCTGCTTGATTTTCTAATCTTTTTACTCTTCTATCTAAGTTGTCAAATTCATCAATCGTTGGGGAATCGTCTTCCAAACTAGCCAACTGCAAACCTAGTTTATCCATTCTTTCTGTCAAACTAGTTTTGGTACTTTTCACTTCTTCTTTAACTTCTTTTATGTCTGCTCTAATCAAAGCCTGCCCATCCAATATTGATTGAAGTATTTTGGTATCTGACATAAGCCTATTATTAGACTTTCGTTGGAAAAAGTAAATACTTAATAACGCTAGGTTTGTTTAACTGACTTCCAATATAACTTGAGCTATCTGATCAAGTCGACTAATTATCCTTACACTTGGGTCAACTGGCTGGTTGTGGACAGACCACTGCAGCGGATCTTCTAAAAGAAGGCAGTGTGTTACTCCCGCTTCCCGGGCTGGATTAATATCAGATCTTGGACTATCACCAACTACCAAACATTCGGCGGGCTTAACTCTAAAATAATTTACTGCTTGTCTCCACGATTCCGAAGTTTTATGTCCATTTTCATCAACAACAAAAATATCCCTCCATTCTAAAAATCTATTAAGTCCAAGCCATTCATATTTTTTCTGTGTCCACTCTATACCTGCATGTGTAACTATCCCAATGGGAACTCCTGTCTTTTTTACAACTGATAACCCTTCGTCTGAACCTTCAGACAATGAGAGGGGTGTTGTATAAATCAATTGGAAAATACGTTTTGCTTCAAGTGTTACTTCCCAGTTAAGGTCATATCTTCCAGCTAGTTCATCCATAACATGATCCCAACGATTTCTGTTAACACCATATTGCTCAAATAATCTGTTGTTAACTGTTTCCACCTCTTCTTTCCATTCGTCACGGGTATTAACTTGTGCACTCGTAGCCAAAAAATCAAACGCCTGCGACATAACTTCCCTAAAGACACTTCCTGTTGGACAAAGAGTGTCGTCCAAATCAAAAAGAAATCTTTTTATTCCTTTCTCTTTACACCATTCTGCTAAACGAATCTCATTATTGGTTTGACTTAATTTATCTTTCATATCGGGGATTATAAAGCATTTAGGGAGTTCTACCAAAAATACAAATAACATTGTTCGCGCTGGGTTTGAGTGGGGCAAGAACAATATTCAAGCGTTAGCTTGGATTAAATTGCGTGCAAAAAAAGCGGAGGCGAGGACGAAGATTTCTACATCTCGGAGGATTTTTAGTAAAGCCTGTAGCGCTCAGAAGCCAATCTTAATATTTCTCCAACCATTTGTGTAAAAGTCATTCCAGCCGTTCTTGCGGCAAGCGGAAAGCAAGATGTTTCACCCGGGTCTGGATTAATCCCAGGAAGGGTGTTAATTTCTAAAAAATAGACGTTCCCCTGTTCATCTAATCTATAGTCAATCCTTGCGCAGTCTCTAACTTCTAGTAGTTTATATATTTGTTTGCTCACCTTTTCAATTTCTTTTTCTGTTTTTGAATCTAATTTGGCGGGGCATTCATACACATCAGATACCGACTTCATATTGTATTCATATACCCACTTAAGTTCGTATCCTGCAATTTTATGTTTACCCTTGGGGAGAAGTCCAAATTTCTGTTCAATGATTGGTAGTACTTTCGGCTCACTATTCCCCATTACTCCAACTGTAAATTCTCGCCCGCCAATAAATTCCTCAATAAGTATTTCTTTTGTAAAATCTTCTGAAACTTCCTTAATCCTTTTTTCTAAATTACTTCTTTTTTCAACAACATTTTTATCTAAGATTCCCTTACCCGACCCTTCAGAATTTGGCTTGATAATTACTGGGAATTTTATATCTTTGGGGATAATATAGCTTTCATCCTTAACTATAAATTGTCTTGGTAAATTAATTCCTTCAATCCCTGATAAAACTAGTTTTGTAAATGCTTTATTCAGAGATATCGCATGAGTGGTGGGGTTAGAATGAGTATATGGAATTTTTAAAATCTCACAAAAAATTGGAATTTGGGATTCTCTTGCATCCCCCCACATTCCTTCTGCTGTAGTAAAGACGATATCAACCTTCTTTGAACTCTTTAGTTTTTTTAATTTTAAGTAAGCCTCTTCATCTGCTTCTACTTTGTAGACTGTGTGGCCCAATTCTTCCAGTGAATTTGTAATTCCACGGATAACATCTGGGGAATCAAATTCTAAATCAAGCTGTTTTTTGGGATCACTTGAAGGCTTATTTCTTTTTAGATTATAGGTGAATACAACATTCATCCTTTAATCATATGGAGTTTTTTAGGAAAATCAACCGCCTTGGGGGTGATAACAAACATCATTCTTTTATCATAAATCTCACGTCCGCTAACCATATTTGTGTCCCACCATCTTTTAACAAAAAATTCTATTTTAAATTTCCTGTCAACACCAACAAACTTATGATATGGATCGGCAAGCCTTAAATATCCTTTTTCTTTATTTATCTCGGTAACTATTGAATAGTGTCCGTTATCTTCATCTTCGTCTTCATAAAAGACCCCTTGCCATTCAACTGCTACGGGAAATTTATATTTATTAACAATTTTGTCTATATCATTTATGGTAGCCTTCGATTTCTTCCAAAAAATGAATTTTCCTTTTTGCCCATACACTTTTGCGGCTTTACCCATTTCATGAATACCCAACCCGTACATCTTGATTTTATTTTTTGCACGAAGTGAATTTGTAATTTTTCTTTGAGAAACACTAACTCCTAAAAATGAAAACAAGGAAGATAAAACAGCAGGCCCACAGTGGGATACTGATATCTGTTTAACTCTTTTCATACCAGGAAATGACCGGCCCAAAATGCGGTCACGAAGTCCTAGCCCGCGAATCTTTATTTTACGTATAACAGAGTCTTTGTTAGTTTCCATAATTGGCCAATTTTCCGACAAAAAGGAACTTTTGTCAATTCCTAATCCTTGATGAACTTTGTGTATTTAGAAAGAAGAGAAGCTAAACAATCCGAAAAACTAATGTCATGCATGGAAAGTACCTCTGTCATGGGAAGGCCTAGGTCGGGTCCGAAGGCTGTATTTGGGTTACTATCCGTAAAATACGGGATTCCTGTATTTTCATCTAGTCTCACGTCAAACTTAGCATAGTCTTTGTGCTGGAGTCCTCCGAATGCCCTAACTGCCATTTTGGCTATTTCGTATTTATTATTCTCATCAACCGCAATGTATTTATAGGCTTTGGCGTCCCTATAGGACTCAAGAGAGGTAAAGAAGTGCTTACCATCAGCTTTGGTTCTAAAAACCTTCTGAGCCATGAATACATGGCGTTTAATGCCGTCATCAAAAACCACAACTGTAATCTCAGGGCCTCCTATGAACTTTTCTACAATTGCAGGAATTTTGTAAGTTGAAATCATTTTGTTAACTCTAAGTTTGGCTGCTCGTAAACTCTCCTTAACTGCATGATTATCAATTCCCACACTTCCCCCACCCTCATTAAGTTTAACTATTAGGGGTAGTCCCAGTTCTTCATCAATATTGGTTCCAGCACGACGAACAAACTGAAAAGGTGGGGTTGGGACGTCATATGCCATAAGAAGTCTTTTGGTTAAATTCCTGTTGTTACCTACAATAAGTCCTTCCATCCCAGCTCCTGTATATGGAATACTAGCAAGCTCAAGTGCTGCTGGGACTGAAGGTTGGAGTTGATCACGGCCCTTTAGAGTATCAACTAAATTAACAACTAAATCTGGTTTATCAACTAACAAGTTTGTGTAGAAGTACTGATCCCCTGGTAGGGTTCTAACCGGAATTCCTAACTTTCTAACTTCCTCAGCTACTTCAACCGCCCTTTGTTCAACCTCAATTTCTGCTTCATATGCATCTTTTGTGGCAAAGTGTTCACGCTGTATTGAGGAGTATGCAACAACAACAAGTCTAAATTTTTTTAAAGCATCGCGATCTAAGGCAAGTTTGGTAGCAGGCATAAATAAATAATAACACATTTAAAAACTTTGCAAGTAGGCCTTGACGGGTGCATAAACTAGTACTAATATAGTACCTATGGTTACCTCTCAAGCTACTCAAGTTAAGGTTACTCTTCCCCAAGAGCTTTATTTATATGCCAAAAGTAAGTCTGAAAAGTTTGGCTTAGGGGTTGCAGCTTACATCAGACATTTGGTAATAAATGATGTTAAGGATATTGATATTCCAACTTTCAAGATGAGTAAAAAGCAAGAAAAAATAGGTCTTCAGGCCTTAAAAGATCATGAAGCTGGAAAGACAACCTCTGTTGACGATGTAGATGCCTATTTTGATAACTTGTGAATATAGAATTTACTGATTCGTTTAATAAAAGTGTAAAAAAATTAATAAAGAAAAATCCTGATTTAGAAAATTCACTAAGAAAGCAACTCCGTTTATTCAAATCAAATCCATACTACCCCGCACTACATTTACATAAATTAAAAGGTGAAAGGTCAGAACAATATGGGGATCTTCATAAGCCCTAACCTTAGAGCTGTGTCAATTAAAGCCATAAATTCAAAAGGCACCTATATTTTTATTAACTTAATCACCCACGACGAGTATTAAAATCGAGTTAATACACCAACTGTTACCAAGGGATTAACAACTCTTACATTACTATTTGATAATCTGGCAAATTCAGACAGCGGAAGTGAGGAACGTGTTTTTCTTTCCATAAAACGATTGTAGTATAACTTGGCGTTTGCGGAATTTAAAATAAACTTTGGAGAAAATTACTATAACCAACTGGCCTAAAATTTCTTAGGCCAGTTGGCGCGGAAGGTTGTTTACGACGCAGGGTTAGGATGGATGACCTTTTGGTGGGCATTCTGCACGTACGATGCCACCTTAGAGATCAAATCCCCAATCCCCGCATTGTTCAACACACCCGCAATTGCGTCCCGAGAAGGGCCGCTAGCACTTCGGTCGGTCAGACTGTCAACCCCGTTCGGGCCGTAGGCTTTGATGGTCCATTGGCCGTCCTGAAAATCAACTGTGACCAGACCTTCATCACTATCTTCGAACCTTTCACTAAAATTTGAATCAGACATTTTGCCTCCTAGCAAAAAATTATGATTTCCTTGGCTGTTGCCTTGGATTTGAACATTATAGGCCAAGAAGTGATTTTTTTCAAGTTTAGGAGTAAAATTCCTCCATGGCTACAATAAAAGCTGAAACTCCTTCAGTTGACACCAGCAATGAATCTTCGGAAAAGGTTGAAGGTATTTTTTCTTATAGCGATAAAATAACCTCCCGCCAAGAGACTGGGGCGAATGAAATACAAGTCACAATTTCTTTTGTTTTTGGCAAGAAAGAGCCTTATACATATAGAGGGTCTGAAGAAACATCTTTTGAAAAAGAAGGCTATGACAAAGAAAAAGCGTTATCTTTCTTAACAGCAGCTCAAAAAGCATGGTCGGAATTTCAAAAACGTGATAGTAAATACCATTCTTTTGTTAAACATAGTTTGAGAGGTAAGTGGAAAGAATTAAATGGTGAAAAACTTACCGGGGAAAAATTAGTTTTTAATAATTTTCATTAATATCAGTTAAGCTTTCTGATGATGGTATTTCAAACCTTCCAATACGCACAACTTCTCCACAGGTTTTACACTTCCCTCTTGCAGCTATAAAACCTTCTATTTGTTGTTTTTGAAGTAACAACATTAAACATTCATTATCACTAACAATTCTACCTTCTTTATCTAATGGACATTTTGTTTGAGTTTCTGATATAACCATGTATTTTAACAAATTTGACAGCCTATAGCTAAGGAGACTATACTTCTCTCACATCGAAGCGAGCACCGCAGAAAAATTCTTAAAGGAGGCAGCAATGCCATCAGATTCACGTTCCCAAAGTTCGAAGACGCTGAAGAAGGAAGAAAACGCCCGCCGGAAGGCTGAACAAAAGGCCCGCCGGCAACAGCAAAAGGAAGAGGCCCGCAAGATGAAGGAGGAGAAAAAATAATTAATTGATTTTTCTTCCAAATGTTGGGGGTGGATAGGATGAAATAAAGAATCTGCAAAATTGCGCAGACTCCGAAATAATCCAAGTAACATTCCACCCCTGACCAGCACCACCCCATTGAACATTTTTAACAAATTGAACTTCTTGATACTGAGTGATACAATTGCAACCCAAGAAGATATTTAATTATGCTAGTAGAAATAGGTAGTGTTTTGACATCTGAGCAGTATTATCCAAGTAACCTGGATAGAGACGAACCTTTTGGTTTTGCTGAGTCGCGCACCCAAAGACTTCTTAGAATGGCTGGAGGAAATTGGAATATAGTTCCACCCGAACTAAAGTTAGATGCTGCTTTTGGGGTTAATAGAGTTGCTTTAACTTTTGAAAAAAGGTATGAGTTGGAAAGTTATTTATGTTCCGGACACCATCCTCAAGCGAGGGAATATTTAGAGATTAAAAGCTCCCCTCTTTATGATGAAATTCGACAAAGAGAACAGTTGATGAGAGAAGCTGGTCTTTTGCAACGAGGTTTGTAATTTGCTTCTAAAACCCTCTTATAGTAAAATCCCTCCACGCTCGATAGCACAATTTATTCTAAACGGAGGTTCAATATGGCATCCAGAATCACCCCAGTTATTTTCGGCCGATTTCAGCTCGAGGTCGAAGGTGACAACTTGTTTTTGATTGAAGGAGGAAACAGAAAGGTTGTACTTTCAAGCACCGACATAAGCTCGGAGTTGGTAGGTTCAGATGGAGTTGCAACAGCGCATCTTCTAAGCCACACTCACGGTGTTCCGATTCAAGCGGTTAGCGAGCTTATCGAGGCAGCAAGTAAGCTGTAGGTGTTTCAAATCAAGTGCTATCGAGTCGTAATCATACTGAAGGGGAAAATTTTTCCAATCCCAATTCCCCTTCAGTAGTACGACCCACCTGCACTGATGGGTGATTATTGATTATGTACACTATAGGTATTATAATCACGCATGACAAATTCAGAGTATGGTAGTGGTTTTGATCCTACTGAGGGGGCTATTCCTCAATTTGAAATAATTCATAAATATTCCAGTGATACTGAGCCATTAACTGATCTTATTATAACAACGGCCGATGATGGAGAGGTGGCATATATAACATTAACAGGCCATTTACAGCATTGGAAATTGCTGTAAACCTCACCGAAAAAGGTGATGATCTTTTGAGTTCTCCATCTGAAGAATTGCCAAGTTCGCGGCTTACATTAATAGTTGATAAACTTTGGGAACTTAGCAAAGAACTTAAAAAAACCAGAAATAATTGATCGCTTGCACTTTAGTCTTCACGCTTCTATAATCGATAATAACTTATTGACAAAGTAATACTTTTTTTGTAGTATTACTTATATGCAAATTCTCGCCACCGTTACACAAAAGGGGCAGATCACAATACCTAAAAATTTTAGGGACGAGCTTGGACTTTCTCCATATAAAAAGGCTAGGATTGTTAAGGCTAAAGATCATATAAAGATTTATTCTCCGGGGTTTGATATCTTGGATATTTCCCCTATCGGAAAAGCTCCAAAAGGAATGGATGCTCTAAAAGCTCGTGAATATATGGAGAAGCATTACAAAAGGTTTTAAAAATGGTTTATTTTATTGATACCAATGTCTTCATTAGAGTTCTCGAACTTGAAAATGAAAAAATGTTCGAAGATTGCTCTGGGGTTTTGAGACTTATAAGAGATGGGGAAATTAAAGCCCTTACTTCAAATTTAGTTCTTTCTGAAGTTGTGTGGGTGCTCGGTTCTTTTTATAATGAAGGTAAAGAAAAAGTAATCAAAGGCTTAAATAGCATTATTAATATCGCCAATCTTAAGATTATAGATAAGTTTAATTCGAACGAGAGTTTAGATTTATATTCGAACCATTCAGTAAAGTATATCGACTCTCTAATTTGTACAATTCCCGAGATTAAATCTAAAAAAATGACGGTAATATCGTACGACAAAGATTTCGATAAATTGGGTGTTAAAAGAATAGAACCACTTGCTCTTTTATCTTCATAAATCTACACTGAATCTATATGGCAGAAGCTTCTCCAAATGTTTCTCAAAGCGATCCCCCATTGGTTGATGTTAAGGTAACAAATCCCGTTACATATTTCAAAAAAGTATGGGCAAAAATAATTGGAAATGAAGGGGTTGATTTTAGATTTCATATAAAGCCCTTGACTGCAATTCTAATAGCAGTTGTAATTGCCTCAATTGGATTTGGAGTTGGTGGAGTTGTTGTCGAAGATGACAAAGTTACTGCCTCCCCAACTTCCTCCCCGCAAAACATTTGGAAAGAAACTGCATATACAGGGGTCTTGCAGTATTCAGAGACTAAAAATACCTACTTTCTATTAACTTCATCCTCTGCCGAAGCTATCACACTTACGGTTCCCGATATTGTTAATATTGAGGCTTTGGTAGGTAAAAGAATCCTAGCCGTTGGAGATTATTCAAAGTCTACCAAGATTTTAAAAATAACAGACATTAAAGATCTTGAAATTTTATCTAAAACTCCAATTCCAATACCTACTATTACTTCTTCTCCAACTCCAGGCTTTGCCGAGACTCCAATTCCCACTATTGAAAAGTCACCAAGCCCATATTAGAATTTTGGGAGAAAAAACATAAATTATTATGAATGTTATTACCACAACTGAGTTAAGAAGTAAGCTAAAATGGCTTATCAAAAAACTCTTGAACAAAGAAAAAGTCTATTTTAGTTATAGGGGAAAAATAATTGCTGTTCGAACCACACGAAAGACAGGGAGAAGTGGTTGATTTGGTAAGACAAAGATAGTTGACAGCATTTTACCCCAAGAGTAGCATGAACTTGGAGTGGAAATAAAAGAACAGTTCAAATCTCTGCCTCTTAGTGCTAAACGACTTTTGAGTCTTGGTATTGTTGTTGCCCTTTTTGTAGCCCTTCCCCTTTTTGTTTGGGGAATTCTCACACAAAGACTCGACATTAGGGAAAAAGCACAATCTGTCCCAGCACCAACTCCTGTAAATAATGCAGTTAACTGGAATACTCAATATGTTGCCCTTTCTGCTACTAATTTTTATATAAACATAGACGGAAACAATCTGTTCACTGGAAATTCAGAATTGATTGTTACTTCTGACCCGGGAGATGACAATTACACAAGTCTTGAAGCCACATGGCAAGAAAATGGGACTGAAATGCGGCTTTTTATGTATTTTAACCTCGATAGTTTTAACAATTGGAGAGTAACAGAAGTTAGAACATATGATGGAGAGAATCCAGGTGAATGGCTCTACTATGATGGCTTTGAAGGTAACTCAAAAGGAAATCCACTAAGCGCAAATAATTTTAATTTAATTTCGAGTGATAATCGAGGATTTATCCATTTTGAAAACTTAAGTTTACAACCATTTTTACCTTTAGATTTACCTGTGTCAGTTTATGGATTTATTTTAGAACCAAAACCAATTTACAACATTTATATGACAAGTACTCAAAACACCAATAGTGGATATGGTGTTAATGTTGTCCTTAGAAATGAGGATTACAGCATAGTAACTGATCAATCAAATATTTCATATCAATGGCTTTCTTCCGACAGTGATATTGCTACAGTAGAAGTTGAAGTCACTGAATCAGAACTGTTTACACACGGAGATATTGAAGCCTTTGCCCCGGGTTCTGCCATCATTACAGTCTCTGCCATACGTAGTGGAATTACAATTGCTTCAGCCACATTTGACGTTTTTGTAACCCAAGGCGCAACTCTAATACCTATCCCGACGGCAACTGCCACAATTACATCATCTCCAACAGCTACTCCAACAATGACTACTTCCCCAACTGCAACTGCCACCGTTACTGCAACAGCCTCTCCAATAACTATCACTGGTGATGTCAATGATGACGGTATTGTTAATATCGTTGACATAGAAATAATGATTGACTATTACGGTCAAACAAATCCTGCTTTTGTAGCAGCCGACCTTAACGCCGATGGTATTGTTAACATCGTTGACATAGGAATTGTAATAGATAATTATTAAAGAATATGAATTTAAAAAAGTTTTTACTTGGTTTTTTTGGAGTCTTAATTCTTGGCGTTGGTGTAGCAATCGGTGTTAGCTTGGTTGGACAAAATCAAGACGTCAGAGAAATTGCTGCCCCTGCAACTGTGGCTTTTATTTCTCCAAGTCCACAAGAAGTTAACAAAGGACAAAACTTTTCATTTTCTGTCAAAATGGACTCAGGGACAAACCAAATAACAGGAGCTGATATTAAATTATCATTTGACAAAAATGTATTTGAGATTGTCTCGCTTGAGACAGGATCTGGTGCCGGGAATTTAACAAACACAATAGATTCTTCGTTTGACAACAATACCGGAACAATCAGTTACGTAATATTTACCCTTGATAAAACGAAGGCAATAACCGGAAGTGGACTTGAAATATTAAAGGTGAATGCAAAAGTTAAAGCAAACGCTACTTCCGGAAGTTATTCAATCGCTTTTAACTCTCAAACAGCAGCTTCTGGAACTCTAGAAACACAAAACATATTAACCTCCCTGACTCCATCCGTAGTTAATGTTTCATCTACTCAAACAACAAACACTCCAACATCCTCACCATATGTTGAAGGGGAGCCAAATTCTTGTGGTGGAACATGTGGAAGCAATTACAACTGTGCAATGAATTATTTCTGCTATGACGGTTTTTGCCGCAGCCCACTTTGCCCAAGTGATAAAACTTGTGGATGTATCACCCCCAAACCTACTCTTAAAGCTTCTCCAAAAGTTACAAAGACTCCTGAGGTTGTTTATTATCCTGGAAGCCAAAGAACAATGTCATCAAAACCTACACCCACAATAGGATCATTTGGAACAAATGCACCATTGGAAAACATGCCAACGGCTAAAAAAATCGACTGGGTATTTATAGGAATTCTTTCAGCAGTAGCCCTTTCGGTCCTATTTACTATTTGGGCATTTATTAGAGCTTCAAAGAAACCTGATATTCCTCAGATCACATAAACCCGTATTAAAAACTGACAATTCCAGTTTTATATAAAAACTGGTAAAATATCCCCTATCAGAGAGTTTTTAGATGGAAGGAGGCGATTTAATGAATTATGTTCATATTAAAAAAGAAAAAAGGCGAAACCGAAGACAAGCTAATTGCCAGGTTTAAGAAAAAGACCATCCAAGATGGTGTTTTGCAGGAGCTTCGTGATCGTGAACGCTATAAAAAACCAGCCGAAAAGAGAAAAGAGCAAAAGTATAGAGTTGCTCATCAAATAGAACTTGAGAAAAAGAGAAGTTATTAAAACGTACTCATTGGAGGCAGACCCGCGCGATTTTCTAGCCTTTTAATTTTGGCTGAAAATTCTCGATCTAAGTATTTAACTGAAAAATCTGATTTTCTTTCTAGCCTTTTTGTTGATCTTTCTACTCCTGCGACTCTTGTTTCTAGTTTGGAGACACCCTTTTCAACACTTGCGACTCTTGTTTCTAGTTTGGAAATGCTATTTTCTACTCCTGTGATTTTTATACTTAGTGAGTTTACTCCAACTTTTAATGGGTCTGTTTCCTTCTTTATAGCTAGAGATATTTTATCTAGATCACCTTTTGTTAACATAATTTAATGTTAACATTTATCTAAGGGGTGTCAATTTAGAAACGAACTTCTTCCTGTGTAGTTTTGTAATCCCGTATTTTTTGATGATGTTTCTATGGTTTAGTGTTCCATATCCTTTATTATTCCCCCATTCGTATTTCTTGTATCTTTTCTCTTTACTCAGTTTGGTCATTAAATTATCCCTATACACTTTGGCTATAATTGAAGCTGCTGCAATTGAGAGTGATTTAGTATCCCCTTTAATAATTGCCTTCTGATTTCTTCTCCTTAATCCTTTGACATATGGAATATAGAAAGCATCAATTAAAAGATAATCTGGTGAGACTTTTGCAATTGCTTTCCTAAATGCAATCTCGGTAGATTTTTTAATTCCTAGCTTATTTATTTGGGCAACACCAGCTTCCCCAACGGCCCAAGAAATAGAATTCTTCTTTATCCAGTCAGAAGCTAGCAATCGCCTCCCGGGGCTAACCAGTTTTGAATCATTAATAATTATTTCTTTTGGAATCCTAACTTTAGAAGAGAAAATGACAGCACCTGCAACAACCGGGCCCGCAAAAGAACCCCGTCCAACTTCATCAATACCGGCAATTCGCCTATACCCTTTATTCCAAAGAGGTTTTTCAAAGGAAAAATCTGGAAATTTCATGAAAGAGAAAATGAAGTTTCTGTCGGCCAATGATTCTCAATGACGTTTTTAATGGCGCCTTTAAAAATACTTGCCATCTCTTTTTGTTCGGAAAGTGGACCTAGCAATAAAAACTGATATGTCATCTGAGCAACACCTTTTTGGGTAAATTTTTTCCTAATGAGAGCCTCTAGTGCCATATCTAGATCATATCCTGAAGCAAAAGCATCATCAAAAGTTGGGTCCGATTGAACTCTATTGCTTGCAAATGGCTCCAAGTAGGCTACAGCTTTCCTGGCTATTGGCTTAATCAAGTCGGGATCAACCTCAAGATTTTCTCTAACCCCCACAAATCTACGCTCGAGACTTGGAATTGTTAAGGATCCTTCTTGTTTAATTTCGATACTTCCAATTTTTCTTCCCAGGAAACTAACAGAAACACTTGTGGTATTTATCACACATTCTATTTTATCAGCTCTATGCAAGCTTCCACCTTGTGGTAACACAACATATATTACAGATTTAAATTAACCACTTCTTGAGGGG
>CAZTGB010000017.1:6272-14769 GCA_964612965.1 uncultured Gammaproteobacteria bacterium | reverse complement strand
TGAAACTAGAAGTTTCGGACAAAGTAGGTCCGAGCCTTTTTAAACAAAGGCACATCAAAATTTATGGCTGTTGAATTAGTAAAAGAAAAAGGAATTAAAATCCAACCCGCTTCTACGGGAAAACTTTCTTTGGAAAGGTTACAAGCAAGGGATTTTTGTAAAAGAATCCCTGTCGACTCATGGGTTTGGGCAGATAACGATAAGTTAAAATATGGTAGGACATGCGATGAGGATGGTGTTTACAAAGATTTGAATATGTCTGAGGTTTTTATTATCAACATTAACAATAGGAAAAGCGCAAGTGATAAATGGCAAATCTCATCTGTTATTCCAATGTCTCTGGATGAGAAGGTATGGCATGGTATTCCTAACTAACTTCAACTAGTAAACAACCAAAAAAGCAGCGCTAAAACAATTCTATAAACCCCAAAATAAGTAAAATCATTTTTCTTCACAAAATTAATTAGGAATTTAACTGCAATGAGAGCAAATACGAAAGAGAGAACAAAACCTACTCCTAACGTCAGGTAGTTTTGTGAACTAAATAAACTTGCTGATTTGTATAAATCATATCCAGTTGCTACAAACATTGTGGGAATTGCAAGAAGAAACGAGAACTCCACAGCTTGGACTCTGGATAGTCCTGTTGAGAGCCCTCCAATAATTGTGGCCGCAGCTCTTGAGACTCCAGGAATTACACTTAAAGATTGAAAAGTTCCAATAATTAGGGCATCTTTGTAGCTAATTTCTTTCTTTTCTTTGTTTTCCTTTCTGAAAAGAATTAAAACAATTCCACCTAAGAATAAAGCCCAAAGAGTGACACTTGAGCTACCCAAAAGGAACCCCTTAATAAAAGGGTAAAGAATAAATCCAACAAGGGCTGTTGGAATGAAAGCTACTATTAATTTTTTAATTAGGTTTACATTTCTAACTAGTTTATTGAAATAGAGTACAACCACAGCCAAAATAGCCCCTGATTGGATTACTATTTCAAATGTTTTAACAAAATTATTTTCTAGTAGCCCCATTATCTTTGAGGCTAGGATGAGATGACCAGTTGATGATATGGGCAGAAATTCAGTCAAACCTTCAATAACTGATAGGATGGTTACTTGGAGCCAGTTCATGATATAATTCTAGCACGAATTGAGGGCCGTTAGCTCACTTGGCAGAGCGCTTGCATGGCATGTAAGAGGTAGCCGGTCCGATCCCGGCACGGTCCACAGTTTTGGAGAAAATTAGTTTAGGATATATAATTATAGGGTAGACTTCTCAAGTCTTCTTTTAAGAAATATGAATATACGAAACATTGCCATTATTGCTCACGTTGACCACGGTAAAACTACATTAGTGGATGCCTTCTTGCGTCAAAGCCATACACAATTAAATAAAGATCAAAATGAACAGGAAATGATCATGGACAGTAATGATTTAGAGCGTGAACGAGGTATCACTATATTTTCTAAAAATGCTTCAGTTGCTTACAAGGATGTAAAAATAAACATAATTGACACTCCAGGTCATGCTGATTTTGGAGGCGAAGTTGAGAGAGTTCTTTCCATGGCTGATGGGGCACTACTCTTGGTTGATGCTAAGGAAGGCCCAATGCCCCAAACCAGGTTTGTCTTAAGAGAAGCTTTGAAATTGGGGCTTAAAATAATTGTTGTTGTAAATAAAATTGACAAAAAGGGAGCAAGACCTGACTGGGTACATGGAAAAACATTTGATTTGTTTGTTGAGCTGGGTGCAAACGAAGAAACAGCATTCTTTCCAGTAGTATTTGCCTCGGGACGTGACGGAAAGGCGGGGTTAACACCAGAATTAGATAAGATGACAGATATTACTCCAATTTTTGAGGCTATTTTAAAGTATATTCCAGCTCCTGTTGCCAATATTGATATTCCACTTCAGATGAGAGTTACAACCTTAGCAAAGGATAACTATAAAGGAAAAATTGCCATTGGAAAGATATTTTCAGGCAAAATTACAAACGGGCAAGATGTAGTTCACATTAACAGAGAAGGCCAACAAATAAAAACAAAAATAACTTCACTAAATACTTTTAAAGGTTTGGGGAAGATTGAGGCACAAGAAGCTTTTGCTGGGGACATTGTTGCCGTTTCCGGTATTGCAAATGTTAATATCGGCGAAACCATAGCAGATCCCGAAAGTCCCGTTGCCCTCCCACTTTTGTCAATTGAGGAGCCCACTGTTAAGGTAATATTCATGGTCAATAACTCACCATTTGGAGGGAGAGAAGGAGAATTTAAAACTTCAAGTCAAATAAGGGAAAGGCTCTATAAAGAACTTGAAACTGACGTTGCTCTTCGTGTAGAAGATAATCCAGAAGGAACTTGGACTGTGTCTGGACGAGGCGAACTTCATTTGGCAATACTTATTGAACGCATGAGAAGAGAAGGTTATGAGTTCCAAGTTTCTAGACCTCATGTTATTAACAAAAAGGTTGATGGGGTTACCTTAACACCTTTTGAAAAAGTATATATTGAGGCTCCTGAGGCATATTCTGGAGTCATAATTCAGAAAATGGGAATTAGACACGCCAAAATGGACAATATGGACACAACTGAAGGTGTAACTTATTTAGAGTTTTCAGTTGCCACAAAGGAACTTATTGGATATAGGAGTGAATTCATAACTGACACTAAGGGACTTGGAATAATTAACACGGCATTTTTTGATTTTGAAAAAGATGACGGATTTAGTCGAGAGCGTGACCGAGGAAGCATGGTTGCATACGAAGCGGGGGAGTCAAGACTATATGGGCTTGTTAATGTTCAGGATCAGGGAGAACTGTTTATTGGCCCTGCGGTAAAAGTATACATGGGACAGGTTGTTGGACAACATTCAAGAAGTGGGGATTTAAGAATAAACGTTTGCAAAGAAAAGAAACTAAGTAATATGAGATCAAAAGGTGATGGATCTGCTGAGCACTTTAATACACCCCGTATCATGGGACTTGAAGATGCACTTGATTATATTGATGACTCGGAACTAGTTGAAGTGACACCAAAAAGTATCAGGATTAGAAAAATTTATCTTGATGAGCTTGAAGAAAAGAAACATAGAAACCTCAAAAAACAGCTAGCTTCGCAAGCTAAATAGAACTTGACAAGTTTACCCAAGTTATATAACATCGCATTAATTCTGACAATTGCGTCAGAAATGATCTTTTAAAAAGTTGAAGAAGGTTTTGCGGACCACAATTGCTGATAATATTTGTCAGCAGCTGGGATCCGCAAAGCCATCCTATCTGTAAGTGCAAGTGGTGCAAGCCCCGCGTGGTTTCGGTTCGGTCGGGCTTTGCGGATCTTTTCTTTTAAATATACTCTTATGCCAAGATGCAACCTCAAAGGTTGACCAACATCCCACACATAAGAGTATTAGAATTTTATTTGACTTCTTACCTTCAAACATTTAAATTAACGGTATTATGAAAAAGGCTTTGGTGTGTGGTGCTGGAGGCTTCATTGGAACTCATTTGGTTAGAAGGCTTAAAAAAGAAGGTTACTTTGTTCGGGGGGTTGATATTAAACGCCCGGACTTTAGTAAAACCGAAGCTAACGAATTTTTACTTCTGGATCTTCGCGAAAAGAAAAACTGTCAAAAAGCTTTAAAGATAAAGGGTGGATTTGACGAGGTATATCAACTTGCTGCAGATAGGGGAGGAGCAGGATATATGATCCCAAAAGAGGTTGAGATGATGTACAACAACGTGCTCATTAATACTTATATGGTGGATGAAGCTGTTAAAGCAAAAGTGGGTAAATACTTCTATTCTTCAAGTGTTTGTGTTTATAAAGATATGCCGGTTGGAGCAAAAGTCATTCGCGAGGAAAATGCATACCCGGCAGATCCTGAAAATGAATATGGGTGGGAAAAACTTTATTCTGAAAGACTACTTTTAGCCTACGCAAGAAGGTATGGATTAAAAGCTAGAATTGCCCGATTCCATACAACTTACGGCCCAGAGGGGACTTGGGAGGGCCTTAAGCCCAAAGCAGCTGATGATCTAAATAGAAAAGCAGCAATGGCAAAAGATCCTGGATATTTGGAAGTTTGGGGAGATGGTAAAGCTGTTAGATGCTTTACTTACATAGATGATTTAATTTCAGCAATTAGGGCACTTGTTAAATCTAATATTAGTGAGCCCACAAACCTGGGAAGTGATGAATATGTGACGGTCAATCAACTGGCTAATTATGTGATTGCAGCTTCTGGAAAGAAACTTAAGATTAAACAAGTTAAAGGTGCAGTCGGCGTTCATGCCAGAAACTTTAGTAATTCAAGGATTTATAAAACAGGATGGAGACCTAAATGGAAACTTAAGGACGGAATTAAAGTTCATTATGTCTGGGTAAAGGCTCAAGTTGACAAGAAATACGGAAGGAAGGTAAAATAAGGACATTCTTTAAGTTAAAGCGCAGGCATGAGATCTAACCAACCTCAAAGCTAAAACTTAAAAACAGTAAGAGAAGTAAAGAGAAGTGGAACCACGATATCTTCAAAAGATTCGTCTTCTTGTAGTATATTTAAATATATATGTCACAAGTTTTAGACGAAAAAATAAGTAAATTATCTAAAGAACAGCAAGATTTGTGGGCCTTGCGGCATACATCTGAACATTTGCTTCATACTGCCATGCAAAATTTATACCCAGATCTTAAGAAAGCCATGGGTCCAGCTACAGACGAGGGCTTTTATTTTGATTTTGATCTTGATGAAAAAATAAATGAAAAAGATTTCGAAAAAATAGAAAAGGAAATTCAAAAGCTTATAGATAAAGATCTTCCCATGGTTCAAGAAAATGTTTCAAGTGAGAAAGCTGAAGAAATATTTAAATCAAACCCTTATAAACTTGAATGGATTTCACAAATTGCAGATAGAGGTGAAGAAATTTCAATTTACAAAATGGGGGAGGTTGACTTGGATTTATGTAGTGGTCCCCATATACCCTCAACCGGTAAAGTGAAGGCTTTAAAACTTCTGTCAGTAGCTGGAGCATATTGGCATGGTGATGAAAAGAATAAGATGTTACAAAGAATTTATGGAACATCATTCTCAACCCAAAAAGAATTAGACAACTATTTAGAGGCCCTTGAAAAAGCAAAACTTCACGACCACAGAAGACTTGGAAAAGAACTCGAGTTATTTACCATTAGTGAAGAGGTCGGTCCTGGGCTTATTTTATGGCTTCCTAAAGGAAACATAATAAAAGAGGAAATTGAGAACTGGGCAAAACAAACAGAGAAAGGGTGGGGATACCTGCGAGTAACGACACCCAATATTACAAAGTCTGGTCTTTATTATACATCGGGACATCTCCCCTATTACAAGGATGATATGTATCCACCCATGAAACTGGATAATTCAGAGGAGTATTTTTTAAAGCCTATGAATTGTCCACATCATCATATGATTTTTAAGTCTCAACAACACAGCTACAAAGATTTACCTTTGAGGCTTGCTGAATACGGAACATGCTATAGATATGAAGCATCTGGGGAGCTTTTTGGAATGATGAGAGTTAGAGGCTTTACTCAAAATGACTCGCATATTTATTGCACAGAAGAACAAGCTGTCGACGAATTTGTTTCTGTGATGAAACTTCATGAGTATTATTACAAATCTTTGGGAATAAATGACTATCACTTGGAGCTTGCATTAAGAGATCCTAAAAACAAAAAGAAATATCATGGCGATGAAAAAATGTGGAAGAAGGCTGAAAAACTTATGAGGGAAGCCGTCAAAAGGGTTGACATTCCAATGGTTGAACAAATTGGTAATGCTGCTTTTTATGGTCCGAAAATTGATTTTATAATAAAATCCTCAATTGGGCGTGAATTCGGAATCTCTACTAATCAAATTGATTTATTTATGGGAGACAGATTTAACCTTAAATATGTAGATCATGATGGAAGTGAAAAAACTCCAGTAATAATTCATAGAGCCCCACTTGGGTCACATGAGAGATTTATTGGATTTCTCATTGAACACTTCGGGGGCAACTTTCCAACCTGGCTTAATCCAGTTCAGGTTAAAGTCCTTCCTATAACAGAGAGGAATCTAGATTATGCAGGCAAAATCGCAAAAGAACTTGAAAAAGAACATATAAGAGTAGAAATAGATTTGCGAAATGAAACTCTGGGAGGGAAGATTCGTGATGCACAACTTGAGAAAGTTTCATACATGATTATAGTTGGGGACCGAGATGAAAAAGAAGGTAAAATATCAATAAGGAGGAGAAATGGTGTTGACCTGGGCTCAAAGGAATTGGAAGACTTTATGAAAGATATCAAAAAAGAAATTGACAGTAAGGAATTAAATTGATTAAATGGGTCTATGATATCTAAATCTTCAAAAAAAGGTGTCTTAACAGAGGCAGATATTAAAGCTTTACAAAAATATTTTGCCACAAAAGATGATCTGAATCGTTTTGCCACAAAAGATGATCTTGATAAGTATGCCACCAAAAATTATTTAGATACCAAACTCGATCAGCAAAAAGATGGAATTGTTGATGAATTCAAGAAGTTTAGAAGTAATTTCTACGATAAAATTGATCCGATTCTAAAAGAAGTATTAGCTAGTAGGGAAGAAAGAACAATTAGAGCAGAGCAACACAGAAGAAGTCAGGACAGAATTGAAAAACTGGAAAGAATTCACCCCCAAGGAAGACATTTGGCTACAGTTTAAAAGGCTCACATTATTCTGAAGAGAGAACTAAAAACTTTGGTTTGAATTCTGTATATCTCCACCAGGTCGGAGTGTATTTAAGTACTACATGATCATTATCTAATTCAGCTCCATCAAATTTTGAAGCAAATATCTTTTGTTCTGGTTTTGATTTTGATTTATTTACTTTCTCAATAGTTCCTTCAGTTTGGAGTTCTACCCATTCTTCTTCACTAAATCCAATGACAAGTGATGCCGGATATTTTCTGCCTTCTTCAAAGTGGCTACATTTGCGACTCTTTTCTTTTGTAAAAAAGATAAAATCAAGTGAACCTTCTTTGGTGGCATAGTGCATTGAGGCTGAATGGGGGATACCATTTGGAAGAATTGTAGTTAAAACTGAAATTCTATGTTTTTTAACAAAACCCAATATTCTTTCATCCATACCAGGCAAAAGTATAATACCTGCTTGAATACTTGTCCATTTTTAGCTACAATTGCCGTTAGTAACTTTGGGAAAAAGTAACCTTTTTTGGCGTACAGACTATTCAATAAGAGCAGATACCCTACGTGTAGTCGATGCTGAAGGCAAGTTTGTTGGTGTGCTTAGTAAAAATGAAGCTATACAGAAAGCCAAGAATGAAGGGCTTAGTTTAGTAGAAATAGCTCCTAATGCCACCCCACCTGTTGCCAAAATTGTAGACTTTGGGAAGTTTAAGTACGCAGAAGAAAAGAAAGCCCGAGCCCAGGCTAAGGGGGTAAAAGGAGGGGAGGTAAAAGAAATTAGGTTTTCACCTTTCATAGCTGAAGCTGACTTTAATACAAGGCTAAACAGGATTAGAGAGTTCTTGGATGACAAGAACAAAGTTAAAGTAGTTGTTGTATTTAGGGGACCACAAATGAGGGTTAAAAATACCGGCTACGAGGTAATTAACAGGATAAAAAGTGAATTAGGTGATAGAATACAGACCGACATGATCCCTAAGTTCTTAGGTAAACAGCTTATGACTGTAATTTCACCGGTTACCAAGAGAGCTGTAAAAGTAGAAGAAAAGAAAGAAGAAACAAAATAAACAAGGCTTAAAATTAGAAACTAATTAAAAGATGCCAAAAATTAAATCAAGGAAATTATTAACAAATAGACTAAAAATTACCAAAAACGGTAAGGTTTTAAGACGTCAGTCTTTCAGAAGGCACTTAAAGGCCAGTAAAAGTAGCAAACAATTAAGAAATCTTAAAAGAACAACTAGTTTAGTTGAGCATATGGCTCGTAAAGTTAGAAAGGTAATGGGAATTTAAGTATGGCAAGAGTAAAATCAACATCGGCAAGAGGTCACAGAAAAATTTTAGCTCAGGCTAAAGGATTTAAGCATGCAAGGCGTCGTAGAATTCAAACAGCTAAAGAGGCTGTTGTTCATGCCGGAGCTTACGCCTATCACGGCAGAAAGCTTAAAAAGCGTGATTTAAGAAGCCTTTGGATTACAAGAATAAGCGCCTCAGTTAAAATGGGTGGGGTTTCATACTCAAGATTCATTGCAGCCCTAAAGAAAGAAAAGATTGAAATAGATAGAAAGATATTAAGTGACTTAGCAGTTAATGACCCAGCAGCTTTTAAGGAGATTGTTAAGCAGAGTAACGGCTAGCGTTTAGGACTGTTAAACCAACTATTTTTTTACCCTTTTTTCTAGTAATCACTCCAGCCTCTTGTACCGCGTCATCAGCTTTTTGAGGTTCTCCAAAACTTATATATAAAACGTCAGCTTCTTTATCATAATCAACCCACAGGCGGGACTTCCCGAGTAGA
>CAZTGB010000017.1:1416-6262 GCA_964612965.1 uncultured Gammaproteobacteria bacterium | reverse complement strand
AGTTTTACCAAGTCATCGACAGCCGATTTTGTTGAATTAATTATTTTTTTGTCCATATTATTTTTCTTTTAAAAAGCCATTTATAATCCGTAGTTATATAGCTAGTAATTATAAATCCATCGCTCTTTTCTTCTTTATATGCTACCACAAGCCATCTACTTTCTCCAAATTTTGAGGTAGCAAGAAACTCGCTAACGTCTCCTTTTAATATTGCTGTCGGATTTCTAACTATCTCCAATATTTCGTTGATGTCAGCGAAGCTTATTTCAGGGTGGGTAGAAACAATATGGATTAACCTTTCGTCGGTTAATCGGATTGTCACATTGTTTTTAGATTTGGCAGTTGCAAGTATCAATATGATAATTATAATACAACTAACATGAACTTAAGCATAAACACATTTTTTGCATACTTTACTTCCAACTAGGAGGTTTAGGTAAACACGTAGTTTTAAACCTCCTATAAAAGGAGGTTTTTTTAGTTTAAAATAAGTGAAATATGAATGAGGATTTGATTAATCTTAAAAACCAGGCAATTGCACAAATAAGTGATGTTAAGGGCTTGGCGGAACTTGAGCAAATTAGAATTGAATTATTTGGAAAAAATGGAAAAGTTACTATGGCCACTAAAAATCTTAAAAATGTAGAGTCTGAGAAAAGAAAACAAACAGGACTTTTAATTAATGAGGTTAAAAAAACCCTTGAGAATCTAATTGCAGAACATAAAAACAGCTTTAAAGAAAATGCTAAAAATTGGTTTGACCCAAGCATTCCTGGAATAAAACCAATAATAGGACATACACATTTGATCACCCAGGCTATTGATGAAATTTCATCTGTGTTTGAAAGGATTGGCTTTATTCGACAAAGATTTCCAGAAGTCGAATGGGATTATTATGCTTTTGAAAGTCTTAATATGCCCTCAAGTCACCCAGCCCGAGACGAATGGGAGACATTCTTCGTAGATGTTCCCATTAATCCTAAATATGGCAAAATGGTTTTAACGCCACATACATCTAATGGCCAGGTAAGAGAGATGGAAAGAGTTAAGAATCCTCCAATTAGAATGCTTAACATAGCAAAATGTTATAGAAGACAATCCGACATAAGCCATGTTCCGATGTTTCATCAATTTGAAGGACTCGTAATTGATACTAATATTTCTATCGCAAACCTTAAAGGAACTTTGGATTATTTTGCTAAAAGTTTTTTTGGTAAAAATAGGAAGACAAGGCTTAGACCTTATCATTTTCAGTTTACTGAACCATCTTTTGAAGTAGATGTTTCTTGTGGTGTTTGTAATGGGCATGGGTGCAAACTGTGTAAGGCAGGGTGGCTTGAGTTGGGAGGGGCTGGGATGGTACATCCTAATGTTTTAAAGGCTGGAAAGATAGATTCCAAGAAATATTCTGGATTTGCGTTTGGCTGGGGTGTTGAAAGAACTTATATGATGAAAGGGGGAATCAACATTCCAGATATTAGAATGCTATATAGCCCTGATCTTAGATTTTTAACTCAGTTTTAACATCGAAGATGAAAAAAACCCATGGATATTAAATTTTTACATTCACATTTATTGGACTATTTAGAAACTAAAGCGACACCTAAACAGATAGCTGAATATTTGTCTTTATGCGGCCCTTCAATCGAGAGAGTTGAAAAGAAGGGAAATGATTATATTTATTCTATCGAAGTCACTACAAACAGGATAGATGCTTTTAGTGTATATGGAATAGCACGCGAAGCTTCTGCTATTTTGCCTCGATTTAAAATTCAAGCAAAACTTAAAAAGGTTAAGATGCAAAATAGCGACCACATTTTTACTAAACAGGTTAAGTATTTGGAGGCTCAAGTTAACTCTAAACTTTGTCCCCGCTTTACTACAGTCTTAATTCGCGATGTAAAAATTGACGACTCTCCTAGTTGGATTAAAGAAAGGCTTGAAGCTGCAGATATTCGCCCCATAAACAATATTGTTGACATCAGCAATTATGTAATGCTTACACTAGGGCAACCTGTCCATACTTTTGATTATGACAAGATTAAAGAAGCTAAAATGGTTCTTAGAGAAAGCAAAAAGGGAGAAAAAATTACGACACTTGATGAGAAGGGGTTCGTTTTGTCGGGAGGAGATATTGTAATTGAAGATGGAGAAGGAAGACTCATTGACTTGGCGGGGATAATGGGAGGCAATTTAAGCAAGGTTGATAAGTCAACAAAAAATATTCTTCTATTTGTTCAAACTTATAATCCTACGAACATTAGAAAAACTTCGATGGCCTTAGCTCAAAGATCTGTCGCTGCTTCTATCTTTGAAAAAGGAACAGATCCAGAACTTATTGTTCCTGGAATTTTACTTGGAATAGAATTGTTTAAAAATTTGACTAAGGGAGTTTCGGAACGGGAAATAATTGATATCTATCCTATTTCATTTAAACCAAGAGGTGTTAAAACTACACTAGATTTTATTCAAAAAAGACTGGGTATTAAGATCCCTAAGACTGATGTTGCAAATTATTTAAATTCTTTAGAGTTTAAATCTTCTTGGATGGGTAATACCTTAGAAGTACAAGTGCCTTCATTTAGGTCAAAAGATATTGAAATAGAGGAAGATTTGGTTGAGGAAGTTGCTAGAATTTATGGATATCACAACTTGCCAAGTTTCTTGATGGATGGGACATTAAGGAGTGAGCCGGCAAATTCAATTTTTAAATTTGAAACTGAAGTAAAAAATACTTTAAAAGGAATGGGTGGAGTTGAAGTTTACACTCTTTCACTTGTTTCAAAGGAAATGACAGGTGGGCAATCTCTATCTCTTAAAAACCCACTGGGGGATGACACCGCGTACTTAAGAACCAGTCTTATGCCTTCTTTGATGGAAGCTGCAAAGCAAAATATAGGAACATACAAAGAGTTTCATTTATTTGAGATGGCAAATGTATATCTCTTAAAAAGTGGAGATCTACCAAAAGAAAAGCTTATGTTGGCTGAAATATTTTCTGGATATGAATACAGAAAAGCTAAGGGGACAGTTGAAGCCTTTCTTGACTCTTTAAATATTAGGTATTCAATAGTTCCCCGGGAGTCAAAAGGATTTTCGGCCGGAAGGAGTTTAAATATCTTAATAAACAAAACGGAAATAGGAAATTTTGGCATTGCTGAAGACTCGGATTTAATTTATTGCGAGTTTGAAATTGAAAAATTAATGGAGAATGTACAAGCTGAGAAATTTACAAATATTCCTAGATATCCACCACAAGTAGAAGACTTAACATTTACACTCCCTGAAAAAACTAAAGTTGGGGAAGTTATAACTGCAATTAAATATATCAATTCTCAAATAAATAAAGTCGAGTTAAAAGATATCTTTGGAAACAACTATACGTTTAACATTGAATACCAAAATCCTGAAAAGACCTTAACTGATAAAGAAGTTGAAGAATTAAGAAAGAAAATAATTTCTACTGTTAAGACTAAGTTTGGTGCACAAATTAAGGATTGATCATTTAGAATTAAAGTAAATATTTTTATGAAGTTTATTAAGACCGACTCAGATACTTTAGATGTTCTTCTTCATGGTGCTGGAGGTGGAATGGAACACTCTAATATGAGGAAGGCTTTTGGTGTTTGTCTTCGTAAAGGGCATTCTGTAGTAAATTTTAACTTTCCATTTTTTGAAAGAGGAGAAGAGCATTCTTCTGGTCCGGATTTGGTTGAGGAGGTTGATGCTTTGCGAAAAGTACTAATTAAATGCAACGCAAATGAATACAAATATATTAGATTAATTGGTAAGTCTTTGGGAGCAATTATCGCTGCAAAATATTTGTCTATGTTAAAGTCTAGCGAGCAGAGAAAGTTCTCAGTAATCATTTTCGGCTACGATACCGGAATGATAGATATTTCTACATTTCCCGGAAAAGTTTCAATAATACAAGGCGAAAAGGATAAATATGGTAATGTTGAAATTGTTAAAAAAGATTTAAAAAACTCAGCATCAAGTGATATTTCGTATTTTGAAATTTCTGGGGCAGACCACAGCTATCGAAATGAGCAAAAAGAACCTGTTTATGAAGACGAAGCAATTGTGGTTTTTAGTAAATTATAAAAATGATAATAAATACTTCAATGATTTGGGATGATAAAGAATATAGACTTGTCTGGCATGACTGCGACACTTTTGATGACCTGCCTAAACATAAGTTTCAACAAAGTTATGGTGTTTGTTTTTACAATGATAAACTAGTAATCACTCGGGGTGACTTTGGAAAATGGAACATTGTAGGAGGTCATATTGAAAAAGGTGAAACACCAGGGGATGCTCTTGAAGAAACAAATATGAAAGTTTTAAAACAAATTCCAATTGGATATCAGGAAGTTTTTAATCCTGATGGAACTTCTGATTTTCAACTTCGATCATTTTGTCTGGTAGAACCAATTGGGAAATTTGAGAAAGATCCAGCGGGGAGTGTAACTGAAATTAAATTAATTGATCCTAAGAATTATAAGAAATATTTTGACTGGGGAAAGATTGGAGAAAGAATAAGAGGATTTGCGATTAATTAAATTTCCCAAGAATCTAATAAATAAGGTTCGGAGCTTAAATTTACCAGCAAAAGAATACCTTGTGGTGGCTGGGAGTGCGTTAGAGTTTTATGGAATTAGGAAGGCTAATGACATTGACTTAATGGTAACCCCGAGTCTTTTTAAAAAATTAAGTTTGAAAGGATGGGAAAAAATAACAAAACATATAAATACTAAAGTATTGCAAAAAGATAATTTTGAGGTTTGTATGAATTTTTCTTACGGTAATTATCAGCCAAAACCTGAAGATCAAATGAAAAGATCAG
>CAZTGB010000017.1:0-1323 GCA_964612965.1 uncultured Gammaproteobacteria bacterium | reverse complement strand
AAGATCAGTTATTATAAAAGGGATTCCCGTTATTAATCTTGAAGATCTAGTAAAATATAAACGAGAGTTAGGAAGAGAAAAAGATCTTAATGATGTAGTATTAATTGAGAAATATCTTAAAAAGAGCAATCGACCTCAAATTTTGTTATTGTTTGGAATCTTTTTTAAATCCCCGTTAATTATAATTGGTTCCATTGCTATCATCTCATGATAGTAGTGCTCAATTAGAGGTATTGAGTTGACCAAATAAATTGGCTTGTTCATAGAATACGCATATCCCATTTCTAGGAAGGAATTTCCGCCAACATAATTTTTAACTTCGTTTTTGTCATAATTAGCTATTAAAACACAGTCTGCCTCAACAATATTCGCATAATGTTTTTTAATATAGTCATACTTCATTTTTAAATCGTATGTATCAATATACTTATTGTTTATTATCTCCTGCAACTGTTCGTCTGAACTCGGACTTGGAATGATTACACTATGACCGAGGATGGTAAGTTGATTCTTTAAGTCAATCATCTTCGGATAAACAGACATGGATCCGCAAATTACAATTTTCATTTAGTTTGTTCTTGAAGGATTTTATTTTTGACTTGATCTATCATAGAAATAACAAAATCGGCATCTGCCAGAGCTTTCTCTGCGTTTTCCATGTTGTAACCTTCCTCTTGGTGAAGAGCCGGGCCTCTTTTTCTGGATAGGTCTATGGATATTTGCTCAATTTTTGTTGCGTCTTTTTCGCCTAGACCGTAACCATTTGCATTCAAAACCCTCATTGCCAATTGTGCCTGATCATGATCCTTTGGATAATGGATACCTATTAATGCTAGAATGGCTGTTAAATTCATTTCTACGGCTTCTTGAGATCTTCTAATAGACATATTCCAAGAACCATTTTTAAATGATAATTCGGCATGTTTTATACACTCATTGCTTGCTTTAAATAATAAATCAGATCTTTGTATGTTATTCATATTAAATATTTAATGGTTTGGATAAAACTTGAGAAAATTCCTTATACAATATCCAGCAAGTTTTACCACTTCCCAATTTTACCCTTTTCCCTCCTAATTTCGCAATTTTCTGCTTAATTTCTTTAATTAGATTTGCTCCAAAATTATTCCAATCTTTGAGGATGATACCATCCTCAAGGCTGTCAAAAAATACCCATAGTGGATCAGCAAATCGGTTTTTGCTTATCAAAAACGGGTATATTTCTGGAGTTATGTTTTTTGATACAAGTTCTAAATATTCTGGACTTTTTCTTAGTTTATGAATGACATTAATTATATATTTATTAATCTCATCCCTTGATAT
>CAZTGB010000016.1:0-17665 GCA_964612965.1 uncultured Gammaproteobacteria bacterium | reverse complement strand
GAGTACATGCAAAGATTTACAACAAAAGTCTGAAATGTACCCGTCCTATACATTTCGTTGACATTTCAATTCTGTTTTCATATACTGCGTTTAACCTGCTCCAATTACTATGAAATTGAATTGGAAATTAGGAAATTTAAGGAAAGAGTTAACTTCAAATCCAAGTCAAAGTTTGCTGTCAATTAACCTAGGAATTCTTGTTATCTTGGCAGTCATCTTTTCAGGAGTACTTCTCTCCCGAGAAAACAAAAAAATTGATGTTTATGCTGTAAGTGCTGGAGCATGCAATTGTAATGATTCCCATGGTAATCCCGTACCAGGAAGTTGTAGTGGCAGTTCATGTGATTGCGGTAGTCTTGAAGTTAGAAATAATAGATGTGACGAAGCTCCAGGGGGTGGGGTAGTAGACGATCCAAATAACCCAAACGATGGGTGTGGATTTAGTGAAATTAGATGTCGAAGTGTTGATGCGCAAAATCGATCATATTCCTTTTGCATAGCAAGTGACGGGTCAGATGGTACTTGTAATGATGCCGCAGTCGATCAGGGATATGTGGTGCTAGTTGGCAGTTCCAATACAGGTAATTACGGTAATCAAACTTACTTTTGTCCACAAAGTCATCCATCAGGGGTTAGGTTGCGACCCCGATCATGGAGGCGTCCAAAGTAATTACACCCAAAACAGTTGTTTCTGTGGAGTTATTCAAATTGACACTCCAAATGGTTTTACTTCTTACAGAAGTGAGTGTGGTTGCAACGAAGAACAACCTGAAGAAACCCCTAATCCAACCCCTACACCAACGTCAACCCCGACATCAACGCCTACAAATACACCAACAGCTACCCCAACCATGACACCAACTGCAACACCAACGTCAACCTCGACAAATACTCCTACTGCAACCCCCACAGTAACTCCTACATCAACACCCACTGAGACACCATCTCCAACCGGAGCACCCAATTTCTGCGGAGGAACATGTGGAAGTAATTACAATTGCCAAGGTGGACTATTCTGCTACCAAGGATTTTGTAGAAACCCAGTTTGCCAAGAGGAAAGTGATTGTAGCTGTGAAGTAACAACGCCTCCAGTTTTAGGTGTAACAGCTCCTCCAGTATTACCAAAAACAGGGGGAAGTGTGGTTACAACAATTAGTTTGTTTGGGATTGCAGCACTCGGAGCTTTCATCTTCAAAAAGTTTAAACTGGTTTAAATGAACAGGTCGGGAATAATATATCAAGCACCAAGCTTTTTAAAACGCGCACTGTACCATCTCCTAAGGGCAGTTGGGGTGGGGTTTATAGGATTTGCTATGATAGGCATTATTTTTAGTTTTTACCCCATCTTAAAAGAAGAAGTTTCATTTAAGCTACGCAAACCTGTCAAAATTGACTTTGGGGATTTAATAACTTCACCTTCCGCCCAGGAGTTAAATTTAGACCCATTTTTTTCAATCTATATTCCCAAAATTGAGGCTCGTGCAAGTGTAGTTCCCAATGTTAATGCGGGTCGCTATTATGAATATACAAAAGCACTTGAAGAGGGGGTTGCGCATGCAGCAGGAACCAACTTCCCCGGCCAAGGAAAGCTTATTTATTTATTCTCACATTCAACAGATTCTGCTCTTAATTTTGCCAGGTACAATGCCATTTTCTATTTAGTTAGGAAGCTTGAAAAAGGAGACAGGATAATAATTTATTTTATGAATAAAGAATATAAATATATTGTTCAAAATAAGGCCATAACTGAAGCCGATGATACATCCTGGTTTGAAGATCGGGGCAAAGGAGAAGTATTAGTTCTTCAAACTTGCGACCCACCAGGAACTTCCATTAATCGCCTGGTTGTTGAAGCTATTCCTGTTGAATATTGACATGTGCAAAAACTTGGGTATACTAGTACTTGCTTCGTGGAAACCGTTTCATAAACGGTCAAGATTGTTTTTAATTTCATGACACCTGCAAAAAGTGACGTTACAGATTTGATTGGCGCTCCTATAAGTTCCGGAGAGATTTCTAGTGGACCAACAGAAATTACCTCAAAATCAGCCCCAACTTCAATAGTTGACGATAAGCAAAAACTTGTCGTAGACGACAGAATCATCCCTGACGCAGGTCTTCCCACAGAAACCGTGGTTGGGGTACTGGATATTGCTAACGAAGGAAGCGGCCTACTTCGTCCTAGTAGGTTTGCTCCATCAGATCACGATATCTATATTTCAGCTAGTCAAATAAGAAGATTTAATCTTCGTGTTGGAGATGTTGTTGGAGGAGCTGCAAGGCGTCCAAAAGAAAACGAAAGATATTGGGGACTTCTTAAAGTAGAAAAAGTTAACGGAGTTGATGTGGATAAAGTTCCGCAAAGACCAAATTTTGATGATCTAACAGTAATTTACCCCGATGAACAAATAAAACTTTCAACTGATAAAGATACCCTAACCACCCGTGTGATCGATTTAGTAGCTCCAATTGGATTCGGCCAAAGAGCACTTGTAGTGTCTCCCCCCAAAGCAGGAAAAACCTGGCTTGTTAAAGATATTATTGCCGGAATTTGCAAAAATTATCCTGAAAATTCAACCGGAGACAAAAGGAAAGTTCACGTAATGGCAGTGCTTATTGGAGAGCGTCCAGAAGAAGTTACCGACATCCAGAGAAAAATGAAAGAGGTAACAGAAGGATTAGGAGAGGTTGCTGCAAGTAATTTTGATGAAAGCCCACATGAACAAACCCGAGCAGGCGAATTGGCCCTAGAACACGCCAAGCGCTTAGTCGAAATGGGACAAGATGTTGTAATAGTTCTTGACTCCATAACCCGCATGGCAAGAGCATATAACTTAGCTCTTCCAACTTCAGGAAGAACCTTAACAGGAGGATTTGATCCAGTAGCACTATTTCCTGCTAAAAAATTCTTCGGGGCCGCAAGAAATATTGAGGGCGGAGGGTCCCTAACCATAATTGGAACTTGTTTAGTCGACACAGGATCTAGAATGGATGATCTTGTATACGAAGAGTTCAAAGGAACTGGGAACATGGAGCTTCATTTAAATAGAAAGCTTTCAGAGAGAAGAATTTTCCCGGCAATTGATGTAACAAAAAGCGGAACCAGGCAAGAAGAGTTACTATACGGAAAAGATATTCTTGAAAAAGTCACAACCCTAAGACGCATGCTTGATCTCATGAGCGAAGAGGAAAGAACAGATGCACTTCTTCAGAAATTAAAGAAAACTGAAACAAATGAAGAGTTTTTAAATACCCTCAAAACAGCCTAACTCCCCCCTCTTGACATGGTGTATGTAGATGGTGTATGTTTAACCTATGTTAAGAGTAAATATATACATAAAAGAAGAGACTGACAGTAAAGCTGAAATGCTAGCGTTGTCTCTTGGTAAGAAAAAAGCCGAGGTGGTTCGTGAGGCTTTGGATGCTGGTCTTGAGACAATGCAACCACAAGACACAAGTGCCAATAAACTTCTCAATTTCATTAAATTGGCCGAAAAAATTCCCACGAGAGGAAAGGTTCCAAAAGACTTTATTAAGAACCTTGATTATTATACTTGGGGAGGAGAAAAAAGAAGTGAATAAAAGTGTTACAGTGGCTGATTCAGATGCCTTAATAGCATTAGTGTTAGAAAATGATCCAAACCATCTTAAGGCAGTTGAAGCATCAAAGAACTACATAAAAAATAATATTTCAATCGTTTTTCCTTCAACTGTTTTTCCAGAAGCAATTACCTCACTTGTGCGTTCTTTAAATGAGAAAGAAAAAGCTCATCTAGTTAACCGCCAGTATCAACAGGGAGTCTTTAACGTTATTTATATTGATATGGAAATTCAAAAGGAAGCCAGTAGAATTTTTGAAACTGCTAAATCAAAACAAAATACCTTTTTTGATGCTCTAATTGCAGCAACTGCCAAAAAATTAAGTACAAACATGATTTTCTCTTTTGACAATTGGTACCCAAAACTAGGGTTTAAGTTAGCGAGTAGTTAAACTGGTTTCTTATTTACCAATTTATCTTATTTGACCCTTTAGGCTTCACAAGGTAAAATCTCCATACGTTATATGCAAGATTCATTTGAGATTTTCATTGACCTCTGGGAAGATGTTAAACTTTTTTTTAAAGAACTTACTTCTTTTACTTTTAAAAAACTTCATTTAAGTTTTCTCAAAATGGAGAATAGAAAGGGAATATTAGTTACCGCTTTATATAAACAAAGGGGAAAATTAGCAAGGCGCCTAACCCATTCAGGAATTGCAACAATTACAGCGTTGGGAGTTATGATTGCCCCCATCATAGCACAGGAATTTCCCGGTAAAAATGTTAATCCATGGGAGGTGGCAACAAGCCAAGTTCTTTCAGCAACAACAGAAAGCCCTGAAATCGATACACTTGTTTCGGATAAAGTGCGTGACAAAATTATTGATTATGAAGTGCAAGAGGGGGACACAATCAAATCAATAGCTTTAAAATTTGGCGTAGATGAAGATACCATTCGTTGGCAAAACAACATAGTCGGAGACAGAATTAAGCTTGGTCAAAATTTAGAAATCCTTCCTGTGACAGGGATTGCTCACAAAGTCCAAAAAGGTGATACAGTTTATTCTATTGCGAAGAAGTATGATACAGAGGCTCAGGCTGTAGTTGATTTTCCATTTAATACTTTTTCAAATGACGAGACCTTTGAACTTGCAATAGGACAAATAGTAATTGTTCCTGATGGGGTCAAACCAAATGAGGTTCCACTTTCACCCAGGATCAGACAGATTACACCTGATGCAGGAACCGTTGTGGCTTCTGGTCAATTTGCTTGGCCTACAAGTGGAAGTATTTCTCAAAGATATGTTTGGTACCATCAGGGAGTTGATATTGCTAACCGAGGTGTTCCTAATGTTTTAGCGGCAGATAGTGGGCGAGTACTCGTCGCAGGTTGGCCAGATAACTCAGGATACGGAAATAGAGTAATACTTGATCATGGCAATGGCTATAAAACCTTATACGCTCACTTGTCTAAAATCTATGTAATTCCTGGCCAAAGTGTGAGTAGAGGAAGTGCCATAGGGCAAATGGGATCAACTGGCAGATCAACGGGACCACATCTTCATTTTGAGGTAATCCAAAACGGTGTACATCTCAACCCCTTGAATTTCTTAAAGTAAGGTGTTAAGTTTAGATAATGCCAAATTATTTCGATTGGAATGTTAGAAAAATTCTTCTAAGTTTAATATCAATTTTCTTAATTGCTGTCTTTTGGGTTTGGTTAACTTCTCCCATGGTGGTAGTTGTAAGTGGGATAGGCGAAGTAAGTGTACCTGCTTCAAATGCAGTTGTTTCATTTAGTCTTTCATCAAATAATTCAAGTTCTCAAGAAGCGGTTGCCAATGTAAACGCTAAAGCCCTGGCCATGAGAGAGTTTCTAAAGACTAAGGGAGTAGCAGAAGGAGACATTGCAGAAGGTCAAATTACTGTTGTTCCAGCCTCACTTGTTGTAGCTGGATCCTCAGGGTATCAAGCATCAATTTCAATGGCGGCAAAAACTGTACATGTTTCAGACATTTCAACTTTAGTCTCAGATCTTTACGGTAACGGAGCCCTTGTTGTTTCTCAACCAGTTCTCTCTGTAGAAAATCAGGATAAACTAGAGGCTCAAGCTTTTACCCTTGCCATGAATGATGCTAAAAAGGAAGTAAGTACAATAGGGCTTCAAAACTGGAAATTTATTAGAAAGATTGTGGGTATTAGCCAGTCTCAATCGTCTAATACTTCAACTGCAACAACAAAAGCAGATACGGTGACTGCAACACAAAATGCAACAGCATCAGAAAATGGGGTATTCAAGATTGTCAAATCTGTAACAGTAAGTTATAAACTCTGGTGAGTTTGCAAGCTTCACTTACAAAATGTGGTAGTTTTGTAGTAAACTAGTACTTGATTATCGCATGAGTTGTAATATAATGGACTTATGTTCAAAAGAACCATAGAAAATGAGCTTAAACTATGGAAAATTAGTACGATTCGTAAACCGTTGGTTTTACGGGGAGCCAGACAAGTAGGCAAAACAAGCGTTATACGTCAATTTGCGAAAGATAATTTTGATGATTTATTTGAAATTAACCTCGAGAGTAAAGAGCAATATAGAATTTTTGAAGGAGTTTTAAATGTCGACGATTTTTTAAGGCGACTTGAGATTAATCGGAATAAAAAACTTGTGCCTTCAAAGTCTCTACTTTTTATTGATGAAATACAAGAGTCTTCAGAAATTTTCAGTTTATTACGCTTTTTTGCAGAAGAAAGACCAGATATTTTCATAATTGCCACAGGTTCACTACTTGAAGCCAAGCTTAATATAGACTTTAAGGTACCTGTGGGCAGGATTGAATATAAATATCTTTATCCTCTTACGTTTTTTGAATATTTAAATGCAACGGGAAATAAGATCCTGATGGATGAGATAAATAACCTTCAAGTGGACACAAATTATAGTTGGAATGATTTGGCAAATGAAGAATATAAAAGGTACGTGCTTATTGGAGGAATGCCAGAAGTTGTCGCAAATTACTCTAAAAATAAAGATTATTTTAATATAAAACAAATTTTATCAAGACTTTATTCAACTTATATTGATGATGTTAGTAAATATACTCGAAGTTTTGCTGAGAAAAAATACTTAGAATGGGTAGTCGAGGCTGGGCCGAGATTGGGAGGAGAAGTATTTAAATATGAAAATTTTGCAGGCTCAGAATTTAAAAGCAGGGAAATGTCTGACGCCTTTCGGCTAATTGAAAAGATAATGATTTTGAATCAAATAGTTTCTGTTAATTCAACTAACTTGCCGCTTAACTTTAAATTTAAACGGCCCAAAAAATTAATTTGGCTCGATGTTGGAATCGTTAATTATAGTAAGAATGCCTACTCCGACTTAATGAAAGGCAATTACAGTGGAAAAATCATGGAACAGATTGTGGGCCAGACCTTGGTTGCATTATTTAGCGGTAGAAATAATCAGTTAGGATATTGGGCAAAGAACAAAGATGAAGGAAATGCAGAAGTTGATTTTTGTTGGGAGTATCAAAATAAAATAATAGGGCTCGAAGTAAAATCTGGAATAGGGCTTAAAAGTAGGTCACTTATTAGTATGATTAAATCTGGGAAGGGAAAGATAGTTCCAATAGAAATGTCTTTTTCTAAATTAGAAATGAAAAAAGATGGAATTTTATCTTTACCGTTTTATTTATTAGAAAGATGGCAGGACTTTATTAACTAACTATTAAGTTACTATATGTAATAGTTTGAACTATTTCTCCATCTCCCAAACAATATTATCCCGACTTGATTGGTTAACCCCAATTTTTTCAAGTTCTAAACTAATTTCGTTTTGATATTTTATCTTTAGCTCTTCAATTGAAGATAAACTTCTACTAAATATAACAACTATATTTTCCTTCACACTGCTATAAAGAATGGTGTAATTGTCAGTTTTTATAGGAAGTTTTGTTAAAAATGGCTTTTCTTGAACATCTTCACTTAGAATTTGAGCATCGACGGGTAAAATATTATTTCTTTTGCGTACTAAGTAAAAATAAACGCCACCAGCAATAAAGGTAATTACAACAAGGATAATTAATATTTTTTTATTGATTATTGGCATATGTTACGAGATCTCCAAAACCTTCTATATAAAACTCTGCTCCACTAGTTGATTCGTATACCAGTTTACCATCTTCATTTAATTCATATGTAGCGGTAACTGTGGGGGAATTGGCCTGAGTAATTGTTACGTAGGTAGCATCAAGTTGAAATAACTTCAGATACAATTCCAACATGAATGACCGTTAAGGTGCCGCCTATATCGGCAGATACAAAAGCTACATTACCAACTATTGCATCACCGCTAAGTTCAGCTACTTCAGTGTCTACAACAGAACCTTTTACACTCATGTCACGATGGAGATTATAGGCAGAATACTCTTTGTCTTCAAATGTTAGTCCCGCTGCCTCAGCTGCATCGAATACTAGTTGAGTACACCAATATGACTCGTAAATAGAAGGAGTCAGTTCCGAGTAAGTGACACTAATACCGTTTGTAGAATTTAAAATCTCGTTATTAAAATATTCTCCTACACATGCATTATAATAACCAGCTTTTGCTGGGACACAAGTCTGCATTTTTTCTTGGGCGGCTTGTGTAATAGATAAAGCGAGGTTGATATCATTATTGCCACTATCAATATTACTATTTACAGGAGCCTGTTGGGTTGGGATCAGAAAATTGTCTGGTATTTGAGTTGGGGTTTGTAGTGATGTATCAAGATAAGCGGTATTTGATCTTAAGAATAATGTGTTTTTAAGCCCTATCAAGTTCATAAAACCAATTTCATCAACTAGATATGTTTGAGGGGTGCCGTCTAGTAAACCGTTAGGGGAATTAGCTTCTGAAACCAAGAAATAAAGCTTACCATTTTGCTCATATCTATCAAGAATCGTACACATATGTCCAACTCCGCCTCCATAAACACATGTATCTCCCTTTTGAACCTTAGTAATATCCGTAAACTCAAAAATTTGTATATTTCCAGTCGGGTTAATATAAAGACGGCCTCCATCAACTACGGAATATTTATTAGAATTAATTAATCTAAATACATCACTTGCTTGCTCTATACCTTTTCCTGTATTTTCAAAAGTAAACCCACCTATTTTGGCAAGATTAAGTTCTGGAAACATTCTATCTAATAAATTTTGCCATATCACGCACTGTGAAATCTGAAATTTTCCACTATCATCATCGTACCATCTGACAAAAGAGTTGTTTGGTTTAACAAAATCAGCAGTAGCTTGATTTAGTATTACATTGTTTAATTTAGCCATGGCTATAATATATAGCCCAAAAGTATCTTTGTTGTCTTGTGTTACTTTTCCATTCCCATCATAAACCGATAAACTAATAAATGGATAAAGATCAAGAAGCCCCGACTGATTAATAATTTGTAGTATTTGATTTCTTCCCTCCGGAGTTTGCTGCAAAAGATAGAAATCATTAACAGTATCAGTTAAAAATACAGCCAACTCATAATCATCTGGCACTGTATCACTTGTTAAATCAACTCCCTTAGTTGAAAGATCTGGGAGGTTAATCAACGAAACTAGATTAGTTGTATTTTTCGGTAGATCATTTTTAGAAAATGATCCTGTAAAATTAAGCATCACACCTAAAGGAGATTGTATTCCCTGTGATTTTTCACCATTAAAAACATCATTAAAAGTATCAAGTATCCAATCCACAATTCCCAAGTCAAAAAGATCATCTATGATGACAGCATTTATAACTACAATTGGTGTTCCAATAAGTAGCCCATTTCTCACGGGTCTAGCCAGTATTGCGTCAGAAACTCTAGCCAGAGCTGTGGGCAAATTTAAAACTCCCTGTGGTAACACACTTTCGATAATGGAAGGTTTGTTTGGAGTGGCCAATACCAACTTAATTACACTCTCATTTCCTGCAATGATCTGATCTAGAATCCAAGTGTCAGGAACTGTTTGCGTACCATTAATAGGATGAAAGCCTCCGAATACTTCATGAATTTGAGAGATAGAATAATTGTTTCCAGTTTCCACAAACATTTGTCTAATTATATCAACTGGCACGAAAGGTGATCCATTTGAGCTTATTTTACCTCCAAGTAATATTGCTCCAACATCATGGGCCAAATCTTTTATATCAAAAACAAGACCTGGTCTGTTTGGGTGCACACCAACATATAGAGTTACATTGTCCGATCCAATTCTAACGGAGTTATCGTATTTCAAAGGAGTCATGGTTGACCTACCGTTTTCGATTACGGATACATCCCTTCCAATTTCAACCATTTTTATTGAATAACCTTTCTCACGCGCAATTGCCATTAAATCGTCAGCATTGTTTGTTTCCAAGTCAATTCTAAGTCTATTTCCATAAGTGTTTTCTATTTCTTTGATTTTAATAAGTGGGTCAAGATCGCTTGTATACGATATCTTAACTATTTCTGTAGAATTGAAACCAGTTTTGATATTTGTTGTATTAGCTAAGTCTGGTTCAATATCAAGACGAGGAATGTTTTCTGGAATATTTACGTCATTATTTCCCAATCCTCCCAAATTCAAATCTCCAACAGTGTTATCCCACCAATTTGAAATTTGCACTCTCAATGTATCAACATCAGCCGATCTAGGAAGGGAGGGGTCAACATCTGGTAATGGTCTCAAAAGATCATCCATAATCACGCCTGCCGGATCATTAGGTAATGTTGAAAGAGAAGGTGAGAATAGAAATTCAGGGGCAAGTGATCCTCCACTATCAAATGGGGCAATTGGGTTTCCAATCGGTGCATATGGAGTAATTACATTTAACAAGTCATTTCCAACTTGATTTGGGAAATTAGCTAAGTTTGTCGCGGTTGGAATTTCCGGAACGCTATTAAAAACTTCCGTAGCGTAATTGGAGAGTGTGGGGTTACTAGCCAATAATCTAGGAGTCGGGTCTAAAATTGCATTTGTCCAGAGATTTTCTTCGGGGGCAAAAAGCATATTTGTATTTGGCACCGAGGATGGAACATTATCCGTGATCGCGGTGGGTGAGAAAACAGTATCATAGGGAATAATTATGGATGGGTTCGGGTCGTTAGCTACAAGGAGATTCAAGGCCTCCAGATTATCCAAGTTTGAGGAACCAACACCTGGATTTGTATCTGCAACATTTACAACCTGATTCGCAACAGTACTGCTTGGTAGCAGAGCACCTCTTGACCAAGCTCTTGAAAAATCTTCGAATGAATCTACAAATAGATTAGCGGTTCCAGTTGGGGCGGGGATGAGGATTGATGCCTGAAGCCCTGCGCATGCATTTTGATTTCCGAGGGCACAACTTCCAGCCGTGACTACGTTATCAACAACATCCGCCAAAGTTAGAGCTTTTATTACACCAGGGATGGAATAATAGTTTCAAATAGAAATGCTGGGGCTCCAGGTGTAAGCAATGTTGCGGCTGTGAATCCTGATCCTGCGGATAAAGCATTACCTGTCGCGTAACCATAAAAATCTCTTGAATTTTTAGAGGTGATAATATTTATAGGTATCGGGGCGACATAAGCATTTCCTCCACCAAGGCCATATGATCCCAAACCTGTTAAATAGGGAGAAGTATTTAGAGAACTTTCTGTATTTGATTCATTTAGAGCAGTACCCCCACCAACAGATCCAAAAAGGTTAGCAAGAGGATTGTCGTTTAAATTTGTTTGATTAAATCCGCTATCAGAATCGGGAGTTGTGGTTGATGATGTATCGGCGACTGGCTGTTGTACTTCAGGATATGAACATGAGTTATTTTGCCAGGAACCTCCCCCTTGGGCACATGCGTCAATGCTCCTTTGCTGCATCAAAAGATTTTCCTTTGCTAATTCTTCTTCTTGAGCCTTTTGTTGATTTTGAGCTAATTGCTCTTGTTGTTGCCTTGTTTCTTTCTCCTCAACAGCCTTTTTGTATGTTTCCTTTGCATATTCAGGCACATTTTCAGGTTTAACGTCAGTTATGGGGCCACTATATGTTTCCCATCGTCCGTCATTTCCGCATTTTGCATTACTGCCGATGCCACCATACAAAACTACTGCACCAGGAGAATACTGCGTCCCATTTGCATCACAAGTTAGCTGTCCTGGTGGTGCATCTTTATCAACTCTGCTTGTATCAATCTCATTAACAATTTCACCTTTCCAATTTACATTTAAACCCAATTTTTCGTTGCAAGTTTTTCTTCCTGAATCCTCTCTACATTTATCGTATGCAGAATTTCCTGTTTTTTTAGGTTTTGCCGCCTGCTCTATTATATTTTGATTTTGTTGTATTAAAACAACTCCAGCCCCAACCGAAGCTATTAGAAAAAGTACCCCAATTAAAGTAAGAATATCTATGAAAGCTCTTTGGTTTTTATGTCTTGGCATTGAGATGATTATGATCTTATATGAGAGCGTATTCAAGAGTATTGACAAATTCTCTTTTCAGTATTACCATTATATCATGAAAAAACTGAATTGGCTTAGGCTCAAAAGGTATATCTACAATCAAAATTTAAATATTTTCACAACTAAGGATGTTATAAATGCTTTTGGTACTCAAAAAAGAACAACCGACTCCTTTCTTTTTAATTATGTCAAAAAAGGGGAAATAATAAGATTAAAGGCTGGGCTTTTTACCTTATTGGACAATTTGCCTCATGAGTTTATCTTGGCAAATAGGATGATTATTCCCTCTTATATATCGCTTGACAGTGCCCTGTCATTTCACAAAATCATACCCGAATCAGTTTATGGAATTACATCGGTTACCACAAAAGCCACAAAAGAATTTGTTGTCAATAACTTAAGCTTTACGTTTAATAAGATAAAAAAAGAAGCGTTTTCAGGTTATGAGCTTTATGACACAGGATCGGGTACGGCATATATTGCAACTCCCGAAAAAGCCATGGCCGACTTTCTATATTTTGTCTATTTAGGTAAGCGAATTTATAACGACAGAATCAACTTGAAGGAAATCAATATTAAAAAACTTAAAAATTATCTAAAGCTTTTTGGGAAAAATAATTTAATAAAATATGTTAGATAAACCTTACCTAGAAAAAATAGCCATAAAACAGCAAACGACTTACGCCAATGTTGTAAGAGAATATGTTCAAAATTTATTTTTAAGGAGTTTTTATACAAAAATTGATAGCGAAAACTTTTTATTTAAAGGCGGAACTGCATTGAGAATCGTATTTAATTCTCCTAGATTTTCAGAGGATTTAGATTTTACGGGTTTTAGTGATGGTAAAGTTTACGAAAAGGTCTTAGAAGAAGTTATCTACGATTTGGTAAGTGAAGGTATGGTTATTGATATTGAAGAATCTAAAGAAACTTCCGGAGGCTATCTTGCAAACATTTTAATAAATCTGAAAGATGAATCAGTTTTAATTAAAAATCAGATTTCATTTAGAGATCAAGCTACAAAACTCTCGGAAAACATGCTGGTTACAAATGATTTAGTTCCCACATATAATGTCCATTTGCTTAATAGGTCAATTTTACTAAAAGAAAAAATAACAGCACTTATTCAAAGATCAAAACCGAGAGATTTTTTTGATTTACACTTTATTTTAACCAATGAAAAATTACGAACAGAACTCAATTTAAACTCAGGTGACAGAGAGAAGATAATAGACAAAATTAAACTACAAAGCAAAAAATTATTAGAAATAGAGTTAAAAAGATTTTTACCAAAGAGTTTTTTGGGGATCATCAAAAATTTACCTGAAACATTAACAAAAGATTTAATGAGGAACTAGTATAATTGGGCTTGTAAGCAAAGCTTGGCATGCTCTCGTCTAACTCGGGCTTGTAGGTAAACGGTATACCGTATCATTCGCATTGATAAATTCGGGGTTCAATTCCCCGCAAGTCCACCACACTTGATACGTTTACCAAATTAGTATAAAATTGTCCTAATTATGGGAGCGTCAAGTATTATTAAGCTTCTAAATTCAAAAGAAACTCCACTTTTTAGTTTAAATGAATTGGGGAGTTTGCTTGAAATAGAAAATCGGCAAACACTTTATAAAAAAATTCAAAGATTGGAAAAAAGCGGAATCCTAAAAAAATTTGTCAAAGGGAAATATCAATTTTTATTAAAAGAGGTAGGGGAGTTTACCATAGCCAATTTTTTGTATCAGCCTTCATATGTTTCAATGGAATCAGCTCTTTCTTTTTACTCAATTGTTACCGGTTTTTCATATCAAATTACATCAATAACCATCAAAAAACCCAAAGACTTAGAAATAAACGGAAAAGAATATTCATATTCAAGCATCTCTCCAGGTTTATTTTGGGGATGGGAGAAAAAAGACAACTTTTTAATAGCAACTCCTGAGAAAGCGCTTCTTGATTACCTTTACTTTGCTAAAAAGGGTTTGAGAAGTATTGATTGGGAAGAAATAGATATATCAAACCTCAATAAAGACATTCTTTTTTCCTGGGCAAAAAAGCTTAATATTGATATTAAAACATGATTACTAGCAATCAGATAAAAAATCTAGCAGATACCTTTCAGATAGATAAAATCACCATTTTGAGAGAATATTTACAGATTCTATTCTTGAGTTATTTATATCAAGAGAAAGAAGCCAGCAGGATTTTTTTTAAAGGAGGAACAGCATTAAGGCTCATTTTTAATTCGCCTCGTTTTTCTGAGGACTTAGATTTTTCAACTATCTATTCAGATGATCAAATAGAGAAGTTATTAGAAAAATTGGAGAAAAAGCTTGCTACGGAAGTTCCTGGATTTAAAATTTCCCGATTATATTCAGGGAAAGAGGGAATTCACT
Organism: uncultured Gammaproteobacteria bacterium; assembly: GCA_964612965.1. Taxonomy (GTDB): domain Bacteria; phylum Patescibacteriota; class Microgenomatia; order UBA8517; family UBA8517; genus CAZTGB01. The sequence goes on along the minus strand of CAZTGB010000016.1, from coordinate 3,280 downwards.
TTAAAGTCAGCTTCAGCCCAGTTGAGCTTAAATACCCTTTAAATATTAGATTAGACTTTCACCGAGTAGAAAAACTGGAAGGGAGAGAAATTTCAACTCTATCAACCAGATTTCCTGTTATGATTTTTCCCCAAATACTCCATCTTTCAAAAGATGCTATTTTTAATGAAAAGATTGAAGCTTTATTAGGTAGAAGTAAAGGAAGAGACATTTTTGATATTTGGTTTCTTCTGTCAAAAGGCACAAAACCGTTAAAGGGAAGTTGGGGAGAGGAAGTTATAGATAAACTAAAATCTTTTCCTAAATCTTCACTTGAAAAAGATCTTGGTAAATTCTTACCAAAGGCGCAAAAGGGAATAATAACCTCACTTAAGGATGAATTAGTTAAAAACCTTGAGGGCCGTTAGTATAGTTGTAGTATGTAGCATTCGCATTGCTAAGACACCGTTTCGATTACGGTACAGTCCATCTTGAAAATTAAAATGAAATTTAAAATTATCTCAACAATTCTAATGTTTTTGGCCCTTCCCGTGGGCTTATACCTTGTTTCCCAAAAAACTAACTTTTTTCAAAAAGCTTTTGGAGTTGAAGCTGACTTGAAAGTTGATTTCAACTCAACTTTTCTAAACTTTGATGATCCCTGGCGAAACTTAGCTCAAGGGGGAGAAGAGAAGGGAAGAATGAGTGCACCCATTATCGGCAAAGTTAAAAAACTTCAACCTAATTACATCAGAATAGATCATATATATGATTTCTATAACATAGTATCAAGAAATGACGACAATTCCCTGTCATTTAATTGGTCTGAATTTGATCTGACAATTGCCGATATTCAGGCCACAGGGGCCACTCCTTTTATAAGTCTTTCCTACATGCCCCCAATTATTTCAAAAGGAGACATAACAGACCTTCCTGTTAATTGGGGTGAGTGGGAACTTGTTGTCCAAAAAACAATCGAACACATAAGCGGCAGAAGCGGACTTAACATAAATAATATATATTATGAAGTTTGGAATGAACCAGATCTTTTTGGGAAATTCAAGACATATGGTGATAAAAACTATTTAGATCTTTACTATCATTCTTCAAATGCTGCAAAAAGGGCATCTAATGTGAATGAATTTAAATTTGGAGGTCCTGCAACGACTGATTTTTATTCGAACTGGATGGATAAATTAGTGGAAGCAAACAGTGGAAGCGGTGCTCGATTGGATTTCTTAAGCTTTCATAAATACTCAAAAGACTTGGGAGACATTGAGTCTATTGCCCAAAAAGCATCTGAGTTGGGAGTAGAAACCATAGTTTCTGAATTTGGTATAAATAGCGAGAATGATAAAGCGTATGACGGCATGCTTTCCGCTATCCATACAATTGCCTCCACCGCTATATTAGACGGCAAGGTTTCAAAGGTTTTTAATTTTGAGATTAAGGATGGACCAGGACCTGAAAAATATTGGGGGAGGTGGGGGATTTTGACCCACGAAAAGTTTGGAACCCCTGAGGCTAAAGATAGATTTCGCGCCTTGGAGTATTTAAATGAGATGACAGGGGCAAGAATTTTGATGGATGGGCAGGGAACCTGGGTTAAGGCATTTGGAAGACGTGGGTCTGACTTTTTAAAGATAATGGTAGTCAATTATGATACCTACGGATCGCATATCGAAAATGCTCCTGTTACTTTTTCAAATATACCAGCCAAATCATTTACACTTCGCGAAAAGCCCTTTGGCGGACAAGTTAAAGAGACTTTTGTGGAAAATAGTTCTGATAATTGGTCAACAACGGTTTCTTTAAATCCTAATTCAGCTACAATGCTAGAACTAAGCTGGCAAGAATAATCAATATTCCAACTCCGGCTCCTAAATAAGTTGGCCATGAAGTTCCTGTTTCGGGTAAGGGTGGGGCGGTAGCTGTGGCTCCCGCCGGTTTTGATGTTGCAGTTTTGGTTGGCACTGTTGTTGGGTTTCCAGCTGATTGTGATGTTGCAGTGGGGCTAGTTGTAGAGCCTGGCTGGGTTGGCGCTGTTGTTGGGGCAGACGTTGGTGTTGGATTTTGACCTACCACACTAACAGTTAACGTACCTGGAGTCGTTCCTGTAACTACATTTTGCCCCTCACCGCTAGCGCTCACCGCAGTAGTTCCCGCAAAACCTGTCTGATATGTTCCACTTGAAGCAGAATCCTTTACTTTGGCGGTAATAGTGAGAGCAGATAGACCTTGCCCATTGACCCAATTGCTTGAGTTTAGAGTAAAGGCAGAGTAGGAAATTCTTCCAGTCGTGTTATTTATCTCATTTTTTATTTCCTGATCAAGAGAAGCGATACCACTGCCTTTTTGAATGCCTGTAACCTCAACTGCTTGGGGATCAAAGTTAATTTCAAACTGCACGCCGCTTACTTGATTAGCCCCTGTATCCATAACAACGCTTTGTGTAAATGTTTGCCCTGGAGTTTTACTCTGAGAGCCGGGAGTAACAGAGAGGGATGTGGCCGGTGCCGCCTTTTCTCTTATGTCTTGTTGCTTTTGTACTAAAAGAAGACCTGCAACAATTCCTCCAACAAGCGCTATGATACCAATACTGGTCCAAATAATTTTTGCTTTATTCATTTTTTAATTTTAGATCCTGAGACTTTTCTCCTTTTAAATATGCCTTCCCGTCAACACTGGTTATTTTAGCAGAGTTTAATTTAAGAATAATAGCTGGCTCGTTAAGATTATTCCTGGCATTTAAGAATTGTGGGTTTTTAATTAATATAAAACGTTTATTTTCCATTTCCCAGTTCACTTTTAGTGGGTTGTCGCCCAAAAAACCACCCAGATCAGCTTGGACAAGGCTTGCAGTTAAAGGATCTATCTCTAAATTGATTTCTAAAACTGTTATGTCGTTTACATCTTTGCCCTCAACAAAAATTTTTGCTTCTGAGTTTTCATACATGACTTTAAAGGCGAGCTCTTGCGAAGAGGTTTTACCCAAAGAGGAAAAGATAAGCAAAGTAGCTAAAATAATAACTGTTAGGGATAGGGCAGGAATTTTCATATTAATCTAAATTATCTATTACTATTCCAATATCCACAATATTTACGGTATTGTCGCTATTTAAGTCTGCTCGCGCATCGCTTGGAGGAGAGGAGTCAAAATGATCTAGGATTATTCCAATATCGATTATATTAACAACTCCATCACTATTTACGTCACCAGTTTTCCCTCCAGGTGTAACGGTTGGGGATGATGTTGGTGAAGGATCCGAAGTCGGTACCGATGTAGGAAAAGCCGCGGGCG
>CAZTGB010000015.1:12352-18511 GCA_964612965.1 uncultured Gammaproteobacteria bacterium | reverse complement strand
AGAAACCCGCATACATTTACTTAATAGTGTAACAAATGTGGTGTGGCCTTAAGGAATAGTTTTCACGGTTGCTTTCTTTTGATATACTTACTTTAAGCAAATGATATTTTCTGGAGGTTTACCCCTGACTCTTGGACTTATAATATTCTCTTTTATTATTTCCAGTTTTTTAGTGGTTCCTTTTATAAATCTTCTTTACAGGATGAGACTTTTAAGAAAGAAGGAGGGAAGTGGGGCTACAAAGAAATCTCTTTTTGATAAATTTCATGATAAGAAGGCGGGTACTCCTATAGGGGGTGGAATATTAATTGTTTTTATAGTTGCTACTCTTTTTGCAATTGTTTTTCTGGCAGTCTCACGTTTTGGGGTATTTATCCAAAGTGCGTATGATCTTAGAAGCGAGCTTCTTGTAATTTTCTTTACATTTATTTCATTTGGTTTACTCGGGATGCTTGATGATTTTATTAAAATATTTGGAAAGCCAGAAACAGGCCCGATGGGAATGTGGGTGGGACTAAGAAGGTGGCAAAAATTTTCCTTACAGTGGATTTTAGGGCTGATTATAGGTTGGCTTATTTATAATAATTTAGGAATTCATATTTTAAATATTCCTATTATTGGAAAAGTTCTTGACTTGGGTTTTTGGTTTGTTTCATTCTCTGCTTTTGTTGTAGTTGCTTTTACAAACGCATTCAATATTACAGATGGACTTGATGGGCTTGCTACGGGCTTATTACTTATTTGTCTTGTTGCGTTTGGAACGATTGCTGTGGGAAGTCTTGATACACCACTTTCGATATTTATTAGTATTTGGACAGGTTCTTTAATAGCCTTTCTCTATTTTAATACCTGGCCGGCCAGAATTTTTTTGGGAGATGCGGGTGCTTTGTCATTTGGAGCCACGCTTGGTGTAATTGGGCTTTTAACGGGAAGCATAATAGCTTTGGTTGTAATAGGAGGAGTATTTGTTCTCGAACTTCTTTCATCTGCAGTTCAAATGTTTGGGTGGAGGTTTCTTAAGCGCCCAATTTTACCACTTGCTCCGCTTCACAACACTTTCCTGACAATGGGGTGGGAGGAACCCAAAATTGTTATGAGAGCTTGGGTTTTTGGAATAATTTTGGCTATATTTGGACTTTGGTTAGCTACGATTTAACTAATAAACCTTAAAACAGCTTGAAGATATTGAGGAATTTGGGTTAACGCAGATGTAATAGCTTCATAGATCTGTTTTTGATCGATATCGTCATATTCATGGGCTAAGGCATTTCTTAAACCCGCTGCTTTTGCTATTTCTTTTGCAAATTCTTCTGTAATTACTTTATTTTTACCCATATCTATAAACGAAGTGTAATAGTCTTCAGGCATAACTTCATATTCTTCTTTTAAAATATGATAATTAATATCAATCAACCTGCTGGTAACTTTTTCAAGGAGTCTTTCAACTATTAGTTGAGCTTCTCGGTTTTTAAGATAATCTTCCAAGCCCATGTCCTTATAGTTTTTGAGTTCCACTAAATCATCCTGTAAAGATTTGATTTTCCTTTGTATTATTTCTTTATCAATTTTAGGCATAATTTTGAATTCTTTCTTTAACAAAATCTTCTTCCATTTTAAAATATGGCTGATAATCGGCATGTTTATGAAAAGCTAAGCGTTGGAGTTTTTTGAAATCGTTCAAATCTCCAGCCAAGAGCTTTCCTTTACTAGTAGCCGTAAAAAGAAGGAGTGGATTAGCGTAGGTAAGATCTGAAACATCAATTTTGTCTGTTTTGAGTTTATTTGAAAGATCAAATATCAAGCTAAATAGATCCAATTTGTGTTTTGGATCTTTTCTTACGATGGATATATCTATGTCACTTTTTTTGTGCACAAGACCCCCAACCCGCGAACCATGCAAGATAACGAGCGATAAATTGTGCCTTTTTCTTATCTCTTCCATGTTTTCATTATATCACTTAAAATTATGGTGTGAAAAGAAAGCCAGCTCTCACAAAACAAAAGAAAAAGTTTGACAAGGGACTTTTTTATTCAGTTTTAATTTTAGTTTTTTTGGGTCTTGTTGCTGTTGCCGACGCTTCAGCTCCTCAAGCTCTTGCTCAGTTTAATGACAAATTTTATTTTTTTAAGCAACAAGTAATCTGGGCTGGGATTGGCTTGGTTCTTATGTTCTTGGTTTCTCTCATTAATTATAAATTTTGGGAGAAAATCGCTACACCATTTTTTCTTGTAACACTTGGACTACTTATTGTAGTTTTGATACCTGGTCTAAGTTATGAGGCTCTGGGTGCCCGTCGCTGGATATCTTTACCTTTTATTAGTTTTCAACCTGCGGAATTAATTAAATTGTCTCTCGCCCTTTACTTTGCAAGGCTTGCAGATAGTAACAAAGGATCTACTTCATATTTTTTACCGCTCGTTGTTGTCTTGGGACTAATAATGCTTCAGCCAGATTTAGGGAGTGCACTTTCAGTTAGTGTTATCGCACTTTCTCAGGTTTTTGTTTCTGGGATAAGCCTAATTCACTTTATTACTGCAGGAATTTTGGGAATTGGGGCAACTACCGTATTAATTTTAACCTCACCATATAGAAGGGATAGACTTACAACTTTTCTTCAGGGAGTTGAGGATCCGCTGGGTAAGGGATATCACATAAGACAAATTTTACTTGCACTTGGGTCGGGTGGTATTTTTGGAGTTGGAATTGGGGCTTCTCGTCAGAAATATTTATTTTTACCTGAAGCTTCAACAGACTCTATATTTGCAATTATTGCTGAAGAATTGGGGCTATTTGGGGCAGCTATCATAATTGGAGTTTTTGCATACTTTCTTTTTCTCGGATTTAAGATTGCAATACATGCTCCTGATAAATTTTCTCAAGTTTTGGCTGTGGGGCTGACCGCTTGGATTGGCGGACAGGCATTTTTGAATATAGCTTCAATGGTTGCCCTTGTTCCTCTAACTGGAATTCCGCTTCCATTTTTTTCCTATGGAGGTAGCTCTCTAGTGATGATTCTTATTGCCTGCGGTATACTACTTAATATATCAACACACTCGTCTAGTTCGAAATAGACACTTGGTGTATAATCAAATTATGAGATTTGATCTTGATAATGTTATAAAGAAATATAGTGGAAAGTGGATTGCGCTAGATACTTCAGAAAAAATTGTTTCAAGTAGTCAGAGTGCAAAAAAAGCTTTTAGTGATGCTCAGAAAAAAGGAGTTAATTTGCCAACTTTGTTTAAAGTCCCTCAGAAATACATTCCATATATTGGTTAAAAATGCAATTTAAGTATTCCTTCGAAGACAGAAAGGGAGATAAAATCCCGTTTGTTAACGTTGTAATAACGAACAAAGATAATGACAATTCTGTTAGTTATAAAGCAATGCTTGATTCCGGGGCTTATGCCAACGTGTTTCATTCCGATGTGGCTGAGATTTTAGGTATTGACCTTGATGCGATAAAAGAAAGACATCTTTTTGGAGGAGTAAAAGATTCAAAAAAACAAATGATCGGAAAGGGATATGTGGTCGAAATAATGGTTGTAGAAAAAGGTAAAAATTATAGATTTGATTCATATGTAATTTTTAGTAGCGAGGTTTCCAATAATGGGTTTGCGCTTTTGGGAAGACAAGGATTTTTCGACAGATTCGAACAAATTTGTTTTAATTATCTTAAAAATAAGTTTTACCTTCAGACTAAATAAAGATATACTTAAGCCTAGATTCATGGAAGCTCGAAAAAAGATAGTTTTAACTGGTGGGCACGCTGCGACTCCAGCATTAGCATTGGTTGAGGAAATACAGACAAAAAACTTAAATTGGAACTTAGAATGGATAGGTCCTACTTCTGCGATGGAAGGGCGTGAGGTGTCAACGGCTGCAGAGAAGACTTTGATTGGTTATGGCGTCAAGATAAATAAAATTACAGCTGGAAGACTAAAACGACGAGGGAAAATAATTGACAGATTAACAGCCTACCTAAAATTACCAGTCGGTTTTATTCAGGCATTCTTTCTTGTAATCAAGATAAAGCCGACAATCGTTGTTTCATTTGGAGGATTCGCTTCTTTTCCTGTCGTTTTTGCAGCGTTTTTATTAAATATTCCAATCATTCTTCATGAACAAATTGTGGGAGCGGGCCTTGCGAATAAGCTGGCAGCTCCATTTGCTACAAAGATTGCTGTCTCTCGTGAGGAAAGCTTTGAATTTTTTCCAAAAGGAAAGACCATTAAGACTGGGAACCCGCAAATCTCGAAAATATTTAGAGTTAAACCAAAAGAGACGATAGGTAATCCCGTCACCATTTATATAACAGGAGGATCATCTGGATCCGAGACTATCAATAATAGTATTGAGGAAATTTTGCCGACTCTTCTTGGAAAATATAAAGTAATTCATCAAGTTGGAGAAAATAATGTTCCTCATTTTGAAAATGTAATTTCAAAATTACCTTCTAAGCTAAAGAATAATTATGAATATTTTGGATATGTTTCTCCAGATAAAGTTGTCTCCTACTTTGAGAGGGCAGACATTATTATTTCTAGGGCGGGAGCAAACACTGTGTCTGATATAGTAACAACAAGTAGGCCTGCAATATTAATTCCAATTCCTTGGTCAATTGGTAATGAGCAAATGAGGAATGCTCAAAAAGCAAAGGAAACAGGTCTTGTCGTTGTTGTCGAACAAGATAACCTCAATGGAGAGATTCTTTTAAGAAAAATCGACGAGTTAATTACAAATTGGAAAACTATTGTTGAAAATAAAAAAGCTAGTGATTTTGATTTAGATAGACATGCCTCAAAAAGACTACTTGAAATTATTGAGAATACAATAAAGTGAGAAAGATAATTGTTCCATTTGGTTTGGTTACTGTCATCGTTTTCTCATTTTTAATGACCCTAAGAATAATAAAAATCTCAAATATTGAGTGTTTTAGCCAATATGGTGATTGTCCCGTAGAAATTACCTCAAAACTTGAGAGCGTAAAAAGTAAGAGTTTATCCAATTCTAAGAAAGAAATTTCTAAGATATTAAGAGACAATTTTTTAATTTCTGATTTTTCTACTCAATTTAAATTGCCCTCTACTTTAAAAGTTAATTTAGTCATCAGGAAGGCTGTTTTTGCTTTAAGACAAAAGGATACTGATAACTATACATTAATTGATAAAGATGGTTATGTTGTCGCAATTTCTAATAGTTCTAACCTTCCCACTGTCATAGTTAATGAAAAATTGAAAAATGTTGGAGAGAAGGTTAGTGATCGTGACTTATTTTCTTTAAAACTCATAAACGGTGTATTTAATATGTATCAAGTGAACTTTGGAGATATCCGTGATGATAGTTTAGTTGTTGAACTACCAAGTGATTTAACTGTAATATTCCCTTTAGAGGAGAGTATAGAACGAGATTCCGATTTTTATTTGGGGGTACTTAGATTAATTGTTACTAAAATAGAAACAGAAAATTCTGGTAAGTACCGAGAAATCGACTTGCGTTTTAAAAATCCCGTATTAAGATAAGTATCACATGGCAAAAACACGAATAATAGCTGCAATTGATTTAGGTTCTACAAAAATTACAACACTAATTGGTCAAATTAATATTGACCCCGCCACTTTTGAGTCTTCAACGGGAGAAGCTGGTATAGTTAACATTGTTGGTGCTTATTCATCTCCTTCAGGAGGAATAAAAAAAGGCCAAATAGTTGATATTGAGGAAACGGTTGAAGCTACAATTAGTTCTGTTGAGGCTGCAGAACGCATGGCTGGATATAATGTTGATTCAGCATTCATTTCACTGGGAGGAGCACACCTAAGATCACAAAATTCGCACGGCGTAGTTGCTATTAGTGGAGCTGATGGAGAGATTACACATAGCGATATTGATCGCGCAATTGATGCGGCTAGCGCAATCTCTCTTCCCGCAAGCCGTGAAGTAATACATGTTCTTCCCACACAATACATAGTTGACGGTGAAAGCGGTGTAAAAGATCCGGTTGGGATGAGTGGTGTTCGTCTTGAGGTTGATACGCATATAGTTTCTGCCAGCACCTCAGCCATTAAAAATTTAAAGAAAGCGGTTAACGAAGTTGGGGTTCAGATAGAGGAGTTAGTTTTTTCGGGGTTAGCTTCGGCTGAGGCTACAATCTCTCCAAC
>CAZTGB010000015.1:0-12342 GCA_964612965.1 uncultured Gammaproteobacteria bacterium | reverse complement strand
GTATTAATTGATGTGGGAGGCGGAACCACTTCAGTTGCAGCTTTTATAGATGGAAGTTTGGTTTATTCCGGAGTAATTCCAATTGGGGCTCGTAATGTAACTAATGATTTAGCAATCGGCCTTCGTGTATCACTTGACACGGCTGAAAAGATAAAGCTTGCAATTTCTTCAAAGAAAAAAAACAAAGAGGAATCTGATGAAGTTGATCTTGAAAGTCTAGGGGTTACTGAAATTAGAAAAATTTCTAAAAAAACTCTTCTTGAAGGAATTATTCGTCCACGTTTAAATGAAATTTTCAGTATGGTTAGAATTGAACTTGAACGGGAAGGAATAATTTCCAGAATTCCATCCGGGGCAGTAATTACGGGAGGTGGGGCAGAAACGGCAGGCGCCTTGGAATCTGCAAAAAGGGTACTATCTCTTCCAGTTAGAATTGGGACGCCACATGGTGTGGGGGGGTTAATAGATGATATTATGAACCCAGCCTTTTCAACTCCCGTTGGTCTTTTGGTGTATGCAGCCAAAACCGAACCTTTGGAACGCTTGACATCGTTCGGTAAAAAGTTGAAACTACCCAATATAGGAATATTTGGTAAGATCATTGATACGATAAAAGATCTTTTGCCTTGAGTTTTTCTTCTGCCCAAGATACAATCCTGCTTACGAACAAATTATTATGGCTTTAGTTAAACCAGACAGCGCGAGAATTGCAAAAATAAAAGTTATTGGCGTGGGAGGCGGAGGAGGAAATGCAATTTCTTCCATGATTGACACGGGAACTGTGAGCGGGGTTGAGTTTATTGCTCTTAATACTGATGCACAAGTTCTTCTTGCATCTCGGGCTCCAACAAAACTTCAAATCGGTGAAAAATTGACAAAAGGACTTGGTGTTGGAGGGAATCCCGAGATTGGGGCTCAGGCTGCCGAAGAATCGCAAGAGAAAATAAAAGAACTTTTGGTAGACAGTGATATGGTTTTTATTACAGCCGGAATGGGTGGGGGAACCGGAACCGGGGCTGCACCCGTAATTGCTGCGCTTGCGAAAGAAACAGGGGCCCTGACTGTTGCAATTGTAACTAAACCATTTGCATTTGAAGGCACACGCAGAATGGTTGCAGCTGAGGAAGGAATTGAGAAGCTTAAGGACCAAGTTGATACTCTAATAGTTATTCCGAATCAAAGATTAATGGACGTGATAGATCGTAAAATGACCTTAATTGAGGCATTTAAGGTGGTTGATTCGGTTTTGGGTCAAGCAGTCGGAGGAATTGCCGATATAATAACAACCCCGGGACTTGTTAACGTTGACTTTGCTGACGTAAAAACCATTATGAAGGATGCGGGGACCGCACTTCTTGGAATTGGTACTGGAGTTGGTGAAAACCGTGCCCAAATGGCAGCGCGAGCTGCAGTATCTTCACCACTTCTTGATCTTTCAATTGAGGGGGCACGTGGAGTTCTATTTAACATAGCAGGTGGAAATGATTTAACAATGTTTGAGGTTGATGAGGCTGCAAGGATAATCTCCTCGGCTGCAGATCCTGATGCAAACATAATCTTTGGGGCGGTTGTTAAAAGCGATTTAAGTGATCAGGTTAGAATTACTGTAATTGCTACAGGGTTTGATGAAACAAGGTCAAGACTTGCCCAGATGAGTAATGTTTCGACACAAAGAACTTCTATTCAAGGTGTGGTAAGTGAGGTAACAAAAAACGATCGTGAATCAGATGAAGAAAGACGAGCCGAACCACCAGATGAAGACGGCGGTAGTGGTGGGCAGGATGAGGATGTATTTGGAGAGAAATTTGAGATTCCAGCTTTCCTTCGCAAAATTCACTAAAGTTGTAGTACAATAGCTTCATATGGCCAAGGGTAAGGCATATTTTGACTCGGTTGATCTTAAAGCTGATTTTCCAGAAATGGAGAAGGTTCTCCTTGAAACTTGGTATAAAAAGGGAATTGTTAAGAAATACTTAAGTAAAAATAAAACTTCTAAAAAATACTTCTCTTTTTTGGATGGGCCAATTACTGCAAATAACCCTATGGGAGTTCATCACGCTTGGGGCAGAACATATAAAGATCTTTGGCCAAGATTTAAGAGTATGCAAGGATTTCGTGAACGTCACCAAAACGGATTTGATTGCCAAGGCCTTTGGGTTGAGGTTGAAGTTGAAAAAGAACTTGGGTTTAAATCTAAAAAAGATATAGAAACTTACGGCGTTGCAAAGTTTGTTGAACTTTGCAAGCAAAGGGTTAAAAAGTATTCACAAATTCAAACGGAACAAAGCAAGCGATTGGGTTATTTTGCCGATTGGGAGAATTCATACTTCACACTATCAGATGATAACAACTACATGATTTGGACATTTATCAAAAAATGTCATGAAGAGGGTTGGCTATATAAGGGTAATGATTCTGCTCCTTGGTGCCCAAGATGCGAAACTGCAATTAGTCAGCATGAAATGTTGACTGAAGATTATAAGGAGGCAACTCATGAGTCTGTTTATTTAGCCTTTCCACTTGTTGGGCAGACTGAAGAATATTTACTTGATGAAAACTTGGAATATGCACTCTGTGAAGTTTCGGGTCGAAAGTATTGGGTAGCTAAAGAATCGGTAGAGCGAGTTTTAGGAAAAGAAAAATACAAAATTATCAAAACAACAAAAGGCGCAAAACTTGTGGGCTTAAGATATAAAGGGCCTTTTGATAATTTGCCAAAAGTTAACGAGGTTGAAAAGAAAAATGAAGGGAAATTCCATAATGTTGTAGCTACCGACACTCTAATCTTGCCTATAACCACAACTGAGGGAACAGGTCTTGTTCATACGGCAGTCTCTGCCGGAGTTGAAGATTTTAAATTAGGTAAAAAATTAGGACTTCCTATGATCCCCGTAATAAATGATGACGCCTCATATATGGAAGGTTTGGGATTTTTATCAGGTGGAAATGCTAAAAAGAATCCACATCTCGTTTTAGATTATTTGGAAAAACTAAACCATGAGGGTAAACATTATGTGTTTAAGATTGAAAATTATACTCACAGATATCCAGCTTGTTGGAGATGTAAAACTGAGCTTGTTTGGAAAGTAACCGATGAGTGGTATATCGCAATGGATAAGCCGAGCTTGCAATCTAAAGATAGTAAAGGCAAACCAACACTTCGAACACGGATGATTGAAGTTGCTAAAAACATTAATTGGATTCCATCTTTTGGTTTGGAACGTGAACTTGATTGGCTTAGCCATATGCACGATTGGTTGATAAGTAAGAAAAATAGATATTGGGGATTGGCACTTCCAATTTGGGAATGTTCTAAATGCAAAAACTTTGAAGTAATAGGTTCAAAAGAAGAATTAAAAGAAAGGGCTGTTTCCGGATGGAAAAAGTTTGAAGGAAAGTCTCCTCATAAGCCTCAAATTGACGAGGTTAAAGTTACTTGTAGTAAGTGTGGAAACATAATGGACAGGATTGAGCCGGTTGGTAACCCTTGGCTTGATGCAGGAATCGTTCCTTTTTCAACAATTTCAGAAAATAATAAGGCCGCAGGATTCGAGGTTTCAAAAACTAAACCACTTTATTTAACAAACAAAAAAGAATGGGAAAACTGGTACCCGGTTGACCTTGTTACCGAAAGCTTCCCCGGCCAATTTAAAAATTGGTTTTATGCACTAATTGCCATGAGCACTGTAATGGAAGATCGCAATCCCTTTAAAAATATTTTAGGTTACGGGACATTACTTGGAGAGGATGGCCGCCCTATGCACAAAAGCTGGGGAAATTCGATTGAATTTAATGAGGGTGCTGACAAGATTGGAGTAGATGTTATGCGTTGGATGTTTGTGCGTGCCAATCCCGCGGATAATATGCTTTTGGGGTATAAGATGGCTGATGATGTTAGGCGACGTTTTCATTTGAAACTTTGGAATATTTATAATTTCTTTGTAACTTATTCCAATCTGGATGGATGGAAACCTAGCCGTAAGAATTCACTTAAGAGTGGGCTTTCCCCGCTTGATAAGTGGATTTTGGCAAGGCTTAATGAAACTATTAAACTAGTTACCGAATCACTTGAAAAATTTGATGCGTACATGGCATCAGCTGAAATTGACGGATTCGTTGATGATCTTTCAGTTTGGTATATAAGGCGAAGTCGGGACCGTGTTGGCCCTGCTGCTGAGAGTTCAGCTGACAGGAATTCCTTTTATATAACCACTCACTTTGTGCTTGTTAATCTTTCAAAGCTTTTGGCCCCATTCATGCCTTTTATGAGTGATGTGATGTATAAGAACTTAACCCGTGAGGAGTCTGTTCATTTAAGTAATTGGCCAACTTCAAAGCCCCTAACTGTAAGTGACTCTAAACTTATTGATGAAATGAAGGTTGTAAGAGAAGTTGTGGAAAGCGCTCATGCTATAAGAAAAGAAAAACAGTTAGTGGTACGGCAACCTTTGACTTCTTTTGCGACAGTAAAGAAGGCGGTTTCTAAAAATTTAGAGTATTTAGTAAAGAATGAAATTAATGTTAAAAATATTTTTTGGGGAGGAAAGTCCAACAAATTGGATACAAAGTTAACACCTGAACTTGAAGAGGAATCAAATGTACGAGAGCTTATTCGAAGGATTCAGGAAGAAAGAAAGAACTTGGGGCTTAGTCTTTCTCAAAAGGTTAATGTTTCAATGGAACTTTCGGTTTCAAACAAAAAACTTCTTGAGTATATAACTCGAAAAACCCAAATAAACAAGCTTTCAAAAGGTAAATTCAAAGTAACCAGAGTTTAATTCAAAAGTATTTTTGGCCTCAATTGATGTAGAATATGATGATTATTGATGGGTTTGCAATTTAGAGCTAAGCATATCTTGAAACTAAAATTATGAAAGATTGGACACTTAATATTTGTATACTTCTTTTGATTGGAACGAGCTTATTTGTTTTGAGCTCAATTGCACCTTCGCTTTTTCCATCATATTTTGTTTATATTGTACTTGGCTTCATTGTTTTTTGGTTTTTTTCTCAAGTAGGGTTTGAGGTAATTTCTCTTTTTTCAAAACATCTTTATGTAATTAGTATTGTCCTTCTCCTCGCGACACTGGTTATAGGGCAGGTAACACGTGGAACTATTAGGTGGATTCCAATAGGGTCATTGACTTTTCAGCCGGCAGAAATTGTAAGACCACTTCTTTTAGTCTTTTTTGCAACATACCTGACCCAAAGAGAGTTAACTCTTAAAAAATTAATTCAAGGGGGCTTACTTTTGATTATCCCAACCTTTCTTATTTTAGTTCAGCCGTCGCTTGGTGTTTCTGTTTTAACGGTTGCTGGTTTTTTTGGAGTGTTAATGGCGGCAGACTTTAATAAAAAATATATATTGGGAGGTACTTTAATTTTTTTGGCTCTTATTCCCGTTTTTTGGTTTGTTATGCAGCCATACCAAAAACAAAGGGTAACAACATTTTTAAATCCAACAACTGATCCACTTGGGGCTGGTTATAATAGTATTCAGTCGACGATTGCGGTTGGTGCCGGGAAGCTTACTGGACGAGGACTTGGAAAGGGCGTGCAAACTCAGTTGGCTTTCCTTCCTGAAAAACATACCGATTTTATTTTCGCTTCAACTTCTGAAGAATTAGGATTTGTGGGATCACTGCTTCTTATGATTGGTACATTCCTGATACTTTATAGATTAACAATTTATATGGAGAGTTCAGTTAATCAGGCGGGGAGGGCATATCTTTCGGGATTTTTCCTGACATATCTTGTTCAAGTGATAGTACATATCGGAATGAATATAGGTCTTCTGCCTATTACAGGCCTTCCACTTCCACTAGTGTCTGCTGGGGGGTCTTCATTTTTGGCTACAATGCTCGGTTTAGGAATTGCAGTTGGAGTGTATAAGAAAAGTTAAAATTCACTATCTAAAAGCTTGTCAATTATAGAAGTAGATGAAGAACTTCGTCTACTGGGGTTTTTAAGAAGAATTGCATCGATTTCCTTTGCGTTTTCGCCCTTATTGCCCCAGAATTTATCTGCCTGGGGGTTTGTTACAAGATAATTAGGAAGAAGGGTTTTGTAAATCTTTTGATAAATTTTATTAGCACTTGGTGAATTATAATTGACTTTACTTTTAACTGTAAAAATGTAATCTATGCTTATCATTTCAGTAAGTGATTCAACTCTGTCTTTTAGTTTGTGAATCGGCCTTTTAGCTCCTTTGTTTGTCCGAATCGTCCAATCATTTTCTACACCCACAACAACTATGTCAGCGTGCTGTTTTGCAAATTTGAATAATCTGATGTGCCCCAAGTGTAATACATCAAAGCAGCCTGTTATAAGTGCGACCTTCTTCCCCCCCCACTTTAATTTCTTAATGGTTGTGGATAGTTCTTTTAAAGTTTTGATTTTTGGTGATTTCATTTCAAAAATAAATTGTCAATATTTTAGCATCTTTTTCAATCGTTATTTTTTTGGTTGTGATTTTGATAAATGCTTCCTTTGCCAATCTTTGTGAAATTTTAGGAAGGGCTTTCATACAGATGTTATTGATATGATTGGGTGTTGCGTTTCCAGTAGAGATTATTATAACTCCAGGAGATTCTCTGGTGGCTAAGGAAGAGTAATAAAGAAAATCTCTATCAATGGTAATAATTGTTCTTTCTAAACTTTTAGCTTCTTTAATGTGTTTTTGGTCGGGTTTATTTATGAATTTTAGGTCGTAGGCGTGGATGACGGATATCCCATTTGATTTAAGAAAAACTGAAGATGTAACAGGAAAATTTTCGTCAGCGTAAAGCCTAATTTTTATCTTCTTAGAGGGCATTGTGAGAGGCAAAATCTCTTTCCTTTATTTCATTAATAGCTCTTATAACATTTGACCTTTTTATCCACGGATAAGATGATACGAAATCAGATAGTGAATAACCCTCTTTCATATAATCGAGGAGGTATTTTATTGGAATTTTACTTCCCGGAACAAAATCTTTTTTTACAGGCTTTGTCTTCATTCAGACAATTATGAATGCTAGATGACATTTATGTCAAGATCAAGTAAAATACAGCCTGATATGGCAAAATACGCAGTCATTAGACTACAAGGGAAGCAGTATAAAGTTTCAGAAAAGGATGAGATCTTGGTTGATAAAATGCTTGATCTTAAGGCTGAGGCTGAGGTATTACTCTTTTCAGACGGTGAAGAAGTGAAGGTTGGGAAACCAGTTCTTACAGATGTAAAAGTTAAGCTTAAGGTTTTGGCTGAGATGGAAAAGGGGGAAAAGATTGAGGTTTATAAATTCAAAGCCAAATCCCGCTACAGAAAGCATATTGGATTTCGTCCCCAATACACCAAACTTCTTGTTGAAAAGATAGCTTAATATATCTTTCCGATCATCTTGACAAGTGTGAAAAGTTTGTTTATATTGAACCCATACTAAAATGAGTACGCACAAAGCAGCAGGAGGAAAAGCCTCACAGCATGTCAGCCCCGCAGGAAAACGTCTTGGGGTTAAGGTTTCTGATGGTCAAAAGACGGTTCCTGGTGCAATACTTATTAGACAACGTGGAACGAAAATAAGTTTAGGTAAAGGTGTAGCTTTAGGAAGAGATCACACTATTTATGCAGTTTCCAAAGGTATTGTTAAGTTCGGGACAAGACTTGGAAAGAAAACAGTCTGGGTAGTTTCAAAGTAAGCTTAAGTCTTTGATAAAAGCGGAGCTTAAAATACGGGTAATAAAATATGGCAGAAGAGATAATACAATTAGAAGTTAATCAAATACAGCCAAATCCCCTTCAGCCTCGTGGTGCCATTACTCCAGAAAGCTTGGTTGATCTTGTTGATTCAATTCGTGAGCATGGAATACTAGAGCCTTTGGTTGTAGCCAAGACTCCAGCTGGGTTCCAATTAATCGCAGGTGAGCGAAGGTGGAGAGCATCAAAGCTTGCTGGACTTACCCATGTTCCGGCCATTATTCGCGAGACTTCTCCTAAGGGAATGCTTGAGATGGCGTTGGTTGAAAACGTTCAAAGAGTTGATCTTAATGCTTTGGACCGCGCCAAGGGATTTGAAAGATTAATGAATGAGTTTGGGCTTACAACAAGCGAAATTGCTGTTCGCATTGGAAAAAGTGTTGCATATGTCAGTAATTCCTTAAGGCTACTATCTCTTCCCGATGCTTTAAAAGACGGACTTCTTTCGGGACTTATTACTGAAGGCCACGCAAGGGCACTAGCTGCAATTGATGACACTTCACTCATGATTGAGGCTTATAAGATAGTTTTAAGAGAATCAGGTAGTGTGCGACGTGCTGAGGAACTTGCGAGACGTATGAAGCAAAAGGGAAATCAGCCCGCAAAGCGCCAGGAAGAGCATGTAAGAATAGTATCTGAAGAATTGGATAAAATGCAGGAAGATTTGACAAAATCTTTTGTAAACGGTGAGGTAGATGACAAGAAAGTTTCTGTTAAGTTAATTAGGAGTAGGCGCGAGACTAAAGTGAGCTTCACATTTAAAGGAAGTTTGGAAGAAACAGAAGAAAAACTTCAGAAGATATATACCTCGCTTACAACATAGTAAATCTGATAAGGAGTGCTATTTAATATCGTAGTTAATTTTATCAACAAACCCAGATAATTTTGGTGGCCAATAGATAAGCCAAGCTTTTCCACTCATATCTTTCTTTGTGATAGGCCCCCAGGCTCTAGAATCTGATGAATGTGGCCTGTTATCTCCCATTGCAAAATACTGATCTTCAGGGACTTTAAACTCTTGTCCTTCTGAAAGGAAGTTGCCATCCGAAGTGTACACATTTGTTAAGTAACTTTCTTTTAGTTCTCTACCATTTATGTATACTTTCCCATTTTTAACAGAAACAGTTTCTCCGGGGAGTGCTATGACTCTTTTGATAAATTCATCTTCTTCAGAAATGGGGGGCTTAAATACGATTACATCCCCCCTTTTGGGTTCTCCTGTATAGTATGAAACCCTTTGAGTTAGTAAATATTCTCCATCTGGAAAATTAGGGTGCATAGATTGCCCCTTAATTTTATGTGGACGCATGATTAGAAGATATACAAAGAAGAATATTCCAATTGCAAAAACAACGACCTCTAAAACATCCAAAAAAAATGCGCCTAAACGCTTAAACATATTTATTCATTATATTGGGGTTAACTTAAAAAGTACAAGAAGGAGTTTTATTGTTGTATTTTAACAACAAGTCCGGGATAATCTCTTGCAAAGTTCTCGGGAAGTCCATCGTTTTCGCTTTCTAAATTTAGTCCACACCCACCAACCCAAACAGCATTAATTTTTAGAGCAGTAAATCTATTAGGAATAGGTATTTGGTTTTCAACTCCAACCTTTTCTGTTAAAAATAAAAAGGTTGCTTTGGGTACGTGGGTTAATATTCTTTGAGCCGTAGTACCCACGTCATAGATATCATCTATTACACCAACCCTAAGTCCTGGTGAAAATTTTGGAGCTTGGATATCAATTCTCCCATCCCGGTGGTATTCAATATTTACCATCGGGGCTTTGTAAACTTGTAACTGCGCCAGTTGTTTGGCAAAATAGTCACCACCAAATTGGTTTACTAAAATAACATCAAACCACTTTAGTTTAACTACTGAGGAAAATCTCCTGATCGCAATATCCATAGATTCTTCAGAAACATACCTATACACCTCATGTCCTTTAAGGTTCATGACGGAAGGTGGATTAGGAAAGGGTATGTAATGCGGTTCAAAAGGTGGATAAGGGCCAAATTCTTTAGCCATGCCCCTTTTTATAGTAGAGAATATTTATTGTCAAGATGATAAAATATGTTTAGGCTCGAATAGCTCAGCTGGTTAGAGCGTACGATTCACATCCGTAAGGTCCTCCGTTCGATCCGGAGTTCGAGCACAATGAACAAAAACAAAATAATCTTCTATTTGATTTGGATTTTTCTTCTTTCTTTGGCCCCTGTTACCATACTTAGTAATTCTCCTCTTTCGTATTTGCTGCTGAGCAAAAATACTATGGTGGGTGGTATTCAAAGACTATTTGGCCTTTGGGTATTTACACTCATGTTTTTTCAAATTGTTCTGGGGTCTTTTATGGCAAAATGGACTGAGAAGTTGGGGGGGTGGGTTTTTAGGTTTCATATTTTTGAGGGTATTTTAATTTACTCGCTTATCTTAATTCACACTTTTTCATTTGTTGTTATTCAGTACTTTTCGGGGAAGGGATTTGATCCGTTTTATGTATACATGGATGTTTGTTTGCTTTGTGGAAAGATACCTGAGTGGTATTACAATTTTGGAAGGCTTGCATTTTGGTTCATTACAATTGCTGTTTTTGCTGGACTTTTTAGAACCCTGTCACCATTTTTGAGAGTTCATTGGAAAAAATTTCATATATTAAACTACATTGCTTTTCTTCTTGTTGGTGTCCACTCACTTTTTGTGGGTAGCGACATTGGGACATTACCCTTTTCAATTATTCATGCCCCATCTTTAGTAATAGTTGTAGGAATTTTAGTTTTTAAGGGGTGGAGCCTATATCAAACTTCCAGAGGTAATGCGAGTTAATACCGCAACCTCCTTTTTTAAGTGGTAAACTCCATGGATCTTTGTCTGATCCTCTCCACCCAGAAGGATCGACAAAACTGAATGAGGAATTGTTGGGTGCTTGATATGTGCAGAATGCTTGAAAGGGATTTGAATCCGAACTCATTTGTGAAAGAAGACCGGCCCAATCTTTTTTAGACATGATCATTGATAAAATTGTGTTTTTAATTCCATGGGCAGGCCTTAAAACACCAAAATGTAGATGCTCTCCACATCCAGGGCAACCTGTTTCACCCATTTCTCCAATTAAACTTGATTGGGTAAGACTATCGCCAGTACTCACAAATATTTTATCTAAATGGGCATAGAGTGCATAATTATTTCCTGGATATCTTGCAATTATTACACAACCAAATGTTGATTCTGGGGTACATGAGTCATCGGTGTGTGGTGAAGTGTAGACAGTATAACCGGATGCTACGGAGTATACATTTTCGTTTGGATTGTGAGAAAAGTCTGTTCCATTATGTGAATCATAGCAACTTAGTGGACTTACACAATCCGTATATGAATTACCTGTAAAAGGTCGGTGAATTCCTGCGGGGAATGTATGATCAAAAGACGCTGTTAATCTTCCCCAAAAGCCAGATCTGAAATCAGCGGGATTAGTTGCTGGTCTACCTGGGTAATCAAATGGCAATTCAAACATTCCAATAGAAGTTGGGGCAGCAGAAGGGGTTGCTGTAGGTGTTGGTGTAGAAGTAGGGGTGGGAGAAGGCGTTATAGAAATCAAATCCTTTACAATTATATTGTCAAATCTAACTTCAGTGATAGGAACACCACCAGTTCCCGCTCTTAACCCCACTTTCCAATTTGTTAAAGGTGTGTTTTCGGTTACATCGAATATCAAGGAGTTGTTTAAATAAACTCTTATACCATTATTGTTTGAAATCTCAAACCTAAAATGATAGTTAACATCGTTAGACAAAGTTAAGCTGTTTGAGGCTAAAATTCCCCCTCCTCCTCCAGTTGAAGCCTTTTCGAGAATCATACCACTTGCATTTACATGGAGCTCAATGAAATTAGATGTATTAACAAATTTAACCAATATGTTTCTATCAACACCTTGTATTCCGCGCATATCTAAATCGTAAGAAATATTTGTCCAGGAGAAATCCCATGAATCGGGGATACTGTTGCTTAGACCTGGATTCAATAGTATTCCATATTCACCATTAGTAACGTTCCATCCAGATGAACCTATTACCGACCAACCAGCCGCATCTCCATCGTCGAAATTGTCTTGAAACAAGATTGTTTCTGCGTAGGCATTTTTGGGAGAGAAAAAGAATATAACTGTTGTAAAATACAAGAAGATACTTAGACGTAGTAATGTCTTAATAAAAAACTTGTTCACTGTTGAAATTAGTATGTCCATTAATTAAATAATAAGTCAATATGCAAAATTCTAATACTCAAGCCTTTTGGGACAAAAAAATTATAATTGAAAGAGAAAGACTGATTAAAAGCCCAATTTATGTTCATAAAAATAAAATTATTTTTGATCACCTTCATAATTGTGATGGTAAATTATTAAATATAGGTGTAGGTTATGGATTTTTAGAACACAAGTTGAGTAAAAGTAAAACAAAGCTAAAATTATATGGGATTGATATATCTAAAACTGCAATTAAACAAGTAAATTTATTAGTTGAAGGAGAGTTTGTTGAATCAAGTGCATTAAAAATTCCTTTTAAAAATGTGAAGTTTGATTATGTCACCGCACTTGATGTGTTGGAACA
>CAZTGB010000014.1:7638-18708 GCA_964612965.1 uncultured Gammaproteobacteria bacterium | reverse complement strand
TCGCCGCGATCCTGCATCCCACAATTCCCGATCTGCTGGTGGAGATGGATTTGGAATAGCAACTAGCGATATGGTGTTGGCTGATTTACCAGATTTACAACCTGGATATTTCTATGAGGTTTGGCTGGAAAAAGATGAGAGGTTGGTATCACTTGGAAAGATGAGAGTGGCTAAAGGTGGCTGGCTTCTTGAAGGAAGAATTTCAGGTAAAGTAGTTGTAAGCCAAGAAAAGGTTTTTGACAATAAATTAGAAACTAAAATTCTTGAAGGAACCCTCTAATTCGTATATAGTTACTTTAAGGTGAATAAGAATTTATTATTAGGTTCAGGAGTATTTTTGGCAGTAGTGATTGCTGGGGTGTTTTTAGTTAACCAAAAAACCACAGATAAAGTTATCCCAACTCCTCAATCAACCACATCTGAAACTTCAAAGGTAATTTCAGAAACAACATCCAATTCAAATGTAAAGGAAATAGTCATTACCGAAACTGAATATTCGTTTGGGCCCTCAGTTATACAGCTCAAAAAAGGCGACAAGGTAAGGTTAACTTTCAAAAATGAAGGAGGACTTCCTCATAATTTCATAGTTGACGATTTAAATTTAAAAACTGGAATGACTAAATCAGGTTCATCTGAAACCCTAGAGTTTACAGCAGATACTGTAGGAGAATTTAGTTATTACTGCGGAATTGGGAACCACAGAGATGAAGGAATGGAAGGAAAGTTAATCGTAACCCAATGACAATAACTATTTATTCAACAACAACATGTCCTTATTGCAAAATGCTTAAGGATTATTTAAAAAGCAAAAATATAACATATATTGAAAAACTTGTAGATATGGATGAGGCCGCTCAAAAAGAAATGTCCGAGGTTTCCGGGGGATTCTTGGGAATACCATTTACTCTAATCGTAAAAGACGACGGAACCCGCGAAACGATAATCGGATTTGACCAAGGAAAAATTAACTCCATACTAGGCATATCTTAAATGATATTTGTTAATTACAAAACATATGAACAAGGTTTGGGACAAAGCGGTGTTGAATTAACAAAAATTTTTGAAAGTGTTGCACACGTTACCCAAGTTAAGATTATTCCGACTGTTCAAGCTACCGACATTAAAGAAATTGTTTCGTCAACAACTTTAGAAGTTTGGGCTCAAAAAGTGGATGGGGTGGAATTTGGAGCCCACACAGGATCTATTGTCCCCGAAGCAGTTTTAGAAGATGGTGCCATGGGAACGTTCTTAAATCATAGTGAGGCTAAATTTGAAAGTTTTGAAGAATTAGGAAAAGCATTAGACCGCGCAAAAGAAGTGGGGCTTAAGACTTTAATTTTTGCTAAGGATTTGGAAGAACTAAAGAATATTTGTTCTCTAACTCCAAATTATATTGCCTATGAACCCCCAGAACTTATTGGTAGCGTAAACACATCAGTGGCTGTTGCTAAACCTGAAATAATTAGGCAAGCTTGTGAAATTGCAAAAACAGCTGCTATACCATTAATAGTTGGGGCGGGAGTTCATTCGGAGAATGATGTTAGAAGATGTTTAGAATTAGGAGCCGTTGGAGTTGCTGTTGCTTCTGATATTATGAAATCCGTAGATCCAAGGAAAGAACTTCTTGAATTAACGGAGGGATTCAAATGATTTATATTGGTGCCGACCATAGAGGATTTGAATTAAAAGAAAAGCTTTCTAAATGGCTTTTTAAATGGAATTACGAATTTCAGGACATGGGGGCCGTAACTTTTGATAAAAATGATGACTATACAAAGTATGCCGGGGAAGTTGCGTCACTTGTTGCGAATGATGAGGATTCTTTAGGAATACTTCTTTGTGGAAGTGGGGTGGGGGTTGAAGTTGTTGCTAATAAGTTTGATGGCATTAGGGCAAGCCTTGGAAAGAGCTCAGGGCAAGTAAAAACAGGTAGAAATGATGATGACATGAATATTCTTGTAATTGCCTCAGACTTTACAAATGAGGAAGATACAAAAGAGATGACAAAAATATTTTTAGAGACGAAGTTTGGTGGTAAATTAAGACACAAAAAAAGACTTGAAGAGATAGAAAAAATAGAGGCAAACAATTAAACCTTCTGATACACTAAAAGTGTATGAATCTACCCAAAATTGCAGACTTAGATACTGCTGGAAAAAAGATTTTAGTTAGGCTTGATTTAGATTTACCCGATGGGGATGATAGTCGTCTAGAAGCATCAAAGGAAACCCTAGACTATTTAGTTAAAAATAAAGCAAGAATAATTATCATTGCCCACAAAGGCCAGCCAGAAGGAAAGGTTGATGGCAATCTTTCCTTAGTCTCAATGGTCCCCAAAATAGAAAAATTAATCGGGGCTAAAGTGAAATTTGTTTATGACACAACCGGTCACGAAGCAAAAATTGAATCAGAAAACTTGCAAGAAGGAGAGATTCTTCTTCTTGAGAATTTAAGATTTGACGCTCGTGAAGAAGAAAATGACGAAGCGTTTGCAAAGTCATTGGCTTCCTTAGCGGAAGTTTATGTTAATGAGTCATTCGCAACTTCACACAGAAACCATGCCTCAATTATTGGGATTTCTAAATTACTTCCTCGCGCAGCAGGATTTAGATTTATT
Source organism: uncultured Gammaproteobacteria bacterium (assembly GCA_964612965.1). Lineage (GTDB taxonomy): Bacteria > Patescibacteriota > Microgenomatia > UBA8517 > UBA8517 > CAZTGB01. The sequence continues at coordinate 16,091 of CAZTGB010000014.1, read as the reverse complement.
AAAGAAGTTGAAAATATCTCTAAAGTGTTTGAGGAACCTAAAAAGCCTGTATTAGTTTTAATTAGTGGAATCAAGAAAGATAAAGTAGAAATGGCAAAGAAACTTTCAACCATATATGACAAAGTTTTAGTTGGAGGGAGACTCCCAGAATTTTTTGGAGATGCTGGACTTGAAAGCGTGAGACTTCAAAAAGGTAGACTAATTATTGGAAACTTAAATATGGATAAGGAAGATATAACACTTCACACAATTGATAAATTTAAAAAGGAGATAAATAAAGCGGGGATAATAGTATTGGCTGGAGTACTTGGAAAATATGAGGACGCAGGCCATATTCAAGGAACAAAGGAAACTTTTGAAGCAGTTGCCAATTCTCCTGCCTATAAAATTGCGGGAGGGGGGGATACTGAAGCTGCCTTAACAACATTAAATTTAAAAGAGAAATTTGATTGGGTAAGCGTTGGAGGAGGAGCTATGCTTGAATTCTTAGTACAAAAGACTTTACCAGGGCTTCAAGCGCTGTTAGAATGAAGTTACTGTCCACATGATTAAAGTTGGAATAAATGGATTTGGTCGAATAGGAAGAATTGCTTTTCGTATAGGACTTCTAAAGCATTCTGATGAACTTCAGTTCGTGGCAATTAATACTTCAGGAAGTATGACAGCTGCCGGTTGGGCAAGTCTAACAAACTATGACACTATGTATAGAAAATTTCAGCATGAGGTTAAATCTGAAGAACTTAAATCACCAGATAAAGTAACAGATGAAGATCCACTGATCGGGAATTTAATAGTCTCTGAAAAGGGTGTCAAAGTTCCAATACTAGCTCAAAAAGATCCTGCAAAAATTCCCTGGGGAAAATATGGAGTAGATGTTGTAATTGAGGCAACGGGGCACTTTACAGATTTAGAAGGAGCCAAGAAGCACGCGGTAGGGGGTGCAAAAAGAGTAGTGATATCAGCTCCCGCAAAAGGGGACAATGTTCAGACATTTGTATTAGGGGTAAACGAAGACAAACTAAAAGGAGACGTTGAAGTAATTTCAAATGCAAGCTGCACCACAAATTGTGTTGCCCCGGTTGCTGCAGTTCTTCATTCAAAATTTGGGATTGAAAAAGCTATGATGACAACAATTCATAGTTATACCGATGATCAAAATCTTCAAGACGGGAGCCACAAAGACTTAAGACGGGCAAGAGCTGCTGCTATGAATATAGTCCCAACCAGTACAGGTGCCGCAATCGCAACAACTGAAACCATCCCGGAGCTTAAGGGAATATTTGATGGGATTGCCTTAAGAGTGCCAGTTGCTACGGGATCGTTAACGGATTTTACATTTCTTCTTAAAGGGAATGTTACAAAAGAGGATGTGAATAACGCCTTCAAAGAAGCGGTACAAAATCCCCTATATAAGGGAATATTGGCCGTTTCTGAGGAAGATTTAGTTTCCTCAGATATCATAGGTCGAGACGAAAGCGCGATAATTGATCTTCCTTTAACGCAGGTGGTTGCGGGGAATATGGTGAAGATTTTTGCATGGTATGACAATGAATGGGGTTATGCAAATCGTCTAGTCGAACAAGTAATTAGGGTAGGAAGGACTCTAGAAACAACATCAGCACCAACGGACTCGTTATCGTTATCTTTTAAGCCTCAAAAATAAACATGGATGAATCGAGTAAATATGCGGGTAAAAACTATATTAAAAATGTTGCCTTTTTTGGAGATGCAAATATCTCCGAATCAGATGAAACTTATAAATCAGCTTTTGATGTAGCTGAACTTTTAGCCCATGAGGGATATGTAATTGTTGATGGAGGTGGACCAGGGGTAATGGAGGCTGCAACCTCCGGAGCCGAAAAAGCTAATGGCCAAACCATTACTGTCACGTTTGATCCAGTTAATGCTCCGGGTTTTGAAGGGAAATATGTAGGAAATGTTCCAGATGAAGAGATTGTAACAACCAATTATATAGAGCGCATGTTTAAACTAATGGAGTATGGTGATGTGTTTTTAATGTTTAAAGGTGGTAGTGGAACTATAAGCGAGTTTGGGACAGCTTGGGTGCTTGCAAAATTATATTACGGACACCACAAACCTTTTATTCTCTTTGGAAGTTTTTGGGCAGATGTAATTGATGTTCTTAGAAAAAGTTTAAACATTGATAATAAAGAATTGTCTGTATTCGAAATCGTAAGGACAAAAGAAGAAGTGTTGTCAGCAATAAAACGTTTGGAGAAAAAAATTACAGACCGTGATCATGGTAAAGATGGTCAGATAGATAAAAATGACAAACCTTTCACAAAATAAACTTCAAGATATAGCAAAGAGAGTAAGGGTAGACACGATTGAGATGATATATCGGGCAGGAAGTGGCCACCCCGCAGGTTCCCTCAGCTCAGTTGAAATCTTAACTGCTCTTTATTTTGTTTTAATGGAGGCACAAGACAAATTTTTTCTTTCCAACGGCCATGTTTGCCCTTCTTGGTACAGTGTAATGATTGAAAAAGGGATTATAGAGGAAGATTTACTCTCAGCTTATGCTAAATTAGGTTCCCCACTTCAAGGTCACCCAGAACGAGCAAGACTTTCCTTAGTTGAGAATACATCAGGCCCACTAGGTCTTGGAGTAGCCCAAGCTGTGGGATTTGCAAAGGCTTTAAAGATGAATAGTAAAAGTGGAACCGTTTTTGCAATGAGTTCAGATGCTGAACATGAAGAAGGGAATCATTGGGAAGCGGTTCTTCTAGCCTCTCAGTTCAAGCTAGATAACCTAATAATGTTTGTGGATCGCAATAGAATTCAAATTGAAACTATGACGGCTCAAATTGCACCCCTAACTTCCTTAGCAGATAAATATGAAACTTTCGGTTGGAATACTTTAGAAATCAACGGTCATAATTTTGAAGAAATTATTGAGGCTACTGAAAGCGCAAGAGAAAACAAAGAAACTCCCACCGTAATAGTTGCAAATACGATAGCGGGTAAAGGGATATCTTTTATGGAAAGTGATCCCTCCTGGCATGCAAAAGCCCCGAATGAAGAAGAATATGAGTTGGCGATGGAGGAATTAAAATGACAGAAACTAAATTAAAATCCGCCCGTGATGGATTTGGAGAGGCCTTAGTTGAAGTGGGGAAGAAAGATGAAAATATTGTGGTCCTCACCGCCAATTTAGGGGAAAGTACTCGTGCCCATCTTTTTGCAAAAAAGTTTCCTGATCGGTTCTTTGATGTGGGAGTAGCTGAACAAGCACTGGTAACTGTTGCTGCCGGAATGGCACTTGAAGGTAAAACCCCTTTCATTACTTCATATGCAGTTTTCTCTCCCGGAAGAACTTTTGAACAAATTAAAGTCACAGTAGCTTTAAATAACGTACCCGTAAAAATAATAGGTGCACATGCAGGTTTTGGCGCAGCTCCTTATGGGGCTACCCATGAATCCTTGGAAGATATTGCCCTAATGAGAGTTATTCCAAATATGATTGTTATTCAACCCTGCGATTACGAAGAAGCTAAAAAAGCCACAATGTCGGTAAGTGTAAACAAAAAACCATCATACTTAAGACTTTCAAGACAAGATACAGAAATAATGACAAAAGAGAGTGATAAATTTGAAATTGGGAAGATAAATGTTTTGAGATATGCGGGTAAACCTCAAGTAGCAATAATAGGTTGTGGTCCAATTCTAGTAGAAGCCCTAAAAGCTGCAGACGAACTGATGAAAAAAGACATTGAAGTAATGGTTATTAACTGCCATACAGTCAAACCTATTGATGAAGAGGCAATCGTAAAAGCAGCAAAGCTCTGTGGAGCGGTTGTAACAGTAGAAGAGCATCAAATAATGGGAGGGCTAGGTTCTGCTGTAGCAGAAGTTCTTGCAAAAAAGTTCCCAGTTCCCATTGAGTTTATCGGAGTAAAAGACACATTTGGGGAATCAGCCCGCGATTGGAATGAACTTTGGGATAAATTCGAATTAAGAGCTAAAAACATTGAAGAGGCAGTTAAAAAAGTAATAGTACGCAAACAAGCTTGACAAAGGGTTATTCATGTACTAACATCGTAATAACATGCAAATACAAACAGTTTTCAGAGCCGGCAATAGTGACGTTGTAGCAATTCCCAAATCACTTAAAGAAAAATATGGCATTACCAGTGGCAAAAAAATCTTAATAGGGGATTTGGCGGATGTTGGTATTGTTATTAAAAAGGTTTCTAAAGTTAGAGCCAAAGTCGAAGAAGACAAAGTCGGTAAAGAATTTCAAAAATGGCTGAAAGGAGCAATAGAAGAAGATGCCCAAATCCTTGACCAATTGGCTTAGTGTAGACATTGTCGAAATATATGCAATTCACGAAGCTGTAATAATAAGAGCTGGCACTAAAGCTTCCGTTAGAGACTTTGCCCTTCTTCATTCTGCAGTTGAGAGACCAAAAGCTACTTTTCAAGGACAGGATTTATACCCAACAATTTTTATGAAAGCAGGAGCACTTCTTCAATCCTTGTGCATGAACCACCCCTTTACTGACGGAAATAAAAGAACCGCCTGGTTATCAACCAAAAGATTTTTATTCCTAAATGGGTCTCACTTGCAGGCAGAAACAAAAGACGCTGTAAATTTTATGATCCAAGTTGATAATGAAAAACTAGAGCTTCCTATTATAGTTTCCTGGCTTAAAAAACATTCAAAAAAGATTTAGTAGTTTGGAGTTGGACAGGGTGTAAATTCACAGTTTGGACCACCTCTGCCTACAGATGATCCGTCAGGACAAAGTTTAGCTTCCATGGTACAGGCTTTCTGAGTTGATGCTGAATTTGAAACTTGAGCACCGGCAATCTTGAAAGTAGAAATAACTTGATTAAAAATATCTAAATACTTTTTGCTTAAGTCACACCCTGGTCCAAGACATTCCACATATGTCACAAGAAGATAAATTTGTTCAGTCAGAACGAAAGACTTACTGGAACCACCATTCTTTTTGTCGTTTTCTATGTCGGGAGTCCCAGTGAATACTGTTCCAGTAACAAATTCACCACTATTTGTTTCTAGAGTGAAGTTTCCGAGAATCCTACTACTATCATCTGTTTTATCAATCCATGATTCAGGATATTTAAATAAATATTGATATTTTTGATCTTGATACGTTTTCCAATCTGCAGTTGGGTCTGTAGTAGCTACTGGAGTGGAAGAGCTAACTGGGGTCTGGTAAGAAGCCAACATTCCTTTTAATTGTTGATTTTGGTATAAAGCCAACATACTTTTAAGTTGTTGGTTTTGGTAATAAAGAAATGCAACAGCCGAGAGAGTTAGGAGAACAAAAAGAGCCATTGCTGCAACTGTTATTGAATTTCCACTTTTTTTAACTTCAGGGTTTGGAACATCTGGCTCAATTGGTGTTTGATTTAAAACTTCAGGGTTTGACTCTATTGGGTTTACAGGGTCCATAATATTCACTTGTCGTGTAGAAATATACTAACATAAAATGTAAACTGATTCTTGTATGGAAAGCTCTGCCTTAAGTAATGTTGTTAAAGAAATAATATCTGAAGGAAAAGGAATACTAGCTCTTGATTGGAGTCCAAAGACAATTACGCAGAAATTCTTAGAAGTTGGTCTAACTTCAACACCAGAACTTAATAGAGTTTATAGACAGATGCTTTTAACGTCCCCTGGTATTGAAAAATATATAAGTGGAGTAATTCTTCATGAAGAAACAGCAAAACAAAGTCTAGATAATGGAATTAGTTTTCCCGATTATTTAACTCGGAAGGGGATTACTCCTGGTATAAAAGTCGATCAGGGGGCAGAGAAATTTGGAGAGAGTGAAGAAGAAGTAACTTTGGGACTTGATGGGTTAGGAGACAGACTAAGCGAATACAAAAAATTTAATCTGAAATTTACAAAATGGAGAGCAGTGTTTAAGATTTCTGACATCTATCCTTCAAAAGAATTTATTGAAGAAAATCTAAATAGATTAGTTGAATACGCAAAAATCTCCATCTCTTTCGGTTTTGTTCCGATTCTTGAGCCTGAGGTAAGTATGAAAGGGAATCACACAACAACAAGATGTGGAGAAACCACAGAACAAGTCTTAATCACCATGTTTGAAAAACTAAAAGAGGAAGGCGTTGACCTTAGTAGTATTATTCTTAAAACAAATATGATCTTGCCGGGACAGGAAGCAGGTATTAAAGCAGAACCTTTGGAAGTTGCAGAGGCAACTCTACGTATCCTTAAAAGATCAGTACCAAGTAATGTTTTTGGTATAGTCTTTCTTTCTGGAGGGCAAACTCCTGAAGAGGCAACTTCAAATTTGAATGAAATAGCCAAAAGAAAGGGAGACTCCCCTTGGGATCTTTCTTTCTCATACGCCAGAGCTCTTCAAGGTGAAGCTCTTAAAACTTGGTCTGGAAGGCAAGAGAATATAACTGAGTCCCAGAATGTATTTCTAAAAAGACTCGAGGAAGTAGCAAAGGCAAGGGGAGGAAATTTATAAAAATGGAAGAAAGTAAGACTACCTCAACAAATCTAGAGTTATTATCAATTGGAGACGCAACACTTGATGTCTTCATGACTCCAACAGAAACAGAAACTCTTTGTAGAATTGACACAAAAGAGTGCTTTATAGCATTCTCATACGGAAATAAAATTCCAGTTAAGAATTTGGAATTTTCAATTGGCGGTAATGCCGCCAATAATTCTATTGGAGCAAGACGTTTAGGGATAGGAACCGCAATTGTTTTAACTTTGGGGCAAGATAGCGTGGGAGAGATGATTATTCAAAGATTAAAAAGTGAGAATGTTGATCCAACTTACGTTGTTAGTCAACCCGGAACAGACTCTAATTACTCATCCATCATCAATTATCAGGGTGAGCGAACCATCTTCACATACCACGCACCCAGAAGTTACGAATTCCCTGTGAAGCTTCCTGCTCCAAACTGGGTCTATTTAACCAGCATGGGTGAATCCTTTAGACCTTTCTACAATCATCTTATTGAATGGTTTCTGAAAAATCCAAATGTAAAATTGGCTTTTAATCCTGGAAGTTGGCAAGTAAGAGGTGGACTTCAGGGGATTGAACAAGTGATGAAGCTAAGCCATTTAATATATGTAAATCGTGAAGAGGCAGAAAAACTAACTTCATATCAAGGTGATTCTCATGGACGCGAAAAAGATCTTCTTCAAGCGCTAAGTAACCTGGGACCTAAAATATGCGTAATTACAGATGGAAGCAACGGCGCCTTTGCTTTTAATGGCCAAGTTTTTCTTAAATGTGGAGTTCTTCCAGTCAATGCATATGAAAGGACCGGAGCAGGAGATGCTTTTGGTTCTGGAGCGCTGTCCGCTTTAATTAAAGGAAAGAGTCTGGATGAAGCACTCCTTTGGGGAACTGTCAACTCAGCATCAGTTATTGGTTATACGGGAAGCCAAAGAGGACTTCTGAAAGTTGATGAAATGCCAGTTTGGTTAGAGCGAGCCAAAAGTAGTGGGGTAAAAGTAGAACAGTTTTAGTTTAAAAATAATGAAAATATTTGTAACAAGAAAAATTCCAGGAAGTTCTTTAGAGAAACTTAAAAGTGGTAATGAAGTTGCAATCTCTGACGTTAATAGGCCACTGACCCCGGAGGAACTTCTTGAAAAAACTAAGGGGGTTGATGCACTTCTTAGCCTTTTAACTGACAAGGTTGGTGGAGATGAAATGGACGCAATTGGACCCCAGCTTAAAATCATTTCCAATTATGCGGTAGGATTTGACAATATTGATGTTAGCGCTGCAACAGATCGTGGAATAGTTGTTACAAATACACCAAGCGAAGAGGTAGATGAAGCAGTAGCTGAACACACTTGGGCACTTATTTCAGCCCTTACAAGACGGGTTGTTGAAGCCGATGAGGCAGTAAGAAACGGATTATATAAAGGATGGGAACCAGATATATTTTTGGGAGTTAATTTAATAGGTAAGACCCTAGGAATAGTTGGCTTAGGAGGAATTGGCAGAATGGTAGCCCGTCGTGCAGGGGGGTATAACATGAATGTTATTTATAACAAACGAACAAGGGATTTGGAATGTGAAGAAAAAATGGGGGTTAAATATTGCGGGCTAGATGCTCTCCTTGCAGAAAGTGATGTTGTCACACTTCATGTGCCCTTAACTGAAGAAACAAGACACATGATTAATAGTGAAACCCTTTTAAAGATGAAGAAAGGATCTTTTTTAATTAATACAGCAAGAGGCCCTGTGGTTGATGAAGGGGACTTGGTGGAAGCTTTAAAATCTGGACATTTGTCAGGAGCCGCGCTTGATGTTTTTGACAATGAACCAAATGTATCAGCGGAACTTTTGGCCTTACCAAATGTTATTACAACTCCCCACATTGCAAGTGCAACACACGAAGCAAGAAATAAAATGGGGGAGATGGCTGTGGGTGCAATAATAGACACAATTTCAAAT
>CAZTGB010000014.1:0-7628 GCA_964612965.1 uncultured Gammaproteobacteria bacterium | reverse complement strand
CCAGAAAACATAGTTAACAAAGAGGTTTGGGACAAAAGAAGAAAATAATCCACATGGCATTTTTTGGAAAAAAGAAGGAGGAAGATTACGAAGATGAAGAGTACGAATATGAAGAGCCATCTAGGAAAATTCGTGATTTAAAACCTGAAAACAAAAAAAAGAGAAAAGAACCACCGAAGACTTGGGGAAAGAAAGAAAGATATATCGTTTTAGGAATTCTTCTTGGAACAATTTTTACATCAAGCCTTCTTGCTATTTCTGCCCGAGGATTTAAACTTCCCGGACTGCCACGTTTTTCACTTATGTCATTCAATTTTTCAAATCCTTTTAAAGAAGAAGTCATAAAAGTTGGTAAAATAAAAGAAGTGGAAAAAGAAAGGTCCGAGAAGATAATCAATGAGTTCAAAGAAAGAACAGATAAACTTTCCGGAGTTTACGCCTTATATGTAATTGATTTATCAAATAACCATTCATTTGGGGTGAATGAAGACGAAGTTATACAGGCAGCCTCTCTAATTAAACTACCTGTAATGCTATATGTTGAAGGACGTGTCGATGACTCAAAATTAGAAGCTATGGGAAAACGGAGTGATAACACGGTATTTAGTGAAATGGTTAAAAAATTTGGTCGAGATGCCCTTCAAAATTACATAGACACTCTTGGGATGAGTAAAACTTCTTTGGAAAAAAACGAAACTACACCAAAAGAAATGGGGGATTTATTTAAAAATATATTTGAGGATAAAAACGAAAAGATTTTAGGTTACTTGACAAACACTATTTTTGAAGATTGGCTTAAAAAAGGAGTTCCCGAAAACATTCGGATTTCTCATAAATTTGGCCGTGAAGTGCATGTGGTCAATGATGCTGGTATTGTGTATTCAGATAGCCCCTATATTGTTGTAATAATGACAGAAGGTATAATCGAAAGTGAAGCAAATAACATCTTTCCTGAATTATCTAAACTGGTGTATGATGAGATGACAAAATGAAACAACTTTCGGGTCCGATTACATTAATTAAAAAGTCCTTTAGTATCTATTTTAAAAAAGAGAATTTTATTTATTTTCTTAAAATTTATGCATTTTTAATTCCTTTTGCTATCCTCTCATTTTTATTTAATCAATCTGCTCGTGGAGAGATGTCTGACTTTGGCAGCCAAATAGCCCAACTTGGTCAAAAATTTGGATCTTCTTCAAGTATTGCAATAATGGGAATTGTCGTAGTCCTTATCTTTGCATCTGCAATAATATCCTTTTGGGTAAGTGTCGCTGGGATTAAAGCTGTATCAGAAGTTGCCAGAGGAAATTTGATTAGTGTCTCAGAAACTTTTAGATATGCTTGGAAAAAGATCTGGGGGGTGTTTTTGGTTAACTTTTTATCCGGATTAATTTCCGTTGGGGGTCTTTTGGTAGTATTTTTAATATGGGGTTTGTTAGCCACATTTTATCCAGTTATTACAGATTTATCAGTTGGTTCACCTCAGATAATAATTGGTATTATAAGAATTTTATTAATTGTTGCGTCACTTGTTTCATTTGTTTTTGTTTTTATATTTGCGTTCTGGTTTACTTTTTCGAGATTTATATACATCGATCAGAGCCTTGGGGTAAAGGCGTCATTGTGGGCAAGTAAAAGACTTGTTGTTGGAAAGTTTTGGAAAATAGTAGGAAGGTTATTTGTTTTCGCCATATTCGGAATTTTGGGTCAAATTTTATCTTCTTTTGTTCCTCAAGGGCTGGGGACAACCGTGTTTACAATATTTGGGGGACTTTTTCTTCTTCCTTATTATCTTTTATATCAGGAGCTATCGGCTGACAATAGCTAGACTGCGTTTTGTCTTCTTTCAAAAACCATTCACTCTTCCCCAAACAGTTAACTCTTATGACCCCATCAGGAACTTTCCAATCAATTGATGGTTTGCCATTTAAAAGACTACTAATTATTTTATTCCAAATAGGAGAAGCGCCCGTGACTCCCGAAGCAATTCTACTCATTGGTGAGTTATCATTATTTCCAACCCAAGTAACAACTAAATAATCTTGATTAAAACCAGCAGTTAAATTATCCCTCAAATCATTACTAGTCCCCGTTTTAACGGCAACTTCTGGATGATCTTTAACAACCAAGTATGAACTAGTTCCAAAAGATCCAGAGCGAGCGCGATTATCTTTTAAAATATCAATTAATTGATACGCTACTCGTTCATCAATCGCCTTTGAACTCAAATCAAATCCATTTTTCCATATTTCGCGCCCTTTATAATTCTTTACCTCAATAATTGGGGTTATTTCAGATTTTATTCCATAATTTGCAATAGTTGAAAAAACTTGAGCTAAATCAATCAGTTTTACCTCCCCGCCTCCAAGAGTGAGAGACAGCCCAAAACGAGATGGATCATCCCAAGTGGTTATCCCCATGTTTTTTCCCATCTCAATCATTTTTCCAACCCCATACGAGGCCAATACTTTAACCGCAGGAACATTTCGACTCTCAGCAAGAGCAGTCCTCAAAGAAACTTTCCCTTTAAATTCCCCGTCATAGTTTTTAGGAGAGTAGGGAGTAGTTCCCGGAGTTACATATGTAATTGGGCTATCATCAATTACTGATGCAGGACTATAGCCATGAGACAGTGCGTATGCGTAATTCACAACTTTGATCGAACTTCCAGGTTGCCTTAATCTAGTTGTTACATTTACATTGCCATCACTGACTATATCGAAATAGTCTTTAGAGCCAACCATAGCCAATATTTCACCAGTTTTTGGATTAATTACAAGGGCAGCCCCATTTCCGACCCTGAGATTTTTTAGTTTTTCAACTTCTTCACGAACCACTTTTTCAGATAATTCTTGAATAGAAAGATCAAGTGAGGTGACAACTTCAAGCCCTCCTTTTTCAACCATCTCCTCGCCATATGTATCAACCAAGATTTGTCTTACATACATTACGAAATGTGGAGCCTTAATTTCTTTTCTGTCCGGAATAAAAGTTAACCTTTGATTAAGTGCTGCCTCTTCCTGATCAACTGTTATAAATCTATTAACCCTCATCAAGTGTAGTACTTCCCGCTGTCTAGTAAATCCAGAGGAAGGATCTGATCCAAAAGGAGAATATTTAGTGGGACTTTGTGGTAACCCCGCCAAAAATGCTGCCTCAGCCAAATTTAAATCTTTAACTTCTTTACCAAAATATTCAAAAGAAGCCTCAGCTGCTCCATATGCGGTTCCACCATATGATACTTCATTTAAGTACATCTCCAGTATTTGATCTTTTGAATAATTTAATTCAACTTGGAACGAAAGAATTAATTCTTTAATCTTTCTGATTACAGTTTTTTCTGGGGTCAATAGTGCATTCTTAACCAGTTGCTGGGTAATAGTTGAACCTCCCTGAAGCGTGCCTTCTTTAAGATTTTGAAAAAAGGCTCGAGAAATTCCTCGAAGAGAGATCCCTGGATGAACATAAAATTCTGCATCCTCAGCGGCCAGAGTGGCAAGTCTGACGTTGTTTGGAATTTCACTTAAAGGGATAATAGATCTATTTTTATCTTTATAAATTTTATATAAAAGTTGTCCGTTTCTATCATAAATTTTAGTTGAAACTTCTATTTGCCTATCTGTTAAATTATGAGGGGAGGGAAGGTCTTTCAAAATAAAAAACCAAAAACAAAGGATAAATGTTGTCAAAAGAATTGGAAGAAAATAAACAATCTTAAATCTGAATTTAAGTTTTTTCCTTTTTGTAAACAAATTCTTAATCTTCAAAAATACTTTTAATTCAAAAAGTGAAAACTTCAATTCTAAAATCCTAACCTTATTAAATTTAATTTTGGGAAAAGTGATAGAAGAAAGTTTAAAAGATGGAATTTTGATTTTCGGAAAATTAATTTTTCTTGGTTTAAAATTAAAAATACCTCGCACTGAGTGACCAATTAAATAAAGGAAGATGATTATTCCTAAAACAAGATTAGACAGAAGGAAGTAAAAAGGTTTACCAATAGATCCCAATACCCAAGAGACCATCCCTATTGGATTAAACTCAATTTTTTGGGCATGTTTTTCATCTGTTTTTTTCTTGGCGCTTTGAGCCATGGAGCGTATTTTATCACGCCTTATCTAGCTTTGCTTATGATATTCCAACAAGTTTTGCTTAAGTTCTTAAGCTTTTAACGAAGAGGGTATCGAATGGTTGCAGACGCGCTACTAATTGCGCAGTCAAGGCAGTAAATAGATCCTGTCGGATCCTTATAAACAGGTTTATTTTGTATTTCAATTTGGGAAGGATCGGCATCGCCCGGTGCCTGTTGCCCAGTATCTTTAAATATAGCAATATCCTGTCTTTCACCACCAGTTGCAACAGGTACCGTTCCTTCTAAGAAATATTCAAATCTGGTTGGACAATCAAATGCTCCTTCGGATCCGTTTGGTTTAAGTCCGGTGGTTGCACAAATATTGCTCCCAACTACATTTCCAGGTTGCCTTGGCCAGGCGTGCCCTTCTTCTTCTTTGTCATATAATCCTTTTTCAGCCTTATCTAAAACCGCTTTCATTATTTTATTCCAAATAGGGGATGCGCCACTTACTCCAGATACGGCTCCGCTCATTTCACTGTTATCGTTATTTCCAACCCAGGTAACCACGGTTGCTTGTTCTGTATATCCAATAGTCCAATTATCACGCCTATCATTTGTAGTTCCGGTTTTAACTGAAACCTCAGGGTGCCCCAATACATTAAGGAATGAGGTTGGTCCAAATGCCTGACTTCTAGCATTGTTATCAAGTAAGATATGAGAAACAAGAAATGTGACTCCAGGGTCAAGAATTCGCTCACCACTTAATTCATTTTCTTTTGGTTTAATCTCTTCCAAAACATTACCTTTCCAGTCTGAGACGTTTGTAATTGCAACCAAATCCTGTTTAATTCCACCATTTGCCAATACCCCAAAGGCAACTGCCATATCATATGGCCTAACTTCACCCCCACCAAGAGTTAAGGATAAACCATAATTTTTAGGGTCAGTTAATGTAGTAAGTCCCATTCTTTTTGCAAAATCGACAAAATTATCAACTCTGTTTAAGGCCAAAGTCTTAACCGCCGGAATATTATATGAATTTCCCAAGGCAAATCTTGTTTGCACTAACCCATGGAAAGCTCCATCGTAGTTTTTTGGGCAATAGAGTGATTGACCTGAAACACTAAAGCAAGTTGAAGTATCGGCAAAAGCTGTAGCTGCCGTAATTCTCTCATCTTTAATGGCTAAAGCGTAGTTTAGGGGTTTAATTGAGCTTCCAGGTTGTCTTTTTGCCAAAGTTACATTTACTTTTCCATCTTCGTCCTCTGCAAAGTAATCCTTGGAGCCAACCATGGCCAATATTTCACCGGTTTTGGGTCGTGTGACAATCAAAGCTCCATTACCAACATTTTGTTTTGTAAGCTTGGCAACTTCAGACGCAACAGCTTGTTGGGCCAAATCCTGTAGATCAAGATCAAGAGTTGTTGTCACACGAAGTCCTCCTTGTTCGACTTTTTTCTCCCCATATTTTTCGGCTAGCTGTTCTTTTACCCACAGAGCAAAATGTGGAGCTTTTGGTGGGACAACCTTTGTGAACTTAAGCTCTTCCTGACCTGCTTTGTTCGCCGCATCTTGAGAAATAAATTCATTTGCAACCATCTGTTTTAAAACTTCTTTTTGTCTTTCGTGTGCAAGTTCAGGATGTGCACCAAACGGAGAGTAGGTAGAAGGCCTTTGAGGAAGTCCCGCAATTAGTGCGGCTTCAGCAAGAGTTAAATCTTTAGCTGTTTTACCAAAATAAGTTTCAGAAGCCGCCTCGACTCCGTATGCAGTTCCACCATATGGTATCTGGTTTAAATAGAGTTCAAGGATTTGATCTTTTGTATAAATTCCTTCAACCAAAATAGTTAAGAAGAATTCTCTGGCTTTTCTTCTAATTGTCCTCTCTTGGGTAAGTAAAGAATTTTTAACCAGTTGCTGAGTAATAGTTGAACCTCCCTCAAGCTTTCTCTCAAATGATATTTTATAAAGAGCTCTTGCAATTCCAGTAAAAGAAAATCCTCTATGTTTATAAAAATCTTTATCCTCAATGGCAATTGTTGCATTTTTAATAGTGTCAGGGAGTTCGTTAAGTTTTACCGGAGTTCTTCTTTTTTCAGAGAATATCTCGTAAATTAATTTTCCATTACGATCAAAAAGCTTAGTAGAAACCGGAATATCAGATGATGTAAGTTTAGTTGGAAGCGGTATTCCCCAAAGTAAATATATACCTAAAATAGAGAGAACTGAGAAGAAAATAAACCTTTTTCTTCCATATTCTGTCTTTAAGACATCAACAAACTTTGCAAAAAAGTCTCCCATACTTTAAATTATACTGTATGGAGGCACTAGAGAAAAAGATTTGGTGGAATTACTTAGAAGAGGACCTTCAAGAACTTCTTAGAGAATCATTTCTTTTAATTGAAGTATTAAAGGGGATGGGGGCAGATCTCCCCGGCGGTCGTCACCAATTTCATGACTATTCATTTGTTGTCTTTCCAGCAGCCAAGGCATATGAGGGATTTCTCAAAAAAGTATTTTTTGATTTAAAGTTTATTACCGAAGAGGATTATTTTGGAAAGCGATTTAGAATAGGAAAAGCTCTAAATCCATCTTTACCTCAAAGGCTAAGGCGAGAGGGGGTATATGACAAAGTTGCAAAATATTGCGGGGGAGAGGGTTTAGCTGAAATGATGTGGGAGACATGGAAGGCCGCAAGAAACTTAATTTTTCATTGGTTTCCTAACGAGAAAAATGCAATAACTTTAGATGAAGCGGGGGAGAGATTAAGTCAGCTAATTGAAACAATCGACCAAACCTTTAAAGAGTGTAAGCTATAGCTTGGTCATGCATGACATGGTAAACTAAATCAATGCCTAAAAGAGAACTTGTTTTAAAAAACACCACAGTGTTTCTCACTTACCTGGTAATTGTATGGGGTTTTTACAGATTCCTTTTTAAACTTCCAGATGAAATTGAAGAATTAGTAGTCAAACCAATTGTCTGGTTAATCCCTTTGGTATATTTCTTGGGAAAAGAAAAATTAGGAATTTCATCACTTGGTTTTACATTTAAAAATCTATTTCCATCAATCTACCTATCTCTTGGGCTTGGAACTTTATTTGTGGTAGAGGCGCTTCTAATTAATTTTGTACGATATAAGGGTTTTAATTTTGGGGCAAATTTAGGAGCCCTTCCTTTTATGACTTCCTTGGGTCTTTCTTTTGCAACAGCCTTTTCGGAGGAAACTGCCTTTCGCGGTTACATTTTTAACAGAATGTGGTTTGTCTTAAAAAATGAGTGGAATGCAAATATTATAACAAGTGCTCTTTGGGCACTAATTCACGTCCCTGTTACATTTTTCGTTTGGAAGCTAGACCCCGCCTCAGCCCTAATTTACTTAGTACTAACAACAATATTTGGAATTGGAAGTGCATTTGTATTTGCAAGAACTAAAAATATACTATCTTCAATACTTCTCCATGTTCTCTGGGAATGGCCAATAATTTTGTTTAGATAACCTTGTGGTAACACAACATATATTACAGATTTAAATTAACCACTTCTTGAGGGG
>CAZTGB010000013.1:2813-19731 GCA_964612965.1 uncultured Gammaproteobacteria bacterium | reverse complement strand
CTCATACCAGGCAGTAGAAAACAAAATACAGAAGATTCTTTCTGAAATGTGAGCCTGATGAGAGAGTCGAACTTTCGTTTGATTCTTACCAAGAATCTGTTCTGCCGTTGAACTAATCAGGCTAATGTCTAAGATTATATCAAATTTCAGCTGGGAGAAATAAAACCTTGAGAATTTGTTCAAATTGAATATAATTCAAAAACGTTACCAGACAGGCTGTTAGGAAAATTCAAACCCGAAACCCAAGAATATATAAAAGGTGTTAGGCGAAGAATATTAGATGCTTTTGCTAATCCAGGCAAGGTTTTCTTAGATGAGGAAGTCGATAGGTTATTGGGAAAACTTGAAAGTGAGATTTTTCCGACTGAAGGTCGAAATGAAATAAGTAGTGAGGGTAAAAAGACGCTGGGTGAATTAATGGAGCTTCTTGGAAAAGACCCGACGGACTTTTAGACTTTAAAAACATATTTTCAACTACAGGATGAAATTTTAATAAGATGGAGTTATAATCCAAGGCACTTTTGAAATATGATTAATTTAGCATCATTTAGTAGTAGAATATTTTTTCTTCATGGCCTGTCTGGTGCCGGAAAGGGAGAGCTTTTTAAAAGATTAAGTCTACTAGCAGAGGAATCTGGAGTGCAAGTAATCTATTTTTCATCAGGTGATGGTTTCCGAGCACTTGGTAAAAAGGCCGAAATGAGCAAAAAAGGTAAAGCTGTTCTGGCAGAAGATGAGAGTGAAGCTTTAGAGCTCATGGCTAAAGGAAAACAGGTCAAACATTTAGGAGCAATAGCAATACCCACGATTCAGATTTTTAATGAATTAATTAAATCTACTATTGGCGGCGAAAAAAAGATATTAATTTTTGATGGTATTTTAAGAAATGGTGAAAGCATGGATGAAGATACTAAAGAAAGAATACCTTCCCAACTTTTACAAGTTTCTGAAATGTTGGCAAGAGCTATAAAAGGGCATTTTTATGATGGAAATGGGCAGGAGACAGAAGAAACAAAAATGTTAATACAAACAGGCCAGATTGATGCTAATTTTATTCAAGAAATAGGTAGTAAACAAGATATCAATTTTAAAGACCTTGCTGATAGTGGTGTACTTGCAATTGTTGCTCAAAGCTTGAGATATGATTCATGCCACGCATTAGTTGATGTTACTGTTGAGGATGCGGAGATTCTTATGCGTTTAAGATCTGCCTTGGCTCTAAAGGATTTAATACTTACCCTGGCAGTTAGAGAAGAAGCAACCCCCATAATAAATGACTTGCTTGAACTTTATAAACTTCAAACAGGTAGGTTTGAAGTTAAAGAAGGAAAATTGCATTTAAAAAGATTTGATGAGTCTGATGACAAAACCATGGACACTTTTGGTACGGACAAAAATAAGGCAGTGCTAATAGATGGAAAACTGCAGGAAATATCACGTAACTTACTAAAAAATATGGGAGTAAATCTCGAAAAGACAGATGGAAGTCCTAAAAAATTAAAAGAAGTTTTAAAGGGGATACAGGTCCAGTTTGGGTTAAAGGACGAACAACTTCCAAGATATGATGATATGCCACATTTAAGTAGAATTACAAGAATTGAAGAATTTATCACTAAAGCTTTGTCAGGAATTATAAAGGGTGAGTTGGGTCTAACTATAAAATATCCTACGTCAAAAGAGGTAATTTTAGAGTACTCCAACTCACGGGTAAACATTCATAAGACAAGGATCATTGCGAATGGACCCAATAGGGGAATCGATCTACCTGATTTTAAGAAAGAAGCCGGAAGTTTGGCTCAAGAATTATTCATACAAGCAATTGGCCCAGAGGGTGGTTCAAGAATATTAATTGAAAGTGATTAATAAAATATGTCAACAGAAATTTGTTGAGTCAGACAAAAAAAGAAATCGCTCCACATACCCTTCGGGGTGGAAAAACTGAAACCTCAAAGTTGTTAGAGATCATAGAAGCTACCCCCAATCTTCCTACTCAGTGCCAAGGTCAGGATTCGAACCTGAGTAGCCTTTCGGCGCGGGATCTACAGTCCCGAGTAATTGTCCACTCTACCACCTTGGCAACTATCTTATTATAGGATGAGCCGACGGCTGGGATTGAACCAGCGACCTTAATTTTACAAAAATTCTGCTCTACCACTGAGCTACGTCGGCTTAACTTATAAAAAGAATTATATCAGAAAGTGAAGCTAAATTCGAGGAAAAAGTTGACCCCGCTTCAAAGAGCCCGGTGATCTTCCTGGACACTTCCAGGTGGGTAGGCTGTCTACTAAACCCTCAGGTTTAAAGAACTTTCACCTTCCCAAATTCTATAAAATAGTCAGAAAGTTTAAACCGATCCTCTTATTGGCGAGGTCTACAATAATTATACACCCGGAAGCAAGAGCCTTAAAACTAAATTTATAATGGGCGAGATAATTTGAGAAAGAAGTGAAACTCCCCCGAAAATAGGGAAGATAAGCATAATTAGAATTACAAAACCATATCTGTTTAAAAATAAATCAAGCTCAGCGGCCTCTTTGTGGGGCAAAAGTCCTATTAACACTTTTCCTCCATCAAGTGGGTGAATCGGAATTAAGTTAAATACAGCAAGAACAACATTGAATCTTATAAGCGCCAAAATAAATTCGTTTTGGACACCAAGTCTGAATATAACCGCAAGAATAGTTGCAAAAATAATATTAACTAGTGGACCTGCCAAAGAGATCAAAGCAGAATCCTTTTTTGGGTTGGCAAGGTTATAAGGATCAACCGGTACTGGTTTTGCCCAACCAAAAACAAGTGGAGAGCCAATTAAAATCAAGAAAAAAGGAATTAAAAGTGTTCCATATGGATCGATGTGGGCAATCGGATTTAGTGTGAGTCTTCCCATAAGCCTTGCCGTCGGATCCCCAAGTCTGTCAGCAACATACGCATGAGCCGCTTCATGTATTGTTATGATAATTAAGAAGGCCAGAATGAAAATTATAATCATATTGATGAAAAACCGTATACCTAGTATAATTCATCCCCAGCAGCTAGTCACTAGGACTTTAAGCTACTTTATATCAAATATGGCATTCGCTTGTGAAAATTGTGGAAAAAGTGTAACTTATGGGCGTCAAAGTTCCCATGGTCGTGGAATTGCTGGAAAACGTTGGAAGAAAAGAGCTCAAAGCACACTCAGAACTTTTAAACCAAATATTCAAAAAATTGGAGTTATGGTGAAGGGTGTAAAAATATCAATGAAACTTTGCACAGATTGCATTAGCCGGTTTAAAAAAGACGGAAAGATGAATAAGCCTCTTCAAACTGCCTCCCTGTAACTGGATTTTTCCCCTCAAGTTGAACCTCATCTAGTCTTAATTTTCCATCCTCTATGTGTGCTTTTAGTAATTTTAATCTTTTGTCGTTAAATAGAGTCCAGGCTTGAGGCCAGGGTTGCATGGCTCTAATGAATCTTTCGGACTCTTCCGATGTAGCTTTCTTTAAGTCAATGAAGCCATCCTGTTTGGTTATTATTTTTGTGTATGTTGCTTCATCATGATTTTGTGTTTTTGGATTAATTTTACCCAACATATAAGGCTCAATTGTTTCCGCCATAACTTCAGCCGATCTCTCAAATAGTCTTCTTCTTAAAGAGTCTGTCGTGTCCTGCGGGGAAACTTCCTCCTTAAATTGAGAAACTATTGGTCCGTGATCCATTTTTTTGTCCATTTGGATAATGGATGATCCTGTTATTTTATCTCCGGAAGTAATCACCCCTTGTATTGGAGACACTCCTCTATATTTTGGCAAAAGTGATGGATGAATAACTAAAATTCCTTTTGGGAACATATCAATTACATCTTTTTTAATTATTTCTCCATAAGCTGCTAAGATTCCAATGTCTGCTTCAACGCCATCTCTTAATAGTTCAGAGGATTGATAAAAAGTGTCTATTTTATGTTCGTGTGCCCATCTGTCAATTGGAGAATAAGTTAAAATTTGTTTTCGTCCAGAAGGTTTTGGACTTTGTGTAACTACAGCAACAATTGGACTTTTTCCCGGTCCCGTCACAAATTTTTTGTGAAGGGATGTAAGTATTGGTAAAACATAATCTGGTGTGCCAAAAAATACAATTTTCATAATAGTAAATTACAAGCTTTGCTTTAGACGAAGTCTCAAGCTTTGCTTATACTAAATTAGTTCAACCTCCTCCCATTCATCTTTTTTATTTAGTTTATACAAAGGCTTCTTCTCTTTCAAAAGGTGATCTACAAAAAGCTTTCCATTAAGATGGTCAATTTCATGTAGGATTATTTGTGAATTAAAATTGGTAAAAGTCTCTGTTTTTTCCTCTCCTTTTTCATTCATGTATTTAACCGTTACACTTCTGGCACGTCTTAGGGGTCCATAGTAATTGGGGAGGGATAGGCAACCTTCTAGTATTTCGTTTTTAACAACCTTTTTGTCTGAGAATTTTTTATCTATATCAATAATTTCGGGATTGATTACAACTCTCTCAAAGTTTTTATACGAAGCTAAAAAAATTTGAAGATTACGTCCTATCTGGGGAGCTGCCAACCCAACCCCTTCAGGATCTTTTTGAATTTTAAGAGTGTCTTTTAAATCACTAATTAAAGACAAGACCTTCTTGTCTATTTTTCCTACTTTTTTGGACTTGAGTCTTAATTTGGGATCTGTAGATTTTAAAATCTTCTGGATCATAACGTATTTTATACGATATATCGAAATGATATTTCGTTATGAGGCTATTATATCATCAAAATGAGTCACTTGACAGAGTAGAATGACCATAGTAATATGACTATAGTCATATGCAAACTCAAACAGTCTCTAAATCTGAATTCAAAGCCAAGGCATTGCAATATTTAAGAATGGTTGAACAAAGTAAACAACAACTTTTGATTAGCCATAACGGTAAACCCGTAGTGCAGATTAACCCATATGTTAAGGAAGATGAGGACACAATTCTTAAAAAATTAGGCAACTCTATTACTTATGTTGGCAATATCACAGATCCAGTAGGAGTCGATGATTGGGAAGCATTAAAATGATACTTCTTGACACCCACACTATTATTTGGTGGTTAGTCGGTTCGGATAAGTTATCACCAAGAGCAAAGAAAGTAATAATCGAAGCTAAAAGTAAGAAATCCGTCTATATATCCTCAATAAGTGTTTGGGAAATTGCGCTTCTTATTAAAAAGGGAGAATTGGATTTAGGTATGGATTTTTTAATGTGGATTAATAAATTAGAACAAATTTCTTCAATTCATTTTGTTCCAGTTGATAATAGTATAGCTTCGGGTTCTGTCTTTTTAGATAATCTTACACACAAAGACCCAGCCGACAGAATTATTATCTCAACTGCTCAAATTTTAAATTGCCCAATTGTAACTGCGGATAGGAAAATACAGAATTATAAAAGCGTCAAAACTATTTGGTAGTTTATTTAATTTCCTCTAGTTGTTGTTTGGTAATTGTGTCATTAGGATCAACAAACTTCAAAATATACTCAAGTTGTTCTTTTGCTTTTTGGTTTTCCTTTTTATCTATCAAAAGAAATGCATATGCAAGCCTTGCATCTTTGTAGTTTGGTTTAAGCTCAACAGCTTTTTTAATGTTTTCTAAGGCGGGGTCAATCTGCCCAAGTCTTGCATAGATCTGCCCAAGTCTTGCATAGACAAGTCCGAGATTATAGAAAAGTTTAGCATCTGTGGGCGCCATTTTAACAGTTTCTTCAAGGGTGCTGGCTGCCTCAATTAAATATTTTGGATCAATCAAAGACAGTCTTATGAAATTTGAAAATACTATTCTTTTAATATTTACATTATTAGGCGAAAGCTCTTGGGCGCGGATTGATTCTGATATTGCTTTTGCAACATTCTCGTCAAGATTGATTTTGTCTTTAGATTTATCAATTACTAGGGCAATTTTAGTATAACTTTCAGCAAGTTCCAAATGATAGATCGCCTCATTTGGTGAAACAATAATTGCCTTCGTAATATAACTCTGGCCGCCAATTGGATCATCATTTCGGTTTAGATTTTTTGCCTTTGCATATAAAAGATCTGCCCACCAATACCTATAGATTGAAATTAAGATTAAAAGGGTAAGGGTCAGAGGAATAAAAATAAGATAGGAAAATTTACCCTCTTTATTTTCAGTTTTTTGATTTTCTCCTATCTTTAAAACAATAGCTACAGCGGGAAATAAAAATAACTGCAGTTGAATAAGGACAACTGAAAAGCCAAAGAAATTACTAACAAGAAGGGAGATGTAGCCCGCAAAAAGCGAAAGAGTAATAAAATAACTTTTGCTTGGTGGGTTTTCATTTCTATTTTGTTTAAGAAAATTAACAAAAATAAATATTGAAAACCCAATTAGAGTTAAGTATGAGACAAGCCCCAAACTTCCTGTATTTGCCGCAATATTTAAATATTCATTGTGTGCTTTGTTGTATATGAAGTCCCATTCAGATACTAAATTATGTTCTACGGGACGCTCTAAGTAATAGGCATATGCAAACGTTTCAGGACCTGTCCCAATTAAGGGATTATTTTTCCAAAGATTTATAGCCCCCTTCCAGACAATTTTACGAATAGTCCCGGATTCAGTTCCTCCTGTTTCAAGAGCTGGTGCGTTTGTAACGACTATTGGTTGGGTAGTAAACGGAGTTTTAATAAGGAAAAATATAATTAGAAAAATAGAGTTAAAAATTAAAAACTCTTTTAAATATTGTCTCTTGAATTTATAAAACACATAACTCCAATAAGTTAAATCAGCTATAACAAATCCCAAAATTCCGCTTCTAGATTTTGTAAAAAGAAGAGTGATGAAAAAAAGCAATGACAAAACATATGAATACGGTTTTTTAACAAAACCCATAAATGTAATTGGAATTAAGGCCGCAAGAAAAGCCGCTAGCCAATTAGGTTGTCCTAAAGTTGAAAAAACCCTATTTACAACATCTTGTATCCAAATATTTTTATCTACCCCAAAGCGTTCAAGAATTCCGTAAATCGATACTAATACAGCTGAAAAAATAAGCATTTTAAAACTCTTGATTGCCGACTTCTTGTTCATGTTTGATACATAGGCCCAAAAGAGGAGGCAATAACAAAAGGTCGAAAGAAGTCCGCCGTTAAATCTTGAGTAATAACCAAAAATTGATGTTCTGACATCAATAGAAAAAAATGTCGAAATAAGTTGAGTACCTAAAAAAAACAAAAGAGGAATATCTAATAATGAAGGGCGGAATACAATTCTCTTTTCTGAAATCATTCTTACCACCCAAATACATGTAATTAATGCGGTTACAACATAAGTGACAATTATTTTATTAAATTCAAATACTTCTGACGTGTAAGGCCAAAGAACTAAAGGAACCAAAAAGAATAATGTTCCAAAAAGAAATGAAATAACCTTTTCAAGCTTGTGCATATTGAACCATTTTAACATCAAATATATACTTCCGATGCATGTTGAAATTTGTAAGTCCCATAAATTATCTTCTCGGTTTGTTTTCGCATGATGTAGGAATTGATTTGGGAACAGCTAATACTTTGGTCTATGTCCGGGGAAAAGGAATTGTGATTCGTGAGCCTTCAGCAGTTGCACGTCACAAAAAAACAAAAGAAATACTTGCAATTGGAATGTCTGCCAAGAAAATGTTGGGAAGAGCTCCTGCGTCTATCGAAGCAATCCGTCCGTTGAGAGATGGTGTTATCGCAGATTTTGATGCAACAGCTGCAATGCTTACCTACTATATTAAAAAAGTTCACGAGACAGGATCTGCGGTTCCAAAAATTCCAAGACCGAGAGTAATAATAGGAATTCCGTCTGGAGTTACCGAAGTTGAAAGAAGGGCCGTAGCTGATGCAGCTCTGGATGCCGGAGCTCGTGAAGCTCATTTAATAGAAGAACCCATGGCAGCCGCAATTGGCGCAGGCCTTCCAATCACTGGGCCCGAAGGAACTTTCATAGTTGATATCGGAGGAGGAACTAGTGAAATTGCAATGATTTCAATGGGTGGAATTGTAGTTGGAAGATCGGTCCGTGTTGCAGGAGACGAAATGGATGAGGCAATTATTAATTATGTAAGGCTTAAATACTCACTTCTTTTGGGTCAGCCCACAACTGAAACAGTAAAAATGAGTATTGGATCTTCAATTTCACAAAAAGACAAATTCGCAGTAGTTAGAGGAAGAGATTTAGAAAGTGGCCTTCCTAAATCAGTTAAACTGACAAGTAGCGAAATCCAGGAAGCGCTAAGTCCAGTTATACAAGAAATTGTAACTAATGTTGTAGATACTCTAGAAGAAACCCCACCTGAGCTTGCTAACGATATTGTGGAGCGAGGAATTACTCTTGCGGGGGGTGGATCACTATTAACTGGAATAGATAAAACAATTTCTGAAGCCACTAAAATGCCTGTTTGGATAGCAGAAGACCCACTTACATGTGTGGTTAGAGGTTGTGGAAAACTTCTTGATGATATATCTCTTCTTAACCAAGTTAGAGTAACTAAAGGGCTTTAGAAATTTTATATACAGTCTATTCTAGTTCTATGATTCTTAGTTTCGAATTTTGACCAATAATTTAAATGTTCTTTAATTTGTCCTTCTGCCTCTTCGAATGTTTTGACACCATCTCCTGACAGTTGCAAACTTCCATTTTGCGGATCTCCTGTTTCTTCGTTTACATCAAAACAAGAATCACAAAACGCAAAAAAAATCCGAGAGGTTTCTTTATGTCCAATTATTCTTGTTTCGACCGTCATTCTAATAAGTTTCTACAAATCTGACTCTATCAAGATAAATAAACTTTTTATTGTCAATTACTTCCAAGATTTCATCAAGGAATGCAAAAACATTTTTAAGTTTCCTAAATTCCTTTTCAGTTAACCAAAGATTTTTTCCTTCTGGAACACTTTCCTTCAATTCCCCTTTAGTATTTTCGATTTTGTAAACCCAAAAATATTTATCTTCCAGAAGTCTGGCATCTTTATGAAAGTGAAGGTAATGAACAATACCTTTGTGGGAAAAGTCTCCGGTAAGTCCTGTCTCCTCTAGAAATTCTCTTTTTGCACAATCAATTGGGTTTTCTCCCCATCTTATTTTCCCAGTATGTGACCCGCACCAACCATAAAAAGGTTCTTTAAGTCGAAGATGAACAAGATATTCAGTTGTTCCTTTTACTTTTCTAACTGCATGAAGAGCAATAGCAACTTTAGCTTGCCTTTCGATCTTTAGTGCATTCGTATCTATTCGATTAGCAAATTCTTTTCCTTTATCAGAAAGTGAATATCTTCCGTCTTTTTTGATAACCAATTCTTCTTTTATTAGGTGGTTAATATGAAAAGTAAAATGGTCATTTGTTACATCTACCTTTTTAAGGTCACGAAATCTTGCCTCCGGTTTAAAAAGAAGTTCTTTTAAAATAGACATTTGAAAATCGTGAATTTTTATTTCCATAGGACGTATTATTTACCGGCAGGTTTTAAAAGTCTAGTAAAGCCAACTTTACTAAAGCTAGAGTTGGATTATTGATAATTATTGGTATGATGAAAACATGGAATCTCTAGTATCAAGGAAGAAGCAGTCCTGGCTTTCCTGGTTTTTAAGGGGAGTTTTAATATTAGGATTTTTACTTTTATTAACTCGTATTTTTGAGCTTCAAGTAATTAAGGGAGCATATTACCGTGATCTTTCTGAGAAAAATAGAATTAAAAGAATTCCAATAGTTGCCAACCGTGGCCGTATATTAGCTCGTGGAGGTGAGGTCTTAGAAGGGGCTGATATGGCTCATATAACAGGTTTTGTTGGTGAGGTTGGACCAGACGACGTTTTTAAAGTTGATCCAAATTGTTTAGAAAAAGGTCCAAAAAAACTGGGGCAGCTCGAAGGCAAAAGCGGACTACAACTTAAATATAATTGTTTACTAACTGGTATTGATGGAGAGACTCTTGTTGAAGTTGATACAGGTGGAAAAACCATTAGAACATTAGGTGAACAGAAAGCCTCTCCCGGTCGCGATCTTCACACAACCATAGATTTTGGCCTCCAAAAAGAGGCCGCAAAAGTATTGGATAAAAAGGGGGCGGTTATAGCAACAGACACAAAAGGCGAGGTGTTGGCACTTTATTCATATCCAAGTTTTAATCCTAATGATATAAGTCATGACTTAGAAAATAAAGATTTACCATTTTTTAATCGTGCAATAGGGGGAACCTTTCATCCTGGGTCAGTTTTTAAACCACTTGTTGCACTAGCAGCCCTGGCTGAAGAAAAGATAGATAAAAACTATTTATTTAACGATGAGGGACTTATTACAGTTAAAACTCTATACGGAGACTTTACATATAGTAATTGGTATTTTACCCAATATGGTGGGCGTGAAGGGCAAATTGGTTTAACTCGCGCCCTAGCCCGTTCAACAGATACATTTTTTTATACCATTGGAGAAATGTTGGGTCCAGATAAAATTGCTGAGTTTGCAAGAAAGTTTAAACTCGATGCTCCAACTGGAATTGATTTGCCGGGTGAGGTATCGGGTCTTATCCCCACCCCAGAATGGAAAAAGAAAGTTAAAAATGAAATTTGGTTTTTGGGAAATACTTATCACTACGCAATTGGTCAGGGAGATGTCGCAATTACTCCAATTGAACAAAACATGATGATTGCCGCAATTGCTTCAGGTGGAAACTATTGCACACCAAAGTTATTTGATGATGGAAAAAGAAGTTGTCAGAAACTCGATATTAAAAAAGAAGATTTTGATTTAGTAAAAGAAGGAATGCGTGAGGCCTGTGCGCAAGGCGGAACCGGATTTACATTTTTTGATTTTACACCCACCGTGGGTTGTAAAACCGGAACTGCACAAGTAGGAACAGAGGAGGACACACACGCATGGTTCACCCTTTTTGCGCCATATGATAAACCAGAAATAGTTTTGACTGTTCTTGTTGAAAAAGGTGGGGAAGGATCAAAAGTTGCAGGCCCCATTGCTCGTAGTATTATGAATAGGTGGAACCTGCAAAATAATCCATAATGGCAAATTCTAACGTCTACGAAGAAATATTATTAAGCAGTAGTTCTTATCCTTATAACTTAAAACAAATCCAGGGTGCCCCGGAGAAATTATATTCAGTAGGTAAAATTATTGACAGTGACCAAAAGGCAATTGCCATAATCGGATCAAGAAGAATGTCTGATTATGGCAAAAAAATTGCTTGGGATTTTTCAGCCACACTTGCAAGAGCTGGTGTAACTATTATTTCAGGGATTGCTCGAGGGGTTGATTCAACTGCACACAAAGCAGCCATTTATGCAGGGGGCAGAACCATAGCAGTACTTGGATCCGGAATTGACGTTATTTATCCGCCTGAAAATTGGGTACTAGCAAAAACTATTTCAGAACATGGAGCAGTTGTTACAGAATTTCCTCCAGGAACGCCGCCATTTAAAAGTAATTTTCTTTCAAGGAATAGAATTATTTCAGGTCTTTCCCTGGGAGTTTTAATTATTGAAGGTGCAAGAATCAGTGGTACTCTTTCAATTGCTAATTGGGCTGCAAATCAAGGGAAGGAAGTCTTTGTAATTCCAGGAAGACTTGATGAGCCCTTGAGCGGGCTACCTAACTATTTAATGGAAAATGGAGCAAAAGTCGTGACCAAACCACAAGACATACTTGACATGCTTATGTAGAATAGGTTCTTATGTATGTTAAGTCATAAGTCAAAAGGAATAACTTACTAAAATAAATACATGAAATTAATTATCGTTGAGTCGCCAACTAAAGCAAAAACGCTTGGAAAATTTTTAGGGAGTGGATATGAAGTGG
Source organism: uncultured Gammaproteobacteria bacterium (assembly GCA_964612965.1). Taxonomy (GTDB): domain Bacteria; phylum Patescibacteriota; class Microgenomatia; order UBA8517; family UBA8517; genus CAZTGB01. Next base: position 7,888 of record CAZTGB010000013.1, on the reverse strand, counting down.
AAGCTACTACCGGGCACATTATGGATTTACCCAAAAGTAAATTGAGTATCGATATTGAAAATGATTTTAAACCAGACTATCAGGTGGTTGAAAAAAGAGCTGAAACTATTAAAAGATTAAAACATCTCGGGAAGAATGCCGATCTTGCTTATCTAGCAACTGACCCTGACCGTGAAGGTGAAGCGATCTCTTCTCATGTAAAAGAAATCCTAAAAGGCGTCAAAACAAAAAGAATAGTTTTCCATGAGATTACAAAAGAGGCTGTAGAAGAAGCTATAGCCTCACCCCGCGATGTTGATACCAACTTAGTCGATGCTCAAATTGCAAGGCGAGTACTTGATAGACTTGTGGGTTATAAACTCTCACCCCTTCTCTGGAAAAAAGTAAGGCGAGGCCTTTCTGCGGGACGTGTTCAGTCAGTTGCAGTAAGACTTATCGTTGAAAAAGAAAGAGAAATTGAAAAGTTTAAGCCAACCGAGTATTGGGAAATAACATGTAACGTAAAGACTAAAAACAAAAAGGAATTTGTTATTTGGCTTACCAAAGAAGAAATAGAAAATGAGAAAGACGCTAAAAAAGTTGTGTCTGAGTTAAAGATTTCTAATTATAAAGTTGCTGAGGTTAAGAAGCGTGAGGTAACCAAATCTCCATATCCACCTTTTACCACTTCAACAATGCAGCAAGCAGGAGCTAGGATTTTCGGATGGTCATCTAAAAAAACTATGTCGATAGCTCAAAAGTTATATGAAGAAGGGTTAATTACGTATCACAGAACCGACTCGGTCAATTTATCAATTGCAGCTATCAATAAAGCCAGAACATTAATTGAAAAAGAATATGGAAAAGAATATTTACCAGATTCAATTAGACTTTACAAAAAACAAAGTAAATCAGCTCAAGAAGCTCATGAAGCAATTAGACCCACCAATGTAAATCAAATGCCAGGAGGAGTCGATTTGGGTGGCGAAATGGTAAAAGATTTCGAAAAATTATATGAGCTTATTTGGAAACGTTTTGTAGCTTGCCAAGTAAATCCAAGTATTTTTGATGAAACAACTATTGAGGTTAGCGCGGGGGAGCATCAATTAAGAGCTAGTGGTCAAGTAATGAAATTTGATGGGTGGAGAAAAGTAATTCCCGGAAAAGTTAGCGATGAGGATATGATAATTCTACCAGAAGTTACAAAAGGTGAAGAACTAGATTTACTTAAAGTTAATAGTGTCCAAAAGTTCACTATGCCTCCCGCTAGATTTAATGAGGCATCTTTAATTAAAATGCTTGAGAAATTAGGAATTGGAAGGCCATCAACCTACGCTCCAATTATTTCAACCATCCAAATACGTCAGTATGTAGAAAAAAATGATGCCAGGGCGTTTGCCCCAACCTCAATTGGGATTGCTGTAAATGACTTTTTAATTAGTAACTTTCCAGATACTTTTGAATATGCTTTTACCGCTGAAATGGAAGATGAGCTGGATAAAGTAGCAGGAGGAAAACTATCTTGGGTTAAAACAATCAAAGACTTTTATAAACCATTTGAAAAGAAACTGGTTGATGTTGAAAAAAACAGTAAAAGAGTAAAAATAGCAGTAGAAAAACTTGGAAGAAAGTGCCCCGACTGTGAAGAAGGAGAACTGGTAATTAGAACCGGAAGATTTGGAAAGTTTATAAGCTGTAGCAGGTTCCCAGATTGTAAACACACAGAAAAATATTTAGAAAAGATTGGAGCAAAATGCCCAGACTGTAATGAAGGAGATGTAATAGTTAAAAAGACCTCTAAAAGCAGAAAGTTTTTTGGTTGCAGCAGGTATCCAGATTGTAAATATGCTTCATGGAAAAGCCCTAAAAAAGAAGAAATGACTGAAGTAACACAAACTCCTCTTTGATCATTGATTTTTAAGGTATTAGTTGTTAGATTGTTGCAATATAATGTCAGTTCTTTCTAAGCCAGAGATATTAAAACATTTGAAAGCCGGAAACATTATTATTTTTCCCTTTAATCCAGATAATGTAGCCAACTCCAGCTATGATGTAAGGCTCGGTGGACTCTTCTTTAGACAGGATCCAATTAAACACTCACAAGTACTTAATCCCTTCTATGAAAAGTCAGTTAGAAGAATGTACGATGATTGCGAGGAGGCGGTTTTGGTTTCTGAAATAAAATCGAAATTAAATCCATTCCACGGACTTAAAAATAAAGACAAAGTTGTTTTAATAGCTCCTGGTGAAACAATACTTGCCCACACAATTGAGTTCATTGGTGGAAAAAATGGAACTAAAGAACTCCCTGCGGTGACAACTGAAATGAGGGCAAGAAGTTCGATTGGAAGAATTGGAATTGGAGTTTGTAAATGCGCGGGTTGGGGAGATATTGGATATGTAAATCGCTGGACAATGGAGATAACCAACTTTAGTAATGCAATAATTCCATTACCTGTAGGTCTTCGCATTGCGCAAATCATTTTTCATGAAACAGTAAAAGTGCCTGAAATAGATAAATACAATATAAAAGGTAAATATCAAACATCAGACGATATTAAAAGTTTAAGAAAAAACTGGAAACCAGAAGATATGTTACCCAAGCTTTATAAAGACAAAGACTTAGGGCATTTTTCAAAGTATGCAAAAGAATAAAATTCATGGAAGTGGGGATAATAAATAAAGCATGGCATTAGATCGAGATACTAAAAGAAAATTTGAAGAATTGCCCCTAGCCGACAAAGTCAACTTTATAATTGAAGAACGTACTCCAAAACAGGAACAAGTTATTTATAATTCCACAATAAATTTTTTAGATCCACATTGTGACTTAACTCGAGAAGAAAGAGCTAGGGTTATCGCGATGGGAGACAGAACCGCAATTTCATACAACAACTTAGCTCTAAAAATTTTAGAAGGTAGAGGTAATCCAGAAGCTACCGCCGATTTTTTCTTGGCATATACACTGTCAGCAAGGAGTTCAAATGAAATTTCACACACCAGCATATTAGAACAGGTTAACGCGGGCTGGGGAGAAAATACTGGAGATTCTCCAATTATCATGGAAGGAGTGTCGGTACTTTCGGGACTGCGTGATATTTGCTCATTAAGACATTTTGGGTTTGAAGCATTTTCAAGTAGGGGTGGCATATTTCCAGTTGATTATTGGAGAGTTCCTAAAGAATTGGGAAGTAAACAGGCAGAGTTGGAGGCGATAAACCGCAAAGTATATGAAGTCTATAGTCATTTAACAAAAAAGGGATTAGAACATTATCTGCTAACTTTAAAACAGACCGAAGGTGAAAAAGGATGGCAGTTTAGATGGAGGGTTTTGAACCATGCTTTAGACGATGCAAGGCAGGTTACAAACCAGAGTTTTTTGAATCATTTAGCGATGCACCCCAACAGCGCACTTTCACTACGTGAGGGAATTGCAAAACTTGGCGCGAGTGATCTACCTGAGACTGTAAAAATTTCTAATACTCTACGTGATTTAGCAGAAAGAGGTTTACCTACACTAATGAAATACACAGAACCTAGTAGTTTTGAGATTTCGTTAGAACAAAAAAGACAGGGCATCTTAAAAGAGTTGAGTTTGGAAAATGGTCAATTTGTGATAGATAAGGTGGGTTTAATAAACGTCAAAGTGACTGAGAATGCTGAAAGAATATTTCTATCTGCGTTTCTAGCCAATGGATCAAAATTATCTGTAAGGCAAATTCACGACTCTTTAAAAAGTAGACCTGATGAAAAAGTGGGGGATATGATACAGACTATATTCAGTGGATTTGGACTCCACGACAAACCCCCAAAGGAGTTAGAAATGATCCAAGTTGTTGGTAATTTTAATATATCGATTGGAGCCTTTTATGAATTAGTTAGACATAGGTTAGCAACATTTATTGTTGGAGATTTTGATTCATCTACTCATACTACCCCTAAAGTATATGAAGAATTAAGGTTAAGTAGTGATTATGAATATGGCATTAGCTTGAATAAAAAAGCGAGAGATATAATCCGAAAATTAGGCCCTGGATATAGTTCATTTATACCATATTTTGCTGCACGAGCAGATGTTATCCCGGTAACTATGAGAATAAGTGCAATGGATGTGTTTCACTTATTAAAACTCCGAGCATCAGGAGGTGCACACCCCGATATAAAAGGACCAAGCACTGAATTGATAAATACACTTCAAGTACAGAGCTGGCCCATATTCAGATGGCTTATAAAAAAGTAATTTCTCCTTGAAGTTTTAGTAAAAGTGATGTAGGTTCAGTCACTATGGGAATGAGTTATGCGTTAGAGGGAAATGAAGGTGGAGGTAAAAGCTTATTATTTGTATTAACTTGGATTTTATTTAAAGAGACAACTGACTTTCCCATTCTCGCTGTTAGAGAGCCGGGAGGAACTCCATTAGGGGAGGAAGTAATAAGACCTGTCCTTCGTGACCCGAAATATAGGGATATGGCTGCAACAACTAACACATTACTTTATACTGCTTCAAGATCGGAACTTCATATAAAAAGACAAATTCCATTTTTGAACGAAAATCCAAAAGGAGTACTACTAAAAGATAGGTCTTGGCTAAGCACGATTGCATTACAGTCAGTTGATGGAGCCGATGTTAGTTATATTGAAGACATAAATAGGCCATTTATGAATGTTCCGGGAAAATTTGTAATTATCGACATACCAGTTGAAGAAACAATAGTCAGAATGAAGGCTTCCTATAAAGAAAAGGGTCAAAGAGAGCCGGATTGGAGAGATTCTCAAAATGCGGAAGTACTTAATCAAATCCGTCACAACTATCTAGACTATGCAAGAGCAAACAAAGATAGATGTGTGGTTTTTGATTGTTTTGATGACCCGTGGGTTAAAGCAGCTAAAATAAAATTAGACATTGTTTGTAAATTTGCCTCAAAAGAAGATAAATTCTTCAACGAAGACGAAATTATAAAATTAGAAAGAGAATTCACAGAGCAAGCGCGTTTTATTGTCGAAACCAATGAAACTCATGTTTTTTCACCAGAGGATAAATATGTAAAAACTTTTGATATAGATCGTCACCGCGCCATGACAGAAGAGGCAAGATC
>CAZTGB010000013.1:0-2803 GCA_964612965.1 uncultured Gammaproteobacteria bacterium | reverse complement strand
TTAATTTTCCTTCAAAAGAGACCTTGCGTAGTAAAATGCATTCTGATTGGCAAAGGCTTGGAATGGAAAATGTCTATAGCGGTCGAGAACGAGGGTATTAGATATAATCAAATGTCTATGCAAAAAATAGTTGAATGTGCCCCAAATTTCAGCGAAAGTACTTAATGTAATGTAATTTGACAAAAGTAATGCAATTTGATAAATTCAATGCATGTACCCAGTTTCCATTACATCTCAAGGGCAAATTAGTCTGCCAGTAAAACTTCTTAGAAAGTTTGGCTTTAAAAAGCCCAGTAAGGCTGTTGCTTACGAAACAAGCGAAGGAATATTATTCAAGCCAATTAAAGATTTTTTGGAACTTTCTGGAACATTTAAAACCACAAAAAAGCCATTGTCTAATTCAGAACTTCACGACCTTTTTGGGACCTATATGGCTTTTAGAAAGCCAAGGCCGAAGCTTCATAAATGAAAACGTTCATTATAGATACAAACGCTATTCTTAGATTTTTACTCAATGATATCCCTAGCCAGCATAAAAAAGTCGAAAGTTTAGTTAAAAAAGCAAAAAATGGAAATCTAATAATTTTACTTTCTGAAGTAGTAGTTTTTGAAACTCTTTTTGCATTGAGAAGCTACTATCAATATAGTAAAGAAACATTATTAACCGCGATCGAGCCACTTATTTCAACTGAATATATTAGGACTGAAAATACTCCTATTTTTTTAGAAGCAATAAAAATATTTAAAAACACCACTTTAGAATTTGTGGACTGTTTTCTGATCGCTAAATCAAAATCATTAGGTTTCGATTTGTTCACATTCGATAAAAAATTGAATAAATATGCAAAAAATAGTTGAATGCGTCCCAAATTTCAGTGAAGGAAAAGATCTTAAAGTTATTAATGCTATTTTTGAGGCAGCAAAGAAAGTTTCCGGAGTTAAAGTCTTTGAACTTGAATATAACGCCTCACATAATAGATGTTTGTTTACAGTGGTAGGTAGCCCAACAGATGTTCTAACTTCAGTCTTTGAATCAATTAAGGTGGCAACCAAACTAATTGATATGAATAAACATGTTGGGGAACACCCAAGAATAGGGGCCACTGATGTAGTTCCTTTTGTTCCTGTATCAGGAATTTCAATGGATGAGTGTGTTGAGTTATCAAATAAACTAGCCAAAAAAGTTGCTGGTGAACTTAATATCCCAGTCTTTTTGTATGAGGCTTCAGCAAGAACCCCCGAGAACAGAAACTTGGCTGATATTAGAGTGGGCGAATATGAAGGACTGAAGGTTAAAATGAAAACTCCAGACTTTGGTCCAGATAAAACTCATGCTACAGCGGGGGCAACAGTAATTGGAGCCCGTAAATACTTAATAGCTTTTAATGTTAACTTAGGTACAAAAGACGTTAATGTTGCCAAAGATATTGCCAAAAAGATTCGTGAAAAAGATGGAGGACTTAAAGCTGTTAAGGCGTTGGGTTTTGAAGTCGATGGACTGGCTCAAGTTTCCATGAACTTAGTTGATTTTGAAATAACAAATTTTGCTGAGGTTTACCGACAGATTGAAAAACTAGCACTTGAGGTGGGTGTTAAAATTAAGAATAGTGAGATATATGGAATGATCCCAATGGAGGCATTAGTTAGTGCTGTAAAAACCACTTTTAAAGCAGACGCTTTTAAAAGCGATCAAGTACTAGAAAACAAACTATACGAATGATACAAAGTAAAACCTTAGCTCAGTTTCAAAAAGAATTGGGAAGTAAAAGTGCAACCCCAGGAGGAGGAGTTGTAGCAGCTCTTGCCGGAGGCTTTGCAGCCTCCCTGGTTGAAATGGTTTGCAATTTAACCCTCGGTAAAAAGGGCTATGAGAAAGTTCAAAAGGATGTTATCAAAATTCACAAAAACGCACTTGAGATTAAAAGGAAGTTTGACAAATTAGCAGAAGAAGACAAAAAAGCTTTTGATAAAGTAATGAAGGCTTATAAAGGGGGTCCCCATAAAGCTAAAAACAAAGAACAAATCAAAAAATCTCTTAAATACGCAATTGAAGTTCCGCTTCAAGTTAGAAAACTAGCAGGTGAAACTGAAAAATTAGCTATACATATAGGCAAAATTGGTAACAAAAATGCACACTCAGATGCCAAAACCGCAGTTCACTTAGCACAAGCATCAGCTAAGTCTGCACTTGAGAATATCAAGATTAATAAGCAAAGCTTAGCATCGCTAGATGCGCCGTAAAAGTCTTTGAAAAAGTTCTGAAAAATACTTGACAGAAATACGGAATTAACGTATTATCGTAAGTATGCAAACTTATTCTTATGAAGATATAATTAAACTTCAACCCAGAGGAGTTTTTACAGTCCCGAAAAGATTGAGAGAAGGGCTTTTTGATGAAAATGGGATTGCCAAAATAACTAGATCTGGCAGGAAATTGGTGATAGAACCAATTAAAACTCTTTCTTATCAAGTTAGAAGCTATTCTGACCCGGAAATTAACGAGTTTTTTGAATTAGATGAAAAAGAATCAAAAGAACTTAAGAAAAAAGGTCTTATTTAATGCTTCAGTTGTCCTTTCGGGTCTAAATTCTCCCAAAGGTGGATCTGCCAAAGTCTTAAATTTTGTCAGAAAAGGCAAGGTTGAGGGTGTTATAAGTGAGGTTATTCTTGATGAGGTCATTAGACATTCTGGAAAGTTTGATCTATCAAAGAGTGAAGTAATCAAGTTTTGTGAAGGGCTTTTTGTGAATGTATCAAAAGCTCCCACCGAGAAAATTGTCAAAAAGTATACTAAGATTGTAAT
>CAZTGB010000012.1:20381-20580 GCA_964612965.1 uncultured Gammaproteobacteria bacterium | reverse complement strand
TCGTGACTCATTTTTAAATATCATAGAGTCCGAAATGTATCGCGTCCTAAACAGCTTAAATTTGACATTACAAAACTAGAGAGTATTATCATCTTTAATGGCTACGGAAACTAGTCACAGTGAACCTCTGATTAATACGGTAACTGACTATTTACCCCAACGAGAAATTTTATGTGCTTATCCAACTCCAGGGCCAATT
>CAZTGB010000012.1:0-20371 GCA_964612965.1 uncultured Gammaproteobacteria bacterium | reverse complement strand
ATACGAAAGAAGACTTCCTGGCGTCAACATAATTGTACGTAAACACGCAGGCTCTGACAAAATTATAATGGGTCCAGGATGGCACCCTGCTTTACGATCGGCATTAGATATTGACAACGCCGGCCTCCACTATTCCCAAGGAGTATTTGAAGGCTGCGGGTTAAGACCGGTAATAGATGATAACGGCGAAGTTGTCGGAGCAAATTTAGTTTTGCACGAACAAAGAATGGCCAGATATAAAAGGTCACTTCAAGTAATGGGTCTATCTGGTTTTGTTGACGACAGAACTCTTAGGAATCATAGCCAAGCACTTATTGATTTAGCTTCCATGTCTTCCCATGTTTTTTTTGACAAAGATGGAAAGCCTACGATGAGAGGTTATATTAGACCCGCCGCCTGTAGAGTTTCTGGTATTGGAACGGGTATAAGGGCTACAGACGGATTAGAAATGACAATCGACATAAGTTCAATGGGGCAATATCTAGACGCGTCCGCCTATTCAAATGGGGCTGATGTCGCAGTATTTATGGAAACAAGAAGATTTAACCCCATTAACGCAAAAGCTTTTGGAGGATATGGTTCGGCAGGTGCACTAGGTAGAAGAGCCAGAGAGTTGGGAAATCACGAAGTTGGGTTCTTTGGTCCGTACTGGGTCGACCCAAAAACAGATGAACCAACGCCGTTCCATCCAACAAATAAAGCAGCTGTGGCAGAACAAATAATTAGAAATGGAGTAATGGCTGATGCTGGTGGTGAAGATTATTTGTTTATAACAGATAAAGGGGAAATACTATACCAACCCATGAATACAAATATACTTGGTGGAACGACAAGGCAATACATAATTGATCATATGGCTCCATTCTTACGGATTCCAACTACAGAAAAAGTTGTAAGCCTTAATGATTTAAGAAGTCACAAAGTAGTTAGCGCACTGTTTGTAGGGAATGCTGTAGGGGTTTGCCCCATAAGACAATTTAACATATACGATGGAGAAAATAATTTAGTTGATGCAGTTCCACTCGAAGTTTGTGCAACTGCGGAAAAACTAACTCAGAGGATGGCTTTAGAATTAAGTGGCAGAAAAGATATGAAAACTTCTGGTCCACTTTTAACACCTGTTGATTTAAAAGAGGGAGAAGAAGCAGCACAGAAACTTAAAGAGAAATTTGCATCCTGGTTATAATCTGTCGATAGGAGAATTTATTTTGCTCTTGTTGTCTAAACCAAACGCTTATAATCCTCGACCTTTGTAGGTCTTCCTTTTGCTAAATAAACTTCTTTTAAATTATCCGTTATTATTACCGAGTAAATAGTTGTAGGTCTAGATACGCCGTTCGAGGAACCAGTCTTATCAGACATTAGTTTCATAAGATCTTTTCTACTTTTGATCTTACCCATTGAAACAGAACATTTGTCGTATCTGAAATTAGACGAGTCTGAGGTAATATTATTATTTTTCTTCAAATGAGATAGAAAATGATTAGTATGTGTAAAAGGAGGATCGATTTTTTTAATAACCCTTTTGTTATTGGCATATTCAACACTATACAACCTTCTTTGTTTTCTAAAAAAAATTGTATGATGATATGATGACGATGGTGTTATTTTATTTAAGGTTTTAATTAAGTCATTAGGATTTTTAATATCAAGTAGTATTCTTGCTACAACATTTCTAGGTAAACCTTTAATGGCGGTTGTTGGTTTGAGAGTGTTTACAAATTGTATTACTGAATTACTTGATGAAATTGATGCTCCAATTAACGACCGACAAACTCCAAATCCAAAATAGTGAGAATTATCCTCACCAATTGTTACATCAAAATTATAAGCATCTTTTTTAAAATCTGGACTGGATTCATCTTCGTTATGAGCAAGAAGAAAATTATTATTTTTATCTTTGACAACGACCGAAGTACAATGTTCCTCCATATCGTAAATGTCAGAACAATTAGCGAGTAAAATCTCCTCAAGTTTCAATCCTGATCCATCAGCTAAACCCTGGAGCTCTTGGTAGTATTTGGGGTATTCTTTCTCAACATTTTTATATATCAAGTTTGCTTTGTTGCAGAGAGTAGTATATTTTTTCCCTAGAGAGTTTATCTTTTGTAGAGTTCTGTTCTTGATTTGCTTTTTCAATGCGGTTCCAACTTGGAAAAAAGCAGCATAATGAGTTTCAGAAACTATTTTTAAAAATTTCATATTGTCGGTCGTAATTTTATCTTTTGTAAAATTCCTTTGTTTACAATAAGACCAGAATTGTTGTAATCACCATTAGCAATTTTAAGTACATATGGATATGTCATTTTACTCAAATGAACGGTTGAGTCGTTTGCAACCGCCGAGGGTAAATTACCAACGGCAAAATGTGTAATTCCATCTACCTTGTATGTAGGGTTAGCCCAAGTTCTCTCTATTGTAGTCTCAACAGCCCCAGCTTCCTCACAAGAAACATCAATAATCGGAGTTGTTGGTTTAATATCCTTCAAAAGCTTTCTGGTTATAATAGGTCTGTCACCAGGTAACCAATAGGTTGCATTTATAAGAATATCTGCTTCATGAAGATATTTCTTTATATTCCTTGTTTCCTCTCTGTGTAAAACGAAATAAGGAACTTTAATTTGATTTAAAATTAGCTTACATCCTTTAGCCACAAGGCCATTACCGATGATATAAATATTTGGTTTTCTAATTAGTTTTCTAGAAATTTTTTTAATCTCTCTAACTAAATTAACCTCTGATTTTAAAATCAATGACGAGGGTAGGTTATAAAATGGATTATCTTCACCATGATCTTTAAGTAGTTTTCCGTGGAGTCTTAAGCCTTCATATATACCCACTACTCCAGCTTCATAACCAAGGTTTACAAGTCTTTTTCCCTCGGCATCTTTAAAAAGATGATTTGCAAATGCTGTGATTTTTTTCTGTTGAATCCTATTTAATAATTCTGGATTCTCACCTTTTTCTACATGTAGATATCCTAAAAGAATTTGATTCTGTTTAAGTGTTTTAAGTTGAGGTCTTTTGACTCTCACTATCATTGGACATTTATAAACCTGATCACGACTAACAATTTCAGCACCCGAAGCTTTATATTCTTGATTAGTGAAACCAGCTGCAACTCCCGTATCTTTCTCTATATATACTCTGTGCCCATTCTTAACGAGAAGAGCAACATGTTTTGGAATTAGAGAAACTCTATTTTCAAACAATTTGGTTTCTTTGGGTAGTCCTATTAACATAGCCTTATATTAATTAAGGGTTATATAACCCCCCACCATTTTGTCCTGCAACATTCATAGGATGACTTGGACAAGCTCTTAGACATAAATAAACTCTTCCACCGATAACTCCCATTGGGTCCATATCAACTAGCCATTTATTTCCGTGTCTTATCTCCCCGTTAACATCAAGATAGGTGATGCGACCAGTTAGCTTGCAATCTGCTTTTCTTTGCAATATAAATTTACCGCTCTTTAAGGCTGAAATTACGCTATGGCCATCTCTAAATCCGTCACCGTGGGATGAGTGTATTTCTTTTGCCACCCACCCTTCTTTATCCCTATTAAATTTAGAAATCATTCCTCTTATACTTGTTGAGGTCGGAGAATGTGTTTCAAGTAAAACTTTGGACATTGCCCATGCCTCAAAAATATTAACACCATATTTTTTCTGCAAGAACGGATTTCGAGATATCTTGTAGGCAAGCGATATAAAATGCTTTAGTCCGGCGATATCGGTCCAAGGGGCTGGGAACTGAGGAAGTTGTAAATATGTTTTATCAGCATAAAGTGGTAGGTGTTTATGAGCTTTCCAGGTTTCAGTTCCAGTTGATATGGTACGAAGAATACAATTAAAATCATTGGGATTTCCCGATCTTAATTGCTCGACAGGTAGCGCAACAGCATTTATACCCTTCTCTTGTAAATCATTTTGCATGTAAAGTGCATCAATAGGAGAAAGATTTCCTTTAGACCAAAAAGGAATTACGGCTCTTACATCACGAGATCGTCTTCGCATTTCCCCTAAAAATTTAAGTTGTGCGTAATGGAAATACTTCCACATACTATTTCTTTGTTTGTGTTCGGAAACGTTCTGAATCTCGTCAGCAGCGTGAGTTAAACCATATCCCTCAGGGGCATCAGGGTTTATTTCTATAACCCTCAAACCCTCATTTGTCAAAAGCATATCGGTTCTACTTATAGGATTATCCTGTTTTTTAGTCCCATGTATTGTTATATATTCCTTAATATAATTTAAGGCATCTTTGTCAAAAAATGGCTCAATGAGCTTTTTAGTTTCTTCATCGCTTGCTAAAATTCTCGGTACAATTTTATTAATTACGACACTACCCACTACCAGGCCCGACTTTAATTCTCTCTCATGGTCTTTTGCTTTTGGCAACTCGCCATTCAATACGAAACGAGCATATCTTTTACCTCCACCATCCAAAATCTGGCCGCCATTTTCTCTGGCAACCATAAGAGCCTGCCTCAGTGATTCTCCATTTTCATATCGTCTGTCATTAAACATGTTTTTAAGTATAAAAAAACCTCTCTTGTGAGAGGTTTGTGTTTTGTAATTTTAGTTAATCTTATCCTCTCACTAGGTCAGAAGCTCCAAAAAGGAGACTAAAGCTGACAATAATGAGGGACATGAACTTCATATGAATTCTAGGGATTTTATACTAGCCCGCAGATCTTTGCAAGTAGTGATCAGGAGAAAGAAGGAAGCTACTTCCTTTTTTCTTGTACATACTCCAATAATTTTTCTTCTGAGCTCTTTTGTTTGAAGATTGAAGCCAAATACTTGATTGTTCAATTTTCCTTCTAAAGGATTGCATAAACTCAATTAATTTTTCAAAGAACACTATGTGATATATTCCTGGGTTTACTGGAGCTTGAACTGTAGCAATCTCAACTTCCTGCGCTATTCCACTTGTTGTAGCTGCAAGTTTAGCAATCTCACTCATTAAGGCTTGAAGCCGAACCCTCAATTGTCCGATTTTTTCATCAGTTAGTCTTTTTTCGTCAGCGCTCATATTTCTCTCTAAAGATATTTGGGCTCTTAGTTTTTTATTTTCTTCAGCTTTTCCGCTCATAGCCTCATTCATTTTAAGGCTCTCTCCGCGGGCAAGATCTCCCGATACTTTCTTCTGAGCTCTGGGAAGACCTATTAACTCACTGAAGAAGTCCTCTGAAGTGCCTTTTAGAAGATCGCCAAGGTCACTTGTGGTTGATCCTCCCAGGTCTTTTAAAGACTCAATCACACTCTGCTTACCCGCATTTTGAATCTGCTTCTTTTTTTGGTCTGTCATACCCGCGATATTAAGCCAAATTGACTAAAAATTCAAGAGCTTTGCGTTTCTTAAGTATAGACGTAAGGATTCTTTTTCTTTGGTTGATATCTTCCCCCTCTTCAAGTTTGTTAGCAGTTTGAGAAACTTCAAGGGCGCTTGCCAATTCTTTTTCGTCAGTTTTAATTTGTTCGGCTTCAATTACACGGCTTAAAATTAAGTCGAGTTTTATAGCATCGTGAGCCTGAGTTTGATACTCACTTCTTAGACTATCTGGATTTTTTCCAAGTGAAGCTAAGTAGCTTTCAAGAGCAAGTCCTAATTTCTCGATTCTGGCAAGGAGACTATTGAGTCTTGAGTTAACCTCTTCATCAATTAAAATATTTGGCACCTCAAACTTAATGTTTTCGACAAGATACTTGATAACAGCGTTCTCCTTTTCCTTACGAGTTGGATCTTTCTTAATTGAAATTGCGCGGATTTCTCCAGGAATTTGAGATTTATAATCTGGAAGTTTAATTTCAGGTAACTCACAAGTTATAGCCTTAATCTGCCAAGCTTCTCCTGTTTTAGCACTAATTAGCTCATATTTAGGATAAACCGCAATTTTAATACAATGCTTTTTAATGGCTTCTGCTAAGGCTTTGGGGAGTATATGACTTAAAGAGTGCTCTACTAGTGTTTGATGGGGAATTTTTGGAGTAACTTTTGAAATGGGAGCTTTACCCTTCCTATAACCTGGCACTTCAATATCATTAGCCATTTCAATGACTGTTTCTTCTTCAGCCTTTTGAACTATTGTAAAAGGAATAGTAAAAGTAATCTGAACATTGCCATCGCTTTCTCTTGCAACAACTGAAGTAATCTCAACAGAATCAGGTTTCTTTACTTTGCTCATACGAAGCTATTATATCAGAACTCAAGAACACCCACAATTTTATCCCCCTTTGTGCTGCGTAATTCTAAATGTCTTTGGAGTAAATTTTTGAAATGAGCCTTTGACATCAAATGCAGATCCACCCGAGAACATTGATCTTTTCTTAAGGATCTCAGGTAGAGGCACGGCAGGAGCCTTTAGTTCTTCTTTATTATCCCCTTTTGCTTTTGACATATATGTATTATATAATAATCCTTAAGCTTTGTGAGTGTCTAGTAATTAGCAATCTCCAAGGTTATATTAATGAAAGGGGGTGACAGAATAACCAAATTGGTGCTAACCAATTTGTCAAATAATAATTTATGAAACTTTTTATAGGAAATTTAGCGTGGGAAGTAACTTCTGACGACTTAAGAGATCTTTTCTCTCAAGCGGGGACCGTAACAGATGCCGTCGTTTTAATGGATAAAATGACAGGAAGATCAAGAGGATTTGGTTTTGTCGAATTTGCAAACGCAGAGGAAGCAAAAGCAGCCATTGAGAAATTTAATCAATACGACCTTAAAGGAAGAAAACTTAACGTCAACGAAGCCCGTCCAATGCAACCAAGACAGTAATATTGGTAAATTTGATCGGTTTAATAATGTTGCTAGTAAGTTTAACCTTTTTTGTGAATTCATTTGGAGTTTGACTTCTAGATTGGTTTTGTCTCGTCAAGTGTTTATTTGATTATGTTTTTGGTGGGTTAGTAAAAAACTAAACATACACCAATAATCACTGTGATCAATTTAACAACATTTATTCAGAAGCCAGTTTGTGAAGAAACCAGGATACTAAAGAAAGAACAATTGAGGCAATTATAGCTGTTGTAAAGTTTGCAATATTAAATCCAGGAACAAACTTCGAAGTCACCCAAAGAAGAAACACGTTAACTAAAAACGCAAAAAGTCCAAAAGTAAGAATCGAAATCGGAAGTGCTATAAGTTGTAAAATTGGCTTAATTAAAGTGTTAACTATCCCAATAGCAATTGCAGCAACAACCGCCGTCCAAAAATTGGCCAGGGTAAATCCTGGTACCAGATACTCAACAACAAGAAGTGTAAAAACATTAATAGTAAGGCGAATTAATAATCCCATTAATTAATAATGGAACATTTAATGTTGCTTTGTCAAATATAGCCATCAATTTTTCTAACGTTTGCTAGGAAAATTTTAATAATCGATGTATTAGACATATCAGGATGAACTTTCATAAACATACGGCGATTGTCTTCATGACCCGCTCTTATCTGTGCTTTATACTTACCTACCCCATCCCAGGATGTTTTTACCTGTACAGCCATGGGTAAATGTCCACTTTCTGAAACAAAAACCACGAGAACGTCATTAAGTGATTTGTCATCAGCATTATTCCCCAGGTTAACTTTTTGGACAATTGGTATAGTCGAAAGAGACTCAACGACTTTTAATTCAGCTTGAGATCCTTTTTGTTCATTGTATTCATCACGAGCGCGTTGCTTTATCTCTTCTATGTCTGCTGTTGTCCCATTTTTTATTGAGTTGTATAAAAGATCATCCAATTGCTCTCTCCATGTCATGGTGCTATTTTAAACGTTTTTGATAAAAAGTTAATGACTGATTAATGGCTAGGTTCCAATCAGGCTGCATGTTGTGGTCTGATCCGGAATGCTTGATATATTCAACTTTTACTCCCACATTTTCTAGATTTTTAACAACGGTATCACTCCAAGATGTAGGAACTGCATCATCAGAAGTTCCCTGATGTAGTTCTATTGGAGCCTTAATTCTATCTAGGTAGTTTGTTATGGAATATTTCTCAACGTCATAATCAACTTCAAATTTTGATAGCTCTCGCCTGATCAGCTTTCCGTGATCAATTGACTCATCTGTGTAATAAAGAACTGAATATGGGAAAGGTTTTGTAACCGGCGCCCAGACAACAGTTGGATAATCTACCCCACTTTCAATTAATGTAGTTAAGGCAATCTGTCCACCATTGCTGTGCCCCCAAATAAAAATATTGCGCTCGTCCCAATCTTTAAGGCTATTAACTGAGCTTAGTACGTTTAAAGCAGTTACATATGTTTGAAACCGAGATTCAAAAATATTTTCAGCTTCGCTATCGCTTCCTGCATAGCCTAAGAAATCGGGTGCAACTGTTATAAATCCGCTCTTTGCAAAAAACTCAGCAGAATTCTTAGTACCCATTCCTGTTTGATAAATCTCCTGATCAACAAACCCTCTGAACATAACAAGAACAGGAAAACTACCACTTACTTTAGGTATATTAATAAGTCCAGTTATCTTTTTAGTGTCTTTTGATAAATCAGGTGAAAACTCAAAAGAAAATTTATATGAAGTAAAATCTTTGTCTTCCTTCAAAACTTCTCCTACCTCAATTTCTCCTGCTTTAAATTCAGTATTTGCGAGATTTTCAACAGAGTATTTTTCAAGCGGTCTTGGTTTAACTTGTGATATTGGGTTATTTGAACTCTTTGGTAAATGCCAGGCAGAGTTGGCAAACCAACCGATAGAAGTAAGGACGATAATAACAAGGACATAAAAGAAGAAAGTCTTAAGATTAATCATCAATATATTATAATCTGATTAACGATTAAAAAGTTAGAAATACCTTTTATAAGAAGTCGTGGCTTTGAATGTGGCCAAACATGTGCCGCAATGATTATTAAATACTTCTATCCGGACTTTATCCCAAACTTCGACAAAATTAATAGTCAGATTAAACATAAGGAAGGAAAATACACATTTCCTCCTCAACTCGCAATACTTATTGATCTTTATGGCGTTAAAACTAAGTGCTATTCATCGGAAGATATTAAGAAATTTGATGAAGACTTTGATCAATTTAAAAGGTGGTTTGGAAAGAATTATGAACATGAACTGAAATACATATCTCAAGAGAGCTTTGACTGGATGGTGTCAGAGTTTAGAAAAAAGAATCTGTTCGAAGTTAAGGAGACAAGATTTGAAGATTTACTTGCCCTTTTTAACAAAGGATACCTGGTCAGCATTCCAATTGACTGGAATACATTAAATGGGAAAAAAGGTCCATACGAAGGACATTTCATTCTTATAGCTGGAATAGATGGTAATAGCATATTAATTCACGATCCAGATGTCGGTTCGAATATAAAATACTCATTAAATAAAATTAAAGAAGCTTGGTCGCATCCCTCAATTGCACAAGATTATATTGTTGCCTACAAGAAAAAATAACCATTGACTTCATATTTTATTCGGATTACAAATAAGTATGGCCCAAACCATTTCCGAAAAAGTTTTAGTTGGAATGAGTAGTTCTCCCAAATGGGTCAAAAGAAGTAACAGAATTTACGAAATAGACAAAGTAGGCTTCCATCATACCTATAGAGAAGGAAAAACCCTTTTCCATGTATTCTCCGTTACTTCCAACTCAGTATTCATGAAATTAATTTTCAATACCGAAAATCTAAGCTGGATTTTAGAAGAAATGTCAGAGATATACAATTAGAATATGGCATATATATTTTTGGACGAATCAGGAGACTTGGGGTTTGATTGGAAAAAGGGGAAAACATCCAAATACTTTGTAATCACAGCCCTTTTCACTCTCAGGAAAATAAACTTGGAAAGGATTGTCAGAAAAATTTTTAGGTCTCTTTCTAAACACGATTTAAGAAGACATAAAAGTACACTTCATTGTTTTAATGAATTTCCCAAAACCAGGATTAAACTTCTCAGAATGCTTGTTTCTGAAGATATTTCTATAGTGGCAATATACTTAAACAAAAGGAAAGTCTATACAGATCTTAAAAACGAAAAACATGTTTTATATAATTATGTGGCTAATATACTTCTTGATCGAATTTTTACTAACAAATTAATTCCAATAACAGGAAAAGTAGAACTCATCGCTTCCAGAAGAGAGACAAACAAATTTTTAAATCTTAATTTTAAAAATTATTTAGAAGATAGAGCCATTAAAAAACATAAATTAAATTTAGTGGTTGAAATCAAATCTCCTCATGAAGAAAAGGCACTTCAGGTCACAGATTTCGCTTGCTGGGCGATCTTTCGTAAATACGAACACTCCGACGAAAGTTATATGGAAATAATAAAACAAAAGATTGTGCAGGAAAATCCTTTGTTCCCTTAAAATAGCAAAACCCTGTGCGCTATTTATGAGGAACCTATACGGAGCCCCACGCACAAGGATTTAATTGCTGAGTCTCATTATAGCAAAGATTGTCAATAAATGGAATTTAATTCAAAACCAAGCTTCATAATGCTTATAGATATTAATTCCTGCTTTGCAACAATCGAACAACAGGCCAATCCGCATTTAAGGAACAAGCCCCTAGTTGTTGCAGCCTACCAAACACCAAATGGTACTATTCTCGCAGCTTCAGTTGATGCTAAAAAACTTGGTATAAAAACAGGGATGAAAGTAATGGATGCAAAACATATTTACCCATCCTTAATAGTTCTTCCTCCCGACCCCAAAAAGTATCGTTATGTTCACACAAAACTTCATAATTTACTCTTGGATTACACAAACAAAATAGAACCCAAAAGTATAGATGAGTTCATTTTGGATTTAGAAGGTTATCCCTGTCTTAGAGATAAAAATATAACTGCCGTTGCAAAAGAAATTAAAGAAAGAATAAAAACTGAAGTTGGAGACTATATTACAGTCTCAATTGGAATTGCGCCAAATAGATATTTAGCTAAAGTTGCGGCCGGAATAATTAAACCTGATGGGTTGGTTGAAATTAATAGGGACAATTATTTAAATATCTATTCTTCTTTAAAGTTGACAGACTTGACAGGAATTAAGATTGGAAACACAACAAGACTAAATTCAGTTGGAATTTATACAGTTTTAGACTTTTACAAAGCGCCACTTTGGAAACTTCAAATAGCTTTTCACTCTGTGATGAGCCATTCTTGGTACTTAAGACTTAAGGGATATGAAATTGATGCAATTCCCTGGGGAAGAAAAAGCTATGGGAATGAAGTTGCTCTTGGAAAAAATCTTTCAAACGTGTCAAGCCTCTCTCCAGTTCTAGCAAGGCTGGTAGACAAGATGGGTACCAGGTTAAGAACAAATGGTTATAAAGCACGAGGAATTCATCTTTCCCTCTTTTTCAAAAATGGGATGTACTGGCATAAAAGCAGGCTTGTCAAAGGACATCTGTTTGATGTGCGGGATATTTTTAAAAGTGCCCTAAATCTTTTGAATGAAGCCAAAGCTAAAACTCCAGTCAAAGTGATTTCAATTTCTTGTTTTTCTTTAATAAAAGACGACAGTATTCAAACAGAGCTTTTTCGGAATGTTATTAAGAATGAAAAATTAACTAGAACTATAGATGAGATAAACACCAAGTGGGGAGATTTTACGGTAGGACTTGGCAGAGGGTTTGAAGCAAGTAGTGTAGTGCTTGATAGAATTGCTTTTGGGGGACTTAAATAACGATTTCATCGCCAACTTTAAGGCTATTTTTATCAGAGTATCCCGAATTAACTTCTAAAACATAATCAACTTTAGTTTGAGGCCTAAAGAGTTTTAATTTAGCATCAGGTGTACCATCAACTGGGGCCTCAATATTCTTGTCTATTTGAACGATTTTTCCGTCATTAATCCAAATAATATCAATTGGAATTATCATATCCTTCATCCAAAAAGTTGGACTCACGTCTTTTGTATCAAAAACAAAAAACATTCCACGATCACTTGTAAGTGAAGTAGTTCCCGAAAGTCCACGAGTTCGCTCCTCAGGGGTATTTGCGATTGAAACTTTTAAAGTAACACCATTAACTTTTATTTCTTGCTCGGTAGCTTCGGGGCTGACGGTTGGCGCAACCTTAATACCCAAGTTAGAAGGGTTTTTAATAAAAGTTCCCACAAGAACTACAAAAATGGCAACACCAACAAGAGGTAAAATTAGTTGCTTAATCACTTGGGGATTCTAATTCCTTATCAATATCGCGAATCTCATTGTCCATTCCTTCAAAATCAGTATCATTAAGATCTTTCTCAATAGATTCAACGTCATCACTTCCTGACTGTTTCATCAAAGTAACCGTTTTAATATCACTTTCCACCTGAGGTGTGTTGTACGTAACATATGCCATAACACCCAATGCTATAACTAAAAATGCAGCCAAAAATATTAAAAAGTTATTAGATTTTTTCATTTCCAATTCTTAAGCCTTTAATGTCTCCTATTATTTGAACCAAAATTCTATGAATTTCAACTAAATCTTGTTTTAAGTCGCGAACATTGTCTCCAACCTCCTTAAAAACTATCTTTGGGTCATCTGAATTTAAAAAAGTGTCAAACTCATCCTTCAAAGTCTGTATTTTACCTTTGGCGTCGTCTAGTTTGCTTTTAGCACCATCAAGTTGACCCTGTTGACTAGATGTATCAGCATCTGAATTCTCCTCTTCGATTTTGTTAATCCTAGCCTGAATCCTATCTATTAATAGCTCAAGCCTTTCTATCGCAGCTTCAAATCTTTTCATCATTCTCTCAAAAAAGGCAGTTATTCTTGCTTTTCTTTGCTCTGATAATTTAGCTTCTCTTTCTGTTTTCTCTTCAGCTATTCTTAATTTAACTTCCTGACGAACTTGAACGCCTTTAGGAGTTCTTGACGGAGCTGCGGTTTGGGCAAAGGATATAAGCGGTTGAGAGAAAAAAATAAAAACAAAAGTCGCTGTGACTAGTAACTTTTTCATTTGATTAATAACAATACTATTTTTGAGGTGAACCTGTCAAGGTTTTAGCCTCAGTCGATACTCCAGAAACTTTACCAGAGGACTCTTTAAGCACAGAAAAAAACAAAACACCTACAAATAAAAGAATGGGGATAAGAAGATATAATAAATTCTCATGACTAGATCTATGGGTTTTATGTAGATGAAGTATCTTTGAATCCATGCTAAATAATTATACACCTCGAAAGTTCTAATGTGTCGGAGAGAGGAGTCGAACCTCCACATCCGTAAGGACACAGGATCCTAAATCCTGCGCGTCTGCCATTCCGCCACTCCGACAAGCACTTAATTATACCAGTTTAACCTTCAAGCAAGAAAGATACCGGAAGACTGTCAATTTTTTTCATAAAGAATTTAACATTACCACCCCACGTTGTTGAAGGTGGAGCGTATCTTTTAGCTATTCTTGAAATAGAACTTGCGCCCCTTTCTATATACTTAGTTTTAAGAGTCATTGAAACGTGTTCTATTGAATCTTCCCAAGAGCTAAATTTATACTCACCATTTGCCCAGCCATATGCATTATATGAATTTCTTGGAATTCTTTTACCAAATGTAGATTCTACCCCAGCTATTGCGGGTACCATTCTATAGTCAAGATCGTAATTATCAGCATAAAACACAAAATCCTCAGCGTATTCTGACAAGGGCGAGTTATGTGATTCAAGATAGTTTTCAAGGTTGGCCACTCGATAGTCAAAACTTGGAGATTTCTGCTTTAAACTCGCAGATTGATCTACCATTTCTTGAGCATAAACCCCTCTCGCATTTAATATTAAAAATACGATAGCAACGAGGATATAGGTTATTTTATTATTCAAATGACAGACCTGTTTATACATAAGTTTTAGCTAAAAAAGAAGGGGCCTACCGTAAGGTAAGCCCCAAATAAAAATCCCAACGCTTCTCACGGTAAAACCGAAGTCGCCTCGAAATCTAGTGAGTACTATAGCAAAGAGTTATAGGATTGTCAAGTCTGAAGGTTATCTATCCCCTTTTCCTGGTAAGGACGAAAATGGACGGTCCGAAGTAAAGAAAAGATAAAGGTCTTTGAAACATCTTCTCTATAAAAAGAAGTGTATCAGGGGAAAATATCTTCTTAATTGGCCCACTTCGCATATTAGAAACCGAACGAACTTCTAAGACCTCAAAATCATGTTCCCTAAGTAAGTCTTTTATCTTGTCTGGATGATAATTAAAAAAAGGAAGGAATTTCTTCTTAAGTGATTTAGCGCTCCTCAAATCAGCCGGGAAAATATCGAGTGGATAGGTAAAATTACCCACGATCATTTCCTGAAAAGTTCGCTTAAGATTTCTTTTATTTGGAAACTCAAGAATTAGATATCCTCTATCTGAAAGCACTCTTTTAATGGCTGAGAATGCTAAATCTAAATCTTTTAGATGGTGCATTACTCGAACAAGAACCGCTAGATCAACTGATTTTGGCCTTAGTTTCTGAGGTAAATTCTCAAGTGAAGAATGAATAAATTTATATTTCTCCTTATCCTTATATGTCTCTCTAGCAATTTTGAGGAGTTTTGATGAAGGATCTGAAATTATTACCTTTTTGGCCCGAAACGAATACGATGGAACAAGTCTTCCAAATCCAGCTCCTATTTCAAGTATTGTTTTAATCTTCTTAATTTTTGCTAGAAATTCGCGAATCGCAAACACCTCACTTTTGTGCTCGTATCCACGACCTAACCAATATGAAAGGTAATCGTATGTATCGTAGGCGGCTGCCATAGATTTTTGACTGCTGTAGTCATTATACCATCTAGGATTTTGAAGATTATTCCATTTCAGCCATAAGCAGAGCTTGTGTCCTCATTCCATTTCAGCCATGAATTGATTTACACCAAATGCCCATGAACCATTTGACATTGGGGTGTATTTGCTCATGATCTCCTCCGCAGTTAAATATCCTTTATCTAAATATTCTTCACGAAGACCTTTAGATACTGTTTCAATAGCCTCCTCGTATGATTCAAATCCAAGCGAACCTTTGGAGTGAATTCCCCACCCCCAACAATTATATGAATCAGGAGGAATTATTTTACAAAGGTTACTCTCTTGCTGTGCAATTGCAGGTATTAGTCTGAAGTCGAGTTCATATTTGTCGGCCACTTGAACTATATAATCTGAGTGTGGCTCAAGGTTTGACTCATACCTTTGTAAGTATTGTCTGACAATTTCACCTCTAGCATCAACACTTTCAGGGGCTCCATCAATAGATGGGATACTGTTTGGGAGTGAGGCATAAATTCTGACTCCGGATTTTGGACTTGTAGCTAAATTAAAATCTGGATTAAGCGCCTTTTCAGTCGATATTTTACTTAATGAGAATAGAGAAAAAAGACTAACTCCAAGTGTAATTGGGGTGATGGTAAAAAAAACAGCAACAAAAAAAAGATTTTTCCAAAATGAGAAATTCTCTTCCCAAGTAAATTCATTTCCTCTCATGAGTGATTAACTTTCAACACCTAGGATGTCATAAAAAGTACTGGAGTGTCAAGTGAGCCCGGATGGATTCGAACCATCGACCTTTTCCTTAAGAGGGAATTGCTCTACCACTGAGCTACGGGCCCGTTTTTAAAACAAGCTTTTCAAAAACCCCTGTATTTTAGCAAAAATTGAGGGATTTTTCAGCTCTGCAGTGTTTAGAACTACGATTTCCATAGCTTTTGGCTCAGTTATGTCTTTACCTTTGAAAGTTAAAACAAAATTGGATTGATAAGTTCCAGGGTCATTTAGTGTACTTGAGCTGATTTGAATCAGTTGCAATCCATGCGGTTCAACATCGGTAAAATGTTGTGTTGTTATAGCAAAGTTTCCACTTTCATCTTCAACTGAAATCTCTGGGCTAACCCAAATAGACTGACCTAGGTTTTGAGCAAGAATTACCCCTTTAAAGGAAGATCCAACTATTGTAAAGGGGTTTACAAAAACTCCAAGTATCTTACCCCTTACTTCTTGGGTGGGTTCCCCTTTGGTTTTTGGCAGCGCTTTAACTGAATCGTAAAAACTGTAATAACTTCCATCTGACTTTTTCCAAGAGAAAACATCAAATGGAGGTTCGGTGTAGCTTAGTATAAAAGGTGTAACAGCTACAATTCTTTTATCATCCCAAACGTGACTAAAAGAATAGTCAAACCTTTTACTTATTTCTTCTTGACTCAGGTTTTTATTTGACCAACCAGTCTCTGTAATAAAAACAGGAAGATTTTTTGTTAATCCTAAACTAGCAAGGTAGGTAAGTTCCCAATCATATGTAGTAACTGTACCCTTACCACTTCCTATTGCAGGTCCCGAAAAATCAGGATTTGCATATGAGTGGGAGGTCCATCCGTCTATGAAATTAAAAATATCTGGTTCTTTCTTAATCATTTCGCCTAAAAACTTTGTTTCATTCATCGTTAATTTTGAGTTATTAGCTGAAGCATCAAGACCTGCTGGTAAGACAAAAAAATCAGGGGAAGCGCTTTTTAGTTTTTGTGAGAATGTTTTTAAGTAAGTTGCATATCCTGCAGGATCAATTGTTCCGCCCCATTCTTTAGCATGATTTGGTTCGTTAGAAATAACAATATATCTATTCTGAACCACCCAGTTAAGTGAATTTAGGAAGCTTACCCAATTATCTATCTCACCATCACGCGGGGCTTCCCAGAGGCCTTCGGTGGGCTTAGTTGCTATCCTTACAATGGGTATTAAGTGAAGTTTCCTCATTTTGTCAAAGATTCTTTGCCATCTTCCTTGGTCCCGCTCAGTTTCCGTTATAACAATGGTTACATAGCCCCAATCACCTCCATTTGAATTAACTAGCTCACGGACACTTTCCAGATCATTTTCATCCATGATGTGAATACCAAACTTATTATTAGGAACTAATAGAGGATCGTTAAAAGCTAGGGCGAATTTGGGTGAGATAGAAAAGAAGATAAATAAAAGTAAAATTATTAATAATTTCTTCATACAAGCTAAATTTTAACAGATTTGATATAATTCAGCTTAAGCAGATGTGGCGAAACGGTAAACGCACTGTGTTCAGAACGCAGCGAGCAAACGCTCTTGGGTGTTCAAATCACCCCATCTGCACAGAATAATTTCGACTATTTACTTCGTATAACTTTCGGACTATTGTTAATTAATAATATGCGATGGTCTGCCAATCTTGCTTATGCTATTGGACTTATTGCTTCTGATGGATGTTTGTCTAAAGACAAAAGACATATAGATTTTACTTCAAAGGATCTTGAGCAGGTTGAGAACTTTAAAAATATTCTTAAATTAAAAACTAGTATTAAAATCAAGTATAGAGGCAGTCTTCCTCGTCTGGGCTATTACAATCTTCAATTTAGTAATGTCATATTGTATCGATTTCTTCTTTCAATTGGTCTGACACTAAATAAAAGTAAAGTAATCGGGGAGTTGGCAATTCCAGATAAGTATTTTGGTGATTTTTTGAGAGGAGATTTTGATGGCGATGGATGTACATTTTCATATTGGAGCAAGCAGTGGCCGAATAGTTTTGTTTTGTATACAGCTTTTGCCTCTGCAAGCAAAAAACATTTAGTTTGGATGCAGAAAAAGATACAAAGTCTTTTTGGAATTTCTGGATTTATAGACTCAGGAAATAATTCTACCTTTCAATTGAAATTTGCCAAGAAGAGTTCATTGGCTTTGTTCAAAAAGAAGTACCATAGCCCGAGTGTCATTCATTTAAAACGTAAGAGGTTTAAAATAGAACAATCTTTAGGTATAATACAACAACAGGAAAACGCGCGGGTGATGCAACGGTAGACATGTGAGTTTAAGGAACTCATGGCGCAAGCTATGCAGGTTCGATTCCTGTCCCGCGCACAGTGTGTAGTTATTTTGAATTGCTCGCTTAGCTCAGTTGGTTAGAGCGTTCGGTTTACATCCGAAAGGCCGGGGGTTCGAGCCCCTCAGCGAGCACACAATTTAAAGTTCTTTAAAATAGCACTTTACAATCATTCGGGTATTATTCATTATATATTTGCATGAATACTGACCTGGGAAATTTTGCTGAATTAATAGGAATTACGTTAGGTGATGGCAGCGTTGGAAATTACCCTCGGTGTCAGTATCTCAGAATTTATTTTAATCCAAAGCAAAGACAGTATATTGATTATGTTACCAGTCTACTAATCAGGCATTTTAAGAAATCCCCTTATGAGTTATTTAGAAAGGATGCTGGAGTTACTTTTCTTGAAATTTCTCTTAAGAACATGGATAAACACTTAGGAATTCCTGCGGGAAGCAAAATTAGAAATAAAGTCAAAATTCCTGGTTGGATTTGGGAAAAACCATATTACTTAAAGCGTTGTTTAAGGGGTCTTTTTGATACTGATGGTTGTGTTTATATAACTGGGGGCAAATACAAGATAGTTGATTACAGCTCACATAATATTAATATGTTGGAAGATATTTATAATGCCTTAGTTATACTTGGATTCCATCCTTACGCTAGACGAACAAGTATTGAATTAGGTAGAATGACAGAAGTTAAAAATTTTTTTAGGGTTATTAAACCAAAAAATGACAATCATTACAGATTTGAACAAGCCGAGATAGCCAACGTGGTCAAGGCACGTGTCTGAAGAACACGCTACATAGGTTCGATTCCTATTCTCGGCACAGTTTCGACTAGAATTAGATATTTAGAGCATATTATTTGTTCTTTTACTATAGATCTGCGGGTATAGTACAGTGGTCGTACATTCGGTTGCCAATCGAAGAATGGGGGTTCGATTCCCCCTACCCGCTCCATACGGTGGTAAACCAGAACCATCTTTAGGTTGATATAATGACCTAAACGGGGTACGCCATTTTATCTCAATAATTCGTTTTTCGTCTACAATGACCTTTTCAAAGAAGGACTGGTTATAAAGTGTTCTTTTTGGAGGATCAGACGTTCTATAAAGTTCGTAGATATCGCCGAGGACATCTATTGTCTTATTAAGAGCGATAAAACTTGCGTCATCTTCTTGCTCTATTTCATTAAGCCGTACATTGGTAAGGTCAATATCTCGTTTAATCTCTGACATCTTCTCATAACAAAGTTGTTTATCAATAAGCCCTTCTAAGCGGTCATCAAGTAGTTTTTGCTGCTTTTCCTCAAGTTTACTTAGCTTATCGCGCAAATGTCTTCTTTCGTTAGTAACCCCGCTTACTCGTTGTTCCTCTAGTTTTTTAACGTTTAATTTGGCCAGAGTAACAATATCTTCTGGTAGCTTCACATGCTTAAAGATTTCGAGGATTTGTTCCAAAAGTAACTTTTCAGACGCCATTTTCTGATCACAATGTAAGCCATAGCGCGCAGCTGAACTACAGCGATAGTAGCTGAATCTTCCGCCTTTGTGAGTTTCGGCAACATATTTTCTGCCGCACTTGGCACAATAAAGAGAACCTCGAAGTGAAAAGAGCACCTTTCTTTGACGGGTAGTATTGTTAGCCCTTATTCTTAAAACATCTTGTACTCTATAAAAAAGCTCCGGTGAGACTATTGGTTCGTGGGTTCCTGCCACTTCTTCCTCACCCCAGCAAACCATGCCCATATAAAATTTATTCGCTAATAAATCGTGAAGTCTTGTGGGTTTTATGCCCTTATTAAAGAAAGTCTTAAAACCATTTTTATTTAATTCATCACAAAGTTGAGATTGGGTAAATTGATTTGTAGCAAACATTCTGAAGGCTTGTTGGATAGCAGCTGCTTTTATGGGGTCTACAACTATTGTTTTTGTAATAGTTCCATCCAATTCAATTAGGTCTTTATTAAGATAACCAACTGGCGCTCTGCCAGGGTATCTTCCCTGTTTTAATACCTGCTTCATACCCTTTTTAACCTCCTGTCCTAAATTAGCAGAATAGAACTCGGCAACGGAAGCCATAATATTTTCTAAAAGCGCTCCCGTCGGACTATCATCAACTGGCTCTACTACCGAGCATAGCACAATATCGTATTTTCTTAAAATAGCTTTTATAGCTGCGTGATCACCAACATTGCGGGCTAGTCTATCAAGTTTGTGCACAAGGACTACTTTTACCTGTTTGTCCTTTTTACACCTTGATAACATCTCTTGAAGTGCAGGGCGTTTTGCGGTTCTGGCTGATTCTCCGGCGTCAATATAGACATCTTTCTTAGGATCGATAGTCCATCGTTTGAGTTTTATATACTCCATGCAGGCTTCTTGCTGTGCAGGGAGAGATAAACCCTTATCGGCTTGTTCATCTGTTGACACTCTGACATAGATTAAAGTTTGCATATTTTCTACTTGCTTTTTGACCCAAAGTTTGGTATATTGTATCTACCGAATGATCTCGGTGGTGAAAGTACCTTACTGTTAGGGAGCGAATGTCGGCACCATAAAAAGTGATC
>CAZTGB010000011.1:0-24328 GCA_964612965.1 uncultured Gammaproteobacteria bacterium | reverse complement strand
TTGAGTACATGCAAAGATTTACAACAAAAGTCTGAAATGTACCCGTCCTATACATCTTCTTGACACTCACCCACCAAGATGTAAAAATGACTGAGCCCAATTGTTACTCAGATGCAAGTTTACATAATATTAATAGTTTTAGGGATTTGGCTTTTGGGCTTGTCCTTTATTTTGTATAAAGTACATAAACTTTTTGGTAAGTTATCAAAAGGTATTGAAGAAGACTTGAGTAAAAGAGGATTTAATGAAGTAAACAGGCGCCTGTCTTTTTTGGAGGGAGATGGAAAGCGCCATATACAGAAAGTGGGGCTTGTAAGATTTAATCCCTTTAAAGAATTAGGTGGGGATCATAGTTTTAGTTTGGCGATATTAGACGGTGAGGATTCGGGAGTAATTATTACAGGTCTTCACACTAGAGATCGCACAAGAGTTTATATGAAGAAGGTATATAAGGGTAAATCTGAATATGATTTGTCGACAGAAGAAAAGAAAGCATTAGAAAGTGCATACAAAAGATGAAACCATCAAACTTAATAAGCTCAAAGAAAATGACGATGATTGCCAGTTTCTTTGGTCTTTATTTAATTTCAACAGGGGTTTCTCTTTTGGTTTTTACCTATGTCTTAGGTAAACCTGGGACTTCGGGAACGGGAGATACAAAAAGAAGTAGGATTAATCTGAACGCTCCAAAAACAGAAGCCTGTCCCATCAATGGAATGAAATACACAAAAGAGGAAAAGAAAATTTGGGAAGAAAGACGCCCATTAGCTGCTATGATTGAAAATCATGCAGATAGTAGGCCTCAATCTGGTTTATCTAAAGCAGATGTTGTTTATGAAGTTGTAGCCGAAGGCGGAATTACGAGATTTTTGGGAATTTTCTATTGTGGAGTAATAGCTGAGGAAACTAAGTTAGCGCCTATAAGAAGCGTAAGAATTTATTTTGCCAATTTGGCTGCTGGATATGGAGACAAGCCAATATTTCTTCACCAGGGGGGCGCTAATAACTTTTGTAACACTTGCCCTGGAGGAGTTAAACCAAGAGGTCAAACAGATAAAACAGTTGATGCCTATGCCGCACTTGATAAGCTTGGATGGCGTAATGGACAACAAGGAAACGATATGGATGGAGGGTTTAATATTGGCTTTCCAATAGTTGAACGTAATCAGTACAGACTTTCTTCGGAGCCCGTAGCTTGGGAACACTCAGTTGTTGCCTCTGTTGATGAGATATATAAAGAAGCCGATAAACGTGGGTTTAATTTTAAGGATGAAGATGGAAATGCATGGGATGAGGACTTTAAAATGTGGAAATTTGAAGATGGAAAAGCTGTCTCCTCACCTTCTGCTTCCGACATTACGTTTAAATTCTGGGATAATTGGACAGATTATGATGTTGAATGGAAGTATGATGTCTCAACCAATAGTTATAAAAGGTTTAATGGTGGCAAAAGCCACATTGATTGGGAATTTGATAAACCACAACTAACAGCTTCTAATGTGATTATCATGTATGTCACTGAAAAGGGTCCGGTAGATGCCGAACACCATATGTATTATGAGGTTGTTGGTGAGGGAGATGCGCTTATTTTCAAAAATGGTGAAGTAACCCCCGGAACTTGGAAAAAAAGCTCTCAACTTGACAGAGAGGTATTTTATGATAAAAAGGGAACAGAGATTATTTTAACTCGCGGACCAATCTGGATAGAATTATTATCAGATGGGAATCAGGTGAATTATTAGTAATTAGTTTTTTGTTTAACTTCTGCCCAAATGATTAAATGGCTACAATTGGTGACATAATAACTTCTAAAGTTAGGATTAAAATCCTAGAGCTTTTCTTTTCTAATCTAAAAGAGATCTATCATGTACGCGGGATAGTCCGTGAAGTAAAAGAAGAAATTAATGCTGTTCGTCGAGAATTAACCAAATTTGAAAAAGAAGGACTTTTGAAAAAAGAACCAAGAGGAAACAGGGTTTACTATTATGTAAGGAATGATCATCCATTTTATGGAGATTTGGTTTCGATGGTTGCAAAAACAACAGGACTTGGAGCTTCGCTTATAGACAATAAAAATAAGTTGGGACGAGTTTCTTTTATTATGTTTTCCGGTAAATTTGCCAGAATGAAGGATACTAAAAAAGAGGATGAAGTTGATATTTTAGTGGTTGGAGAGGTTGTGCTTCCTGAATTGGCCGCACTCATTCGAATTGAAGAGAGTAAAAGAAATCGTGAAATTAATTACACTGTCATGAGTCGTGAGGAATTTGATTTCAGAAAAAAGAGGCGTGACCCATTCCTCCTTGGCGTTTTAGCAGGCTCCCGTGTTATGATTATTGGCGATGAAGAAGATTTGGTCGGTTAGCTTCATTTTTTTGATATCAATAGTTGCCACAATTATTAGTCTTCCTTATGGTTTAAATTTCAAAATTGGAGAGCTTGAAGTGAATAAAAAATTTGATTTAAAACTGGGACTGGATTTAGCAGGAGGGAGTCATCTTGTTTTTGAAGCTGATACAAGTAAAATCCCAACAGAGAAAAAAGCCACCGCACTTAGTGGAGTTCGTGATGTAATTGAACGCAGAGTTAATCTTTTTGGAGTGTCCGAACCCAATGTTCAGATATCTGAATTTGAAGGACGCGATAGAATAATTGTAGAGCTACCCGGAGTACAAAACACAAAGGAGGCAACTGATTTAATAGGTAAAACCGCACAGCTTGTTTTTGCTGAAGTCGATGATCAAATAGTAACTGAGGATTCAACACCGTCATCCCAGCTTAAGTTAACCGATTTAACTGGAGCGGATTTAGAAAGCGCAACAGTATCATTTGATGGCCAAAACGGAAAACCTGGTATTTCACTTCAGTTCACAAGCGAAGGGGGAGATAAATTTGCTGCAATTACAAAGAGAAATATAGGCAAACCTCTTCCCATCATACTTGATGGAGAGATTCTATCAGCTCCAAATGTCTCTGAGGAGATAGTGGGAGGGTCAGCCCAAATAACAGGAAGCTTTACTATAGACGAGGCTAAAAAACTATCAATTCAACTTAATGCGGGAGCACTTCCCATTCCAGTTAACTTAGTTGAGGAAAGAACTGTGGGGGCTACACTTGGAGCTTCCTCAATAAAGCAAAGTATTCTAGCGGGGTCAGTTGGGATTGCCATGGTTGTAGCCTTCATGCTTTTAACCTATGGAGGATTGGGACTTATAGCTAGTATTGGGTTGTTTATTTTTGCTGTTATAACTCTTTCTTTATATAAATTAATTCCAATCACCCTAACCCTTCCTGGAATTGCTGGATTCATGTTGTCTGTTGGAATGGCGGTTGATAGTAATATTTTAATTTTTGAGCGATTTAAGGAGGAGAAATTAAAACGTCCAATTTCAGACGCACTGGAAGTTTCTTTTGGTCGTGCTTGGGATTCGATACGAGATGCCAACATAGCAACACTAGTTACCGCATTTATTTTATATAATCCGCTAGACTGGAAGTTCCTCCACACATCAGGTCCTGTTCGTGGATTTGCAATAACTTTAGCACTTGGAATTACGATTTCACTTTTTACGGGACTTTTTGTTAGCCGAAACCTGTTAAGATTTTTCATCGTGGAGCGAAAAGGTTTGCTTATTAGAGAGAAAAAACAAATATGAACTGGATGAAATATAAAATTGTTTATTTGATAATTTCAACAATTATTATTGGAGTTGGAATATTTTCGATGGTCAAGTGGGGATTTAAGGTTGGAATTGATTTTACAGGAGGAATTGTAGCTGAGTATAAGTTTCCAAACGGGGAGAATAAAGTATTTAGGTATGCCCCAATGAACCGTGAAGAGTCAGAAAAATTAAGAACAGACTTTAAGAGTCAGGGGGCGGTTGAGGTAAGATTTGAAAATGTCGGACCCGCAATTGGGCCTGAAATGGTTAAAAAGACTTTATATGCACTTGGAATTTCGGCAACCTTAATTCTCCTTTGGGTTGCATATCAATTTAAGAGTATTAAGTTTGGGATAAGTGCAACACTTGCGACACTTCATGATAGTTTGGTCCTTCTTGGAGGGTTTTCACTTTTGGGTCATTTTTTTGGAGCAGAAATAGATTTCCTTTTTGTGACGGCAATGCTGACAATTCTATCCTTCTCGGTTCATGACACAATTGTCGTATACGATAGAATCAGAGAAAATCAAAGAAAAATTGGGGGAGAAATAAAGACAATCGCAAATAAAGCTTTGACAGAGACTATGATAAGGTCATTGAACAACTCATTCACAATTATATTTATGCTTGTAGCACTAATACTTCTTGGTGGGGATACAACGAGGTGGTTTGCGGTTGCACTTTTAATTGGAACCATATCAGGAACTTATTCATCTCCGTTTGTTGCAGTTCCAATACTTGTTACTTGGGATGAGATAGGTAATCGATTTAAAAATCGTGAGAAAAGAATTTAAGAAGTAGAGAGTTCTTTCAGGAGTTCTTCTTTTTTGTTTTTGATTTCTTTACTTACAACTTTTTCAAATAGTTTTTCTAGTATTTCTCCTACTTTTGGTCCTGGTTTTATGTTTAGCCCCTTCATTACATCGCGGCCATTAATTTTAAGGTCTTTGATTGAGAAAGGTTCTTTTTGAACTTCTTCAATCCTTCTTTTAAACTCTTCCAGTCTCCAGGAGGTTTCTCTTGCACCACTACCCAGTCTGTCTGCTACGCGGAGATGTAGCATATCCTGTATGTTTTCTTTGCCTACATTTTTAATAAATCTTCTGACGGCACTGTCTGTTTGGACTTCACTTACAAGAAATTGATGCCATCTTACCAGTGTTACAAGTTTTTCTTTCTCTTTCTTTGAAAATCTAAGCCTGTCTGCTAAATTTTCTGCAATTCTCGTTGAAACCATTTCGTGGTTATAAAAAGTAATAGTTCCACTATCCAATTTTTTAAATGTTGAAGGCTTACCTATGTCGTGGATAAGGGTAGCAAATCTTGTTATGACGTCATTTGATTTGCAGTTTTTAAGTGACATCACAAGGTGAGTTCCAACATCATATATATGATGTCTGCCTACTGATTTTTGTTCAACCCCAAAACATTTTTCAAGCTCTGGTATGATTTGCTCAAGAAGACCTGAGTTTTTAAAGATTAGAATTCCATCTGCGGCGTTGGGAGAGGCTATTAATTTAAAGAGTTCTTCTTTTATTCTTTCTTTTGCAATTTTTTGAATAAGAGTGGCATTTTTCTTTATTGCCTCAAAAGTATTTTCTTCAATCGTAAAACCAAGTTCAGTTGCAATTCTAACTGCCCTCATCATTCTTAAAGCGTCTTCTGAAAATCTTTCGTTTGGATCTCCAACTGCTTTAATTAATTTACTTTTTAAATCACTTTCTCCTTTGTAGTAATCAATTACGTCTAAATTTTTGTCTAACGCTAGAGCGTTAATCGTAAAATCACGTCTTGAGAGGTCATCTTCTAGGGTTTTGCCCCAAGAGATTTTGTCGGGGTGTCTTGAGTCGGAATACCCTTCTTCTTTTCGAAAGGTTGTAATTTCATGCGGTCTTGTTTCGTCATCTGGATTGGGTGTAAATACAGTTCCAAATTTATTGTTGTAGAGACCTCCTGGAACTAAATCTAAAATCTCTTCGGGAGTTGCATTTGTTGTAAAGTCCCAGTCGTTGGCCACTCTCCCCATTAGAATGTCTCGTACAGCGCCACCGACTATATAAATTTCATATCCCTTTGCGTCAAACTTTTCTAAAATTTGACTAACTGAACTTGGGAGTTGGACATTGATTTGCATATCAGCTAAATTATACCAGTATGAAATGGGAAATTTTAGGCAAAGGGAAAATTAAGAATTCTAATGATATTGTTACCATTCTTTTAAAAAATAGAGGGATAACAAAAGACAAAGAACAGAAAGAATTTTTTAATCCTAAGGATCCTTCAAAAATTTCCTTAAAAGAACTTGATATAAATGAAGTTGAGGTTAAAAAGGCTGTTAAGAGAATAAAGGCCTCTATCAAGTCAAAAGAAAAAGTATTTGTTTATGGAGATTATGATTGTGACGGGATTTGTGCCACTGCCATTATGTGGGAGGCTCTGCATGATTTGAGAATTAACGTTTTGCCTTACATTCCCGACAGATTTTCAGAAGGATATGGTCTAAATATTGAAAGCATTAAAAAACTAAAAGAAGACAATCCAGACTTAGGACTTATTGTGACGGTTGATCATGGAATAGTTGCTGATAAAAAAGTTGATATAGCGACTGAGCTTGGGATTGATATAATTATTACCGATCACCATCAGCTTGGGAAGACTAAACCCAAAGCATTTGCCACAATTCATACGACTAAAATTAGTGGATCTGGGGTGTCTTTTGTAGTTTCTAGGGAATTGGGAAATGAGTCGGGTCTTGAGCTTGCGGCACTTGGGACAATTGCAGATCAACTTCCTTTGACGGGAATTAATAGATCAATTGTTAAATATGGGCTTAAGCAATTAAATGAAACAAAAAGAGTGGGACTGCTTTCTCTTTTTCAATCTTCTGGAATACAAAAGGGAAATATTGGAACTTATGAGGTGGGATTTGTAATTGCCCCCAGAATTAATGCGATGGGGAGACTGGGACATGCAATTGACTCACTTCGTATTCTTTGTACCAAAAGTCGAGAGAAAGCGGCGGAATTATCTACACTTCTATCCAAAACAAATTTAGAAAGACAAAAGATAGTTGAGGAAGTAATACTTCATGCAAGGGCGAGTGTGACAGATGAAAAAATAATAGTTCTTTCTCATGAAAGCTACCATGAGGGGGTGATTGGTCTTGCTGCGGGACGGATTACTGAAGAATTTTATCGGCCGGCTATAGTACTTTCTAAAAAGGGAGATATTTCGAAGGCTTCGGCCCGTTCAATTTCAGGATTTAATATAATTGAAGCAATTCGTAAACTTGACAATTTAATAATTGAGGGAGGAGGGCATTCTATGGCTGCTGGATTTTCTATTAAAACAAGTTTGATAGATAAATTTAAAAAAGAAATAAATAAAATAGCTAAAGAATTTTTGAATGAAGATATCCTTTTAAGGAAAATTAAAATTGATTTGGAAATTAATTTTAATTTAATAACCTTAGATTTTTTAAGAAAACTTGAAGAATTTAGCCCTACTGGGTATGGAAATCCAAACCCAACATTTATTACTAGAAGGGTTGAGGTATTGGATACAAAGATCATAGGACAGACTGCAAAACACCTTAAACTTAGACTGAGGCAGGGTGGACAAGTTTTTGGTTCAATTTATTTTGGTGGGGGTAAAAGTTACTCGGAACTTACACCTGACACAAAAATAGACATAGTCTATCAAGTCGAAGAAAATACCTGGAATGGCTATACGAATATCCAATTGAAAATAAAGGATTTGAAAGCGGTCTAAACATTGCAGAATTTTATTAATAGCGATATAATCTTTTTAGCAAAGGCTATGAAGGTGCAAACACACTGGAGCTGGAGGAAGAAATCTTAAAAAGAAACTAGAACCTCACCGATAAGCTCGGTAAAAGCTAATAAATTAAGCATCGCTTTAGGTGGCACCTCTTTATTTAGCCGAAAGCACCATTAGAAGGGTGCTTTTTTTGTGGAATATCATATAACAGTTAGTAAAATAAAAGAACTACTCGAATTGAGTGGTTATTGGTTTGAAACCTTTGAACATGAGGCGGTCAGAACTAGTGAGGAGGCTGCAAAGATTAGAATAGGCTATTCACTCAAACAGGGAGCAAAAGCAATAATAGTGAGGGTCAAAACCTCAGGAGAAAAGTATTTTGCGATGCTGGTTTTACCTGGCGACTCTAGATTTAACACAGATAAAACCAAAAAACTGCTAAATGCTAAAGATATTCGATTTGCAACAGAAGAAGAGGTGGGTGAAATCACAGATGGGATTTTACCCGGTGGAGTTCCGCCTTTTGGAAATTTATTTGGGTTAAGAGTAATAGTTGACCCCAGTTTGTTTGAAAACGAAAAAATAGTTTTTAATGCTGGAGACAGGAGGTTTTCTATTGCAATGAGATCTGAAGATTATAAAATCCTTGTTAAGCCAGAAATAGAATCTATCGTTTAAGCTTAGAACGACAAAAACCACTAGCGGTAAGCTAGTGGAAGTTTATAATATAAATATGGAAAGAACATTAATATCTAATACACTAAAAAAGGTTGGACAGAAAGTTAAGATCTTGGGCAGTATCCATGTGGTTAGGAGTCATGGGAAGATCGCCTTTGCTGATATTTTTGATAGAACTGGCACACTCCAAATTGTGGGAGGAGAAGAAGTAGCTTCATTAAAACCCCAGTATGCTGTTGAAATAGAAGGGACAGTTAATTCTAGGCCTGAAAAAATGATTAATGAAAAAGTGACGACTGGAAAAGTCGAACTTTCGATTGATAAGGTGAAAGTTTTGTCTAAATCAGTTGAAATGCCGTTTGATATGGGAGCTGAGGAACTTAATTTAGAACTTCCAGCACTTCTGGACAATAGACCTTTAACTTTGAGACATCCTAAACAAAAATTGATATTTAAAGTACAGGCAAACATAGCCAAAGCATTTAGAGAAAATGCTGAAGAACTTGGTTGTATTGAAGTATTTACTCCTACGGTTTCTACTTCAGCTACTGAAGGAGGAGCTGAAGTGTTTAAAGTTGATTATTATGGTCACAATGCTTTTTTGGTCCAGAGTCCTCAGCTTTATAAACAGATAATGGTTGGGGTATATGAAAGAGTTTATCTTTTTTCTCATGCATATAGATCCGAGCCTTCTGTAACGACAAGACATTTAGCAGAAGTTGTTCAAATGGACTGTGAGATATCTTTTATTGAAAATTTCGACGAGCTTCTTGGCTATATGGAATTTGCGGGAGTGGAAACAATTAAGAAGGCATATGAATACTCAAAAGAAGAAATAAAGGCCTTGGGAGTTGTGAATCCTTTAATCCCCGTTAAAGTTCCAAGACTTACCCTTAGAGAGGCTCAGAATATTATAGCTAAAATAACTGGTAATGAGAGGAGATATGATCCTGATTTGACACCCGAAGATGAAAAGATAATTTGTGAATGGGCAGTTAAGGAACATAAATCGGACTTTGTAACTATTACACATTTTCCTACTAAAAAGAGAGCCTTTTATACAATGCCAGATCCAAAGGATCCTGAATTTAGTCTTTCTTACGACCTTCTTTTTAGAGGACTTGAAATCTGTAGCGGTAGCCAAAGAATAAATGATTACGACATGCTTTTAGAAAAAATGAAAGATAAAGGAGTTGATATAAGGGGATTTGAAATGTATTTGCAAACATTTAAATATGGACTTCCACCAGAGGGAGGTTTTTCTTATGGCTTAGAAAGAATGACAATGAAACTTCTTAATTTAAGTAATGTTAGGGAAAGTTCACTTTTCCCAAGAGATATGGAAAGAGTGGATTACAGATTTTCAAAAGAAGAAAAATAACCTTCATGAAATTTTTAAAATTTAAAAAAGATCAGTTTTTATATTTGGTTATACTTGTCTTTGTTTTTATAGCTTCTACGGCTTTAGTGTTGGGAACAAAAGAGTTTTCAATTAGTAAGAAAACTGTAAAAGTGTTGGCAAAAGGCGAAAAGAGTTTTACTCCTATCCCAATTCTTTCTGAAAATGTTGGATATCCTGTAGTTTCTGCACAAGCTGCGATTGCTGTTGATTTAGAATCAGGAATTTCACTCTATGAGAAAAATCCTAATTTAAGCCTACTTCCTGCCTCAACTACAAAAATTGTTACAGCACTGGTTTCACTTGATACTTATCCACTCGACTCGGTTTTAAAAGTGGGAAGTACTCGCGTCGTGGGACAGAAAATGGGGCTTTATGTGGGGGAAGAGATGAAAGCAATTGATTTACTTTATGGGCTTTTAGTTTATTCGGCTAATGACGCGGCAGAGGCGCTTGCCCAGAACTATCCTGCGGGATATGACGCCTTTATTGTTGCTATGAATGAAAAAGCTCAGGAGCTATCAATGAAAAATTCTAATTTCATTAATCCTACAGGGCTTGATGGAAATATAGCAACGGCCATGGATCTATTAAGAGTTTCAGAAGTTGCTATGAGAGATCCAATATTTGCTGATATTGTTTCAACTAAAGAGGTGGTTGTTTATGACATATCTGGAAAAAATGTATATAGGTTGAGAAATATAAATGAACTTTTAGGTACAGTTCCTGGTGTAATGGGGGTTAAAACCGGATGGACGGAAAATGCTCGCGAGAACCTTGTAACCTATATGGAACGAGATAACCATAAAATTATGATAGTAATTCTGGGGAGTCAAAGTAGATTTGGGGAAACAAAAGAATTAATAGATTGGATATTTGGCAACTATAAATGGGAAAGTGTTCAGTTACCGTAGTAATCTAGAGAAACTGCTGGAACATATCCCACAAATCCTTTGTCTCCTTCAAATACATAGATAGGTTGGTAGAATTCGCTTGGCGCTTCACTATCAAAGTAGGCAAGGTATACTCTTCTAATTTTTAAACTTTCTGCTTCCTTAACTAATCCTTGATTTGCGATGTAAGCACTTCCAGACCTTAACTCTTCAAAAGCTGCTTCTGGAGTTTTAATCGGATAGGTTGAAAATTGAGATTCGTCAACCGGATAGTAATGGAATTCCCCCGCAATTATTTGTTGATTTCTATCTTGGGAGCCGGTTACTATAAACCAGACATTTGATTCTTCTGGAAGTTCTGTGAGACTTGGAAGGCTGTCATAATCTTTTCTAAAGAAATTAACTTTAATTACATCTCCTTCAGAAAGAGATAATGCATTAATAAATTTTCCGTCGGATAGTTTTAGAAAATTGTGAATTGTCTGACCTGTTAAATCACTTGGAAAGATATTGGCATTTGATAGATAGGATCTGACGAGCGATGCTGCGATTTCGGCAACGGGTGGTTTTTTATCAAGTGGGGTTCTATCTGCGTTTAGGTCATAACTGATTGAAAATACTCCAGTTACAATATTTATCTCGAGAGATGATGGATAGTTAAGATTTCTAAATCTGTATATAGTATCACTAACCACTTCAGGTTCATTAAGAAATCCTAAATCTTTTGCTTTGGCACGGGCTACATCAAGCGAAAGTAGGTTGGGATTGATTTTTGGCATGAAAAACACCTTTGCTTGATCAGCTAAAGTTGGAAGGCCGCCTTCTGGGGTTTCCAGAGAGTATGTAATATTTATTTTTGGTCTTTCAGGGAAGTTAATCTTTGGAAGCTTTCCATATTTTACGGTTGGTGCTGGGGGAGGAGCTGGAAACAATCTTTTGTATATTCCAATTGAAAGATCAAGAACAACCTTACCTACCATTAGGAAAATTATTAAGTAGACCCCATATCTAATAGTTTTTCTTGCAGTAATTGCTATTTGGGTCAGACCTGTCATACCTTTGAGTATAGAGGTAAGTGCTGATACAATTCAATCATATATGGCTAAAACTAGAACTCGCTTTGCCCCAAGCCCTACTGGATTTTTGCATATAGGTAGTCTTAGGACTGCTCTTTATGCCTATGCACTCGCAAAACATGATGAAGGGGATTTTATTTTGAGGATTGAAGATACTGATCAGAAAAGAGAGGTGGAGGGATCTGTTGAGGCAATTCAATCGACATTGAAGAAATTTGGTCTGATTTGGGATGAATTTTATGTTCAGTCTGAAAGAATTGAAAAATATAAAACAGCTGCTCAGAAACTGATAGCTGACGGACATGCTTTTTATTGTGATTGTAAACCAAAAAACGCAAAGGACGAGGGGTTTTCGGTTGAATTAAGAGATCCTTGTCGGGACAAAGGTCTAGATAGTGGTGCTATTAAATTAAAAGTTCCGGAAAATAAAACTGTTTCCTATCGCGATTTTGTTCATAAAAAAGAGATATCTTGGAATACAAGTGACGTGTATGATGCCACTCTTCTTAAAAGTGATGAATTTCCAACATACCATTTAGCTGCAATGGTAGATGATATTGAAATGGAGGTATCACATATTTTGAGGGGTCACGATTGGCTACCATCAACCCCGATTCATTTACTTGTTTTTGAATATTTGGGGGGAGTAACTCCCGAGATAGGTCATTTGACAGATATTCTTTCAGGGGAAACAGGAAAGAAACTTTCTAAAAGACGCGATTCGGTTTTTGCTGAACAGTTTTTAGAAGATGGATATCTTTCTGAAGCACTACTTAATTTCATAATGCTTTTGGGTTGGGCACCTAAAGATAATCAAGAACTTTTTAGTTTAGAAGAGTTTGTAAAGAAATTTGATATAAGTGGCTTTCAAGAAGCAAATCCAAGATTTTTTGTAGACAAACTTGATTGGTTTAATGGTTACTACATTAGACAAAAGACAGACGAAGAGCTTTTAGATTTATTAAAGCCTTTTATTCCTGAGGACGCTGAAAGAGAAATGATTAAAAAGATTATCCCTTTAATTAAAGATAGAATTAAAAAACTCTCTGATTTTAAATCTTTTGCTGGATTTTTCTTTGAATTTGATAAGCAAGACTTGGCACTTCGTGCCAAAAAACTATTAGGAAAAAATTACAAAGAACATCTAGGAAAAGCAATTGAAGCTGTTGAGAAAGGAGTACCTCTTGATCAAGTTCCAAAAGATAATAATTTTAAAGTTGGTGACTTTTTCATGGATCTTAGAATTGCCATAACAGGAACTAAGTTTACTCCTCCGATTAATGAATCGATTGAAATACTTGGGAAAGAAGAAACGATAAGTAGACTTAGAAATGCTTTAGAAGAGGATTAGTTATGTCTCCAATTAAAAAGTTTTTATATACATACAAGAGAATTCTTGCTATTGCTTACCGTGTTAGTCCTAAACTTTTAATGTTGGTTGTTGTGAGTAATTCAATATGGGGTCTTACAAATTTACCAATTCTTTATATAAATAAAACCTTAATAGATACAGTTATTGAAAACTTGGGTAATCCAAACATTTCAAATTCCTTAAGAATAATCGTGATACTAGCTGCTTCCAGGGCTCTTTTGGAATTTATTAGATCATCGCTTTCCGGGCTAAATTGGTCACTATCGGCAACGCTGACAGAAAAAATCCAGGCCCATTTACAGCTGGTTACGGGCCAAAAGTTAAACACATTAGATGTTTCAATGGTTGAGTCTCCCGAACTTCAGGATAAATTTAAAAAGATTGAGAGAGAAGGAAATAGCCGCGTATGGGGGATGATCAACCCACTTTCTGATGTTCCAAATGCAGTTTTTACAATCATATCGGGGCTTATTCCAATGTTTACTTTTAAGCCTTGGATTGCACTAATTGTTATCGCAGTAAGTCTTCCTGATATCCTAATTAGTTCACGCATTGTCAAAAAAGATTATGAAGAAGGAGAGATTTTAAATCCAAAATGGCGTCTCTGGGGTTGGATACATTGGCACCTAACGGATATAAAAAATCTTTATGAAAATAGAATACTGGGCGGATCAAAATATTTAATTAACAAATTATTAAATGTGCAAAATGAAGTAATTGAATTTCGTTACAAACGTCGCATTAATCGAGCTAAGTTGAGATTTTTAGGCAATACACCAGGACTTATTTTGTCAGCATCTTTAAATATTTACTTTTTTGCCTTAGCTATTATAGGTAAAGTAACTTTGGGTACAGCTCAGCTACTTTATAATGCTACAAGCACTCTGACTAATGGTTTTAGTACTCTAGTAAATGATGGTCTTAGCATCTATGAAAATTATCTTTTTGTTAGTGATTTAACTTGGTTTCTAGATCTTGTTCCCAGGTCAGATACAGGAAAACAACTTCAGCCCTCTAAAAAGTTTATAAAAGGAATTGAATTTAAAAACGTTTGGTTTAAATATCCAAAATCTAAAAAGTGGATACTAAAAGATGTTAATTTTACTGTTGGATATAAAGACAACTTAGCTCTTGTCGGTGAAAATGGAGCAGGAAAGACCACACTAATTAAACTTTTGTGTGGTTTTTATCAACCTACAAAAGGAGAAATATTGGTTAATGGGGTTAATATCCAGAATTATAATAAGTTTAAATATTGGGAACTATTAGGGGTTCTTTTCCAGGATTTTAGTCAGTATCCTTTTAGCGCCGTGGAAAGTATTGGTTTGGGACAACCTACTAAAATAAACAGCTTAAAAGATATAACTGAAGCTGCAAAGTTAACGAGTATCCATAATTATATTCAAGGTTTACCTATGGGTTACAATACTCCACTTTCAAAAGAGTTTGAAAAAGGGGTGGAACCTTCAAAAGGACAATGGCAAAGAATAGCCTTGGCTAGAATTCTTTTTAGAGATTCAAAAATAGTAATTTTAGATGAACCTACAAGTAGTGTTGATCCTAAAGGGGAAGAGGAGATCTTTGATAAAATTATTGAACTTTCCAAAGAGAAAATATTAATTCTTATCTCACATAGATTTAATACTGTAAGAACCGCTGATAAAATATTAAATATTGATAAGGGTAAAATTATTGAGCAGGGAACCCATGAAGAGTTAATGAAAAGTAATGGAGAATATGCTCACCTTTTTGAATTACAGGCAAAAGGATTTCAATAGATACTAAAGCTCAAAAGATTGAGATAATATATAAGTATGGCTCACGACCCCTCTGGAACAACCTACAAAATAAATAGAAGTGCCGTTGATACTGAATATCTTCGAAATAAACTTAAACTAAAGAGTTTAGAAGTTAAAAAATCTTTTTCTGAAAAGTATCCTCATGTAGAAAAGTTTTTTTTAGATCGTGGAATTAATTTAGGAAAAATCCGTGAACATTCCGCCAAAGTTATTACAACTGGAGCTTTGACTGGAACACTTCTTCTTACCCCACCATCTGGAATTTCATTACCAAGAACAACAACTGAGATTATTAAGAATGTAGATACGCCCGCGCAAAAGACTTTAATTAATCTTTTAGGAAATTATTTACCGGAGCGCGTGGGCCCACTTGAAAGAAGTCAGGAGAAAGGACTTGAGCGTGTTTTTGAAGAATTAATTGGGGTTAAGACTCGCGCCACACTTGAGGGGGAACACTTAAATAATACATATGGATATATTGGAGCTGAACAACATTTGATGAGGTATCCGGGGGACACAATGTCTACCCACCCAAAAGTGTTGGAAGATGATGAAGGAATGGCCCCGGGACGAGGAGCTTGGGGATATTTTGCGAAGTCAAAAACTGATTTGACACCCGATTTGGTAGAAACTGAAAAATGGTATGCAGTGGTTCAGACTTTATATCTACCCGATTGGAAGGCAAGGCAGCCCTTCCTACGTGATTGGTATAAATATAGAAAAGTATTAATAGTAAATACAAAAAATGGTAATGCAGTTGTTGCATCCATTGCTGATGCAGGACCCGCCGCCTGGACAGGGAAACACTTTGGTGGAAGTCCGGAGGTAATGAACTATTTAGGTGGACCTCGCTATAAAAAGGGACCGGTTGTAATGTTTTTTGTTGATGATCCGGAAAATAAAGTAGCACTTGGACCAGTAGAATATAATAAAGTTAATATTCCAGAAATGAACTTGGTAGAAATATAAATATGAGTAAAGTTTTTTACGATCATTTAATAGTTTTAAAAGAAGTTGACGTTTTTATTAAAAAAGCGACAGATAGTCAGGAAGAAAAAGAGGAACTTTGGGGTCTCGTTGATGAGATTGTCCATCACAAGGTTCTTGACGTAATATTGGGAAAGCTCCCTCGAAGTCATCACAATGACTTCTTGGAAATGTTTCACTCTCATCCCCACGACGAAAATCTAATGAGTTATTTAAAAGAAAAGATCGGCGAGAATATCGAAGAAATAATTAGGCAGGAAATTGGAGATTTGGCATTAAATTTACTTGAAGATATTAAAGAAAAGAAAAAATAATGGACAATCACTACGGGGGAGTTATTTGGACAAATCATGCAATCAGTCGATTGAGGGAGCGTGGTGTTAAACAAGGAGACGCTTGGGCAGTATTTCGAAATCCAGATCAGAGCCGTTACGCAGCCACTCAAGGGGCTTGGGTGTATTACAAAACATATGGTAGCCAAAAGATTGAAGTGGTTGCAAAACAAAATGAGAAAAAAGAATGGATTATTCTTTCTGTTTGGTCTAAAGAAGTTTTTGGTAATCCACAACTTACTCAAAAAACTTCTTTTTGGAAAAATCTTGTCAAGGTTTTGTTTTCCAAGTAAAATATCTCATGGAACAAAAGGGAAATGTTTGGTTAGTTATTCTCGCAGTTATAGCTTC
The DNA here is from genome assembly GCA_964612965.1 of uncultured Gammaproteobacteria bacterium. Taxonomy (GTDB): domain Bacteria; phylum Patescibacteriota; class Microgenomatia; order UBA8517; family UBA8517; genus CAZTGB01. Next base: position 7,999 of record CAZTGB010000011.1, on the reverse strand, counting down.
CTTGTCACTGGCTGGGGGGGCTTACTTTTATGGGCAGAATCAAAGTTTAAAGAAAATTACACAAATCCCAGTTGGAGTAGATGTGACATCAGATCCGCTTAGCCAGATTCCAATTGCGGTTGTTAATCCGACTCCTACACAAAGAGCTAATAAAGCTACTGTTGTATATGAAGCAGAGGGATCTTTTAGTGCAGCTGAAAAGAGTGAATTAAAAACAAAAGTAATTGATTCATTCCTCGATTATTACACAACAGAATCTGATCAGGTTTTGTTAACCCTAACGATCTCAAAGAATAATCAGGCGAGTAAAGACACATATCCATATCAAGCACAAGCTATTTTTGAGGGCGGAGGGAATATGGGATTTTTAATAATGAAGTCGGGGACGGGGGTGGATTGGTGGTACCCAGAATGCCTTAATGGGTGCAATTTAAGTGCAACGTACAAAGCGAAGTATCCTGAGATAGCTTCTAAGGTTCAGTAGCGTTTTCTTGAATTAATCCCCTTTTGGGAATAGAATATGGCTAGTCCCAGATAATTGGGGCTTTTTAATGTCATAACATTCCTTTGGAATGATATATCAGATCTAGAAACTGTTATATGAAATTACCTAAATTTAAGTTCAAATTTACAAAGAAAAGGATAATCATTTTAGTAATTGTTCTTGCCACCATTGCTGGATTTTTTATCTTTAGGGGCAGAGCTAAGAAAGACGCTGTAACATCAATTGTTGTTAAAGGGACCGTTAAAGAAGAATTAATCCTAACAGGAACTGTTAAAGCTGAGAAGCACGCAATGCTTTCATTTCCAACTGGCGGAAAACTTTCCTGGGTTGGAGTGGTTGAGGGGCAAAGCGTAAATAAAGGACAGGGACTGACTTCACTGGATAAGACGGTTTTGAATGTTGCGTATCAGCAAGCACTTAACAACTACAGAAATTATCAAGCTGCTGCTGAGGAAGCTGTTGATAGCGTAAAAGATAATGACGATGATGAATCATTCGCACAAAAGGCTACAAGAACTGCGGCTGAAGTAGCTCGCGATAATGCATGGGATGCAATGATTGCTGCAAGATACAACTTAAACAATGCAACTTTAGCATCTCCATTTGCAGGAATCATTTCCTCTCTTTCGTTTGCAAATCCCGGCATAAATGTTTCTTTAGCCGACACAATAGTTGAAGTTGTAGATCCATCCAGCCTTTACTTTGAAGTTGATGCTGATCAAAGCGAAGTGGGAACTATTAAGGTGGGTCAAGAAGTAACTATAGTACTGGATTCAACCCATGACAAAGACTTTAAGGGGCTAGTTTCTTTTGTCGGGCTAACTCCAAAATCTGGGGTAAGCGGAACTATATATAAAGTTAAAGTTAAATTCTTAGACGCTAGTGTTTTTGATAGCGGAGTTAAAGTGGGGATGACTGGGGATGGAAGATTCATTCTGAGTCAGAAAGAAAATGCTCTATATGCTCCTGTTAAGTTTGTTAATACGGACAAAACTGGAAAATATGTGTTTGTCGGAAAGGTTGGAAACAGAGTCGGAGTTGAGACAGGTATTGAGGGGGAAGAAACAGTTGAGATAACAAGCGGAGTATCTGAGGGCGACACCTTGTATGATTAAGCTCGAACATGTTGTTAAGTCGTACTTCCTGGGGGAGACGGAAGTTCATGCCGTAAAAGACGTCAGCTTAACAATTAAAGAAAAAGAATTCATTGGAATATTAGGAACTTCTGGGAGTGGAAAATCTACACTAATGCACATCATTGGACTTCTTGAGACTCCAACTAGCGGAAAAGTTCTACTTGATGGGCGCGATATTTCAAAACTATCTGATGATGAGCTGTCAAGGATTAGAAACAAAACAGTTGGTTTTGTTTTTCAATCCTTTAATCTGATTAATCGTTTTACTGTTTTAGAAAATATCTTACTTCCTGTTAACTATTCAAAAGAAAAATTGGATTATGACCCTACCCTCAAAGCCGTGGAACTACTTAAGAAATTTGGCATTTATGAAAGACGAAACTTCTTTCCTAATAAAATATCAGGAGGGCAACAACAAAGAGTAGCTATTGCAAGAGCTCTTATCATGAACCCGAAAGTAATATTAGCTGATGAGCCAACGGGAAACTTGGACAGTAAAACCGGAGATGAGATTATTGATATTTTACGAAGCCTTAATAAGGACTTCGGAGTAACAGTAATTTTGGTTACTCATGAGCATGATATTGCTGCCAGAACAAAAAGACAGATCTATGTAAAAGATGGTGAAGTGGTTGAGAAATACTTGTAATGAAAAGAAATAGTTTTGCACATTTAGCAAAGGCAGCGATGGCTGATTTTGCAAGGAATAAAGTTAGGACCGCACTAACTTCCTTGGGAATAATGATTGGGGTTCTTTCCGTTGTTCTTTTAATTGCACTAGGGTTGGGACTTAAAAACTATATAGAAGGACAGTTTGAAAGCATGGGTGCTAACCTGATCATGATTATGCCGGGGAGCGGTTTTACAGGAGAGGGCGGAGCAAGTTTTGGAGGACAGGGAACTGTCGGAGGCGCAACATTTGACGAGAGGGACGTATCAACTCTCATGCGAGTTTCTGAACTTGATTATGTGGTTCCTATATTTATGAAAGGAACATCCATTGAAGCTGGAGGTGAGGAGAAATTTAGCTCCATCATGGCTATGAATGAGGAAGGATTTAAACTCATGAATATAGAGGCCGAATATGGAGAACTTTTTGACAAGAGCGATGTATCATCGGGATCTAAAATTGGAGTACTAGGAAATGTTGCAGCTGAGGAACTATTCGGAAGTCCCGCCGATGCTGTAGGAAGAACTATTCGCTTTGAGGGACAGAGATTTAAAGTAATTGGAGTTACCGAGAAAAAAGGGGATGCGGAAGCAGATAATGCTTTCTATGTTCCATACAAAACAACATTCGGAAATATTAATCCAAACAAAACTTTTTGGGGAATATACCTTGGAGTTAAATCAGACGATATGGTAGCTGCTGCCAAAGTGAAAGCTGAGGATGCTCTTCTTGAAAGATATAATGAAGATGATTTCGCAGTGACTGAGCAGGCCGAGCTACTTAACTCTATCAATCAGATATTTGGAATTATTAATACAGTTCTTGTTGCCATTGGATCAATTTCATTAATCGTTGGAGGAATAGGGATAATGAATATTATGTATGCGACAGTTACGGAGCGTACTAAAGAAGTTGGAATTAGGCGAGCGGTGGGGGCCACCGAACGGGATATTATGCTTCAGTTTTTAACTGAAAGCTTAATCCTTTCACTTTTTGGAGGAATATTGGGACTAATTCTGGCTACCATAATAGTTCTAATTGTTAGGATATTCTTCCCAGCATCAATCAACATTTTCTCAGTAATAATTACACTTGTAATTTCATCTGGTATTGGAATATTCTTTGGAGTATTTCCTGCCAGGCGTGCTGCAAAATTACCTCCAATTGAAGCGATTAGATACGAATAATTTAACCAAAAGTGAAGGCATAGACTTCAATGTTTGAATCTTCGAAAAGTAGTTTAAGATAATGTTTTGAGGACTCGTTAAGCTCAATAAGTGTGTATAGCCTGTCTGTATCAACTGTTATTTCTTTCACTTCTTTATCATCAAGATACACTTTTACTTTTCCTGGAAGGTTTGCTTTGGGGCGCATGACAAGGAATACATTCTTGGCTTCAAATCCAAGAACAAGGGAGGAATCTTTTGATGGTTGGGAATACTCTTCAGTTACCGTCCACTGCCCGCCAAATGCGAAATGATGAAGAGCTAGATCTGTGGGAAGTTTATATTCCTTTTTTGTGTTTTGGGCTAGTTGTTCAGGTTCTGCAAAATAACCCATTCTTCCGTAGCCAAGGTAAAGCTCTGGTGTTCTTGTTTCAATTTTATAATCTGGATTATCAATGCTTTCATCAACCTTCACTCCAGCCTCTTCTAAAAGTTTCTGAATAACTTCTTCTGTTTGATCGTATTCACCTTCGCCAAAATGGGTATAAACAATTCTGCCATCTTTATTGATTATGTATTTTGCCGGCCAATAGCGATTTGCGTATGCACGCCAAGTTTCATAGTTATTATCCTGAACCACTGGATAGGTTAGACCGAAATCATTAATTGCTTTTTGAACATTCTCGGGGCTTTTTTCAAATTCAAATTCCGGAGTGTGGACTCCTATAATGACAAGTCCAAGATCACTATATTTCTCATGCCACTTTTGTATATAGGGAAGAGTCCTTATGCAGTTAATGCAGGTATAGGTCCAGAAGTCTACCATAACAACTTTCCCTCTAAGATCTGAGATTTTTAAGGGATCTGAGTTAAACCATGCACCCCCGGGGATTATTTCTGGAGCTGTAATTTTGTCTGTTTCATCCATATCGTTTAGTTGCTCTTTAACAAGGCTGTTATCTTCAAGCTTTGTTAAGTTTGCACCATAATTGGGAAATTTATCAAGAATGAAAGTTTGAAACTTTCTGTCTAGATTAAAGAAGATGCTAATGGCTGTAACAATCATGATTACTCCAAACGCTTTTTGAATCTTTGCCGTATTGGCAAGAAGCCAGGGAACTTTCCTTAATATATTCTGTCCTCCAATCATGATGATTAGCATTGGGATGGCGGTTCCTATTGAGTAAGCAAGGGTAATTAAAAAAGCATTAAAAGTAACGGCTCCTGTAATAGCAAGAGAAATGACTGATGCTAGTATTGGGCCGACGCAAGGGGTCCAAAGAAGGCCTAAGGAAAGTCCAATTAAAAGTCCAGGAATAAACCCTGGCCTGGTATTGCCACGAGGAACAAATCTGGAAAGCTTTGCAAAAAGAATCTCAACCAGGCTTTGGAACTTTGGAATTAGAAGCGAAGTTCCAAAAAGTAAAATCACGACAATCGAAAATGACCTGAGACTATCAGGTGAAATGCCAAAAGCATTAACCAAAGTTGAGAGAAAAAGGGTAAAAAAGGTAAAGCTTGCAATAAATCCAACAACAACTCCTAGGGGTCTGGATTTTCCCGTCTCTTCACCTGCAATGGTTGATGAAAGGATAATGGGAAGGATTGGAAGAATGCATGGAGAAAGGATTGTTACAATTCCTGCTAAAAATGCGAAGGCGATCAGTAAAATCATCTAATTATTTAATATTATCAAGAAGTTTTTCGGTATCTCCGCCATTCCATCTTGTTAAAACTTCCCCATTTTCATCTATCTGAACAAATGTGTGCTGATATGTAACTTTATATTTATCTGCCAAGGCTTTTTCTTCAGTATCTGTTTCATCATCATTGTAGTTAACCCTAATAACTACAACATCATTGGGTAAACTACTTAAATTGGCTTTGAAGTCAGCATCTGCGGGACGGCAAGTTGGACACCAATTTGCATAGAAGAAAAGAACGCGTCTTTTATCTGAACTTTTTTCTAGATTATCTTTTGAATATTCAACATATCTTGAATCACCTGTTGTTTCAACCATTGCTTCCTGGTTTGAATCAAATGGGAATTGATCATCCTGAGTTTGATTTCTTGCGCTTGGGAGATCTTTATTAAGAAGGAAGGAAGTTGCTAGCCAGCCTACTCCAAGAACTGCAACTAATATAGCAACTAGTGCTAGGGCTTTCATTTAAATATTATAGCAAATGGAGGGGGGAGGATTTCAACTTTTGCCAAGGTTTACTTTTGACTTGCCTCTATAGATCTTTCTTTGCCTGTTTGTTGCTGATTCCTGTCTTTTTTCCAGTTCAAGTTTTAAAAATCCTTCGACTTTCTTTTGACACTCTGGATCCGGGCATACTGTGTCAACGTGGGTGACTGTGGAGTTTCCTATTACTTCATCGTGCGTTCCCACAACAATTCGGGGCTTACCGCACTGTATGCAGACACTTGTATTATTTGTGGCCATTTATTAAAGCTTATGGAGGGGGGAGGACCTTAAAGCTTATATAGCCATTGTAGCATGTTTAACTGACGAAAGTTAGTGCAATTCCCTTTTTGTCAGCGCGTCCGGTTCTTCCAATTCTATGAATATATGCTTCATAGCTTTCTGGAAGATCGTAGTTGATGACGTGGCTTACATTAGGAATATCAAGTCCGCGGGAGGCCACATCAGTTGCAATTAGTATCTGAATATTATTTCTTTTAAAGTTATCAAGAACTTTAAGTCTTTGATTTTGACGCTTATTGCCATGGATTGCGTCAGCTCTAAATCCTCTTGTTACTAAGTCATCAGCAAGCTTTTGAACTCCGTGCTTGGTTCTTCCAAAGATTAAGACTTTATCAAACTCTTCCTTATTAAGGAGTTTGTGAAGTTCTTCTAGCTTATTATTTCTATCAACTCTTATTACACCTTGCTTAACATTCTCGGCAGTATCACCTGATTTGACAGAAACAGTAACTGGGTTATTAACAAACTCACGAAGTATGTCTCTTACTTTTCCATCAATTGTTGCTGAAAAGAAAAGAGATTGTCTGTTTCTTAAAAGAAGAGAAATAATGTATTTGATGTTTTGGATAAATCCAATATCAACCATGTGATCCGTTTCATCTAGAACCACTGAGCCAAAATCTGAAAGGTTAAGACTACGAGACCTAATATGATCCTCAATTCTTCCTGGGGTTCCTATTACAAAATTGGGACTTCTTCTTAAATCAGATTTTTGTCTGTTCATGTTAGCACCCCCTATGCAAAGGGCTGAATAAATTCCAAGTCCGCGGGTTAAGATATAGAATTCATCTCTGATTTGGGCTGCAAGCTCACGAGTAGGGGCAACAATTAAAACTTTTTCATTTTTGTTTTTATAGACTTTGTCTACAAGGGGGATTAAGAATGCTGCGGTTTTACCGGTTCCGGTATTAGCAATTCCAATTAAATCTCGTCCTTCTAGAATTGGTTCAATTGCTTGGTCCTGAATAGGGGTAGGAGTAGTGAATCCCTTTTCAATAATGTTTCTTTTAATCGCATCTGCAATTTGAAAGTCATTAAAAGTATGTGTAATTACGTGTTCCTTTGGAGCAATTTTAACTCCGCCATTATTGGCTACAAACTCTAAATCATTGATTACACTTGTAGGATCAAAGGTTTTAATGGTTCTGAATCCTCCTCCACCGCGTCCGCCGAATCCTCGACCTGCGCTTCTTCCGCTAAATCCTCCTGAACTTCTTCCACGAAAACTTCCGCCGCCAAAGCGGGAAGAACCATTGGAACGAGAGTTCCTATTGAATTTACCTTGATACATATTTGTACTGATTCATTTAAGAAAATAGAACTGCTTAAAAAAAGTATACTGATACGTAGTGAAGAGAAAGATACAAATAATATACTTTTTGGGGTACCTTAATCTTTAAAACCTAAAACTAACTCAAATCTAAGCAGATCAATTCTCTTAATCTGCCATCTAAGTAAGTACTATACAGGGGATTACCTAATAAGTCAAGTAGCTATAGGATATTATATCTAAACTAGCCTTGGGGATTTAAGGCTTTAATTATGGCTTCCCGGATGGTTTTTCCACCAAACCAGCCATTTAGATATACAAGGGTTTTTTTGTTCCTGTTCCAATCCCTTAGGTAGTATTTATCTATTTTTCCACCTCTTTTAAGAAGTGAGGCAATTAGTTCGTTTACTGAGAGATTATTGTTGATAACTCCATTATAGCACGGAATTAATCAGGGAGGTCTTTTGATCTCGGGACAACTTTTTAATCTCAGCTTCCCGCTTTAGGGCAAGGGATTTAGAGGAAAACTCCTGTTTATACACAAACTTAAGGGGTTTGTGGGACCTTGTATATGCTGCTCCAATGCCTTTTTTGTGGTCAGATAACCTTTTGTCTAAATCATTGGTAATCCCTGTGTAGAAGCTTCCGCCCTCGCAAAGAAGAATATAGGTAAACCACATATATATTTAGGATTATACGATAATGGGGATATGTTTAGGACGCGATACATTTCGGACTCTATGATATTTAAAAATGAGTCACG
>CAZTGB010000010.1:24505-25495 GCA_964612965.1 uncultured Gammaproteobacteria bacterium | reverse complement strand
AATAATTTTTGCTATTAAGAAATGAAAATATTGTTTTTAAGTCATTATTTTTATCCGCATATTGGCGGAGTGGAGAAGCATGTTTATGAGGTGGCTAAGAATTTAATTTCTAAAAAACATGAAGTAGTTGTAGCTACTGAGAGATATGAGAATGATTTGAAGGATAAGGAAGATTTTGGGGGAATAAAGATACGTAGGTTTGAATATCCTCACGAAAAAATCAAGGGTTTGATTTCAATTTGGAAATGGCTTTGGAAAAACAGAGATTTGATTAAACAATCTGACATTATTCACTGCCATGACGTGTTTATTTGGTACTTGCCATTTAAATTTTTATTTCCTTTTAAAAAAGTTTTTACAACCTTCCATGGTTGGGAAGGAATTTATCCTATTCCATTTAAAAATATCATTCTTAAAAGAATGGCGAGCTTCTTTTCTGCAAAAACAATAGCAATTGGTAAATATATAGAAAAATATTATGGAATTAAGGCTAATAAAATTATTTACGGTGGGACACCGAATTATGGGGGGGTAGATAAGACAGAAAATCATGATAAAAAAGTCAAAAACTACTTAGTTTTTTTGGGAAGACTGGAAAAGGATACTGGAACGCCTGAATTTTTTAAGTGGCTTGCGAAAAACAACAAATATCAAGTTGATTTTATTGGAGATGGAAGTTTACATGAGGAGTGCTTGAAATATGGAAGGGTTTTGGGGTTTATTGATCCAACCTCCTTTTTAAAACGCGCGAGTGTTTGTGTTCCTGGGGGATACCTGAGTTATATTGAAGCCAAATCACTAAAGTGTAAAACCATAACCTTTGCAAATAATCAATTAAAAGAAGATTATTGGAGTGATATTGAGAAAGTAAAAAAAATCCCTACTTGGGAAAAAGTATCAAATGAATATATCAATTTGTATAACCGTTTTAAATGAGGAAGGTGCGATAACACGTTTACTTGATTCTCTTTTAACTCAAACTAAAAAACC
>CAZTGB010000010.1:3466-24477 GCA_964612965.1 uncultured Gammaproteobacteria bacterium | reverse complement strand
TCGAGTGATCACACTGTTGAAATAATTAAACATTATCAAAAGAAAGAAAAAAGGATAAGATTCGTGATTGAAAAAGGAACGATAGCAAAGGGGAGAAATACATCCATTGAGTTGGCTCGTTTTCCAATTATTGCTCAAATTGACGCTGGGTGTATTGCAAAGCGCGACTGGTTAGAGATGATTACAAATCCGTTTAAAGACGAAAGTGTGGATCTGGTGGCCGGTTTTTATGATATGGTTGCAAATAATTCATTACAGGAGGCTATGAATGTGTATCATGGAGTACCCCCTGAAAGATTTGATCCTTCAACTTTCTTACCTTCTGCCAGATCAGTGGCTTTTAGAAAGGAACTTTGGGAGGAAATTGGTGGCTATTCGGAAAAATTAGATAGGGCGGGTGAGGATACATTATTTTTTTATACTGCCGTCAAAAATAAATCCCGAATTGTCAGAGTAGGGGAGGCGAGAGCTAAATGGGAGGAGGTCGGAACTTTTAATTTGAAAGACTCACTTAAGAAATTCTTTTTTTATGCAAAGGGTGACGCTCAAGTTGGAATCTGGTGGCATCCCTCTAAACAATTTTCGTCGCACAATATTAAGATATCATTTATCTATATAAGATATTTAATAGGACTTTTTATTTTAATTCAGACTGTTTTGGGTAACGTTAGTCCCCTATTTTTATTTTCTTTAATAATTCTTTATTTAATTTATCCGATTTGGAAATGGAGAGATGTGATTAGAAATTGGGGAGCTAAGATTTATCTTCCGATTGTTCAAATAACTTCTGATTTTGCAGTTATGTATGGATTTTTGGTGGGACTACTGAGAAAATAGGCTAATGGGATATTTTGAAAGAGCTTTTAAGGGTATTTCTTGGATGGCTGGTTTGCGTGCAACAACCCGTGGGCTTGTGATTGTTAAGACGGCAATTTTAGCAAGAATCTTACTCCCTACTCAATTTGGAATATATGGAATTGCTACTATAGTACTGGGATTTTTGGAAACGCTGACCGAAACGGGAATTAATATATTTTTAATTCAAGGGAAGGATAAAATTGATGAATATGTAGACAGTGCTTGGGTAGTTTCTATATTTCGTGGAGTCACAATTTGTATTTTAATCATTATTTTTACACCTCTAATCGCTTCCTTTTTTAGCTCCCCTAAGGCATACCAGATTTTATATTTAACTTCATTTGTCCCATTAATTCGAGGATTTATAAATCCGAGTGTGATTAAATTTCAGAAAAGTTTGCAGTTTAATAAACAATATTATTATGAAGCATTTTTATTTTTTATTGATACGGCCTCCGCAGTATCAATTACCTTTTTTACCAGATCTGAAAATTCACTTATTTGGGGAATGCTTATTGCGGCATTAGTTGAGGTTATTTTGTCTTTTGTTATTTTTTCTCCAAAGCCCAAATTCTCATTAAATTGGGTAAAGGTTAGAAAAGTTATAACTGTTGGTAAATGGATTACTGGGGCATCTGTTTTTAATTATTTGTTTGAGAATGTTGATGACATCTTTGTTGGAAGAATTTTGGGAACTCAGTCACTTGGAATTTATCAGCAGGCATACAGGATTGCATCTATGCCAGCTTCTGAAGTTGGAGAAATATTTAATAAAGTTACTTTTCCTGTTTATGTTGAGATGGGAGGAGACAAAAGACGAATAAGAACAGCATTTTTAAAAACACTTTTTGTTATTAGTGTTTTTGTATTAGTTTTTGGATCGGTTGTTTTTTATTTTCCAAAACAAATTGTCGGAATCCTACTTGGAAATAATTGGCTTTCTGCGGTTCCGATACTTCAGATTTTGGCAATTTACGGAGTTACTAAAGCTATAACGAATTCGTTTTTTTCATTATTTTTGGGCATTGAAAAGCAAAAGATTGTAACATTAACAACATTTGTTAGGGCTGTGGTTTTGGTTATCTCTATCTATCCGTTAATTTCAATTTTTGGGATTTTGGGGGCTGGGTTTGCAGCAATAATAGCTGCTTTTTCCAGTCTTCCCATTTTAATTTATTTTGCATGGAAATATTTGAAATAATCACTCTTAAAAAGGATGGTGTAACTGACTTTGCCAGTGAAAGAAACAAACTTCTTTCAAACTCGAAGTCAGATTGGGTGTTTTTTGTTGATCCTGATGAAGTAACTTCAAAAGATTTGAAAAATGAAATAGAGGAGGTTATAAAAGATAATAGTTATGATGGTTTCTTTGTGACAAGGAGGGATTACATGTTTGGTAAAGAACTAAGGTATGGTGAATTTTCTAAGTATGGATGGTTTGGTAACTCTCAACTTTTGAGGCTTGGAAAAAGAGATGCTGGAAGGTGGGAAAGATCTGTTCATGAAACCTGGAAAATTGATGGAAAGAAAGGAAGTTTAAAGAATCCATTATTACATTATCCTCATAAGGATTTGCGAACTTTTATTAAAAACATTAATTATTTTTCTACTCTTCATGCCAAAGCGCTTGAATTGGAGGGTAAAAGGTCAAGTTTACTCAAAATTATTATTTGGCCTGTTGGGAAGTTTGTATACAATATGGTGTTTAGGCTTGGTTTTTTGGATGGGATGGAGGGGTTTGTCGTTGCGCTTATAATGAGTTTTCATTCTTTTCTATCATGGAGCAAATTATACTTTTTGCGTTCTTAATAATTTTTCCTCTTGGGCAGATTATTAAAATTGGAATAGTTAATCCAATTGATGTGGTGGTTGGAGTGGCTGCTTTTTGGGCAATAATTAAGAACTATGAAAAACCTAAAATCTTTAGACATTTTAAGAATTTTTTGTATATAACATTTTTTTCCTATGTAGTTTCCGTTTTTATTTTTAACAGACCTGATGTTTTTTATGGCCTTTTATATTTTATTAGGTTAGTTTCCTATTTTTACTTTTTAATTTTTGTTTGGAACTTTGCAAAAAAGAAACAAAACGCAGAACTTTTAAAGAAATCACTTTTAGTTGTAATTTTAACTTCCGCCATTTTTGGATGGATTCAATATTTTACCTTCCCTGATATTAAGCCATTTACTATTTACGGTTGGGATGAACATTTATTTAGAATTGTTGGGACATTTCTTGATCCTTCATTCCTAGCCTTTATACTTATTTTGGGAATAATACTTTCTCCGAGCAAAATTATTGATGTTTTTTTAACTTTAACTCTGGCTTTTACTTATTCAAGAGCAGGATACTTGGCTTTCTTACCTGCAATAATATTTAGGAAGAAATATTGGCTGGCAATATTTCTAACATTTTTTATTTTGATTTTACCTCGCCAAGCGGGAGAGGGGGTCAGGTTAGAAAGAACCGTAAGTATTTTGCAGAGACTTGATAATTACAGGGAAACAATTAGTATTATCAAAACCGCCCCCCTTGTTGGAGTTGGGTTTAATAATTTGTGTATGGCACGCCAGAAATATATAGGATTTGATTCTTTTTCTTCACACGCATGTAGCGGATCTGATTCAAGTTTACTTTTTATTTTTGCCACAGTCGGAATTTTGGGATTTATTTCTTTTATCTATTTGATAATAAAAGTATGGGGAGTAGCTGATTCTATTTTCAAAATATCACTGATTTCACTTGGGGTTCATTCACTTTTTACTAATTCAATTTTCTACTCTTGGATAATGGGCGTTATGATTATTCTTCTTGGACTATCAATTTCAAGAGGTAAAGGTAAAAGTTAATTCAGTCTCAGTTAAATTCCCTGCTTTATCTGTTGACTTTATATTAAATTTATTCTCGCCTTCGTTTAGGGTGGTTGTGTATTGGAAGTTTCCACTTTCTTCGACTGACACAAATCGATCGTTTATAGTAACCTCAGAACCTGTATCAGTTTTTCCCTTAATTTCAATTTGCCTTTGACGTGAACCAAAAAAGCTTGTTCCATCAGACGGACTTTCGATTGTTAGTTCAGGCTTTTCATTATCAAAAGTAATCTTAAAAGTTTTTGTTTTTTGGCTTTCGTTTCCAGCAGCATCAGTTGCTATAGCGTCAAATAAATTTTCACCATTATTTAATTTTAGATCAAAACTAAAGTCTCCATTACGGCCTGCAACCACTTCTTCATCTTTTGAGTTAAATGAAAGCTTAACTGTAGCTCCTTCTTCACTTTTACCGGTCAGTTTTACCTCTTTTTGATTAGTAAACTCAGGCAAGTTATTTAATTGAGGAGGGGCGGGAGGGGTTTTGTCATTTATTCCAATTGGTTTTTGGCTTTTACCAAGATCAGAAATAAACCCCGCAAATTTACCGAGAAGTGGAATTCCAAAAAAGAAAAGAAAACCAATAACAACAATAGTTAAAATAACAAACCTAGTGGCTGTTTTAACATTTCTTTTTTCTTCTGTCGATGCTAGCCTTGAATATGTTCTTCTCATGTTGAGCCGAGGGCGAGATTCGAACTCGCGACTTGCTGTTTACGATACAGCTACTCTACCAACTGAGTTACCTCGGCAAATTATACTCGTAATTATAACATTTTGTTGTATAATCAAGCCCATGTTTACACCTTCTAAAAAGATTCTTGAAAAGTATGCTGATGTACTTGTTAACTTTGCTTTAAATAGTGGAAAGGGAGTCAAAAAAGGTGAAGTTGTTTTTCTTCAAGTTCCTGAGTGCGCTAAACCGCTTCTTAAAGAGTTAAGAATAACAGTACTTAAAGCTGGAGGGCATCCTATTACCCAGTATTTACCAGATGGACCGGCTCGTGATTTTTATGACTATGCATCTGATGATCAAATTAAGTTTTTCCCCTCAAAACTTTTAAGGGGGAGGGTTGATGAAATGGATCATGTAGTTTCTGTAATAGCTGAAACAGATAAATATGAGCTTAAAAGGATTGACCCTAAGAAAATAATGCTTGGAGGACTAGCTTCTAAACCTTATATGGACTGGAGGAACGAAAAGGAAAATAAGGGCAGGCTCACTTGGACTTTAGGTCTTTATGGAACTGATGCTATGGCAAATGAGGCTAATATGAGTCTTAAAGAGTATTGGAATCAAATAATTAAAGGTTGCTATTTGAATGAAGCAAATCCTGTTAAAAAATGGAAAGAAACTTTTAAAAAGATTGAAACTCTTAGAAATAAACTTAATAGTTTAGGTATTTCTAAATTAAGAATTGAGGCTCTTGGTACTGATTTAATAATTGGGCTTGATAAGAATAGAAAATGGCTTGGGGGAAGTGGAAGGAATATTCCAAGTTTTGAACTATTTATATCCCCTGATTGCACGCGGACTGAGGGATACATAAGTTTTACTGAGCCACTTTTCAGATATGGAAACTTAATTCGCGGAGTTAGATTAGAATTTGAAAAAGGAAAAGTAGTTAAATCATCGGCAACTCAGGGAGAAAAATTACTTCAGGAAATGATTAACACTAAGGGGGCTAATATAGTTGGTGAGTTTTCATTAACCGATAGGAGATTCTCCAAAATTACTAAGTTTATGGGTGAAACTCTATTTGATGAGAACGCTGGAGGAACTTTTGGGAATACCCATATAGCACTTGGCATGGCATATAAAGATTCTTATTCGGGAGACATCACAAAGATTAAAAAGGATGAATGGAGGAAGATGGGATTTAATGATTCATCGGTTCATACTGATATTGTTGCAACAAGTGATAGGAAAGTTACAGCAACACTCTCTGATGGACGTGAAATGGTGATTTATAAAAAAGGACAATTTACCCTTTAGTAGTTAACACTTAATCAATACCCCGTAAACTTTTCTGTTATTACCCTACTTGATGCAATCTTTAATTTTTCAAGAACACTTTCCATGGCATTTACAAATCCTGGAGGTCCAACCACCCAAAAAGTATTTTTAGCTAAATCTTCTTTTGCAAGGTTTTTAAGTGCCACTTCATTTAAGTGTCCTGATTTAGAAGAATCAAAATAATCAATTTTTAAGTTATCATTTTGTTTGTCTAATTCTTCTAGTTCTTTCTTGTATGTAAAGTCACTGTCTGAGTTTGAATAAATTAGATGAATGTTGGCATTTAGTTTTTTGTCTACCACGTATTTAATCATGCATCTGAATGGTGTGATTCCAATTCCACCCGCCAAAAATACATGACTTTTGGTGTTGCCCTCTTCAATTGTTTTTTCATCGAAAATGAAAGTTCCCGTTGGACCTTCCCCTTCAATAACATCTCCAACTTTTATTTCATTTAATGTTTTTTTGTAACCAGAATCTTCCCTTATTCTTGTTGTTAGTCTTAGGAGATTTCCTTCTGTTGGAGAGGAGGCTATTGTAAAGTGGCGTGTGGCTCCACGTTCATCAGGATAATTTAGTTTGGGGATAGTGTAGTAGAAGTATTGCCCGGGAAGAAATTTAATTTTATGTTCTGGTTCCCAGAAGAAAGATTTGGTTCCTCTTGCTTCCTGAGTCACCTTGACTAGTCTAACCTTCATGTCTAATATTATACATTATGTGTTACAACTGTGGTTGCCAAATTCCTAATGACCCGATGGGGAAAGGAAGAATTTCAAAAGGTGGCGGAAGCCTAACTGAGGATGATATTAAGTATATGGCTGAAACTTGGGGAATGAGTGTAGAGGAAACGAAGAAGAACATGTTTGAACTTCTCGAGAAACAACTAAAAAAATAACTATTTCTTTCCTTCTTTTTTAATTAAACTCCAGTGGTATTCATAAAGTGGAATGCCAACAAATAGCATGGCTAGAGCAGTTGAAGCTTGTCTCTGCCTTTGTCTTTGGGTTTCTGTTTCTTGAACCTTTCTTTGATCTTCCTTTTCTTTTTCGGTTAATAAAGTTTCTTTCCCGTTTGGATCAAACTTTGAAACCATCGGAATATCGTATCTATCGGCTCCTTTAAAAAAATATACTTTAATTCCCAAATCAACCAGTTGAACTGAACCTACGACCGCAATAAGAAGACCTATGAAAGCGAATAAGTAGAGATAAAGAAGTCTAATACTAAATTTCATAATAATTTTATTATACATTAACAGCCAAGACAGAGAGCGGCGGACCGGATTTGAACCGGCGACCTTCTCCTTGGGAAGGAGACATTCTACCGCTGAACTACCGCCGCGAATATTAAATGGGTATTGAATTATCTCAGTGACAAAGCTTTGCTTACCGCTGAACTACCACGATATCATTTCGCAGCTTTGATTATAACAGATTCAATAAAACTGTTAGCGTAAGCTCGCAAATGAATTGAACCTGACATGCTATCCCCTAAAACAAACAGGAAATCCCAGCCGTTAGGCCGTGTGAGGATGTCATAACATTCAGATGATGTATCTATCTAGGTAAATTAAGGACATTTCCAGTGTGAATAAGATTTGGATTAACCAGATTGTTTGCACTTGCTATTTCAACCCATTTATATCCATCTCCATATGCACGAACAGCTATTGTCCAAAGACTGTCACCCTTAGCTACAGTATACGTCTCACCCGTTGCCTGCTGTATATTATTGGCGACTTGGGCCTTGGTTGCTGTTGGTTCTTTTACAGTTACCTCTGGAAGAGTTAATTTTTGTCCTATTTCTAACGAATAATCATTTAAGTCATTAGCTTGTGCAAGATCTGTCCAGTTATACCCTGATCCATAATAATCTTCAGATATGGACCAAAGACTTTCACCACCAACCACAATATGTTCTTTAACGGTTTCGGTTGAAAGTCCATCAGAAAGAGAACCTGAGCTTCTATCCTTAAAGTAATTAACTGTCAAAATTCCAACAATAATAATTACTAAGGCCCCTAATGCCATACTTATTGTTGATTCGTTTGTTTTGAAAGATTTCAAGAAAGATTTTAAAGTCAATTTAATTCACCCACTTTCCTAGGGCAGAAGTTAACTGCAATTTAGACTAGTGTCTAATTGAAGTCAAGGGGAATTCTAATGAAGTTCTTACGCTTATACCAGGGTTTGTCAAATTCATGACAGCCAGGATCCTGGTATAAGCATTTCTATTCCTGTTTTTCTATTGTTGTGCAGCCAGTTGTCGGAATTTTCGATTTGTAATCACTCCCCATAGAGAAATGATTATTCCGATGGCAAACGCAAAACCAGCCACATACTTAACAGCTACCTGTGGTGTTGGATCGGCAAAAAGAGAAAAGATAATAAGGAGTACACTCCCAATTATCCCGCCGAGGAATCCACCTATCAGGTATGACAGAAATGGTTCTTCGTCGACTTTCGTCACGGCGGTTATAATTACTGCCGGAGAGGATAAAACCAGCGACCAAAGAGTTATTGGCCAGGTGTAATCCATACCTTGTCCAAACGCAATGAAGCTGGTGATTAACGACGGAAGAAATACAACTGTTCCGTGTACCACCACACCCCATACAAAGGCAAGGATAAGGAACTCTCCAGTAACCGCTTTGAACCATTCCCAACCCCTTCTAACTAAATCAAAATTCATTTCAGCCTCCTTTGGCCACTAATGAGGGACAGCAATGGAATTTTATTCTTTCGAATGCAAACAGTCAATTTTTACAACTCTGGAGAATTATCTAAATTCATAGTAAAATACACTTTGTATTTGGGGGTGTAGCTCAACGGCTAGAGCGCTTCCCTGTCGAGTAAGGCAGCGCCTTGAAGTAATTTGAGGTGGAAAACCAGGCTAATTCGGGGAAACCCATTAAAAGGTAATCCCGAGCTAAATCATTATAGAAATATAATGTAAATGTGTAGAGACTATATACCTGGCTCCGTAAGGTGATGAGATTTTTTCATCCTGCGGGTGATGAGATAGTCCAAATCTTTTAGAAATAAAAGTAAGCACGGAAGAGGTTGCGCGTTCGAATCGCGTCACTCCCGCCACCAAATTTAGACAATTGGGACTTTTGAGGCGTCTTTATTCTTTCAATCCCAAAGCCTTAGCGCTTAGATATTCAAACCTGGATCTATCTTCTTCATTATCCTTGTCGCGTTGAATTTTGTATTGTATAAATTCGTAGTCTATTCTTTCTGTCGGGGTCAATCTAAACAATAAACTGGAGGAATCTAAAGATTTAATTATTTCATGAGCAGCAGCTAAATGAGCGTTTTGCTCACCAAGGCTTACCTCTTCATTTCCCGATCCAACCATTCTTAGGTGTTGTTCAGCAGCTTCAATTAAACCTTTATATATATATTTTTAATGAAGTCATCTTGTGCTTGTTGTTGACTTTCTGTCATGATTAAACTATATCATAATTTTAAATTTAATATTATTTGACGAGTTCTAAATTCGTACAACTTGGTTTGTAAAACAATAAGTGTAGAAGCTTTTATTTTCTTGTATCTTTCTGAAAGAGGGCAATACTCCAAATAACAAGCCCACCACCTAAGATTTGGTTAAGTGTTGGGTACTCTCGTAAAAATATTGCTGAAAAAATAACAATGAATAGGGGAATTAAACTTGCAACCATTGTGAAAAATGCTGCGCCTTCCTTTTTAATAACATAATTAATTAAGAAAAGTGAGGCTATTAGAATTATTGAATTAAGAATAATAAACCACCAACTAGTTATTTTAGTGATTGGATTAAAAACAAACGTAATAATAGCTAGAACAATAGAGGTTGTGACTATCCTTATTAATATTAATTGAGAGGAGGTAATATGCTTTAGTGCCATTTGGACGATAATGTTTCCAACAGCAAAGGCAAGTACAGCTCCTACGAACATTAAATCACCAAAATTAACCTTAAATGAAGTTCCTGGATTTGCAACAATTAGAATAGCTCCAAATATTGAAATCGCGATTGCTAGAAGCTTAAGTTTTGAGGACTTTTCTTTAAGAAAAGTTACAGCTAATGCAAAAGTTACCACGATTGAGAGCCTAGAAAGAAAACCCCAATTTATTGATGAAGAATATTTTAATCCAAAAAGTACAAATAAATCTGCAACAACTGATACAACTAATGCCGACAATATGCCGAGGAATAGCCCTTTACCTGGTTTGATTTTAAAAGCTTTTCTATCAAAAACACCAAGGATAAAAATCAAACCAACAGAGGCTATAGAATAGGTCAGAAAGTTTAAATGTATCGGGCTAATTTCTCCTCTTACTAGCCATTGTTGTAAAACCACAACAAGACCATAAAGCGCAGAAAAAAATGTACCGGCCAAAAGGGGGGAGTTCATGGAGGTTATTAGATCATAAAACTTTCTAAAATATAATTATTTATTATAACTTAATAGCCTGTTCGGTAGAGGTTAGTTGCAGCGCTTCCTGATTCACTATTTCAGATACATCTCGATAAGTTTTTGATAACCAAGGCTGAAGTGCCTCATTTTTAATGGATTGACTAACAACTTCTTTTACGTGTTCAGGATCGCTTACTATTACTACTTCTCGCAATTCTTCTGCTGACATAATTAATTGTACACCTGATTGCAAGTTTCTTGGTGTTATAATTATTTGTGACTAATATTCAAATTGCCGAACTTCTTCGTGATGTAGCTGCTACGTATCAACTTCAGGATGTGAAGAAAAACTTTTTTAAAATTGCGGCATACGCGCGAGCTGCCGATGCTATAGAACACGCTACAAGCGAACTTAAAGACATTTGGGATGAGGGCAAACTCGAAGATGTACCTGGAGTAGGCCCCTCCATCGCACAACATCTTGGTGAGTTATTTAAAACTGGTCATTCCAAACATTTTGAATCAGTTTTGAAAGATATACCACCTGAAGCTTTTAAACTAATGAAATTACCCGGAATTGGTATAAAAACTGCCATGAAAATTATTGAAGCGGGAGATAAGCAAGGCTTGGCAGGCGCAGCGGCTAAAAAAGATTTAGAGGACAAACTTAAAGAAGTTAGTGATTTGGAGAAGAAAGAAAAACGTCACCTTCTTCCGTACGCAAGCTTGGTAGCTTCCGACATCTTAACTTATATGAAGAAGAATAAACTTGTTGAAAAAATCGATCCATTGGGAAGTCTTAGGCGGCAAGTTTCAACAGTTGGAGATATTGACTTTTCAGTTGCGACTAAAAGTCCAGTTGAAGTTTTGAATTATTTTGTTAAATATCCAAAAACACAGAAAGTTATTGAAAAAGGTGAACATTCTGCATCAATTATTGTTCCTGGCGGGATCCAAGTTGATTTAATTGCACAGGAACCAGACAGCTATGGATCACTTCTTGCGCACTTTACCGGAAGTAAACACCACAATATTGCCCTTCGTGAGTATGCGCTCAAGAAAGGGCTTAGTCTAAATGAGTATGGAATTAAAAAAGTAGATGAGGATCCTAAAGTTGCCAAGTATAGAAAATTTGATACTGAGAAAAAGTTTTACGAGGCCCTGGATCTTTCATGGATTCCACCCGAAATGCGTGAGGATATGGGTGAAATAGAAATAGCTAAAACCGCAAAGCTACCGCAACTAGTTGAGTTAAAAGGCATTAAAGCAGATCTCCAAATGCATTCAAGTTATGATATTGAAACGTCACACGATTTAGGTGAATCCTCGATGGAAGAGTTAATAATGAAAGCTAATGAACTTAATTATGAGTATTTGGCATTCACGGAACACAATCCAAGTAAAAAAGGTCACACTCAAAAGGATATCGTGGAAATACTTAAAAGAAAGCGTGAAAAGGTAGATAAGATAAACTTATCACTACGTGATCAACAAAATTACTCATTAAGTAATAGTTATAAGGGCAGTGTAAAAAAAGTGTTCAACAGCCTTGAGATTGACATAGGTAAAGAAGGTGATTTGCCAGTTGAGAATGAAGGTTTAGAGACTTTAGACTTTGCACTTGTTTCAGTTCACTCAGTTTTTGATTTATCAAAAGAAGAAATGACAAAAAGAGTCCTTAATGCGCTATCTATTCCCAAAGTTAAAATATTTGCACACCCAACAGCCCGTAAAATTCAAGAACGAGAAGGAATCGAACTTGACTGGCCTAAAATATTTGAATTTTGTTTAAAGAATAATAAATTTTTAGAGATCAATGCGGATCCCATGAGACTTGATTTGCCAGATAATTTAGTTCGCGAGGCTGTGAAATTTAGTGTGAAAATGACATTGGGAACAGATGCACATCACAAAGACGGGTTAAATAATATGACTTGGGGTGTGAATGTTGCTAGGCGTGGATGGTGTGAAGCTCGCGACATAATTAACACTAGAAATTTAATAGAATTTGAAAAAATAATTGGATGATGTAGAATAAGTATAACAAAGCAATGATTACATATTTAGTTATTGGAACCTCAGTAATAGTTTTGCTTTATTTGGTATCTACATATAATTTTTTTGCATCAAGTAAAACAAGGGTTGCGGCCAGTATTCAAGAGATAGGAAACCAACTTAAAAGACAGGCTGAATTGATTCCCAACTTGGAAGCTTCGACTAAAGGATATTTAAAACACGAAAAAGGAATTTTTGAGGAACTTTCAAATGCAAGGAAGTTGATAGCTGCAGCTTCTAAGTCAAATGATGTAGGTAAAATGTCTGAGGCTGGAAAAGTGATGGGAGACTTGGTTCCGAAATTACAGATTGTAGTTGAGAGTAATCCTGAACTTAAAGGAAATACAGTTGTTGAAAATTTGATGGATGATCTTCGAGATACTGCAGACAAAGTAATGTATGCAAGGCGACTTATGATTGATTTAACAGCCGACTACAATGTTAAAAGAGTCACTTTCCCTTCTAGTTTAATAGCTAATATGTTTAATTTCTCTGAACTTAAAGGCCTTGAGGTCACAGAAGAGGAAACAAAAACTCCAAAAATAAACTTATAATTAGTGATCGTATATAATCAGATTATGTTGCAATTAGATATTAGATTTGCTGTTTGGAAAGAGAAAGGCTGGTATGTAGCTCGGGCCCTTACTATAGAGGTGGCAAGCCAGGGAAGAACAAAAGAAAGTGCAATTAAAAACCTTTACGAAGCTGTTGGTTTATTATTTGAAAATGAAAAATATCTACGAAGTTCAGAATAGCAATAAATTTAGAAGTGCTTTAATAGTTGTACTTTTCTTAGTATTCAGTTTTTTTGCAATTTACATACTTACAAAAGCTTTTGGAATATACATGGGCTATGAGCCATCTGGTCTTGGTTATTTTGGTATTGCTTTAATTTTTTCCGGAGTTTCAACTTTTATTAGTTATTACTTTTCCGACAAAATAGTTTTGGGAATTTCTGGTGCAAGACCTGCAAATCCCAAGGAAGATAAGCTTTTTACCCAGGTAGTTGAGAATCTTTGTATTGGGGCTGGGATTCCTAAACCGAAACTGTATGTGATTAACGATTCAGCCCCCAATGCGTTTGCTACAGGACGAGATCCTTACACGGCCGTAATTTGTGCTACAAGTGGACTTCTTGAGAAATTAAATAGAACTGAACTTGAAGGAGTACTTGCCCATGAAATTTCCCATATTAGAAACTATGACATACGTTTGATGAGTATTGTTTCTGTTATGGTTGGGCTGATTGCCCTTTTGGGAGACTGGTTTTTGCGAGCCAGATGGATAGGGAGCGGACATCGAGATCGCGATGGAGGCGGAGCGGGAGCTATAATACTTGTTTTGGGAATAATTTTTGCAATTCTTTCGCCAATTATTGCTCAACTGATTCAGTTGGCAATTTCAAGACGACGCGAGTTTATGGCAGATGCGGGTTCGGTTGAGATTACAAGACAGCCACAAGGACTTATTTCAGCACTCACCAAAATTTCACAAGATCATGAACCCCTGGAGGCTGCAAATAAAGCTACAGCTCATCTTTATATAGTTAATCCATTTAAAGATGATAGTGTCCGAGGTGGACAAAAAAGTGGACGCGCAGTTGAAAAACTAGCTTCACTTTTCAATACTCATCCC
Organism: uncultured Gammaproteobacteria bacterium; assembly: GCA_964612965.1. Taxonomy (GTDB): domain Bacteria; phylum Patescibacteriota; class Microgenomatia; order UBA8517; family UBA8517; genus CAZTGB01. The sequence continues at coordinate 10,643 of CAZTGB010000010.1, read as the reverse complement.
CCGATGGGTGAAAGAATTAAAACTCTCCAGTCAATGCTTTAATTTTTCCTTGGATTGATAAATTCTGGATTTCCTTTGGCTTTATCTATCAAATTTTTGAAATCAAATATCTCTCTAAGCTGTAAGCTTTTTTGGTCTTTTGATTTGGAAATGATTATCCAAGGAAATGAGCCACCGTTGTATAAGTAAGAAATAACAGCTACGACTTCGCTTTCTGGAGTTGAAAAATCTCTATATTTAGTGAGCCAATCTGTGTCGGAAGTAAGATAAATAGAGACAATGTCTCGACCGATTAAGTCCACCAATTTATTTCTGTCGATATCTAGATTTAATTCCTCTGTTAAAAAATTATTCTGCAAAATAGAAAAGTTTAAAGTATGTTGGTCTGGTACTTCTGAATTACTTTTAGATTTACTATTTAAATTAAAATATCCTGTGAAATTACCCAAAATGAAAATTAAAGGAGATTCACCACGACTTCGTAAGGTAATCATTCTGTCATCTAGATTTGGGAGCAGCATAGTTCGTGACTCAATACCTTTCGTATACAATTCAAGTAGGTTGGGGATTTTCCGATGTAATTTAGCCAGATAGAGATTGTTAGAAATAAATGAGAAATAGCGAGGGCCGTTTAAAGATGTGGCGTAATTAGGATGTAGATCATGATTGGGAATATATTCTGAATCTGGCACTGCCTGAATCTCAATATACCCACCCCATATTTTATCGAATCCAAAAAAAGCTGTTTCATATTTATCACTATCAATCTCTGCATAATTGACAGATATAACTCCCCCATTTAATAAATCGACGTAAGAATCTTTTTTCACTTTCTTTCCGAGGATTTCTTCAAGTGTAAATATTTTAGGTTCACCTAAGCTATTGAGAGATCCGACCAAGAATCCATTTCTTCCGAATACTATTACAGACTCATTGTCTATCTGGCTCTCCGCAGAGAGAATATTATCATGGAGACTATTTGATCCGAAAAACACCTGGATATTTAGGGATTCATCCATAGAATTTAATTTTTCTAAAATAGGATGCTTTAAAATTTTTGTAACATTTTCTTTATCTGCTCTTATTACGATTTTTGTTGAGCAAGAATCCCTGTAATCATAAAAAACATCATGATTAGAATTTTCTGTAATATAAGAAATATCAACAAACTGAGATGTGGCACTGGAGGTGAGCTCCCTAAAATCTATTTTTGGGGGCGACATTGCTATACGTGCCAAACCTGCCGCAGATAACTTAAGAAAGTCCCTTCGGCTGAGCGGATTATCTGTCATAGTTAATACTAAAACATTATATACAAATTATTGTTAATTATTTGGTTAAACTCTTCAATTGCCAGTCCAAAAGTTGTAATATAGCTGAGAGATGACAAAGCTAACTAAAAAAGACGTTCTTCATGTAGCAAATCTTGCAAAATTAAATTTAACTGAAGAAGAAATAAAAAAGTTCACATCACAACTTTCTTCCATCGTTGATTATATAAGCCAACTCTCTGAAGTTGATGTTAAAAATATTGAACCTACTACCCAGACAACTGGACTTGAGGATATTTATAGGGAAGATGAGACCAATGTTGACCAAACGCTTACTCAGGAGAAAGCTCTCTCAGGAACTGACAAAATACATAATGGTTATTTTGTAGTTGATGCGATACTTACTGAAAGGACAGATAAGTAAACTTGTTGATTTGTAATAAATAAATTTAATAAATATTATGGATGTTCCATTAACAATTAAAACAACACAAGAAGGTCTAATTAGTAAGAAATTTTCAGCGGTTGAATTGATTGATTCATATTTGGCAAGAATAAATAAATATAATAAAGATCTTAATGTCTTTTTGACTGTTTCTGATGAGGAAGCTTATGTAAAAGCTAAGGAAATTGATAAAATAATTTTGGAATTGGGAGAAGAAGCTTTTAGGAAATATCTTCTTTTAGGTGTTGTTACTTCGCTTAAAGACCTTTACTTGACAAAAGGAATAAGAACAACTGCCGCATCCAAAGTTTTAAATGGATATATACCCGAATATTCGGCAACTTCTGTTGATAGGTTAGAGAAAGCTGGAGCTATTGTCATTGGGAAGACAAACTGTGATGCTTGGGCACATGGGGCATCTGGAGAAAATTCTGACTATGGACCAACAAAAAATCCATGGAATAAGGATTATGTTCCAGGAGGGTCATCAAGTGGTTCAGCAGCTTCAATTGCTAGTGGAATGTCTCTTATTTCACTGGGTACTGACACGGGGGGTTCAACCAGGCAACCCGCGAACTTTTGTGGGATTGTGGGATTAAAACCCACATACGGGGCCATTTCCAGATATGGAGTAATTGCTATGGCTTCATCACTTGATACGGTTGGATCTTTTGCTCATTCAATTGATGATATTGAGATAATGTTTGACATTCTTCGGGGTGAAGATGGATATGATGCAACGGTTAAGAATTTCATTCCTTCAAGAAAAACAAAGAATATAAAACTTGGAATTGCAAAGGAGTATTTTAATGAAGGACTTGATCGCGAAGTGAAAGAGTCCATAGATGAAGTTATTAAAACTTACAAAAAACTAGGAGTTGAAATTGTTGAAGTAAGCCTTCCTCATACCAAATACGCAGTTCCTGTTTATTACATTATTCAGCCTGCGGAAGTCTCTTCAAATTTGGGACGGTTTGATGGGATTAGATATGGAAACACAAGAGATAGTTTTGGTGCTGAAGCTAAAAGAAGAATAATGCTTGGAACTTACGTTTTATCTGCTGGTTACTACGATGCCTATTATCTTCAAGCACAAAAGGTTAGGTCTAAGTTAATTGAAGATTTTGATCGAGCATTTGAAGAAGTTGATGCAATAATCTCTCCTGTTTCACCTACTTCTGCCTTTAAGATTGGAGAAAATACTTCGGATCCTTTAAAAATGTATTTAGAAGATATCTACACAGCTGGGGCAAATTTAGTTGGAATACCAGGTCTTGCTGTTCCTTCGGGATTTACCAAAAAAGGTCTTCCTCTTGGTTTTCAGCTTTTGGGGCCAAGATTTTCTGAACATACACTTTTTGAGTTAGGTCGAAAATTTCATCAAGAAATTAAATACATTCCAAGAGTTGCCATATGACTCAAAAATTTAAAAAAATATAATGTTTGATTTTATAAAAATCATAAAAAGTCCAAAGTTTTTGTATCTATGGACAAGCCAACTCCTTTCTCAGGTTACTGTTCATATGATGAATTTTCTTCTTTTGGCGAGACTTTTTACAGTAACCGGATCATCAATTGCAACAGCTCTTCTTTGGGTAGCATATGCTCTCCCATCAATATTCTTTGGTCCAATTGGAGCTGCATCCGTTGATTTGATTTCTCGTCGTAAAATGCTGATGTGGACAAATCTTCTTCAAGCATTAACTGTTTTTGGTTTTATTTTTATACATGAATCATCTATTTTTCTTCTTTACCTTGTGGTTTTAATTTATTCTTTCCTAAATCAATTCTATGTTCCTGCTGAAAATGCATCGCTTCCTTCGGTTGTTTCAAAAGATAATTTACCACAGGCAAATAGTATGTTTTTTGTTACACAACAATTTTCACTTGTAGTAGGTTTTGGTTTGGCAGGAATAATTCAAAGACTAATCGGTTTTGATGGAAGTTTGATAGTTTGCAGTATTTTACTTTTTATAGCTTTTATAAGTGTTTCATTTTTACCAGAGATGAAACCAAAAAGAAAAATACCTGCCAGTTTTGAGAGTTTAGTACTAGCCTTTTTCAGAAGTATTTATGAAGGTTATTTATTTATTAAAAATAAAAAAACAATTCTTTTTCCACTCATGCTTCTTTTGGCGATCCAGATATCATTAGCTATAATTGTAGTTAGCCTTCCTGTAATTACCACAGAGATACTTAAGGTTTCGATTTCATATGCTGGAGTATTGGTTGTAGTACCTGTAAGTCTTGGTGCAATTGTGGGATCACTTTTGATTCCAAAACTTCTTAAAAATGGATGGAGGAAGAAAAGGATAATCGAATATAGCCTTTTAATGCTCTGTATAGTTTTTATTGTTATGTCTTCAGTAAGTTCTTTAATTTTAACTCCCGTTATTTTAATCTTACTTGGAATTGGGTTTGTTGGAGCAAACATTCCTACATTTACTTATTTACAAGAAATTACTCCTTTTGAAATTCGTGGTCGTGTGTTTGGGAATCTATGGTTTTTGGTTACCATTGCCACAATTTTTCCGGTTCTTTTTTCGGGACTATTCATTGAACTTTTTGGAATACGACTACTTTTGATTTTGATTGCGGCAAGTGCTCTTTTTGCATATTATTTTTTAGTTAAAAAAGGACAAACATGGATACAAAACTCATACCAATAATTGGCTTAGAGGTTCACATTGAACTTGCTACGAAAAGTAAGCTCTTTTGTGGCTGTTCTGCTGATCATTTTGTGAAAGCTCCAAATACTCAGGTTTGTCCGGTTTGCTTGGGTTTGCCCGGAGCGCTTCCCTTCACAAATAAAGAGGCTGTACTTAGAACTATTAAGTTTGGACTAGCTCTTGGATGTGGGATAAATAAATATTCAAAGTTTTATAGAAAAAATTACTTCTATCCGGATTTACCTAAGGGATTTCAGACTTCACAACTTGATTCACCGCTTTGCTTATCTGGAATTTTGAGTGATAAGAGAATTAATCACATACATTTGGAAGAGGATGCAGGAAAACTTGTTCACCAAACTGTTGAAGGACGCAAGGTTTCATTGGTTGACTTTAACAGAAGCAGCGTTCCTTTAATGGAACTTGTTACGGAACCTGATTTTCATGATACAGAATCAATAATACTTGGGAGTATCAAATGCCGATATGGAGAAAGGCAGTATGCGTCTTGAGGCAAATGTTTCACTTTCGCCTGATGGCAAACTTCCAAGTTACAAAGTGGAATTAAAAAACATTAACTCATTCAGATTTTTAGAAAAAGCTATTAAAGCAGAAATCGTAAGACAGGAAAAATTATTAAATGCAGGACAGAAAGTTGAACAGGAAACCAGAGGTTATGATGAAATGAAACAAAAGACATATTCTCAGAGAAGCAAAGCAGATGCTCATGATTATCGATATTTTCCTGAGGCAGATCTACCACCAATGAGATTTTCCGATGAGGAAATATTAAAGATTAAAGACGAACTTCCTGAATTACCAAAAAAGAAAAGAAAAAGATTTGAGAATCAATACGGTATCTCCAAGGATTTTATAGAAATTCTAGTTAGTGAAAAAAGTAGAGCAGATTATTTTGAAGAAGCTGCTAAATTAAACAACAACTATAAAATAATAGCAGATTTAATGGTTAATAAAAAATTGGATGAAAAATACCCTGAGCCGGCCGGTCTAATTAAAAAACTGATCGAATTAACTAATGTAGAATTTAGTTCGGTTAAAAATGTTGAACAAACAATAAAAGAGGTTTTAAATGAACAGAAAAAAGCTGTTATTGATTATAAAAATGGAAAGACAAATGTGTTAGGATTCTTAATAGGAATGGCACAGAAAAAATTACAAGGAAAAGGAAAACCCAAACTGGTTCAGGAAACCTTAGTAAAGGAGTTGAATAAAAATGAAAGATGAAGCATTAGCAAAATATGAACAGGAAAGAGAAAAATATTGGGAGAAGGAATTGGTGGGTAAATCTCCTAAAGAAACGGCGCAAATTATCGCACAATATGAGACTTTAGCTACAAAAGATCCTTTGACAGGACTGTCTAACCTAATAGATTTTGCTGATAGGTTTAAAGGATTTAGCGATGGTGCCTTTAGAAGAGGATCACACGTTTTTATAGCCTTTCTTGATTTTGATGATTTAAAAAAAGTAAATGATTCTCAAGGGCACAAAGCTGGTGACGAACTTTTAAAACGTGGCACCAATCTTTTGAGATCGGCGTTTAGAATATCTGATCTCTTGGGAAGAAAGCAGGGGGACGAATTTTTGGCAGCTCTTGAGTTTGAATCTCAGAATTACGGTGAAGATAAAGTTGTGTCTTCTCTTCAGAGAGTTGTAAATAATCTTGCTGAAAGCGGAATTTCTGTGAGTATTGGTTTAAGTGAGTATAAAAAGGGAGAAAATTTGGATGAGGTTATAGATAGAGCTGATAGGAACATGCGAGTCGATAAAATACAAAGAAAGGCCGGTCGGGATTTCAATAAATAAATGGCTAAATTTGTTCATCTTCATGTTCATACTGAATATTCACTTCTGGATGGGTTAAGTAATATCCCAGATCTTATATCTAATGTCAAAGATCAAGGTATGAATGCAGTTGCTATAACAGACCATGGGGCTATGTATGGGGCTATTGAATTTTACAAAGAATGTCAAAAACAAGAAGTGAAACCAATTATAGGAATGGAAGCTTATACCTGCAACGTTGCCCTTACGGATCGTTCAAACAGACAAAATTTTCACCTTCTTCTTTTGGCAAAAGATTTAGAAGGATATAAAAATTTAATGAAGTTAACTTCTATTGCTCACACTGAAGGGTATTATTATAAGCCAAGATTTGACAAAGAGACCCTTAAAAAATATTCAAAAGGACTAATTGCAACTTCAGCTTGCCCCATTGGCGAAATAGGTCAGGCACTTATCGCGGATGATTATAAAGGAGCAAAAAAAACCGCTGAGTGGTTTTTAGATACTTTTGATAAGGATTATTATTTGGAGATTCAAAGACATAACTTTGAGGATGTGATTTCCCGTATTAGTAATTCACAAATTAGGGAGCAGGAACAGACAATGGCAGACAATTCAAAAAAGTATTTCGAGGGAACCGTAAAACTATCTCGAGAACTTGGAATTCCACTTATTGCCACAAACGACGCGCATTACATTAAAAAAGAGGACGCGGAGGCTCAAGATGCTTTAGTTTGTATTGCAACAGGAAAGGTGACAAGTGATGTTAAGAGATTGAGGTATATAGACAATCCGGACTTTTATATTAAGAATCCTAACGAGATGAGTGAGATATTTAAGGATTATCCTGAAGCAATTGAAAATACTGTGAAAATTGCTGAAAAATGCAATCTTGAAATAACACTTGGTAAATGGTTTTTCCCCAAAGTTGATCTTCCACCTAATGTTTCTGCTGAGGAACAGTTGAGGAAACTTGCACACGAGAAAT
>CAZTGB010000010.1:0-3456 GCA_964612965.1 uncultured Gammaproteobacteria bacterium | reverse complement strand
CCAGATGCGGGAGTGGCCGAAGTTGAAAGACTTGATCACGAACTAAAAATCATTTGCGATAAGGGGTATCCATCTTATTTCTTAATTGTTATGGATTTAGCGGCATTTGCAAATAAAACAGGAATTGTTACCAATACCAGGGGTTCTGCTGCGGGAAGTCTTGTATCGTACGTATTAGGTATTACTACAGTTAACCCAATTACATATTACCTTCCATTTGAGAGATTCCTAAACCCATTTAGACCGTCCCCTCCCGATATTGATTTTGATGTCGCTGATAATAAGCGCGAAGATATTATTCAATACATAACCAAAACATATGGGCATGAGAATGTCGCTCAAATCTGCACTTTTGGAAGAATGCTATCCCGCGCCTCAGTCCGTGATGTCGCAAGAGTCTTGGGATATACATATTCGGTTGGGGACCGTATTGCAAAATTAATTCCGCCTCCAAAGCAAGGATTTCCTATTACAATTCCTAAAGCTTTAGGCGAAGTACCTGATTTAAAAACCTTATATGATACAGATAGTGACACTAAAAAAGTTCTTGATTTAGCAATCCAAATTGAGGGAAATGCCAGACATCTTTCAGTTCATGCTGCGGGGGTAGTTGTGGCTCCTTCAGAAATAACAGATTTTGCACCAGTCAGATTTGACCCATCAGGAGACAAAATAATAACTCAATATGAAATGCATGCAGCCGAAGATGTGGGGCTCATGAAAATTGATATCTTGGGAATAAGGAATCTTTCAATTTTGGGTAATTCCATTGATTTGGTTAAAGAAACCCGAGGGATTACAGTTAATATCAAAGAAATACCACTCGATGACAAAAAGACATTCGACATGCTCTCAAGAGGAGAGACAATGGGAACCTTTCAGCTCAATGGAAGTGGGATGACTAAATTTTTAAAGGAACTAAAACCCACAAGAATTGAGGATATTATGGCCATGGTTGCACTCTACCGACCCGGGCCCATCTCTCAAATTCCTGAATATATTAAAAGGAAACAAAATCCAGAGCTTGTTAAATATCTAGATCTCAGAATGGAAAAGTTTTTGGGTGCTTCATATGGCCTGATTGTCTATCAGGACGATTTACTTTTCTGTGCCTTGGACTTGGCGGGGTACACTTGGGAAGAAGCTGATAAATTTAGAAAAGCCGTTGGAAAGAAAATCCCCGCTGAAATGGCTGCACAAAAGGATAAGTTTACCAAAGGCGTTATAGATCATGGCCAGACTCAAGAATTTGCAGACCGTCTTTGGGAACTCTTTGAGCCGTTTCAGGCTTATGGATTTAACAAGGCCCATGCTGCAAGTTATGGAATTGTTGCTTACCAAACATCATATATGAAAGCTAATTATCCAGTTGAATATATGACAGCATTATTCTCTGCGGAAAGTGCCGATAGCGACAAAATTTCTGCAGCAATTAATGAATGTCGTAGGGTGGGAATTCGCGTCCTTCCACCTGATATTAATGAGAGTGATGTTGACTTTAAAATTGTTGAGGAAAAAGACTCCATAGAAGGTCAAGGGATTCGTTTTGGACTTTCAGCAATTAAAAACGTGGGAATTGCGGCGACTGTTGCAATTTTGTCTGCTCGAGAGAAGGGTTGTTTTATTAACTTTGCAGACTTTTTGAGTCGGGTGGACTCACGTAAGGTAAATAAAAAAGTTTTAGAGAGCCTAATCAAAGTGGGAGCGCTTTCAGCTTTTGGCAAGCGCTCGGCTCTCCTTGCCTCTTTAGATGAAATTCGCAATAGAGTAAGTAAACCCAAGGGAGACGAGAATCAGCAGGGGTTATTTACAGGTGAGGAGATAATTAAGGCTCAATCCGGACCTGAAATCACAATTATTGCCAACATTGATGAGTTTAGTGATGATGAGCTTCAAAATCTTGAACGTCAACTTTTGGGATTTTCACTTTCGGCAAAACCAGTGACTGAACTTATAGGACCTCTTGAATATCAAGCAACACATAAAGTATTTGAAATATCTCCAGTTGAAACTTACGGAGATCTTGTCAGAATTGCTGCAGTTGTATCTGAGGTTAGAATAATCACCACCAAGAATTCAGGAGCTGAAATGGCCTTTGTGAAAGTTGACGATGGAACAGGGACTATTGAACTTGTTGTTTTTCCTAAGATATTTAAAGCGACACGCGATTTTTGGGTGGAAGGGAAACCAATGCTAATATCAGGAAAGGTTGATTCAAGAGCGGACACCGCTTCAATAATAGTTGAATCTATTGAAACTTTGGATGGGATGGGAGACAGGAAAGAACGTGAGGTATTTATCAAACTACCAAAAAATATTTCAGGGGGCAGTTTGAAACAATTAAAATCTCTATTGACACAAAATATTGGAGATCAGACCGTGTATCTCATGTTTGAGGGAGGAGATAAGATTAAATTACCTTTTAAAATAGCCTGGACTGAGACTCTGGGACACTTAATATTGGACACTATAACAGATTCAAATAAAGACATAAATTAAAAATTTATTGGAAATTTGAACCTGATATATCCTCCTTTTGGGATGTTATTGAAGTCAAGGATGATTATCGTGTACAATAGGCCCTAAGTTATGGCGCTTACAGCAAAAATTAATGATATTGAGTTTGGGGTCGGAGACCGTATCCGAGTTCACCAAAGGATTAAAGATGGTGATAAAAGCCGTGAATCCATATTTGAGGGTATGGTTTTAGGTCTTAAAGGAAGAAGCCCTACAAAAACCTTCATGATTCGAAGAATAGGTGAAGCTGGAATTGGGATTGAAAAGATATTTCCTCTTAATTTGCCTTCTATAGAAAAAATAACAGTTGTTAAAAGAGGGGTTGAGGGGGCAAGGAGAGCAAAGTTATATTACACAAGATCCAAAGCTCCAACCGAGATTGAGGCAATATTTAAAAAGGCTGCTAAGCGAGTTTCCACAAAAAGGAAATAGTGCTACACTATTTCTAATGTTCACTCTCCCCAATTTGCCTTACGATTACAGTGCACTTGAGCCTTATATTGACACTGAAACTATGCATATTCACCATGACAAGCATCATGCAGCTTATGTTGACAATCTTAATAAACTTATCAAGGGTAATGAAACAGTTGAAGAATTATTAAAATCAACTGATCAAGGCATAATAAATAATTTAGGAGGACACTTAAACCATTCATTTTTTTGGCAAATTATGACTCCAAAGGCAGAAGAGCTTCAGGACGGAAGACTTAAAGACGAAATTAATTCAACTTTTGGAAGCCTGGATATTTTTAAAGAAGAATTTTCAAAAAAAGCTATGACTGTTTTTGGAAGTGGTTGGGCATTCTTAGTCAAAACCAAAGAAGGAAAACTTAAACTTAGAAGACATTCGTTTCAAAATACCCCTTTAATGCAAGGAAATATTCCAATACTTGGAATCGATGTGTGGGAACATGCGTACTACGTACAGTATAGATG
>CAZTGB010000009.1:1957-29916 GCA_964612965.1 uncultured Gammaproteobacteria bacterium | reverse complement strand
TGTTCAAGTTGACGAGCTAATTTTATTCTTCTTGCAACATTATATACTTTCTCAAAAGCTTCCTTTTCATCTGGCAATTTTTTAGGGGCAAGATTGATTGATCTATCTATGTACCAATAGCTAGCTTTTTCCACATTTCTTTTTTGAGTATTGCGAACCAAAAGTAAATAAATAGGAAGCTGGAGTGAATCATCACTCTCATCACGTTTTCCTGTTTTAAAATCAATAATATGGATAGAATCAGATTCCTCCAAATATTCTAACCAGTCTATTTTTCCGCAAAGAATAATATTATCTTCCTCAGAAAGAATATAACTAGGCAGACCTATGATTTCTGATTTTATTTTTATAGCCTTCCTTGAAATTGGTCCCGGATTTTTCTCTACATTTTTAAGCATTACAACTCCACGGTCTTTATATTCATTTTCCTGTTTCTGATCTCTAAATCCTCCCATTTTCCCTTTCACTTTATCCCAAACAATATCAAATTTTTTCACCAAGCTTGTATTTAACCTTTCTTTAACGGGAAGTTCAGAAAGTGATTCCAAAACCGTATGAACCGCAGATCCTAATGCAAGTGGTGGGGTTACAATTGCTATTTTATGTCCGGTTCTCGGGTCTTTGTACACATTACGCAGGAAATAGGCTCTGGGACACTTTAAGAAATCTGATATTGAAGAATGAGAAACCCAAACTGCTTTATACTTGTCCATCATTCAGAGGTTGTTCCATCAAATTCCTCTTCAGAAAATAACGCAATTTCTTTAGTATCGTGGATTGTGCCATCTTTGTGATGGGCCGGTGAATAAATGGTATATACCTTTAAATATTCGGTATCTGATGCATTTTTAACATTATGTTTGCTTCCAGCGGGAATTAATATTGCAAAACCAGCCGAAGCCTCATATTGATTATCGTCAATTAAAACTTTAGCCATCCCCTCTTCAATTCTAAAAAATTGATCATTATCTGGGTGAGTTTCCACCCCAATTTCCTCACCAGGTTTAAGGCTCATGACAACTAACTGTGAATGCTTGCCTGTATAAAGAACCTTGCGGAAGAAAGTATTTTTGCAAGCCTCATCTTCAATATTTCCAACAAATCCTTTAGCCATATGAATTAATTACACTTAAGTGCTGTAAGGCACTGGGTTTTGTCATCTCCAGTTAGAGCATTACAGTAAGAACATTGTGAAGAGTCTCCACTTCCTCCCTGAGCGGGAGCCGCAGAAGCTGGTGCATACATTTGTGAAAAGTCAGTAAAGGTAACAGTAGTAGGAGGAGTAAATACTGATCCATCAACTACCCATCCTGAACATTTATAATCTGCCTGCTGATTTAAATCAGCCTGAGAACTGGTTGAAGTATCAGAGTAATCAGTTTCAACATCACCCGTAGCTTCTTCAGTAACTGTCATCTTAAATCCATTCTTTTCCCCATCACTCCAGACATATGATGTTTTACCATCACTAATCATATGAGATGTCATTGTTTTCCCTGAAGCAACAGTTGTGAAGTCTCCTCTAACTTTTCCTCCTGAAACGTAGGTTACTCCCTCAGAATTTCCCGATTCATCAGCCGTTGAGTAAGTGCATTTTTGCGCAACCCCGGAAGAAAGAAGATCCTTTAGTGATTTCATTCCTCCCTCCTCCATCATTGATCCAGAAGATCCAGGGAGTTTTCCTCCCAAAAACTTTGTATAGCCAAAATATGCACCAACCCCAAGAAGTAGAAGAACTATGATTAAAACTGCTTTATTCTTCATGTACACAAATTATTTCAATTTTTTATTCCTTTGTAAATACCCCAAAACAATTCCTAATAAAATTGCAAGTATGGCTATATAAGTCCAAAGAATTATCATCGGAGTAATAATAGGAGGAGCAAATATCCCGAGTAGCCTCTGCGCAGGTTCTTGTCCATTAGTAACCAACTCATTCTCAATAGTTACTCGAGCGATATTAATCGTCCCCGTTAAAAGAAGTGTAAATGCACCTGATATTATAAGTGCAATTGATGCTCCGCGTGTTACATAAAGAACGAATAGAATGGATAAAACTACCAAAGACCAAATAAATAAGGAAAGAGTGGAATATCTTCCAAGAAGTGAAATCTGCGAAGTAAAATTTATATCATTACCCCCTCCCCTATTAATAAATGATGTTAGTGTATCCATTGATACTTCATTTCTATCATTTAAAAAATTAGGAAGTAGTCCCTTGGGAAGTTTTTGTGATGGAATAAAAACTATCCAATCATCGCTCTTTCCATTTGCATAACTTAAAGTGTTTTTAATGTTTGTTTCTATAAATTCTTTTAAGTTGTCGCGGGTCAAAAGCTTCTCAGTAATTTTCTTATCAAGTTTCATTTCACCATCTTCCTTACTTTGAAAATCAATAATCTTAGGAACAACACTTTCAATCTTTTGATATGTACCATTCTTTTCAAAAGCATCTATCCAGAAGTTAGAATTAAGAAATTGAAACTTAACAGAAATTAAAACAAGAAGAACAAGAAATACTGGAATAAAGAGAATAGTGAGAAAGATCTTAAGGAGAATGTTCATGTAGCCTAATGAAATTATATCAGAAGTTCGTGTTCAAACCATTGTTCCTGAAATTTTATTTGAGTTTCTATCTCTTCATTTGACAACTTAACTCCCTCAGGGACAACAATTAATTTATCATCATTGTCATTTGTTCTATGAACAATAGCAATGCAAACTCCTTTAAAAGTTTTAAGTGGTTTATCTACTCCTAGTACATAAACATCTAACTCTTCTCCATCCCCAGACACTGTATTAGGAACAAATCCATAATTAACAAGATAGGTAAAACCATGTTTAGGATGTTTAGTCCCCAAAGGTCTGTCAATTGTTACCTCAACTATTTTTCCTAAGTAATTCTTCATTTTCAAAAAGGTATGCCTTCTTGTTTATTTGCTGGATCAAGATGAGCGAGTTGCTCCCCAACATGTCTATACCGACACCATCTACAGGAAGGGTTCTCACTTGGAGTCTCTCCTGTCAAAAGGTTGTTAACTTTCTTGGCAAAACTAACAAATCCTTTATCATCTATTGGGATTTCCAGCCACTTAGGTGGGAATGTCAGGATTGCGTCTCCATTCTTAAAACTTGTCTCATTGGGATAAAAAATAAGTAGTCCCAAGGAGGATAATTTAATTGGATCTCCGTGAGCGGGATTTTCTAATGCAAATTTATATGCTCCGAGTTGAGTTTTATATTTTTCTATCTTATCTTCTGCCGGCTGACTTATCTTTAAATCAACAAGAATATAAGATCCATCACCCTTTTTGACAAGTAGATCATATTTGCCTTTAATAAATACTTCAGTTCCTGGAACCGCTTTTGACTCCACCCATCCTTCTTGGTTAACAACTAACCCATCAGGAAGATTGTCTGACAATGCTTTAAGATTCTTTCCAACTAAATTTCCTTGAAGTCGAGTATTGATAGCAGAGAATACTCCCGGCATAGGCATACTTGGTTGATATATTCCATGCTTAATTTTTAAATAATAACAAAGCTTGCATTCTTCATATAAATAAGCAAAATCTGATGGTGAGAGCCTATGCATAATTATTTATCAGGTGCAGCCTCATACGACTCCTTAATTATCGGCATTATATAATCAATTGTTTTATCTGATGCCACACTTATCCACCAAAGTGGTGTTTTCCCCCATTTATAACCATCTGGATATTTAGTTAATTTATTAGAACTATCTTTAAGGAGTTTTTCCTTCCTTACTGTAACCTTAAGTTTATCTTTATACACATGAACTGAAACAAAATTATACCAATTCATTTTATATCCAATATAATTTCCGACCGGTTTTTCTATAATCTTGCTGTCAATTTGCATAATTCTATCTCGAAGTTCATCAAGAAGCTTAATTGTTTCAGTAGAACCTTTCTTATAATGATCTTCAATTGAATAAACCTTTATTTCACTTGCAACCTTTTGCATATTAGGATCTTTTATAAATGGAGTAACAGAGGCGCTTGTTTGATAAGGCTTAATTGGGCTGTAGTCGATAATATCCCCAGAATATAAATCTACCTCATATAAATAGAAAGGAAGGTTTTTAAAATTAATTGCATTCTTTTGGTAATTTGTAAAATCTGGAGAAATAAATATTATCCTGGAAGCTTCCCAATCAATATCTGACTTTTTATAATTTTTGTTTAATCGTTCATTAAGCTCCAAAATCATATCTGCCTGATGATTTAATATCGCTGACAAATAAGCAAAACCCTGGTCAATTACTGAAAAACTCTTATCTTTTTTATATTCAATAATTACAAAAGATTTTTGAGCTTCATCAAAAGCAAGTGTGTCTATATAAAACTCTTGTTCTTGAACGGGAACATGAAATTCCTGGTTAGAGGCACCACTAATAAATCTTAGGCCAAAAATTGTTTCCAAATTTTGTTCTGTTAATTTCTGTATATCACCCTCCAAATCAAATTTCTTTTTTGAAAGTGGTTCAAGATTTGACTTGTTTATTCTATATACTGGCATTTGAGGCAATTATACTACTCTTCTTTATGTAAATGCTGCAATATTGATATAGATCTGTTTATTTTAATTTCTACCTCTGCAAGAAGGGCTATAGTTGATTTCTCCAGTCTCGGTCCTTCTTTTCTTAATAATCTATTAAGCTTATGCGAAGCGTCTACTAAATCCTTGATTGTATCTTCCATTTTTTCATCACCGCCTAGTCCATTTCCCCATTCATACTTTTATAAAGTACTGAGTCAAAGAGTTCCTTAAGCAGTGATTTCTGTTTGAGTAAAAGTTTTTTATATTCTTGAATTGCATCCAGTTTTTCAACAATTTTTATTTGATTTTTTATTTTCGGAATTTTCACTTTGAAATTTCTAACAGTATTTAAATATAAGCCCTTTTGACTAGAACCAGTGGCCAACCCAAGGAGTTTTGCCCTATTTATTACCAGATAATATAACAGATATTTTTCTTCAAGTTTAGATTTATTAACTCTAATTAAAATTATATTCCCCATAATGTTAAAATTTTGATTACCAACCAATGCCAATTTTCCTATGGATCCTCTAGAGCTCAGCAAAATATCACCATTTTTGGGTTTACATCTCTTGCTAAGAATCTTATTTGTTTGCTCTGAAATAAATTTTGTTGCAGAGTCGGAGTGAATTACTAAATCCTCAATGTCTTTTGAGTCCAACATGGGGATTCCTTTGTTTGCTAATTTTGGAGTATTATGAATTCCGTCTGTTATTAATTCACAGTATTTATCCAGTTCATCATCATTTCTTTCATGAAACCTATTAATTTCTGAGAACAAAGCCGCTGCAAAAAATTCTTCGGTTTTAGAAATTTGGGTATCACAAAGTTCTTGTGCTTTTCTAATTGCATTCAATCTCACCACAATTTTTTGCTGGATATTTTTCGATGGAACCTTGATATCTAAATTTTTAATTGCTGAGGTGCTTATCTCCTTGAAAGTCGTGCCACCAGCATTATTTATCAAAGTTTGTTTGTTAGCTTTAAGCCAATAAGCTAAAAACCAACTATCAATTTCTTGATCATCAACAGGAGTTAATCCTTTTATTCCTTGGCTGTATCCAGAAGCTGTAGAAGTTATTCCTATGTTGCCAATAGTCGCACGACTACTAAGAAGAACTGAATGCGGTTGAATAATTGTAGTGAATTTTTTTGCCGCTTCAGAAATTTGTTTTTGGCTATTTGCTAATGAAATAATATTTTCGCTGGGAATTTCATATGGAGAGTACCAATTAAAATCACCCTGATAATATTCAGGTGTATTGGTTGGAGCAGTTCCGCCACCATAGACGTTTGCAACTTCTCTCAATTTTTTTGTAGACCAATTATTTTTCATTGTTTTTTTAAAACTCTATCTAAAAAGGTATATCTTTAGTATCGGGATTAATTAAAAGGTCATCAACCTTTTTATTGACAGCACTGATATATTTTTTCTCGTAAAATTGTATTAAAAATTGCCCGACAGTTGAAACTGCGTTTATAACAAAATAAGCGTAAATTGAATCATTGACGATATAAGCTTCTTTTGTTTTGCCATGAAATTTTGTTTTTTCGCTCCTCAATCCCTCAATGCTTTGGGACACTTTTAACAAACCACTTCCGATGGTTTTAATTTCAATTGGAAAGTCTGCGTTCGGAAATAATGAAAATTCTTTCAAAATAGCACTCGTTAATTCATATAAGGTGTCTTTTTCATTTAATTTTGTTTGAATATTATCATTTTCCAGAATGTGCTTTATTATACTTTCTAGTGTAGAGTTCGCTAACCCAATTGCTAAGTCAGGATCTTCTTCAATCTGTTTTAAAGACTTTTCAAAAGAGTCGAAGGGTTTAATATAACTAGTCTTCAACACATTTTTAAAAATTGGGATCGAAGGTATAAAATCTGGAGTCTCGATACCCAAATCAATGGCGATCTTCATAATTGTTTCGGAATCGATACCATGTAAAGTCTCATTTAAATTTATATTATTTTCGTCTTGGTGGATTATAAAGTTTTGATCTCCGAAGTCATAATACTCATGCCACTTTTTAATATAGTTCATAACATTTCTATAACTTTCAAACTGTTTCCAAATAGCCCGTTCTACTTGATCTATAAGTCGCATTTGGTATTTTGGTGAGATTAACATATTTGAGTTATTAAATTTCAGGCTACCCATTTTTATATTTGATATAGTTTATATCTATTTGTTCCGTATTATTGACACTATTGACAACTGTTGGTACAATGCAGGTAATCCGTTTATCGGAGGTGGATATCCCCGTAAGGGGTATCGTGGGAGGGCCGGCGCAAGCTGGCCTCTTTCATTTTTATAGCAATTTCTTGCCGTATCCCTTAATCCTCCCATTCTTGTTTCCTCTACAGTATTTTGGCTGAATTCCCAAAACAACCTTTTTATTGAAATTCTCAGTTAGAGGGTTGATAACTTTGTAAATTTCCAGCACATCCAATTTAGTAGCCAAAGAAAGTAAGTCTGCGACCTCTAAACCAGCTATTCCACGATCTTTATTTTTAATTTTAATTTCACTTGAAGTTAAAAAGGACTGGACATATTCTTTAGTGCAGAAATAAGTTCCTCTATCATAAAAATCTTTATAAGCCTGTTTAAGGGCCATATCCTCTGCTTTTGCTCGCGATTCTGCCATTACATCCCCTTTCCCATTAACTTCCAAAAAATGGAGGTATCGTTCTAGCATTGTTTTTAAACAATAGTGATATGGATGTTCAGCCGCCTTTTGGTATTTTTTTAAATGTTGTTTTTTATCGATAACTATAGCACAAACACGATAATCAATATTTTTTACTATATTTAATAATTTTTCGTTAAATACTTTTTCAAAATTAGGATCATTTAATTTTCCAAAAACGCCAGTTTTGTTGATTATTTCTTCCCTGTGTAGAATTGGTAGGTCGTCGATGTCTTTTGAAAAAAGCATCTTTAGATCATTTATTGCTGGTTGGAAATCAGAATTATAAATGTTCTGTTCGACTACAATACCAGTTAACCCAAGGTATCTTTTTTTAATTTCATCTGATTGTGAGTAATGATGGGTACCTGATTCATCAATGTAAAGCCGAAAGAGTTTTCCCATTTTATTTTATTAGGTTCACCATCTTCTCTTTTTGTTTTTTTATTTCTAGGTCAAGATTTTTAATCTCCTTTATAATTTCAACTAGGTCTCTTAAATTCTGTTTATCTCCGACTCCCTCAGGCCTGTATGTACTTGAACTCAAAATAAAATCATTTTCTTTAATTTTCTTCACATCAACAATCCAGCTCTTCTCAGACACTTTTCTTTCCAGCCATTTAGAAAGAAGATCCGGAAGATCATTTTTTGTTGGATCTGGCTTTCTATTTGTTCCCTTTGTATATCCATCATACTCAACTTCATAGAACCAAACTTTTTTTGTGGGTTCCCCTGTATTCTTAAAAATTAAGAAACTGGTTTTAACTCCTGCATATGGATTAAATACCCCTTGAGGTAATGAGACTATTGCTTGAAGATCCATTTTCTCTAAAAGTAGTTTTCTAAGGGCCATTGCGGATTTATTTCTCCCAAAAAGAAGCCCTTCATTTACAATTACTCCACAAATTCCACCAGGCTTAAGAGATTCAATCATAAGCCCTACAAAAAGAATTGAGGAATCCTTTGCTTTAATTGGTAAGATATGCCTTAATCTCTCAATTGATACGTCTCCCGCAAATGGTGGATTGGCTAGAATTATGTCCCAGCTCATTTCTTCTTCTGGGTCTGCAACTCCCGCAAGAGAATCTCTACGATAGACATTTTTAGCAGCAAGACCATGAAGAAGCATGTTCATAATTGCTATTTTTATACTGTCAGGTGTTACGTCAAATCCCCAGAAAGTATTTTCTTGTAGCCTGTCCCAATCTTTTTCACCCAGAAGGTCACCCTTACCTGTTTGATACCTATCTCCGTTTTCTAAAGTCAGATTTTCCAATGTTGTTTTTGAATTATTAGCCTTTATATGCTCATATGCGGCAAGTATAAATCCTGCAGTTCCACAAGCGGGGTCACATATTGTCTGTCCCATTTTGGGATCAACCATTTTTACAATGGTACGAATTATATGTCTTGGAGTTCTAAATGATCCTATTCGCCCTGCTGTTGCTAGTCTACTTGTGAGATGTTCATACATATCCCCCTTTACGTCAGCATCAATCTTGTTAAATTCAATTTTACTTATAATATCTACAACCTCATGAAGAAGAATTGCGTCGGGAATTAAAAATCTAACTTCCAAAAAGAATTTTTTAACATCTTCGTGATTTTGAATACCTGTTTGAAAGAAAGTTATTAATTCGTCTCTGACAAATTTAAACATTTCCTGTGTATCAGCCATTTGGGACCAAAATGACCATCTAAATTTTTCATTCTTGCCATAAAAAATGGATTTATATGTTTTACCTGAGATCTCTGAAGCCTTTAATCTGTCGTCTTCTTGCTCTTCTAACATCTTAGCAAAGAAGAGAAAACTAATCTGTTCAATATATGCAGTTGGGGTGACGATCCCATTAGCAAAGAATTTATCAGCAAGCCTGTCTACTGTATTTAATAGTTCGTCTTTTGTCATTTTTAAATAAATATTGTTTCACTAAGCTCATCCAAGGTGTCAATAAGATTCTCTTTTCCAAATAATGAAATTGCTAACTGAATTCCCCCTTGGTCAGAAAATGGAGGTTTGGTGAAGTCCTCCGCTGTTATTTGATTATCTCCTGCTACAAATCTATTTTTTAGTTGTGCCAAAAGATTTGATTGTTCGGGTGTAAAGTTTTTCTCTCTGAGCCAGGTATCAAATAATTTTTCTACTCTTTCTTTTTTGGTTGGGAATTTATACTTTCCAAACGCAACCTTAATAAAATCAGTTATAGAACCCGAAGGTTCCTTAAAAGCTTCTTGTAAGTTTTCTTGGTTAAAGAAATATTCCGGTGAGTTTAATTTGTCAGTCAAGACTTTGACCTCAGTATTTGTTAACACTTTATCATCCAACACCTTCTTGATTACGGGTTCTGTCTCCATGGATTTGACAGTCTCAGCAAATTTTTCCGTGTAGACTTTTCTATCAATGGCCATTCCCTCGGGACCCACATTTATTGTTTCCCTTGATGTTATCTCGTCAGAAACCTCACTTTCAGGAACGATAATAAAATCAAACGGTTTTCTTTTTCTTTCTTCGTCAACTTGTTTATTAAAATTGGTCGGAAGCATCTTCTCTCCTGGAATTGCATCTGCAAGCATCGGATCATTAAATCTCGAAGCATTATCGACAAAGTCATAAATTAAAAAACTATCCTTTTTAATTCTCGGATCAAGACGAGACCCCCTACCCCTTATTTGCTGATACAAAATTGCTGAAGCAGTAGGCCTCATCATTACAATGTTCTCCACACTAGGTACATCAACCCCAGTATCAAGCATGCCTACAGATATAAGGCAAATTGGAAGTGGTTGCTTTTTAAAATCGGCAAGTAGTTGGTCTGAGTTAACCGTGTCTGAAGTAATTACTTTTGCGTATTCACCTTTATATTCTGGGAAAACCGCATCGAAATGCTCCTTAAGCTGTGCCGCATGGTTTTTTGTTACGGCAAAAACCAATGTTTTTCTGGGGTGATCACTTTTGAGCTGTGTTTCGTGAAGTCTGAACTCCTCAACCATTAATCTATTTCTTGAACGAATTGTAATTTTTCTTTCTAAATCTGACGGTTTGTAGTCAACTCCGTCATAATTAACCCCCTGAACCGTAATTCTTGTTTTTGCTAAATAAATATTGTATTTAGCTAAATATTTATCTTTTATCCCATCAACTATGTCATAAGCAAAAGTCGGCTCTCCACTTTTTGTTGCATGATTCCAGCAATCATAGAACTCATAAGTATTACGAATTAGCCTCTTTTCCTTCTCATTTACATATTCATAATGGCCCAGATTTGGAGTTGCGGTTAAACCTATATGTAAGGCATCGAAATGATTTAATAGACTTCTGTATAGATTATAAATTGATCTGTGGCATTCGTCGGTAATAACAACATCAAAATGCCCTGGAGAAAACCTTTCAAGTTGAGAAGCTATAGTCGGCAGAGTTCCAATAACTATTCTTCCTAATTCTTTTGGTTTCCCTCCATACCAAACCTTTGGCTCATATCCTTTTAAATATTCTGTTAATACTTCTTTGGTTTGCTCTGCTAAATTCTTACGATCCACAAGGAATAGAACTCTTTGAGCAACATTTGCTTCAAACAATCTTTTTAATATAATTGCTATGGTCAATGTTTTACCTGTACCTGTTGCCATTTCAATTAACATCCTTCTTTTTCCTTTCGAGATATCTTTATCTACTACCTGAACCGCTTCTTTTTGATATGGTCTAACAGTGATCTCTTTATTGAAGTGATAGAATTTATCGGGTGTTGGGATTTCTTCCAACAGTTTAATTTGCTTGGATAAAATATTTTTTCTCTCAAGATCTTCTCTGTTAAAAAAAGAGTCTACTTGCCTAGCAGCTGAATTTTTATAATCCCAGAAAAAAATCATCTTTCCATTTGAAAGAAAGATAAATGGAGCATCAATTGATTTGGCATATTCCTTCGCCTGTTCTTGAGCAAGATTTGGATTCACAGAATATTTCTTCGCCTCAATTACAACCAATGGTCTACTTTTTGAATCCAAAAGAATATAATCAGCGCGTCCATCAGCAGCTGGTTCCTCAGTTAATACTTGAGATTTATCTTCAATATCCCACCCAGCTTCTCGTAGAAGTCTATCTATTACTATTCTAGAATCACTTTCAACTTTTCGCTTCATTCTGCCTTATTTTATCACTTTCTTCGGTTTAAGGGATACAATTAGGCCATACCCCTGCATTATTGATATGAAGATTATATGCAGCAGTCTGTACAGCTTCTTCTGCATTAGCTCTTAAGTTTATATCAGGATCCTCCCCCATCTTTACTCTTACATTCCTCCAAGTTCCAGCATCAAACTGGTAAAGACCAACATACTTATTTAAATATATAGCATCAGGTTTAAAATCTGATTCACAAACAGCAATATGCCTTAAGAGGTGAGGATCAACATTATATTGTGCTGCAAATCTATCTATAAACTCATTTATTTGCTGTGAAGAATATGTAGGTTGTGGAATAGGAGTTGGGGTTGGCGATTTTGTTGGTGTTGGAATTGGAGTTTCTGTTGGCTCAGGTGTGGGGCTTGGTGTTGGCTCTAATGTTGGGGTTCCAGTTGGAACACTTGTTGGAATTGATACTTCATGCCCCCCTAATACTAAAGTTTTTGAACTATTTCCAAAAAAATAAAAAACTTCAATAGAAAGAATAATTAAAGAACCAAACAGTATTAATTTAATTTCTCTCATTAATGTGAGATTGTATCACTATTGAAGATTTTCTTTAAAAAATTGAACTGTTCTTTGCATAGCTTGTGTAAAAGATGACCCCTCAATGTTATGTCCCCCGCTTTGATATTAATATAGTGTGTGAGGGATATTTGTGTTATCCAGTATATTCATTAAATTTCTGCTGTAATCAATACTCACTACATCATCATTAACTGCATGATGTAGTTGTATGGCAGTAGTCACTTCGTCTAAGTAATTAATACAAAGAAGAATGCTCCTGCAAAAACTAGTGCTAATAGGGCAATAATTTTCTTCATCTGATACAATTTTAAGTATTGGAAATGATCACATTAATATTACCTGGATACTCATCCAAAAATAAATCTTGGGCGGAAGAAACAGCGGATTCACTTAAGCTTGAGGGACAAATCAGACCCGTTTTCTGGGATCATTGGGAAGATGAAAACCAAAAATTTGACGCAGAAGAAAAAGCAACTTTAGCAGTTAGACATTCCAAGGGGGATAAGATAAACATAATAGCCAAGTCCATTGGGACTCTTGTTGCAGCATTCATGGCAAAAGAAATTCCTAACCAGTTAAATAAAATAATTCTTTGCGGAATTCCAATCAGCGATAACTGGTTGAAAAAAGGAAATATTGAACTTATCTCTCAAATTCCAAGTGATAATTTAATTGTTTTTCAGAACACGAGTGATCCATTGGGTTCATACTCCCAGGTTAAAGAATTGTTTCCTAACTTTAAAGTAATAAAAAAAGAAGCTTCAGACCACAATTATCCGTATTATGAAGATTTTCAAAAGTTTCTGGAAGATTAACGGACTTCATAAGAGAGGGTAACTGTAACTATTATTTTAGTTTCTCCGGGTTGGATGTCGGCTTGGGTAGGTTCACCCTCACTTCCAATATTGTCTTTTTGAAGAAGTGAAATAGGTCTTGAAAAATCTACTCCTTGAGATTCTGAGACATTAATTATTTTCCCTAATGTTATTCCTGCGGCCGATGCTAATCCTTTGGCCTTCTCTTTTGCTTTGTTTGCTGCACCTTCTCTTGCTTCGTTTGTCTTTTCATTCTTAACTTCGTCACTTATATCAAAAGTTATTCCGGAAGCAACATTGGCACCGCTTTCAGTTACTGAAATAAGTACATCATTAGCGCTGTCAATTTCACGGATTGTTATCTCGTAATTAACTGAAACTTGATACCCAGTGATTCTTGAACTAGGATTTGTGTAATCGTATTGTGGGGAGACATTATATGAAGTTGTTTTAATATCGCGCTCATCAATCCCAAGCCTTTTTAGTGCATCAGTCAGGCTTTGAGATTTTTTATTAACACTTTCTTGGACTTGTTTAAGAGTACTCCCCTGTTCTTGAATTCCAACGTTTACCTTGGCAATGTCAGGGACAACTGCAACCTTGCCTGAAGCTGTGACGGTCATAGGCTCTCCCTTACTTTGTGTAGTAAAGCTTAATGGAAGTGCCGGACCGAACTTGGAGTAAACAAAAAGAAGAAGAAAAAATAAAACAAAATTTTTCCAGTTAAACATATTTTAATGATATCAATCAATTTGACAAAAGGAAAGTATCTCAATATAATCCATCAATGAGTTCTAATAGTTCACTAAACGGAGCGATTGCCAATGGTGATATGAATCAAGTTCTGATTCAAGCTGCAGATTTGGGTTTAACTACAGAACAATTGAATAAAGCTCTCGCAGAAACACTTGTGGTGATGGCAGAAAAAAGTGAAGCCGATGCACTAGTTGTTGGGACAAGTGTTAAAGGGGTTGAGTCAAGAGCGGGCACAAATTTACATGAAGTAAATCGTGCAGGTGCGCTTAGAGAACTTGCATCAAGGCTCCTTTTGGCCTCGCGTACCTAATTTTCTTCTTCCTCTTCATCCCCATTCTTTTCGATGTAGGCGGCAGCACCGACCGAGTCTGATTTGTCTGCAAATCTCATGAGTATTACCCCCTGGGTGGCACGTCCCAGTTGTGGAATATTTTTCAATGGAAGTTTGATTACCTGACCCATTTTACTCGTAATAATTACTTGATCAATTGCGGGGGTTACCATTGCTGCAGTTTTAAGATCTCCTGTCTTAGGACTAACCACAGAGGCTTTAACACCCTTCCCTGCCCTCTTTTGAACTGGAAATAGTTCAATCTTTGTTCTTTTTCCAAGACCTTTTTCAGATACTGTTAAAATGTCTCTGAAATTCTTCTTTCTTTTGTCTGATGGAATATTCTCATGTCCCGGGAAAATCTCCATCCCAATTAATTCATCACCCTTTTCAAGTCTGATACCGGTTACTCCAGTAGTTGCTCTTCCCATAGGTCTGACGTTTGCTTCTGGAAACCTAATTGATTTTCCACTTTTACTTAAAAGCATTATGTGTGACTCTCCCCCCGCGGCTTGAACTGAAACTAGTGAATCATCGTTTCTTAACTTAATAGCAATTAGCCCGGAAGATCTCAAGTTTTCAAACTCTTTTAAGTTTGTTTTCTTAATAATTCCATTTTTGGTGGACATAACCAGACTTTTTACGCCACTTTCTTTTGATAGCGGCAAAATTGATTTAATTTGCTCTCCTTGATCAAGATTTAAGAAATTAACAAGAGCTTGGCCCTTAGCTTGACGAGAGCTTTCTGGAATTTCCCAGGCTTTTGCCCCAAATACCCGACCTCTATCTGTAAAGAAAAGAATTTGATCGTGGGTTGTGGCTGATAGTAAATGTTCTATTTCATCCTCTTCTTTAGTAGTCATTCCAATTACCCCTTTTCCTCCTCTTCTTTGGGCTCTATAGGAGGTAGCGGAAAGCCTTTTAATATACCCAGTTTTAGTAACAGTTATTAATGTTTCCTCTTTGGCTACAAGATCCTCCTCGGAAAATTCTCCAACTGCTTTTTGATATATTTTTGTTCGTCTATCATCTCCAAAAGAAGCTTTAACTTCAGTTAACTCTTCAACTATGATATCAAGTACTCTTTTTGGATCACGAAGAATGGCTACAAGTTTATCTATTAATTTCTTAATCTCTTGATATTCTTTCTCAATCTTTTCTCTCTCAAGTGCCGCAAGTCTTCTAAGCTGCATATCAAGAATCGCAGTTGACTGAATAGCAGAAAGTTCAAACTTTCTTATAAGGTTCACCTTGGCTTCATCCTGAGTTTTAGAGGCTCGTATGGTTTTAATTACTTCATCCAAGTTATCAAGCGCAATCTTAAGCCCTTCCAAAATATGCGCTCTTTTCTTGGCCTCAGTTAGTTCAAAAATGGTACGCCTTGTAACGACTTTTTGACGATGTTTTACATACTCAACCAATATTTGTTTTAGATTTAGTGTGTGTGGGGTTCCATCAACAAGTGCAACAAAATTAGCTGGGAATGTAGTTTGAAGTCTGGTGTGTTTAAAGATATTATTTAAAACACTTTTTGGTTTTGCGTCCCGCTTTAAATCAATTGCAACCCTCATTCCATCTTTGTCACTTTCATCCCTAAGGTCGGCAATCCCAACAATCTTTTTATCTTTTACTAGTTCTGCAATTTTAGCAACTAGTTCAGCTTTATTTACTTGATATGGAATTTCACTAATTATTATTTGGCTCTTTCCCTTAACTCCCTCCGTAATCTCAGCAACCCCACGGACAACTATCTTTCCCCGGCCCGTTGCATACACCTCTCCCATCGAGGCTCCGTCATAAATTACTCCTCCGGTTGGAAAATCAGGACCCGGAATAATTTTTACAAGTTCCGGTATTTCAATTTCACTTTCAAATGAAACAGCGGTTGGGTCTACCTCATCTTCGGTGAGTCCTTTTGACTCCCCCGCAGCAACTAAATTAATTTTTTTAATTACAAAATCTGTTTGCTCTTCTTGTTTTCCTTTTTCGGTTATAACTTTTCCCTTTTTGATCATTTCGACAATAGCATCAACAACCTCTCCTAAATTATGAGGTGGAATTTTAGTAGCCATTCCGACAGCAATTCCTTCAGAACCCATAAGTAGTAAATTGGGTAGAAGTGCTGGGAGAAAAGTTGGTTCTTTTAGGGTTGCATCAAAGTTGTCTGTAAAATCAACGGTCTCTTTCTCAATATCAAGTAATATACTGTCCGAGATCTTGGCCAGTTTTACTTCTGTATAACGAAGTGCTGCTGCAGAGTCTCCGTCGACGCTTCCAAAATTTCCTTGACCATGGATAAGTGGATAGCGGAGAGAAAAACTCTGTACCATTCTAACCATAGCATCGTATACAGCAATATCTCCATGTGGGTGATATTTACCAAGTACTTCTCCAACAACTTTTGCGGACTTTACAGTTCCTGAAGTTGAATAATGAAGACCCATCAAATGCATAGCATAAAGAATTCTTCTGTGAACTGGTTTTAATCCATCACGAACATCGGGAAGAGCGCGGGCAACGATAACACTCATTGCATAATCAAGATATGATTTGGATAGCTCTGTTGTTATTTCTGTTGATTGAACACGACCAATATCCATATAAAACGAGGCTATTTAGCCTCGAATCATTGTATCTCAATCATACCCATGAAGCAATGGGAACATGGTTATTTTGTGAGCTTTTCTATTAATCTATTATCAAACATGCCATCCCATTTAGTTGCATTAAAAACGGTTCCAGTAGTCTTTGATTTAACTGTGGTTCGTTTAAAGTTAAAGAGACTAACCTGTACATCTTCACCTTCATCAGTTTCTTCAATTTGGGGTTTAACTCCAGCTTGAGATACATTTTCTTCACAAAGCTTAGCCATTAACTTTCTGTATTCCTCAGGTTCCATTTTTGCCTCAGCTGCGTTAGCATCCTCTAAGGCTTTTATGTTTTGAGCAAAAATCCTTTGACTTTCATCTCTTTCATGAATAATAGAGAGTTGTCTTCTAACCTCACTATCGAAATCCATTGTTAGTATCAATTTAGAAAAAAATATCCACTTTTCACAATCAGAAAAAAGTTTATAATCTTAAATTAGCCCCATATTTTTCTTTAGCTTCAGAAGGTTTTAAAACAGGATAGGGAGAAAAATGAAGACTTATTTTTTCTTAGAGAAGAAGAATCTATAGTAGATTGCACCAAGAAGAGCTAAAAGTCCAAGAGAGATCTTTTTGTGAGTTGCTATCCAATTAAACAGTCCGCTTTTGATTGGCGTTTCTTCACCTAAGATTGTTGAAGCAGCTTCAGGTGAACTTGATGGATTTGCTTCTTCGCCAAGCACGTCACCCTCAAGTGGTAGTTGAGTAACCTTACTAGGTGTCGCGGTCGAGCTCCCAAGTACACTTCCAGAAGATGAAGTTGAGCTGGTTGTAGTTGTAGTTCCAGAATCTCCCACAAGCCCCGAAGAGTTATTGGCGTGGTCAAGAGCCCTTATGGCATAGTAATATTCCTTTGTTGCTTCAAGTCCGTTATCATCCCAGTTTTGTGTATCTCCAGGATTTCCACCGATTTCGGCGACCTTATGAGAATCATCCGCTGCAAATCCCGCTTCAGTTCCTCTATATATAAATACTTTAACAAAATCACTCTCCAGAGGATTTTTCCAATGAATTTTATATGTAGTTCCGCTATTTGTTCTCTCTTTTCCAAAATCAGATACATTTCCTGTAGCAGTTGTATCAAGAGTGGTTGAGGTCTCAGCAAATGAGCCATCATTTAAGGTGACTTTAAAAAAGAACTTCCCCTCACTCCCAAATTGAAGTCCGGTTACTTGAGTTTGACAACTGGAATTTGTTAGATCAATTACTGAACCAAAATCAGTATAGCTTCCTCCATCTTTCTTTGCAGAAAACTGAGCGGTCGTTCCACCAAGTGCAGAACAAGCTATCTTAAAGTCGGTAAAGTTAATATATCCAGGAAGTTGTGTAATTGAAACACTAGATGCATCTGCGGTTTTAGTCCACAAAAGCGAAAGAGTAAGGAAACTAAATAACAATGTGATTAATTTGCCGCGCAAATTTTGTTTATTTTTTTGCATAATTTTTCTTATTTTTCTTTGATTTTTTGACAGGACGAGATCCCTTTTTATTTGCCTTTCTTTCTACTTTCTTGCTATATCCCCTCAAGAAGAGACCTATTCCAAGAACACCAAGTGAAATAATTAAGAGTAATGTTGGACTCCCTGTTGCTGGTAGTTCAGTTGAAATACCTAATACCTGTGGTGTTAAGTCTCCTCCAAAGCTTACCCCTTGTCCAATTTGAACATCTGAATCATCGACATTGCATTCTATTGTTTCTTCTTGGCTTCTAATATCTCCCTCGCAAGTTGCAAAGTTTTTGTAAGTTCCGGCAACCACATCTCCTGCAATTTTCACTTGATAATAAATGGTGAATGATTCCCCACCGTCTAAATCAGTAATGTCGGTCCAGGTCAAACCGTTTCCAGTAATTGTTGGGTCATTTGTTGTGTCTCCAGATGTAGAACCTGTTACATAACTAAATCCT
This sequence comes from uncultured Gammaproteobacteria bacterium, assembly GCA_964612965.1. GTDB lineage: Bacteria > Patescibacteriota > Microgenomatia > UBA8517 > UBA8517 > CAZTGB01. The sequence goes on along the minus strand of CAZTGB010000009.1, from coordinate 11,498 downwards.
CCAGGAAGGCCGTCAAGAATATCTAAGTTATAAATAGTTTGGTTTCCTGTATTAGTTACAACCAAGGTGTAATTGACTGTGTCACCAGCAGAGGCTCCTCCACTTTTATCATTAGATTTATCAATATTTATTTCCAAAATTTGTTCCTGGTTTCCAAAATCACAGGTGGAACCGGACACTGAATTCAGTTGATCTGGTCCGGGACATGCGTTTTCACTTGGAATTTCAATCACATGGCATTGCGGGCTTGATGTCTGGACCCAACCGTCTTGCACTTCCTCACAAACGGTATAGGTATCCGGGAATAGGTGTTCAAACCAGTACCATCCGGGTTGCTCATTATGGGATTGGGTAAACATATTTTGTTCATCATCATCCCAAGCTTGGTTATCATTTTCATCTAGGAAGATTCTCCAGCTGTTCATTGCCTCTTCGTTAAAATCTCTAATTCCATCGCCATTTAAATCATTCCATTTTTGGCCATGGATTGAGCCGTTTGGCGAATTAATAAATGTGCAGTTAACTGTATCATCATTGCCTACAACAACGTCCAAGAGCGTTGTCTCGCCAGTTTCGATTTCCTGGCCATCGCAGTAAGCCTCAACAAAACCGTAACCATCTTTCAAAGTTTCGGAAATATTATAGTTGCCAGTTTTCAAAGATGAGAATGTAGTTAAACCATCTCCATCTGTGGGTTGAGCATCCGGATTAGAGGTGTCACTCTCCTGACCATCAACATCGATAGTCCAATTTTCGCCGTCAGACTGATCTCCATCTTCGCCCTCTCCGGTTACACCGTCAATGTCAATAATTTTATGAACAATAATCGTGCCAGTGTTTCGGGTATTAGTGAAGGTGCAGACTACTGTTTCTCCAGACTGCAAACTGATGTTTGATGGATCGCTTCCATCATCGCAAGTGGCGCTGGTCAAATTCCATCCTTCTTCAGGTAGCTCGGTAACTGAATAAGTCCCCGGTATTAAGTCTCCGGAAAGATCGAAGAATCCATCTGTCAATAAGAAGCTCTCGTCATAATAACTTGCTTCAAATTCAAAATTTTCTGGACTATTATCAGGAATGGTTTGTTTGAAGACAACAATGGATCCATATTGGGTATTTACAAAATTGTTTGACCCGTCATCCTCACCGGAATCAAGTGTTACCCCCAAAGTATCCGAGGTAACATTTGTCCAACCAGCCTTTATTTCCTCAATCAATTGGTAAATTCCCGGTACAATATTTAAAAATTCATAATATCCGTCTCCATCGGTTGTTGCTTCATCAATCTTTGTATCTCCCTGCCAAAGCTCGACAAACCAATTTGTTACTGGTGTCCAGTCTCCACCATTTACTCCATCACCGTTTGCATCTTCATATTTATAACCTGAAACATTTCCCCTCTGGGTGTTTATGAATGTGCAAGTTACCGTCTCACCTGCAGATAATTCAATATTTGATGGAGTAGAACCATCTGTACATGTTGCTCCCGTCTGATCCCAACCGGTTGGACCTGTCTCAGCTACAGAATATGTATCTGGTAAAAGTATAAAACCACTATCATTTGATTGACCATCAGATAATGAAAACCCTTGTGAATAATCTGTTGTAAAATCAAATACTTGTGAACTTCCATCTGGATTTGTTTGTTTTTCAACAATTATCTTTCCTAATTTTGTGTTCGTAATTGTACATTCCCCAATTCCACCTGCTGGAACTGAAACATTTGTACAATTATTACTTGTTTCACTCCATCCAGGTTTTGGTGTTTCAAAAACTGAATATGTTCCGGTTGTAACTATATAATCAACATATGATCCCCCTGTTACGTTTTGTGTTGTGCTTCCAGTAATTGTCCCAGATCCTGTTGCTGTTACGTTAAATTGAGTTGTTGTGTCATTTGAAGGATCGGTTACTTTATGAACGCGAAGGGTCCCGTTTTGAAGTGTATTTGTAAAAGTACATGTAATTACTTCGCCTTCAACAACAGACAAAGTTGCCGTTCTGGTGCCTAAATCGACACTGCCGTCATTGTCATCGCAAACCAATCCTGTCAGTGACCAACCTGTTTGAGTCGCTTCAGTAATTGTTTTTTCATTCCCATTATTATTGGCAAAAGTGGTGATTGAGAAAAGTTGGGAATTGCTCAATGCTCCATCAGTATCGTCGTCAAGAGAGAAATTGGACATCTCTGTTCCTGTTGTTGTAAAGGCAAAATCCTGGGCGTTATCGGGACTTGCGTCCTTGATAATCGTAATTAATGCCGGATAAATAACTGCTTCTGAGGCAAGCGATCGATCTTGATTACCCCCGCCGCCATCAAGTCCCCTTAATCTCATGTGATAAGGTGAACCGGAAATAGACACAGCTGAATTGTCTTGACCCCAATCAGCTCTGGTAGCAATATGCCCACCCCAGGCAAGCACAGGATTGACTTGCGTAGGCGTAAAAGTGATTGTTATTTGGGTCTCGCTATCTCCTGAATAAGGACCAATCAAGGTATAGCTTGAAACTCCGGTGATTGTCCCTCCAAACAGAGAAAAGTTACCAGCAATTTGCGATCCTGACCAATTTGAATCTGCAGAAATGTTTGGATCTGCCGGAATGGTAAAGGTAGAAGCGGGCCCGGAGCAACCAGCAACCCCAGAACAGGGATCAGTGGTTTCAGTACGATCATAACTAGTTAAGTAATCAAGGGCATGTTTTCCGCCTTTGGTCGTATCCCAACCAATCGTAAGTGTGTGCGGAGAAAGAGAGAGATTATCAAGCTTCATTCTGTAGGCAACCGAGTCGCCTTCAAAATAATCTGCCTGATTTCCATTTAGATTTCCATTCTGCCATCCTATCGGAGCCTCATTACCCCATTGATCAAGATCTGCACTTGGATTAGGTGCATGATTGCCATCAGTAAAGGTAACTGAGGCGATGGGAGTAGAACCAGAGAAAACTTGGACTAAATAGTTCGGTCTGTAAATTCCATCGAGTTGATAAACATAAGTGAAAGATCCTTCAGAATCTGTTGTTACCTCAACTGTTGTTGAGGTTGCCGGGTCATCAGCTGAACTAACTGTTAAAGAATAAGTCTCATTTGGTGTAAAATCTTCCCCGGTTATAATTGCAGCCTCAGTTGGTGCATAATCAAGCTTATCTGTAACTAAACTAAACCAATTATTTTCTGTGAGCGATTCTGAAAATAAACCTGTTTCAACAACTGTAGTTGTTAAAATCCCCTCTTCTTCTGGCTGAACTGGAGTAACTGTTGGAGTTGGGGTAAGACTTGGGCTAGCAGCTGGTGGAGCTAAAGTTTCTGAATTTTCATTTGTTGTTCCTTGTGCTTCTGGTTGTGTCTCTTCTGGAGCAGGCGTCACAGGATCAGGTGTCAATGAGGGCTCAATTGTAACTTCCGGAGAACTCGTAGCTACTTCACTTGGTGTAGGTTCAACTGTCGGATCTGAAACAGTTGTTGTATCAGGTGTAGCAGTCGTTGTTTCAGTTGGTGTAGGGGTTGGCTCAAAAGTTGCCTCTTGGGCTGAAATCGCAAAAGGAGTAATAAGCGAGTTGGCAAGAAGCGCAAGTGTGGCAATGGTTGATGTAATTTTTCTGAAATTGAAAAACCTCATTACACTACTTAATCTCATTTTGAGATTATACTATCTGTTATAGGTATGTCAAGTGTTATCAATTCTCTACTTGCTTAGCTATGACTATAAGTCTTTTGAGGTTTGTTCCTGGCGGATAGCAAGTTTGCAGGGTCAAGGTTTTTTCTTCCTCCAGTACCCCCAAATATTTGACATCCTCCGGACCAACCACTTTTTTCTCAAATACTTTATATTTAATTAATCTGCCTTTATAAAAAATATCTATTTCATCATCCATCTCAAGCTTTCCTATTAGATAAAAAATTGCGTTATAACGTCCAACATTTAAAAAACTGTCAGTTGAGTGTGCGAATAAATATACATTTCCATCAGCTCCGGGGATAGCCGTTCCTTCCGCATGTGCAACCCCCCTTTTAAGTGCTTTTAAATATTCACTTTTATCCTGTGAATCAACATTTGCAATAATCGGGGCAACTGCTGCAATTTTAGGGATAACAATTGAGAAATCTTTGTTGGGAGGGGTTAATACTTTCTCAAAAGTTCCGTCAATGTCAGATTCCAGTGAATATTTAACATGAGATGCCTGGTTGAAACGGTACTTAATTTCTTCTTTAAGGGTAGGACCAAAGATAAAAAATAAAAAGAAAACTGAAGCTATGATTAGAAGGTTACCTAAAAATCTCATTTTACTCGATTGCCCAAATTACATGTGTAACAACTTTATTGCCCATCCCAAAATCGCGTTCAAAAAGTGCGACTCTGCCATTATCTTTTACAGTCCTCCCCCACTCTCCAGGATTTTCCAAGTTTTCGGTTGGGATTTGCTGAGCGACCTGCTTGGTTATTCGCCCAATTGATTGATCAAGTGTAGTGAACGGGTCATGGTGCGCATAAATTTCTTCGAGCATTTCATAATCGTGATTGTTTGGATGAAGGTTGGACTCTGGGTTACTCGTGTAATCCATGCAGGTGTTAAGGTTTGCATTGCCAAAATCCTCATCCTGATGATCAAGCCCAAAAGTATGAGCAATTTCTTGACAAACAACTAATTGTCTCCAGAAAGGACTGTTGTATCTTGCGGTATTAAAATATGTGTCATTCATTTTAGTAATTCCTTGTGTAATATGAATCCCTCCCGTAATCCAAATTTGAGCAATACCAAGCCAGCCGTTTTTTCCATACTTAGAGTTGCAAACCTCAACACGTCCTCCAGTTGGTTTGCAATTTTTCGGGTTTGAGTTTCCTGTAACAATGGCTGTATCTAAAATGTTTGATTGACTCCAGTCAACTGAAGAAGTTACTAAATAAGAATCCCAGTTGGGTGTAAGATTATCACCTAGTTTTAAAGTAAAAGGATTAGAAGTCCTAGCCCAGTGATACCCTCCCCACGAATGATCAGCTCTGACTATAGTTGTGCCAAAAAAAACTAAGAAGGTGGCGGACAAAATCGCAATAATCTTCCTCACTATATTTTAATATCACTCATTTAAATACCTTTGTCAATCAATGGAAATTAAACCAAGAAAGGAACCAAAAGAAGGGCTACAATGTTCACAACTTTAATCATAGGGTTAATAGCAGGTCCAGCTGTATCTTTATATGGATCCCCAACCGTATCTCCCGTAACTGCAGCCTTGTGAGCCTCACTTCCCTTTCCACCCAATTTTCCAGTTTCAATATATTTCTTTGCGTTATCCCAGGCAGCTCCACCCGTTGTCATTGAAATTCCCACAAATAAGCCGGTTGTAATAACCCCTATTAAAAGCCCGCCGACCCCCGAGGCTCCAAGAGTTAACCCAACAATTATTGGGGCAACAACTGGAATAATTGCAGGAATAATCATTTCTTTCAAAGCAGCTTTTGTAACAATATCAACGGCGCGTCCATATTCAGGCTTTGCAGTTCCATCCATGATTCCCTTAATCTCTTTAAACTGTCGTCTTATTTCAGTAACAATGGCGCCGGCAGCCTTTCCCACAGCCTCCATTGCAATTGCACCGAATAAATAAGGTAATGACGCCCCAATAAATAAACCAACCAGTACTTTAGGATCAGAAAGAGAAAAAGTAAGTAAGGTTCCCAACTTCTCAAGTTCTTGTGTAAAGCTTGCAAAAAGAACAAGTGCGGCAAGACCGGCGGATGCAATTGCATATCCTTTTGTTACTGCCTTTGTAGTGTTCCCTACAGCATCAAGAGCATCAGTAACGTCACGGACTTTCTCAGGCTGATTTGTCATTTCAGCAATTCCACCAGCATTGTCAGTAATAGGTCCAAAAGCATCAATTGCAACAACAATTCCAGTTAAAGAAAGCATGCTCATCGCAGCAATTGCTACACCGTAAAGACCATAAAGATAGTAGGAGCTAAGAGTTGCAGCACAAATTAAAATAATTGGGGCAAATGTTGATTTCATGGAAACACCCAGTCCTGCAATAATATTTGTTCCATGTCCAGTTGAGCTGGCTTCAGCAATATGTTTAACAGAATTAAACTTTGTAGAAGTGAAAAACTCAGTAATAACAACCATCCCAAAAGTTACAGCAATTCCTATTAATGTAGTCAAAAAGACGCGAATATCCCCACCCATAATAATACTTGTTAAGTAGTAAAAAATTCCGATTGAAATAACTGACGCGGCAATAAGCCCTTTATAAAGTGCTGGCATGATTTTTTTGGATTTACCAGAATCAACAAAAAAAGTTCCAATAATTGAGGCAAGAATGGCTCCTGATCCAATTGCAAGTGGAAAATAAACTGCAGAAATACTTCCTTTTAGAATAATTTCACCCAAAATAATGGCAGCTACAGCTGTGACTACATATGTTTCAAATAAATCAGCAGCCATTCCGGCATCGTCTCCCACATTATCCCCTACAAGGTCAGCAATAACTCCCGGGTTCCTTGGATCATCCTCAGGTATTCCCGCCTCAACTTTTCCTACCATATCGGTTCCTACATCAGCACCTTTTGTATAAATTCCACCACCTAACCTGGCAAAAACGGAAATAAGTGAAGCTCCAAATCCAAGGGCTACAAGTGAATTAAGAGAAGGAATGTTAAACCTTTGAGTTAAAAGATATGTTCCAGCTACAGCAATTAGTGCAAGTCCGGCAACCATAAGTCCAGTAACACTTCCGCCCGCAAATGCGGTCGTTAGTGCCTCACGAAGCCCTTTTTTAGCAGCTTCTGCCACTCGCACATTGGCGCGAACCGCAACATTCATTCCGGTAAAACCAGCCGTAGCTGACAAAACAGCACCTATTAAGAAAGAAAAGGCTGGGATAGTTCCCTGAAGGAAGAATAAAATAAAAGCAATAGCAATTGCAATTACACTAATTACTTTATATTGCCTTGTTAAGTAGGCTGAAGCTCCTTCGGAAATTGCATCGGAAATGGCAACCATATCAGGGGTCCCTTTAGGAAGTGCCATAATTCTAATTGTCTGAATTACTCCGTAAATAATGGCAACAGCACCCGCCCCAAGCGCAATATATAAAAAGTTCATACTAATTTGGTATTTTAAGATCAGGAAGGAAAGTTTGCAAGGTGGGAATTTCTGGGATGAATTTTTTCCAAATTATCAATTTGATCCGAATGATCAGAAGAATGTCCCGAAAGAATTACCAGCTCATCTTCAATCTTTTTTAATTTGCTCATCGCCTTATCCTCTCTATCAAAATACTCTTCCTTGGAAGGCAAATATTTTAAGTCTTCTTTTGTAGTTACATCCATTTCCTCAAACACGAGTCTTACGGCTTGTTTGATTGTTTCAAAAATATCGCTATTGGAGGCAACTTTTACCACAGATTCATTTAATCACAACCAACCTACTTGTCAATTGATAAGTAGATATATTTACACATCCAAAGTGGCCAACTTAGCATGAGTTTGAATATACTTTTTTCTAGGTGGAACTTCCTCCCCCATCAACATTTCAAACATGCGACTTGCTTCCTCAGCATCAGCAACATTAATTTGCTTGAGTATTCTGCGTGTTGGATCCATTGTAGTTTCCCAAAGTTGAGTTGGGTTCATTTCTCCAAGACCCTTGTAACGCTGAACTGTGTACTTAGCATCACCCACACCTCTTAATACTTCCTCTTGTTCCTCATCGGTATACGTATAGTGAACTTGTTTTCCGGACGTTACTTTATAAAGTGGAGGAAGTGCTGCATACAAATACCCTTTTGTAATTATTCCAGGCAAATGCCTATAGAAAAGCGTTAAAAGAAGAGCTTTAATGTGACCCCCGTCAACATCAGCATCGGTCATCATAATTATTCTGTGATATCTAATTTTGTCGTAATTAAGGCTATCTCCAATCCCAGCACCAAGAGCCACAATTAAGTTTTTAATTTCGTCTGATTTAACAAGGCGGTCAAGATGGGCCCGTTCGGTGTTGAGAATCTTCCCACCCAGTGGAAGAATTGCTTGAAAAGCTCTATTTCGTCCTCCCTTCGCCGACCCCCCTGCGCTCGGACCTTCCACTATATATAGTTCAGAAATTGATGGGTCACTAGTCTGACAATCAGCTAAAATTCCGGGAAGGGTAGCTCCCTCAAGGGCACCTTTTCGAAGAACCGCGTCTTTGGCAGCCCTCGCTGCCATTCTTGCTCTGGCTGAAAGAGAAACTTTTTCCACAATCTTTCTGGCATCACTTGGATGCTCCTCAAAATATTGATCAAGTCCTTCTTTTACGGCTGTTGCTACAAAACCCTGTACTTCGAGATTATTTAACTTTGCTTTAGTCTGGCTTTCAAACTGAAGGCTTTCTGAAGGCATTTTTACGTAGATAATGGCAGTTAATCCCTCTTTCATATCATCCCCAGTTAGGATGTTTTCTTCTTTTCCATTTCCACCCCCAATAACTTTCTTATAATAATCAGTAATTCCACGAGTTAAGGCTGTTCTAAACCCAGTCACATGTGTTCCCCCATCAACTGTGTATATTCCATTAACAAAACCTTTTACATTCTCATTAAACGAATCAGAATATTGGATAGCTACCTCACAAGTAATAGTCTCGCCAATTTTTTCAAAATAAATTACGTCATTAAGAGTATTTTTCCCCCGGTTTGAATGGGCTACAAGTGATTTAATCCCCCCCTCAAAGTAAAAGGTTAAGTTTTCATCATCCCGCTCATCCCTAAGGTTAAATGTAAGCCCTGCAACAAGGTATGCTCGGTCACGAAGCAAATTCTTTACTTTATTCTTTTCAAATCCAATGTCACCAAAAATCGATCTATCTATTTGGAAGGTTGTAATAGTCCCTGTCCCAGACTGTTTTATCCCCCATTCTTCCAATTGTTTGTCGGATGCTATTGTTACACTTTTTTCGGGTTTTCCAGCTTTATACTCCTGGTAATAAGCTTTTCCCCCGCGAAGTACAACAACCCTAAAGTACGACGAAAGTGCATTAACAACTGAAGCTCCAACTCCATGTAGTCCACCACTAACTTTATAAGCTCCGCCCCCGAATTTTCCTCCGGCATGAAGTTTTGTCATGGTAAGTTCGAGCGCAGACACTCCACTTTTGTGTTTTTCAACCGGAATTCCACGTCCGTTATCCCGCACGGTAGCACTTCCATCAGCTCCTAGTGTTACCCAAACTTTATCAGCAACTCCAGCAAAACTTTCGTCAACACAGTTATCAATAATTTCTCTTAAACATTCATGAAGTCCACGTGTATCGGTTGATCCAATATACATCCCAGGTCGCTTTCGAACTGGTTCAAGTCCTTCAAGAACTTGTATTTGATCTGCCCCATAATCGTTTTGTTTTGCCATAGTTGGTTTATTTATAGTTAATAGCTAAATTAGACAAGTGTAAATTTACATTGCCATTTAACTTTAGTCTAGTGTAAGTTTTACTTAACACCCCCATATTAGACAGCTCTCGCTTGTCGTGGAGATAATAAATAAGACTCTCAATAAAAGAAATAGCC
>CAZTGB010000009.1:879-1947 GCA_964612965.1 uncultured Gammaproteobacteria bacterium | reverse complement strand
TTCCTATCCTTCATTTTATCAAAAATTGCGAGTCTTTGCCCAACATTTTTATCCAAAAACTCTTTTATTTCATTTTCATTTTGAATTATTTTTTTTTCATTTTTAAGGGTAATTATCTGACACCTAGAAGCAATTGTAGGAAGAACTTTGTGAATAGATGGGGCAGTCAAAACAAAATATAAATTTTCTTGTGGTTCTTCTAAACTTTTTAAAAATGCATTTAAGGCTTCAATCGTTACTTCATGAATATTTTCAATTACTATTAAAGTTTTTTCACTTAACGAAAGCCTTACGAATTTGTTTAACTCTCTAACATCTTCAATCTTAGAAACTTCATAAGGCATTATCTTTGCACCAAGTCTGTTAGAAAGACTATCAATCTCACTTCTAATCCTCTCATTGTTATTTCCTATTATCAAAAACGCATGCATACGTGTTAGAGATCAACCTTTAGATCTTCTTCTTTTACGTCTCCAACTACAGCTAAATGCCAGTTATTTTTTGTTAAATATTTTTTGGCAACTCTCTCTACGTCCTCTTTTGTCACCTTTAGAATTTTTTCAACTCTCTCTTCAGGAGAATCTACGTTTCCAGGCCAATATAATTCATCAACTCCATACCAATCAATATAGTCATAACTTGTTTCTATGTTACTTAACACTGTTCCTTCTATGTAACCCTTCACTAGATCTAATTCATCATCTGTTATCCCGTTTTCTCTTATTTTCACTAACTCCTCACAAAGAATTGAAATCATTTTTGGAAAGTTATTTTTATCACTCGCAAGAATAAACATAAAAGCGCCTGTATCTGAATATCTAGTAACTCTCGAACCAGTACCATAAATTAGCGACTCTTTGACTCTTAACCTTTGAGTTATCCTAGATGACCAACCAAGTGTAAGTATCCCCCTAAGAGCAAGTAATGGATATAAATCGGCATAAGCCGCCCCTCCTGGCGTTCTAAAACTCATTATCATGTTTGTTCTTGGCAAATCTCTTTTCTCAATTAGTATTCTTTCATCATCTTCATATTGAAAAATCACATCTTCACCCTTTTTCAATTCAT
>CAZTGB010000009.1:0-869 GCA_964612965.1 uncultured Gammaproteobacteria bacterium | reverse complement strand
CTCCAGAAACAAACATAACATTAGAAGCAAGTTTTGATTGCTTCCCCCAAAATATTTTTACGTCATCAAGTGTGATTTTTGCTAAGGATTTTTCATCACCCAGTACCGTGTTTGACATTGGAGTTTTATTAAAAAACAATTTAAACCAAATTTCCCAAACTAATTCATCTGGCAGAGACCTCTTTTTGGCTTGTTCTTGCAAAATTATTTTTTTCTCAGATTCTGATCCTGGCTCATCAAAAAGAGGGTTAAAAACCATTTCGGACAAAACACTAATAGTCAGTTCCAGATTTTTTGGAGATCCGGGAATATCTATATACATCCAGTCCTTACTCGTGTGAGCATTTTTAAAAGACCCTACTCTATCTAAAACCTGCGCAAGTTCAAGATCGGTTGGATATTTTTTAGTTTTTTTGACAATTAGATGCTCGATGAAATGAGCCATCCCAGCTTTATTGTTTGGATCTAGTCTGGCCCCAGCTTTTGTCCAAAATGTAGTAACTAATGATTTAGAGTCTGGAATTTCAACAATAACTAAAGGAAGACCATTTGTAAGTGTTGTTCTAGTTTTTTTAACCATTAGAGAATTCTAGCACCTTTTCGAATTTAATTAAGTAAAATTTGAAGTTTAGTCTTTAAAAACAGAAATTATAGCAATCCAGGTTATTATTGAGAGTAAGATTGCAGCAATTTGTAAAACATTCATAATTTATTTTTCCCCTCTTAAAAATAAGAAATAAATTCCTAAAAGGAAAAGGCAGCTTACAATTACACCATTCTTAATTTAACACAAATAAAGAACTACCCACCTCTATTATTTTTTGTTTATATTTGAAGTTGACATTATGTTTATCAAAAAAACCTTTGTT
>CAZTGB010000008.1:16207-30573 GCA_964612965.1 uncultured Gammaproteobacteria bacterium | reverse complement strand
ACTACGTACAGTATAGATGGCAAAAGGCTAAATATATAAAAAATTGGTGGAATGTGGTTAATTGGAAACAAGTTGAGGAAAATTATATGAAAGAAGGTGAGAATACATGATGTATAGAAATTTTTTATTTAATAACGGAGGAAATATGTGGGGAGGAGGAATGGACGGTATTTTCGGTTTATTTCTAGCCCCATTGGTTATTTGGACAATCGTTTGGAAAGGATACGCACTTTGGAAGGCAGCAAGACGAGAAGATAAAATTTGGTTTATAGTACTTTTAATAGTTAACACATTGGGAATTCTTGATATTTTGTATATTTATCTCTTTTCGAAAGAAACTTCAAAAAAAAGTAAGAAGAAATAACCACAAACTAAATTCATTGATTAATGGAATAATATTTTGTATTATTCCGGTATGAGTCCCGTGTAGCTCAGTGGGAGAGCACCACATTTCCAATGTGGGGTCATGGGTTCGAACCCCATCACGGGCGCTTGTGCATGAGTGTAAGGGCCAGGTTGGCACCCGCGGATTAGCTTCTCCCCAGAGGAGCGACGACCAAGGGCACTCATGCACATAACTCTGTCGCTGATGTGACTACATTGTCTAGCGGGCCTTGCGGACATGTTGGTTGCTTCGGCGACAGTTTGGATAATTTTAGGGCAGGCAACTACTGTTGTTTTTTATAAACAGAAGCTGCCTGTCCTTTCCATTTTATTGAGGTATATAATGAACTTACATGTTAATACTTGGTATTGATCCGGGGACAGCAACCACTGGATATGGGCTAGTTGAAAATAATGGAGAGGGAACAAAAGTAATTAAGTGGGGGTTAATTGAGACCAACAAAGATGGCTTCAAAGAAAATAGACTTGAATTTATTCATAAAGAAACATTAAGCATCCTTAAGAAGTATTCTCCTGATTTATTTGTAATGGAGAAGATATTTTTTTCTAGTAATGCCAAAACCGCAATTGCTGTGGGACAGGCTCAAGGCGTGATGCTTTTAGCTGCTTCTCACGCCAAAGTTCGTGTTGTTGAATATGCCCCGGGAACTATTAAAAAAATGATTACAGGAAGTGGACGTGCCAAGAAAAAAGATGTTCAGGTAGCCATTAGAAAGTTACTCGGCAATTTTGTAAAAAGTGCGGCACATAAAAAGACCCATTTTGATAATGCAGCCGATGCACTTGCTATTGCCATGACACATGTACTAAAAGGGGGTGAGGATATTGTTTAAAGTAGGTAAAGTTGTCCATTTTTACGATAAAATAGGTGTAGCTATTGTGGAGCTTGATGGAACACTTTCGTTAGGTGATAAAATCAAATTTGTTAGAGGTGGTGAAGATTTGTTTGAAGAGACTGTGGAGTCAATTCAGATAGAACACAAAAAAGTGGATTCCGCCGCTCGCGGAGATGTGGTAGGATTAAAAACTAATGAGATGGTTCGCGAAGGGGCGGAAGTCTTTAAAACCGATTGATTGGGAAGAAGCTCACGATATTAAAAAGCGGGCTGAGAGTTTAATACTTAGGCTTGAGATGGACTGGATTTTGTTTGAGAGAATCTTCTTTTTTCGCTCCAATAATTCAAAAGCGAGAGCATATGCAAGAACTTGGGGACTTCCCAGGCTTTGGCAGAGGTCACTTGGGGTGGAACCTGCATACATTATTGAAGTTTTGGCAGAGCATTTTGACAAACTTGATACTCGTAATCAGGATAAAGTTATCTTGCATGAACTAACCCATATTCCAAAAAACTTTTCTGGGGCTTTAGTTGCCCATACAAAACATAAAAAAGGGAGCTTTCATGATAAACTTGAAAAATTATATAACAACTATTATAAGTCGAATGGTTAAATTATTTAAATAATATTATGAAAATTATAATTCTTCACGGAGATGACACTCAGAAGTCATACTTACGGCTAACTAAATTTATTGATGAGGCAAAAAAAAGGAACTGGGAGATTTTATATGATGAAGTTTCAGCCACCCCATCTTTATTTGGAGTTGAAAGATTGATAGTTATTCGTGATATTAAACTTCTAACAAAAAAAATATTAAACACGCTTTCTAAAATTCCAGGAACTTTAGTAGTTTATGAAACTTCAAGTATTGGCCAAACAGTTCTTAAAACATTTCCAAAAGAATCCAAAGTTGAAAAATATGATCTACCAAAAATAATTTGGAATTTCTTAGATACTCTACAACTCTCGACACTACATGAGTTAATTAAAAATGAACCAATAGAGTTTATATTTGCATTAATAAGCAAAAGAATACGGGATCTTTATTGGATTAAAATTGATTCTAAGAGCTTACCTTATCAATCTTGGCAAGTTTCAAAACTTAAGAAGCAGTCAGATAAATATACTGAGGGCGAATTAAAAATAATTTTGGAAGAACTTGCAAGAATTGATGTTGAAGTTAAAACTGGAAAAACAGATTTAACATCGTCACTTGACCTACTCTTCGTTAAGTATATACACTGACTAGGTGAAACCCTTAAGTCAATTAACTCGTAGTGATTTAGCAAACCTTAAACTCGTAGTTTTTGATGTCGATGGAGTAACTATTAAAAAAGGAACTCAGATTGAAGAGATTAAAACTTCTGATAAAACTAAGTTTACAGTTAGTACAAACAACTTAACTCATGAAATGAAGGTTGCTTTAGCCAAACTCAAAGAAAAATACTTTGTGGCAATTTGTTCAGGTCGAAGCTCACTTTATTTAACAGATGTTTTTAATGATTTATTGTGGGATAACTTTGCTTTAATTAGTGAAATTGGGATATTCACCTTGATGAATGGGGAGTTAATTCAGAACAAGAAGTTTGAGCGTAAATATTTAGATAAGATGAAGAATATAAAGAATGATCTAAATGAATTAATAGGAAATAAACCTGAAATGGCCGATTTTGAACTTAAACAGTTTTTAATAACTCTTCATGCATCCCGCGAACTTCCTGAGGTTTATGAGGTAATGAAGGCGCGAGATCCTGAGAATGAATTTTATTGTCTATGGAATGGAGAGGCATTTGACATCGCACCAAAAATTTTGGATAAAGGGCAATCAATTAAGTTTTTAGCAAAAGAACTTGGAATTGGAATTCACCAGACTATGGCAAGTGGAAATGGTGTAAACGATAAATCAATGATTGATGCGGCAGGAATTGGAGTTACAACTGATAAAGTATCAATTCAGGCTGATTATTATACGGAAGGGAATGAAGAACTTGGAGGATTTGAAATAATAGAAACACTTTTGAGGTTGTCAAAATAAATATCTAGGTTGAAGTAAATTATAAGCAAAGCTTGAAATAAATTATGAAAGATTCATTAAATATAAAGGATTCATTAGAACTCTTTCCTGAACAAGTTTTGAAATCTTTCGATGAGGTAATGAACTCAAATATTGCAGAATTTAGGCCGAAGGCTGTTGTAATTGGCGGAATGGGGGGCTCATCTAATGCTGCTAAAATGCTTGAAGGGATTTATGAGGAAAATTTTAAAGTTCCTCTCGACATTGATATTCACAATGACTATGGTCTACCCTCGTGGGTAGATAGTGAAACGTTGTTTATAGCAAATTCATACTCAGGAAATACTGAAGAAACACTATCTTCAGTTGAAGAAGCTAAAAAGGTTGGTGCTAAAATTATAGCCGTTACCACGGGGGGTAAATTAAAAGAAATGATAGATGCGGGAGAGATAGCAGGAGCTGTTATTACTGATCAGGAAACTAATCCTTCAAGATTTCCAAAGTCTGGACTTGGAGTATCATTTGGTGCTTTGGCTGGGGTTTTAAATAAAGTTGGAATTATAAAAGTTTCAAGAGAAGAGTTAAATAAAGCACTTGGTGAACTTGTAGAAATTCGAAAAACTTGGGATGTACAAAAAATGGCGAATTTACTAAGCGAAAGCGTGCCGGTCCTATTTTGTGGTAGACCTTTTTTGGGTGCACTTAATGCAGGACGTAATGCAATTTGTGAATTGGGGCGAGTATTTACCCTTTTCTTTGATTTTCCTGAGGTTAACCATGTATTAATTGAGGCTACTCAAAAACCGGATTTTGTTCGTGAAAAATTCAAATACCTTTTCTTTGAAAGTAGACTAGTTCACATAAGAGTCGCTAAAAGATTTAATATAACTAAGAAAATATTTGATGAACAGGGATTATCCTATTTTTCTTATTTCCTTAAAGGCTCAACCATTCTTTCCCAGGCTTTAGAACTTGCTCACTACTGTGCTTGGGTAGGACTTTACCTTTCTGAGTTAAGAGGTGAGGATCCAGGGCCTGAGCCTTGGATACTTAAACTTAAAGAAGCTCTTAGCAATCCTATTAATTAAACTTTCTTTTTGATATATTGGATATAGTATGTCTGCCCAAAACTTACTTGTTGTCAACATTCGCGATATTGATAAAGGAGATGTTGCCTTGGTTGGTGGAAAAAATGCTAACTTAGGAGAAATGACTAAGGCTGGTTTTCCTGTCCCTCCTGGATTTGCTGTTACGATTCATGCTTATGACCAGTTTTTATCTGAAAATGGAATAGTTGATAAAATTTATCAAACACTAAACTCAACTGATGTTAACGATCCAGTTCAACTTAATTCAGCTTCAAGAAAAATTCAAAAATTAATAGTTAATAGCAAAATTCCGGATGAGGTTGGACAGGAAGTTATTAATAATTACAAAAAACTCTCTGGAGTTTTTAAGAAGGCACTTGTTGCTGTTCGCTCAAGTGCTACGGCAGAGGATGCACCTGGAACTTCGTTTGCTGGGCAGCAGGCCTCTTTTCTTAATATTTCTGGTGAAGCTAATGTTTTGGAGAAAGTAAAGGAATGCTGGGCTTCACTTTTTACTGAGCGATCAATTTTTTATAGAGTTGAGAACAAAGTTAAACACGAAAATGTAAAAGTTTCTGTTGTTGTTCAAAAAATGGTTCAGAGTGAAGTGTCTGGGGTAATGTTTTCTATGGATCCTGTAGCAGGTGACCGCGACAGGATAATAATTGAATCTGTTTGGGGACTGGGAGAGATGATAGTTCAGGGATCGGTTGTACCTGATAAATATGTTGTACAAAAAGAAACTTTTGATATTCTTTCGAAAGAGGTTTCTGATCAGAATATTCAACTGATTAAAAAGGGAGTCGAAACTCGCGAAATTGAAGTTCCACAAAGAATCCGAGATACTCAGAAAATTACAGATGAAGAAATTGTTACTTTGGCCGAATATTCAGATAAACTTCAAAAGCATTATTTTTTTCCACAGGACACAGAATGGGCGAGAGAAAAAGGAAAGTTGTATATTGTTCAAACCAGACCAGTTACAACAATTGCTACAAAAGAGCAGAAATTAGCTTCCGATAGTAAAAATAAAGAATTTAAAGTTGCTGAGGCTCCAGTTTTGACTGGGGCGCCTGCATCACCCGGAATTGGAACTGGACCTGTCAAGATTCTTAAAAGTCCTAAAGAAATTGGGAAAGTTAGATCTGGCGATATACTTGTAGCTCCAATGACTTCTCCTGATTATGTTCCTGCCATGAAAAAAGCTAATGCCATAATAACCGATCAGGGAGGTCAAACTTCTCATGCTGCAATTGTATCAAGGGAACTTGGAATCCCTGCTGTGGTTGGAACTCGTGAGGCAACAACCAAACTTAAAGAAGGACAAATTGTTACTGTAAATGGAGTTACCGGACAAATATTTATGGGGTCGAATGTAAAAGTATCAGAAATTCCAAAAGTGACAACCAACCTAAAATCTTCGAATCTGAAGACTGCTACAAAGGTTTATGTGAATTTAGCAGAGCCTGAACTTGCTAGAAAAGTCTCTAAAATGAATGTTGATGGTGTGGGGCTACTCCGTGCTGAGTTTATGATAGCTAATATCGGTATTCATCCTAAAGAGGCAATTAAACTTAAAAAGCAGGGTCATTTTGTAAAAAAGCTAACTGAGGATTTAATCACTTTTTGTAAAGCGTTTGACCCAAAGCCAATCATATATCGAGCCACAGACTTTAAAACAAATGAATATAGAAGTCTTCCTGGCGGAAAATTTTGGGAGCCTGAGGAGCCAAATCCTATGCTTGGATTTCGTGGGGCTTTTAGGTATGTTAATAACCCCGAAGCTTTTAATTTAGAACTCGAGGCAATCCGAGAAGTTAGGAAAAAATATAAAAATCTTCACCTAATGATTCCGTTTGTTAGGTCCCCAGCTGAGCTTGCTCGTGTTCGCAGGCTTGTTGCAACCCAAGATCTATTTCGCGATACTAATTTTAAATTTTTAATGATGGTTGAAATTCCTGTAAATATTATTCAAATTGAGGATTTTATTAAAATTGGAATAGATGGAATATCAATTGGAAGTAATGATTTAACAATGCTTATTTCCGGTACGGATCGTGATAATTCAGAGGTTGCCCAAGAATTTGATGAGAGAAGCCCCGCTGTTGCGTGGGCATTAAGGCGTGTTATAAAACGATGCGCAAAATACGGCGTAACGTCTTCCATTTGTGGTCAAGCACCTAGCCAGTATCCTGATCTTGTTGAAAAACTTGTTAAATGGGGAATAACTTCTATTTCAGTTAATCCTGATGTAGTTGTGAGAACTCGTGAGATTATTCATGAGGCAGAAAGGAGGATCGCAAATGGCTAAGATTGTTAAAGTATGGGCACATGAGATTTTGGATTCAAGAGGGATTCCAACTTTGGAAACTGCAATAGCGCTTGATACTGGGATAATTACCGTATCATCGGTCCCGGGAGGAACCTCAACTGGTAGCCATGAAGCCTTAGAACTCAGGGATGCCGATAACCCCAGGTATTTAGGACGCGGGGTACTTCAGGCTGTGGAGAATGTTAATACTGTTTTGTCTCAGGTAGTCGTTGGGATGAATCCACAAGAGCAATTTGCGATAGATAAAAGACTTGTGGAAACTGATGGAACAGAAAATAAAAGCAAATATGGTGCAAATGCTATTCTTTCAGTTTCAGAGGCGGCTTGTAAAGCAGGCGCCTCGGATGCACGAATGCCACTCTATGGTTGGATTTACACTTTGGCTCAAAAAGGTGGAATTACTCAAAAAGTTAGAATTCCAACTCCTCTATTTAATATGATTAATGGTGGACTTCATGGAGCAGGAAACTTGGATTTTCAGGAGTTTTGGGTAATACCTGCAACTTTTAAAGGATATGGTGAAGGACTTGAGATGGGAAGCGAAATTTATTTAACAATCGGAGAAAATTTGAAGAAACGTGGGGCAATTCATTCAGTGGGAGATGAGGGGGGTTATGCCCCAAATTTATTCACAAATGCAGATGCTTTGGAAGTTTTTGTTGAATCTATAAGACAAACTAGATATTCACTTGGGCGTGATGTATTCTTGGGACTTGATATTGC
Source organism: uncultured Gammaproteobacteria bacterium (assembly GCA_964612965.1). Taxonomy (GTDB): domain Bacteria; phylum Patescibacteriota; class Microgenomatia; order UBA8517; family UBA8517; genus CAZTGB01. The sequence goes on along the minus strand of CAZTGB010000008.1, from coordinate 23,171 downwards.
CGCAAATTCTTTTTACCGTGACGGACTTTATCAAATAAAAGACAAGTCTTCTCCGATAAACGATTATGATCTTTTAGAATATTACAAAGGATTATCTGATCAATACAAATTAGCAGCGCTTGAAGATCCTTTTTCCGAGGATGCGTGGGATTCTTGGAAGAAGCTTTCAGCTGAGTTATCAGATTCAGTTTTGATTATTGGTGACGACCTTTTGGCAACCAACCCTAAAAGATTACAAAAAGGGATAGCCGAAAAATCTTGTAATGCCATACTTGTTAAACCAAACCAAATAGGAACTGTTACTGAAACTTTCCAGGTTATTAAAATGGCGAGAGAGGCTTCTTGGAAAATAGTTGTATCACACAGATCAGGTGAAACAAATGATAGCTTCATAGCCGATTTTGCTGTTGGGGTTTCTGCTGATTATGCAAAATTCGGTGCTCCAGCAAGGGGAGAGCGTGTAGCAAAATATAACAGACTTTCGACAATTGAATATGAACTTAAAAACCAACCCGCCTAAATTTGCGCTTCTTGCAGTTCTTGATGGTTGGGGGCTTGCAGCTGCCAGCCCCGGAAACGCAATTGCACACGCACAACTTCCTAATATGAACAGCTTTTGGGCAAGCTATCCACATTGCGAACTGCTTGCTTCAGGGGATAGTGTGGGTTTACCTCATGGTGAGGATGGAAACACAGAAACAGGACATCTTAATTTGGGGGCCGGAAGAATTGTTTATCAGGATTTGGAACGCATTAATATTTCAATTGCTGACGGATCATTTTATCAAAATCAACAACTTCTTGCTGCAATTGCTCATGCCAAACAGAACAACTCAGATCTCCACTTGATGGGTCTTATTGGGTCTGGCGGAGTCCATTCAAATATAGAGCACCTCTTTGCTCTTATCGATTTAGTTCAGAAAAATAACTTTAATAGACTTTTTCTTCATCTTTTTACAGATGGTAGGGATTCACCCCCAACTAGCGCTAAAATATATATGGCACGTGTGCGTGAAGTTACAGAAAAAAAAGGGATTGGGGCAATTGCCTCTATTTCCGGAAGATACTATGCGATGGATCGCGATTTGAGATGGGATAGAACTTCAAAGACTTATTGCGCACTGGTTAAGGGTCAGTGTCCTAAAGTTCGGACACCGGAGGAGGCAATTGATGCTTCATATGCAGAGGGTAAAACTGATGAGTTCATAGAGCCATCTATTGTTACATCTCCTGATGGAAATCCGGTAGCTTTAATAAAAGATAATGATGCTGTAATTTTTTTCAATTTTAGAATTGACAGGCCACGTCAGCTTGCACTTTCCTTTTTATTGACGGACTTTTCAAGAGCCAATGCTTCTTGGGGTTATGACCCCTACTCTGTTAAATACAAAAAGACTCACTTACAGGGGACCCCAGCCATTGTTCAGTCGCCTTTTGATAGAGGCCCTAAACTTAAAAATTTATTTTTTGTAACAATGACCGAATACTCTAAATCCATTGTTGAGGCAGGTGCTTGCGTTGCCTTTCCCCCTCAAATAGTTGAAATGCCCCTTGGTCGAATTATTTCAGAACATGGGTTTAAACAGTTGAGAGCTTCTGAAAGTGAGAAAGAGAGATTTGTAACCTTTTATTTTAACGGACAATTAGAAATTGCCTTTAGCGGCGAAGAAAGATTGACAATTCCTTCTCCTAAAATTGCTACATATGATCTTAAACCTGAAATGTCTGCACGTGAGCTGACTGAGGCGGTACTTTCTAGGTTACGCGAAGATGGTGAATATAAATTTGTACTTCTTAATTTTGCGAATGTTGACATGGTGGGGCACACTGGCAACATTGGAGCTGCAACTAAGGCGTGTGAAGTAGTTGACGAATGTATTGGAAAACTTGCAAGTTGGGCATTGGCTTATGACGGACTGCTTTTGATTACTGCTGATCATGGAAACTCTGAGGAAATGATAGATTCCCAAACAGGTCAAATTGAAACCGAGCATAGTACAAACCCCGTTCCTTTTATTGCTGTTTCTAAGAATTTGCTGGGAAAATCAATTACTCTTCCATCTGGAATTTTGGCAGATGTTGCCCCAACGATCCTTTCCGCACTTAATTTGCAAGTTCCAACATCAATGACGGGACGCAACCTTCTTACTGGAGTGCTCTAGCCATTCGTAGACAATTGGAATTAGGGAAAGCATAATAATGATTAGAACTACGTAATGGAAGTTAGCCTTAACAATGGGAAGATTACCAAAGAAATATCCGCTCCAAGTAAATAGGCTTACCCAGACAAATCCTCCAATTATATTGTAAGCAATAAAGTGTGCATATGTCATTTTGGCAATTCCGGCCACAAATGGGGCAAAAGTTCTAACTATTGGGATAAAACGGGCAAGAACAATGGCTTTGTCTCCGTGTTTTTCATAGAAATGATGAGCCTTAGTTAGATATTCTTTTTTAATAAATTTGTTTTCCTTTTCAAAAACTTTAGGCCCTATGAAGTGTCCTATCCAGTAATTAACTGTATCTCCCAAAACCGCAGCTATTAATAAAAGAATATAAACTCCCCAAATATTTAAATTTGATGTAGCAGAAAGTGCCCCTGCTGCAAAAAGTAATGAATCACCTGGTAGGAAGGGGGTAATTACAAATCCTGTTTCCATAAATACGACAAGAAATAAAATGATATATGTTAGGGCTCCATATTGGGAAATTACGGTTGCTAAATATTTATCAAGATGGAGGAAAATATCGATCATTAAAGAAGATTATATATTAATTTCTGCCGTAGCGTCTAATAAGCCCCACAACTCTCCCTTGTATTTTTACATTTTTAACGAAGAAGGGTTGCATTTTGGAATTGGCTGGTTCAAGTCTAATTCTTGTGGCTTCTTTAAAATATCTTTTAAGTGTTGCCATACCGTTATCAAGTAGGGCTACAACAATTTCGCCATCAATTGCGGTTTCAACTTGCTCTATGACCACGTAGTCCCCATCCATAATTCCATCTTCAATCATGCTTTCACCTCTGACTTGAAGCACATAAGTTCTTTTAGTTCCTGTCGCAAACGACTGAGGAATGGCCATTGTTGCGTTTGGATCTGTATAGGCTTCAATTGGCATTCCGGCTGCGATAAAACCTAAGATTGGTACTTCAACACCATTTGCTGAGAAGTTAACTGGAATTTGTGGAACAATAGTTCTAACTTTTCCACCACTTTTTGTTATAAGACCCTTTTCTACCATTGAAGCTAGGTGTTCATGAACTGTTGCTAGAGAGTTAACCCCAATTGCATCAGCTATTTGTCTTAAGGATGGAGCGCCTCCTGTTGATTGGATGTGTTGCTTTATGAAGTCTAAAATTTGCTGTTGACGCTTGTATATAACAACTGCCATAATAGATACAATTTACTAACCAAACCCGAAGTTGTCAACTATATCTTAATGGCTCAAATCCAAACAATAACCAAATAACAGCGAAGCTAATATGTCTAAACGTCATGAAATTTAAGCTAAATACAAACTACAAACCAATTGAAGATCAGATGAACGCAATTGAAAAACTTTCAAGGGGAGTTTTGGCTGGTAATAAATATCAAACATTGTTAGGAGTTACTGGAAGTGGAAAGACTTTTACAATGGCGAATGTTATTGAAAAGATTCAAAGACCAACACTTATTATTTCTCATAATAAAACTCTGGCAGCTCAACTTTATCAGGAGATGCGTGATTTATTCCCTGAAAATGCTGTTTCCTACTTTGTTTCATATTATGATTACTATCAGCCTGAAGCGTATATTCCTTCAACTGATACTTATATAGAGAAAGACTCTGACATTAATGAAATGATTGATAAACTTCGTTTAGCTGCAACCGCCAACTTGTTAACACGACCCGATTCTATAGTTGTTGCATCTGTTTCTTGTATTTATAACATTGGTTCTCCCAGAGAATATGGGCGTTTTGTTTTTGAGTTTTCAGAGGGAATGAAAATCCAAAGAGAACAAGTAATTGACCGCATAGTTGATCTTCAATATGAAAGGAGCGACTTTGGATTTAATAGAAGTACATTTAGAGTTCGAGGAGACACAATTGATGTTTACCCAGCTTACATGGATGATGGGGTAAGAATTGAAATGGGAGAAACTTCCATTAAAAATGTCGAGTTAATTAATCCTGTAACAGGTGAAAAATCAAAATCAAATATTGGACAGACCGGGGCTTTTGTCCTTTATCCTGCAAAGCACTTCATGACTAATCCTGAAACATATAAGAAAGTATTTGAGAAAATTAAGGAGGATGCAAGAGCTCAAGTAGAAAAGTTCAAAGAGGAAGGAAAACTATTGGAAGCGAATAGAATAGCTCAAAAAGTAAACTATGATTTGGAAATGATTCAAGAAGTGGGTTATGTTAAAGGAATTGAAAATTACTCAAGATATTTTGACGGAAGAAATCCCGGTGATGCGCCATTTAGTTTATTAGACTACTTCAATGAACCATACAAAAAAGATTGGATGCTTTTGGTTGATGAAAGCCACATGACATTTCCTCAAATACGAGGAATGTATAACGGGGATCGTGCCCGGAAGCAAACTTTAATTGACTATGGATTTAGACTTCCATCGGCACTTGATAACAGGCCACTTCAATTTGAGGAATTTATGAGAAAAATTCCTAACTTCATAGCCTCTTCGGCTACACCTAATGATTGGGAAATATCAATGAGTGAGGGACGTGTTACTGAACTTCTTGTTCGTCCAACTGGAATTCCCGATCCGATAGTTGAAATTAAACCTGTTAAAAATCAAATTGCTGATGTGATTGGCGAAATCAAAAAAGTAGTTTCCAAAAAGCAAAGAACATTAGTTACAACGCTAACTAAAAAAACAGCAGAAGATTTAACAACTTACCTTCAAGAACAGGGACTCAAAGTTCAGTATCTTCACTCTGACGTAAAAACTTTAGATAGGACAGACATTTTAGACGATCTTAGAAGCGGTAAGTATGATGTGTTAGTTGGAATTAATTTACTTCGTGAAGGATTAGACCTTCCTGAAGTTACGCTTGTAGCAATACTTGATGCCGACAAGGAAGGATTCTTGAGGAGCGATGTAACACTAATTCAAACAATGGGGAGGGCGGCACGTCATATTGAAGGACGGGTAATTATGTATGCGGATAGAATTACGGGATCCATGGATAGGGCGCTCACAGAAGTTAGAAGAAGAAGGAAATATCAAATTGCATACAATAAAAAACACAACATAACTCCAACTACAATTAGTAAGCCTATTCGAGAAAAATTAGTAGACAGAAGTGAGGCTCCAAGGACTCCTTGGATGTTTGGTTCTAAGGAACCGGTATTTGATTCACTTCCACACATAGATATAGATTCCCTAATGCCAAATGAAAAGAAAAGATTAATTAAAAACCTTCAAACTGAAATGAGAATAGCAGCTACTGATTTGAACTTTGAACTTGCTGCTGAGATTAGGGATAGGATAAAAGAATTAAATTAAAGTGTTATAATTCCGTACCACTGTTTAGAACCAGCGGGTGTATTGTATGGATAACTACATCAAAATACGGGGGGCAAGACAACATAATTTAAAGAATATTGATCTTGATATTCCTAAGGGCAAACTAGTTGTATTTACTGGCGTTTCTGGAAGCGGAAAGAGTTCTTTAGCTTTTGACACGATTTATGCTGAAGGACAAAGAAGATATGTAGAATCATTATCTTCATATGCCCGCCAATTCTTGGGGGTCATGGAAAAACCCGATGTTGATGCAATAGAGGGATTGTCTCCCGCAATTTCAATTGATCAAAAGACTACTTCTCACAATCCCCGAAGTACTGTGGGAACCGTTACTGAAGTATATGATTATATGAGACTTCTTTATGCCAGGATAGGGCATCCACATTGTCCTATTTGTGGAAGAGAGATATCGCATCAAACACTCGACCAAATAGTTGATCAGGGGATGGCACTTGTTAAAGAAATTGCAATTAAGAATAAAAAGGCTTGGTTTTTAATTCTTTCCCCAGTAGTTTCTGACAGAAAAGGAGAGTTTTCCAATCTTTTTGAAAACTTAAAGGCCAAGGGGTATTCAAAAGTCAGAGTTGACGGTCAACTTCACGATCTTTCGGAGGATTTAATTCTAATCAAAACAAATAAACACACAATTGAGGCTGTAATAGATAAACTCTCACTTAGTCCTACCAACTTAAAAGATCAGATATTCTTTGATAATTTGAAAAGTAGATTAGCCGATTCCATCCAGCAATCCCTTAACTTATCAGAAGGATTGGTTTTTCTTTCCCAGGTAACTGATCAAGGCTTTGAAATGCCTGAAAGCCCCAAGAGGTTTGTTGATCACACATACTCTGAGCGCTTTGCCTGTCCGGTTGACAATATTAGTTTACCTGAAATAGAACCCAGGACATTTTCATTTAATTCCCCACATGGTGCTTGCCCCACTTGTACAGGACTTGGGAAGATTTTAAAGGCAGATGCTGATTTAGTTCTTTCGCCCGAGCTTTCAATACTTGAGGGAGGGATACTTCCATTTTCTACTATGTTTGAACATGATACTTGGTATTCAAGACTAATACTCACAGTTTGTGAAGAAGTTGGAATTGATATACATGCAGCAATCAAAAACTTGAGTGAAGAGCAAAAGAAAATTCTTCTTTTCGGAACTGGAGCTAAAGAGTACAAAGTGAAGGGTGAGAATAAACAAGGGAAGCTAACTGCGATTTATTGGAAGTTTATCGGAATAATTAATGAAATTGAAAGAAGATACAAAGAATCTCAAAGCGATTGGGTCAGGGACGAAATTAAGAAGTATTTAAGGGAAAAGGTTTGCCCGGATTGTGCAGGGCTTAGGCTTAAGAAAGAATCACTTTCAGTTACTATTGACGGACTTTCCATTTCAGAGGCTACATCATTTTCCATTACAAAAT
>CAZTGB010000008.1:0-16197 GCA_964612965.1 uncultured Gammaproteobacteria bacterium | reverse complement strand
CCGTGAGAAAGAGATAAGCAACCTCATCTTAAAAGAGATTGAGGGAAGACTTAACTTTTTGATTTCGGTTGGACTTGAATACATTACTTTGGGAAGGGAAGCTGGGTCTCTTTCCGGAGGAGAAGCTCAAAGAATTAGACTTGCTAGCCAAATTGGATCCGGGTTAACGGGAGTACTTTACGTTCTTGATGAACCAACCATTGGACTTCATCCAAGAGATGATCAAAAGCTAATTGATACTTTAAAAGAATTAAGGGATTTAGGAAATTCCGTAGTTGTGGTTGAGCATGACAGTGAGATGATGCATCAATCAGATTACATCTTTGATTTTGGCCCTGGGGCAGGGGAGCATGGGGGAACGATTGTTGCAGAAGGAACTCTCTCACAAATCATTAAGAATAAAAAATCAATCACAGGGCAATTCCTGAGTGGAAGACGCAAAATCGAAGTCCCAAATTCTCAAAAGCTTTTAAAAGAAGGTTCTAAATCAATTAAGATTTACGGTTGCAATCAATTCAGTCTTAGGGATATTGATGTTGAATTTCCTCTTGGAAAGTTGGTTTCTATTACTGGGGTTTCCGGGAGCGGAAAGTCAACCCTTTTAGTTGAGACTCTTTACCCTGCTCTTCAGCGAGAATTAAATCCCCTTTATAGAGGCGAGGTTGGAGGATACAAGAAAATTGAAGGGATTGAGAATGTTGATAAGGCGATTTTGATTGACCAATCACCCATAGGGCGCACTCCAAGGAGCAATCCCGCAACATACACAGGACTATTTGATCCAATACGAGATGTGTTTGCATCAACTCGCGATGCCAGGGTTGGTGGATTTAAAAAAGGAAGGTTTTCATTCAATGTACGAGGTGGAAGATGTGAGGCTTGTGAAGGACAGGGGCAAATAAAAATTGAGATGCAGTTTATGAGTGATCTTTGGGTAACTTGCGATGTTTGTCGAGGAATGCGATATAACGTACAAACCCTGGAAGTAACTTTTAGAGGGAAAAATATTGCAGAGGTACTTGATATGACAATAGATGATGCAAAGGAATTTTTTCATGCTCATTCTCAAATTCAAACAAAATTAAACACACTTTCTTGGGTGGGACTTGGTTATATAAAACTAGGGCAACCCGCAACAACTCTTTCGGGAGGAGAGGCTCAACGCGTAAAGCTTGCTACGGAACTATCAAGAAGAGCCACAGGAAAAACTATCTACATACTTGATGAGCCAACAACTGGACTTCATTATTCGGATGTTGAGAAACTTCTAAAAGTATTAAGACTTCTTGTTGAAAAAGGAAACAGTGTATTTGTAATTGAACATAATTTAGATGTAATTAAAAATTCTGATTACATAATTGATTTGGGACCTGCGGGGGGAGACGCAGGTGGAGAGATAATTGCAAAGGGAACTCCAAAGGAAGTTTCACAAAATAAAGCTTCATTTACAGGAATGTATCTTTAGCATTCACATGTTTACATATTTATAGAATTCTACTAAGTTTAATTAGTGGCAATAATATTTACCAAACACGCAGAAGAAGCCATTAAACTTAGGGGTTTAAAAAAGACCTTTGTTCGAAAAGTCTTGCTAAACCCAGACATAGTTGGGGCAGCTAGAAATAACAAAAAGTTTTATTTGAAGGATTTTGGTACTAATTATATTAAGGTAATTGTGGTTGAGGAGGACGGAAAGATATTTGTAATCACAACGTATTGGCTTGAAAAAAAGCGAGTTAAAGAATAGAATGTAGTTTATTATGAAAGTTAATTACGACCCTATCGCTGACGCTATATACATAAGACTAACAGACAAGAAAAGTACGAAAACCGTTGAAGTTGGTAGTGATTTAAATGTGGATTATGCAGGGAAGGACTTAGTCGGAATAGAAATATTAGATGCAAGTGAAAGACTCGAAAAAGATGATTTGGGTAAAGTTACACTTAGTTTTCCTTCATATAAGACTTCTTTGAATGTAGCCTCAAAATAATTTTAATCATTTTTGATATTGATCTATATCTTGATTTTCTTTTGCAAAGTTTTAATATGAATCATGGGAATGATTTCAGAAGTTAAATTAACAGATGCTTTTGTTAAGGCTTTTAAGGAAGTTGTGGAGCCTGGACTAAACATTTTGACGGAGAATGTGAATACCTTGACAGGAAAAGTTGACGTATTGCAAGAAGATATGACAGATGTAAAAGAGAGACTGGGGCGGGTTGAAACTAGACTTGAAAAAATTGATGATAGATTAGATAGACAAGGGAAAGTTCAGGATGATCTTCATGAGAGAGTTGAGACATTAGAAGCTGCTTCACTTTGATTTAAGGATTCTAGATTGAAGGTAAAACGTGCCCGAGCTGAAACATTGATTTGGATTTTGATATCCGCGTCGTTGTAACAGCCTGGGCCGTTCGTCGTGCAAATAACACCTAGTCGAGATCCCCGTCTACAGAATATTTTCCACCTAATGTCATAAACCCCCACATGATCATGAAGGCGGTTATCAGAAGAGAAGCTCCCCACGTCACCAGCCGATCACCCCCAATGAGCCAGAAGCCCAGTGAAAAAATTAGGGCGAAAACCGAAATCAGATGAGAAGCTACCCAAAGTACAACACCCATCTGGTTTATATTTCTGGCGCTATAGATGGTCAGAGCCGTAGATACAAAAGCCAAAAAAACTGAGGCAGCGATCATTAACCAAGCGTTCATTTTTCTATCTCCTTGAAAATAGTTGCATGGTCGAAAGACTCGACGATGTCTTTCTATCTTCAAAAAGAACTTTGCACGACGTGTTAAAGAACTAATACTGAAAGTATCGCAATCGATACTATGGGTTGAATTGTAGCCTAGAGAGAGAGTAAATGTCAAGTTTGCTATACTTAATTCATGCGGTTTTTGAAAATTACTCTTGCTCTTCTTTTGGGTACTTTGTATTTTTTCTTGAGTGCTAATTCTGTTTTTGCTGAAGGTGAATTTCTAACTGACTCAAAAGTTGAATATAGTGTTTCTGAAAGTGGAAAGACACTTGTAACTCACGAGATAGATTTAGAAAACGCCTTTTCAACTCTTTATGCGACTTCATATACCCTAACCCTTGAAAATATTGATAGTCAGAATGTTGTAGCTAGATATGAGAATGGACTTGAACTTGATGTTCAGGTTTCGACCGAGGGAGAAAAAACAAATGTTAGGATCTCTTTTCCTGATCCGGTTGTTGGAAAGGGTAAAATTAGGAAGTTTTTTGTTTCATATGAGAACTCTTCCTTTGCTGTTCGCACTGGTGAAGTTTGGGAAATTTCAATTCCAAAACTAGCTTCAGAGAAATCATTTAGAAATTACGAAGCAGTTTTAAAAGTTCCGGTTTCACTTGGGCTTGAAGCATATGTTTCTCCAAAACCAAGTGAAAGTACTGAAGTTGATGGATATAGAGTCTACAGATTTGAAAAAAATGATTTGACTAAAACCGGAGTCTCGGCTGGATTTGGGCAATTTCAAGTATTTAACTTTACACTTAATTATCATTTAGAAAATCCACTTTCAAGGCGGGCCGAAACTGAGATAGCAATTCCTCCTGATACTGCTTTTCAAAAGGTTTATATAAGATCACTTATCCCTAGCCCTTCCAACGTTCGGATAGATGAGGATGGTAACTGGCTGGCTATTTATTCACTTTCGCCTCGTGAGCGGGTTGATGTCATAGCCTCGGGCGAGGTGCAAATCTTTTCAAGTAATAGAAGCTTTCCAAAGCCAACATCTGAAATATTAAGTCGCAACTTAAAGGAAACTTCAGTTTGGCAAACACAGGATGCTGATATTCGTGCTCTTGCCCAAAAACTTAGGACACCGAAAGCAATATATGACTATGTGTCCACAACTCTTAAGTATGACTATAGTCGCGTAAGGCCTAATGTGGAACGTCTTGGGGCACGTGGAGCGCTTCTTGCACCTTCTAGCGCAATCTGTATGGAGTTTACCGATTTGTTTATTGCAATTGCCAGAGCGGCTGGAATTCCTGCACGCGAAATTAATGGTTTTGCTTACACTGAAAATCCAGATATTCAACCCTTAGGGCTTGTTGCCGATGTCCTTCACTCCTGGCCAGAATATTGGGATGACGAAAGAAAATCATGGATTCCAATTGACCCTACCTGGGCTTCGACCACAGGAGGAGTTGATTTCTTTGATAAACTAGACCTCCGGCATTTTACTTTTGTTATTCATGGAGAGAATGAAAATAAACCATATCCACCAGGATCGTATAAATTGGGTACCAATCCTCAAAAGGATGTTTTTGTATCTTTTGGGAAATTAAGTCTTGAGGCCACGACTTATCCGGAAGTTTCAGCAAATCTCGCGCATTCACTACCTTTCTTTGACTCGAATTTAACTATTAAAGTCACAAATTCGGGTCCAACCGCTTTTTATTCACTTTATCCTACAGTCTTTTTTGATGATCGTGAGTTCTTCCGTGATTTTGATGAAGTATTACCCCCCTTTGGAAACTACGAAACAAAAGTTAAAATTCCATATAGTTTCCTGGGGAAAAGTACCCCCACTGACATTCGCGTGGTTGTTGATGGAAGCACAGTGTCTATTCCTACTAATAAAAATGGGGTTATAATAACGAGCCTGGCAGCTTTATTCCTAGTCTTTATAATTATACTAATTACGCTTATTATTAGGATGAGATGGACAAAGAATTTACTAAATCCCTACCGGAAGGTGCGGGAGTTTATTTCTTCAAAGTTGGGAAAAAACCAATCTATATCGGGAAAGCCATAAATCTTAAAAGAAGGGTGGGTTCCTATTTTGATCTTCATTTGGAATCTAAAACTTCCAAAATGATTAGTGAAGCTAGTAATTTTTCTTTTATAAAGGTAAATTCCGAGCTTGAGGCGCTACTTCTTGAGGCTAAGTTAATTAATGAGCACCAGCCTAAGTATAATTCCATTTCAAAAGATGATAAGCATCCTTTATATATTCGAATTACTAAAGAGGAGTTTCCAAGGGTAATTACTGCTAGGAAAATTGCCAAGGATGGAAAAAATTTAGCTTTCTTTGGACCCTTTCCATCATCCAAGAATGTATATTTAGTCTTAAGAAGTTTAAGGCGAATTTTTCCATATTCTGATCACAAATTGGGTAAGCGCTCCTGCCTTTACTCACATATTGGTCTTTGTAACCCTTGTCCTAATGTGATTATTCAGGACAAAAATAAATTAATTTTAAAAAGACAATATTTAGAAAATATAAGGAAAATTAAATCAATTTTGAGTGGGAAGATTGATATTGTTAAAAAAGGACTTGATTCTGAAATGATCGTCCTTTCTCGCGCACAAAAATATGAGGAGGCAAAGCTTGTTCGTGATCAAATCAAACGACTTGAGTATATTACACAACCCCGAATTCCATCTGAATTTTACTTGCAGAATCCAAACTTAAGTGAGGATTTAAGACAAAAAGAATTAACAGAACTTAAGAAATTACTTGATGCTAGTTTTTCTATTCAATCGCTTCAGAGTTCGAAACTTCATAGAATTGAATGTTTTGATATCGCTCATTTGGCCGGAGTTTCACCAACTGCATCAATGGTGGTTTTTATTGATGGAGAGGCTGATACTCATGAGTATAGACATTTTAAAATTAGGCAGACTAATACCCAAAGTGACTATGACTCTATGCGTGAGGTTGCAACTCGCCGCCTTAAACAATCCTGGGACACACCAGACCTGATAATAGTTGATGGGGGGGTAGGACAAGTTAATGTATTTAGAAAAATTATTAAGGATATTCCGATAGTTGGAATTGCAAAAGGACCAGACAGACTAATTTTAAGTGAAAAAAGTAATTCCAGTAAGACTGGTAAAATTAGACTAACTGGGGCTGCCCTCTTATTAGTACAAAGAATGAGGGATGAGGCTCATAGATTTGCAAGAAGATATCATCACAGGTTAATATTAAAAGGTCTTGCCCTATGAAGAAAATTCGAGTTCAATTTTATGAAGAAAATTGTTAAACATTTTGTAATTGACACTGTAACGCTTTATTTGATAAGCCAGGTTGTTCGTGGTATTAGCTTTGAGGGAGGAACACAAACACTTCTTTTAACAGGCGCGGTTCTTTCAGTTAGCCAAATGTTAATTCGTCCCTTAATTAATCTTCTTCTTTTGCCTATTAATTTACTTACTTTTGGCCTTTTTAAATGGGTAAGCTATGCTGTGACACTTTATCTTGTTACCTTAGCTGTTTCGGGATTTAAGATATCGTCTTTTTATTACTCGGGGATGTCATCTTATTGGTTTAATGTTCCGGAAGTTTACTTTACTGGACTACTTGCCTTTGTTGTATTTTCTTTAGTAATTTCACTTGTTTCGAGTATAATAGTCTGGTTAATGAAATAACTTTCTTTCAAATGGTATTTCAAGTTTAAATAAAACTATCATGAGGCAAACCTTAACTATAATTCAAATGGTTTCATCAATTGTCTTAATTGTGCTTATTTTAATTCAGGCAAGAGGAACTGGACTTGGTCGAACTGCCGCGGGATCCTTTAGTCGGCGTGGTCTTGAAAAGCTTCTCTTTAAGTTAACTTTTGTTTTTGCGTCCGTATTTTTGATAGTGTCTATTTTGCAGTTGGTTTTAGTATGATTACCCCAAGATATATAGTAAGACTGCTCAGTGCCTTTTTTACTAGGTTCAAAGCTATTATTTTAATTGGATTTGGAATTGGTATTGTTTTATTCTTTGTAATTAGTTTAATTATTCCTTTTTTGGGACGTGAGGGAACTTATCGAATTGGAGTTACCGGTAGATTTACAACTTCAACTTTACCTTCAAATATCTTAGCTCAAATTGGAAATGGACTAACCAAAATGAATGAAGATGGAACTATTGAACCAGATCTGGCTTCTTCTTGGGAAACTCCCGACCGTGGCCGTACCTGGATATTTTATTTAGATCAAGAAAAAATATGGCAGGATGGTAAAAAGATCACAAGTGATACTATTAACTATCAATTTTCAGATCTTGAAATAGAAAGACCAAACGAGAGTTCAATTGTTTTTAAACTTGAGAACCCTTACTCACCTTTTCCTGGTGTGGTTTCTAGGGCAGTATTTAAAAAAGGGCTTTTAGGAACAGGAGAATATAAAGTTAAGAAAATATCTGTTTCTGGAGGGATTGTGACGCAACTACAGCTTGAAAGTGAGGAGAAGAGAAGAATTACTTATAAGTTCTATCCTAGTGAGGAGCGTACAAAGCTTGCATTTCGTTTAGGAGAAATAGATCAGATTGAAAATTTAATTAACCCTGCCCCACTTGATAGTTGGCGCGGAGTTAAAATAAATAAGAAGGATGATTTGGGAGAGCATGTGGCAATATTTTTGAATACTCAGGATAAATATCTTTCTGAGAAGAATTTGAGACAGGCACTTTCCTATGCTATTGATAAGGAAGATTTTGTCGAGAAGCGTTCAATAAGTCCTATATCTGAAATTTCCTGGGCATATAATCCTCAGGTTAAGCCTTATTCTTTTGACCCTGAAAAAGCCAAAAAGACAGTAAGTGAATTACCTAAAGAATTAAGAGATGAAATGGTGATTAATTTGGCAACCTCATCGATTCTTTTGGATCGAGCTGAAAAAATTGCCAAAGCCTGGGAAGCGGTTGGAATCAAAACTAATGTGCAGGTTTATACTGTTATACCAAATGACTATCAGGCGCTTTTGGCCATATTTGATTTACCTGAGGATCCTGATCAATACTCCATTTGGCATTCAACCCAAACGTCAACAAATATAACAAGGTTCAGTAACCCCAGAATTGACAAACTTCTTGAAGATGGACGGGGCGAGCTTAACCTTGAAGAAAGAAAGAAGGTTTACTTTGATTTCCAAAGATTTCTAGTTGAGGATTCACCAGCCATTTTCCTTTATTACCCAACCGTATATTCAGTTTCCAGAAATTAAAAGATTTTTAACTTCATCAATACTATCAGGATCATATATAGAAACTGTTAATATGTTTTTTGATTTGTTTTTAAACTTTTTCATTATTTCCTTAAGTCTTTCATTCTCAATTAAATCAGATTTTGTTAAAAGTATTACTTCATCCTTTTTCCCGAGTTTCGCATTAAATGCTTTTAGTTCATTTTTAACGGTTTGATAATCATGAAGGGGATCTTGGGAATCGCAAGAGACACAGTGAATTAACATTTTTACTTTCTCAATGTGCTTAAGAAACCCAACACCAAGACCGCGTCCCTCGGAAGCTCCTTCAATTAAACCCGGAATATCTGCAATTACTCTCTTTTCAAATATTCCCAGGTTGGGGGATAGTGTTGTAAATTGATAATTAGCAATTTGAGCTTTAGCATTGGTTAGTTCATTTAAAAGGCTGCTTTTACCTGCATTTGGAAGACCAATTAATCCAAAGTCTGCAATTAGTTTTAAATTTAAGATTACCTTTCGAAGAACTCCTTTCTGCCCTTTTTCAGCAGTTTTAGGTGTTGTATTTCTTGAGCTTCTGAATTCCCAGTTACCTCGTCCTCCACGCCCACCCTCACAAAGCAGTTTTCTTTCACCAACCTTGGTTAATTCAAGTATTAGCTCACCGGTTTTCTTGGAAATTATTGAAGTTCCAACAGGTAAAATTAAATCTAGATCGGCTCCGTTGTGTCCTGTTTTTTTATTTCTCCCGCCATCAATTCCACGCTCGGCGGATATCTCTGTCTCACGACTAAACTGATTAAGAAGTGTTAAGTCACTAGAAGCTACTACGTACAAATCTCCTCCATCTCCTCCATTCCCACCATCGGGTCCACGGCCAATTTTAACAAAGGAAACTTTTCCATGACCTCCATCTCCTCCTTTTAGAATTACTTCAACTTTATCTATAAGCAAAGCTTGCAAACTCCGTTTCTAAGCATATGAAGCTATTATACCGTTTATTTGATTTTAAAGCTTTAATTTTCTTTTGTTAGACTAAACCCTTAATTTATTTAAGATTGTTGATCTTCAAATAAGTTTGCAAGCCTAACAAAGAACCCATCGACCTCTTCTATTGGGGTATTTGGGTCTATGTCCATTTGTAACATAACTTTATCATAATCTTTACCGGTATAATGAAACTTCTCTCTTGCCAATTTTAAATTATTTACCGAAAGACTTTCAGGCTCTATAACGATAGACGCAAAACTAAATGCTAAGTTTGCTGTTGAAAAGGATGTTACAACGCCTTTTCCAAGAAGTATTCTAACAGCATTAACAAGCGGTTCTTCTACTAAATTAGAAATATCATCATAACTGATAATGTTCTGTCCGGGGAGTCCCTTAATTCTTATTACGTCTGCTACAGTTCTGTTCTTGGCAGGTTGTTCAGACATGCCTGTATTATATCAGTTATAGGATATACTAATCAACCTCTTCATTAGCCTTATCGACCTATTATACTATAGGGTGGCTGAGGAGACTTGAACTCCCGACCTCTTCCTCCACAGGGAAGCGCTCTAGCCAACTGAGCTACAACCACCAAATACTGGTTGTAGTTTATCATTTTTGCTATACTTTCTGAAGGATGACAATTGATGAATCAAAAGAAAGAAAAAGAATGGTGGTTGAGGAGGTAGGAGAGATTAAACCTGAAGTTAATTCTTCTGAACCTCTTGAGGAAATTAAAGAAAAGGCGCAGGAAATTGAAAATTTAGCTGATGAGGCAGCTGCTCCGGTTGAAGCACCAGTTCCTCCAACATTTCCGGTTCAGCCAAGTTTCCAACAAAATGTCTCACCTGGTGTAAATCCACTTGTAATTATTATTCCTGGAATTTTTATTTTGGGAGGACTTCTTGGAGGAATTTTTTTCTACCAGAGCAAAGTCTCTGGAAAGTCTCAGGGTAATCTTCAGCCAACTGACTCGCCAACTGTCTCTCCGGTATCTGCGGTTGCCACTTCCACGCCAAAAGCTGAGGAAGTTGATCTTACCAAATATAGCGTAAGTATTCTCAACGGCTCAGGAATAGCAGGAGAAGCTGGAAAGGTTCAAGATTTAATAGAAGAAGCTGGTTTTAAAGTTTCGGGGACGGGTAATGCAACCTCGTATGACTACACAAAGACAGTTATACAAGCTAAAAGTGATGTTGATAAAGACTTTTTGTCTAAGTTAAGTGAAACTTTAGGGAAGAACTACTCTGTCGAAACTAAAGTTGAGGAACTTGAAGATTCTTCAAAAGACTCCGTTGTTATAATTGTAGGAAGTACAAAGAAATAAGCTCCTTTTATTAAAGAGACTTATATATCAAAACATCTTTTGAAATATTTTTGATAGTTCTGATTACAGATTTATTACCCCCCCTGATCATCTTCGGTGTGTACCATGTCTTCAATTTGAATACGCATATTACAATTATTAGATACTATCGCTTTTAGAACATCTAGGTAGTTTGTTGGAACTTCTGATAAAAGAATAAGATCACAGTTTTGAATTAATGTGGTAACGTAATTTGTTAGTATCTTTTGTCTTTTAGCTTCACCGTCTTTTGTAATATCGAATCCCATTTTTGAACTAGGATAATAATCTCCCCAAAGAACTGGGTCTGCTACGTTATATATACCAATTGATAATTTCTCCTCACCTTTAATAAAATGACCGATTATAGGAATGTGATCGGAAGGTGACGTTATTTGTTTCATATATTCTCTTGGGTTTAGGTTAAGTTTCTCAGGCAGTTTAATTAGAGGTTCAATTCTGGACTCATTTATTTTGTCATCTGCTACGACAAAATTATCAAATGATGGAATATCTAAGGGTTCCTTAATATCCTCTTTGGGAAATAAATAACTTGGTGTACTTAGAATCCTTGCGGGTATCTTAACTTCATTTAGAAACTCAGAAATTCTCTTGGGTACAGAGTTAAAATCACCAGCAACTATTGAAGAGCTTTCAAATACTTCCTTTAACCATTTTTTAACTTCAATTTTCTGATTTGGGTTAAGGAATTCAATTGATTTGAAAGCATTGAAATAGCCTAATGTAACATTTCCAAAAGAAAAGTGCTTAATTTTGAAGACCTCTATAAAATAATTGCTTGCAAATTCTATTTCGAGATTGTTATTTTTGATCATTTATACTTTTTGAGCGGGTAGGGGGAGTCGAACCCCCATTTCCACTTTGGAAAAGTGGAGTAATGGCCGCTATACGATACCCGCAAAATTATAATTTTCAACGATCTCAATCCAGGCTAAAACTTTTTGATATATTGCCTCTCTGGCAAATTTCTCTGTTAAACCACGTATTCTAACATGTAATGTCCCGTGTTTTAATTTTCGTTTATTCCGAGCTGACTTATTTGTTCGTCTATCAATATAAGTTTTTTCAAATTGGTAAATTGGAACATTTGTTAAATCTGACCAAAATTTTATTATTTTATCAACATTGTTATCGGGATAGCAATGTACTATCAGATAGAAATTGTTAATACCTACATTTAATATTTTTGTAAACCAACTCATTGCAAGTTTAATCACCTTAGGGTCAGAATTTGAGAATTGGATAAATCCCCTGTCGTATTTGCTTCCTTCCCCAATATATAAACCAATACCTAATAACATTAAGTCTCTTTTTGTTACTTTGCCAAGTTCATGCTTAGAGATTTCTTTTGTTTTTAATATTCTATTTATCCGTAATCCTCTTAAGGTTTTGGCGGACTTTAACTGTCCTCTTAGCATTCGTTTTTTGACTTCATCATTTGGCGTATATGGTAAATTGTGTAACCAATCGCTTAATGTGCTTTTAGATACTCCAGTTTTCTGTTTTATCAGTTCATACGAGTAACCATCCTGTCTTAATAAAAGCACTTGGTTTTTTATATGCGCTTTACCTCTGTACATTTGGTCTAATTATATTAGACGATAAAAAACCCGAACATGTCAATGATCAATTGATTTGCTATTAGTATTTTAACATATTGTGAAGATATGCTACATTAAATTTAAGGTGAAAAGTTTTTTGAAAAAATTCAAAGAACCAAAATATCTTTTTAAGATCCTTGTTGTTGCGCTTGTTTACTTCCTTTCTGCTAAGTTTGGTCTTTCTCTTGCTTATAGCTATAAGCAAGTTACTCTTGTTTGGCCTCCTTCCGGAATTGCTATTGCAGTTCTACTTCTTTTTAGTCGTAATCTTTGGCCAGGAATTACCTTGGGAGCTTTTGTTGCCAACTTAACCACAAATGAAACCCCTTTTATCGCATTTGGAATAGCTGTTGGTAATACACTTGAGGCCTTTGTTGCAACCTACCTACTTCAGAAATTTGACTTTAATACTTCTATAACAAAAGTAAAGGATGTTTTTAAGTTTGTATTTTTTGCAGTACTTTTAAGTACTGTTATTAGTGCAACAATTGGAACGGCAAGCTTGATATATGGTGGAATTGGCTCTTGGATTACCTACTTCCCTGTTTGGTTTACTTGGTGGCTGGGAGATGCAATTGGTATTATTGTTTTTGGAGGGTTTCTTCTTGTATGGAGGCATTTACCTAAATTTAATTTCTTTGCATTTATTGAGGTATTAGTTTTAACAATTATTGTTGGATTTTTAAGTATTCTCATTTTTACTCCGCTTGTATCACCTCTTTTTTCAATGCATCCCTTTCATTTTGAATATGCCATTCTCCCTATACTTTTTTGGGTTTCGTATAGATTTGGGCAAAAAGGATCAACCCTGGCAATTCTATTTGTTTCAGCAATTGCTATTTGGGGAACATTGATTGGAAATGGTCCGTTTACAGTCGAAGGTAGCTCGGAGCAGAGTTTACTACTTCTTCAATCGTTTATTGGGATTGCAGCTCTGAGCTGTATGTCATTTGCTGCCATTATAGAGGAGAAACTTAAGGCCGAGGGTACAATTGTTAACAGGGAAAGAAGGTTTAGGGCTTTAATTGAGAATAGCTACGATGCAATTGTTTTAGTAGATCCAAAGGGAACCATAAAGTATGCTTCACCTTCAACAAAAAGAATATGGGGATATGAACCCGAAGAGGTTATTAATACTAATGGGTTTAAATTAATTTATAAAGATGACATAGCACCCTCCATGAAAGCTTTGTCTAAAATTATATTTTCACCTAATAAGAGTATAACTATACAAAACAGGATAATCAGAAAGGACGGAAGAGTTCGATGGATGGAGGCTGTAGGTACTAACTTACTACTTGATCCCGATGTGGGTGCAATTGTTATTAATTTCCAGGATATCACAGAGCGAAAGAAACTTGATGAAGCAAAGAGCGAATTTGTTTCATTGTCGGCGCACCAACTTCGAAGTCCACTTTCAGTAATTAGGTGGTACATGGAGTCGCTTTTGAAACAAAAGTCATTTTCTAAATCACAGAGAAATTATTTGAGCGAAATATATAAAGCTACTCTTAATATGAACGGGATAGTCAATCTTCTCCTTGAGATTTCAAAGTTTGAGCTGGGAACTATTAAGTTATCAAGGATGCAAGTAGATTTAATCAAAATTATAAAAGAGGTTTTAGATGAGAAGAAAAAGGAAATAACAGATAAGAATTTAAAAGTTAATGAGATTTATAAGTTAGGTATACCCAAAATAATTAGCGACCCGAAACTGGTTAAAGTTATAATTGAAAATCTTATATCGAATTCAATTAAGTACACAAAAGCTGGGGATAAGATAAGTCTTGAATTAATCCCTAACCAGGATCTTATTTTGTTTAAGATAAAGGACACCGGTATTGGAATTCCAAATGATGATCAATCTAAAATCTTTACAAAACTTTTTAGAGGTAGTAATGTTAAAAAGTTAGATCCAAACGGAGTTGGGTTAGGTCTTTATCTTATAAAGCTCATCTTGGATCTTAAGGGAGGTAAGATTTGGTTTGAGTCTGAAGAAGGAAAAGGGACAACTTTTTTTGTAGAATTTCCAAAAAGGCTCAAAATTAATAAATAATAATTCAATTTTAAAATTATGAAGAAAGTTTTAATTGTAGAAGATGACAAAAGTCTTCAGCAGATTCTTGGTCAAAAATTAAATGAAATAGGTATTGAAGCTTTGAGTGCGCACACAGCACAAACCGCTCTTACCTATGTCAAAACAAATAAACCCGATCTAATTCTACTTGATATCATGCTCCCGGGGGGAATGAATGGTTTTGATTTTTTGGAGCAGATTAAAAGAGATGTTAATCTTAAATCGATCCCAGTTATAGTTTTAACCAATCTTGATACTGAAAAGGAGACCGCTTTAAAAATGGGAGTCGTAGATTATTTAGTTAAGCCAAATATGCCCCTAGATGAAGTTGTTCTTAAAATTAAAAACCACCTTCAATGACCTGATGTGTCGGAGTGCCCGGGCTCGAACCGGGGGCCTCGCGCTCCCAAAGCGCGCGCGCTACCAACTGCGCCACACTCCGTGTTATTAAAAATCCAAATCCTATAGTGCCGAGGGAGGGACTCGAACCCTCACGAATTATGCATCCGCGGGCTCTTAAGGCCCGTGTGTCTACCATTCCACCACCTCGGCAATTTAATTACGATTTAGTTTTGGAATGGCCAAGCTTTGCTTACTACGAAGTAGCAAGCTTGCTTATCATTCCACCATCTCGGCTTGAATTCGTATTATATCAAAAATGGATATTGTGCGCCCGGGAAGAATCGAACTTCCACAGCCTGTTCCGAAGACAGGAACTCTATCCATTAAGCTACGGGCGCTTATGCTACAATTATACCCTAAATGAGCACAATTGCCGAACAAATAGAACAAATTGAGGAAACTTTAAGGAAAACCCCTCATCATAAGGCTACTAATGGGTTTATTGGTGCTATGAGAGCTAAAATCTCGAGACTTAGGGATCGCGAGATTGAATCTTCAACAAAAGGAGGCGGAGGAGGGGGAGGGTACTCAGTTAAAAAACAAGGAGACGCTACAATTGTTCTTGTTGGCCCACCTTCTGCCGGAAAATCTACTTTAATAAACAAATTAACAAACGCAGAAAGCAGGGTTGCTCCTTATGCATTTACAACAGTAACTGTGGTTCCTGGAATGTTTAAATATAGGCAGGCATATATTCAAATTTTAGACATACCGGGACTTATTGAAGGAGCCAAAGAGGGTCGTGGGCGAGGTCGTGAAGTTCTTTCGGTTGCTAGAAACGCTGATCTATTAATTGTCATGACGGATCCAGCACGACCTGAAAGACTAGAGAAAATGGCTGAGGAGTTAAATGGAGCTGGAATAAGACTAAATCAAACTCCGCCTAATGTTCTTGTTGAAAAGAAAGTTTCAGGAGGGCTTGAAGTTCACTCAAATATTAAACAAGAATTAAACCGCGAAACTATTAAAGAAATTGCCCGTGAATTTGGTATTAAAAATGGTGATATTAGTCTTCTAGAAAAACTTACTCTTGAGAGACTTTTTGATGCTTTTTCTACAAACCGCGTCTATATTCCAGCTATTTTTGCTGTAAACAAAATAGATCTTGCCAATAATCTTAAAAAATATGAGGGTGTCATTTATTTTAGCGCTGAAAAAGAAATTGGAATTCAAGATTTGATTGATTCTATATGGGAGAAACTTGGCTTTATCACCATTTACCTTGTTGAGCCAGATCATGAACCGGATTTAACTAATCCAATTATAATGAAAAGGGGAGAGACTATAAAAGATGTGGCATTAAAAATTGGCACTGATTTTGCAGAAAAGCAAAAACTAGTCAAAATTTGGGGGATGGGAGCTAAGTTCCCGGGACAGGAAGTATCTTTTTCAACAAGAATAGAAGAGGGGATGCAAATTAGATTCTTATAATTTAGATTATGTGAACGCTTACGAACAAATTCGAAACGAGATTGCTCGGGTTTCCTCGCTCACCGCTTCGCGGTTCGCTTAGCTCGCCCCTGCGGGGCTCGCTTAACAAAGTGCCTGCTCGAACTTTTTCCTAACCGACCAACACCTGCAATTTTCATACAATTTGGGCTATTCTACGCTCAATTCTGTATGTGGCAGTCCCCACCCTGTCACATTTTTGAGTAACATATCTGAATCAGTGACCCGGGCGAGATTCGAACTCACGACCTACTCCTTAGAAGGGAGTCGCTCTATCCAGCTGAGCTACCGGGTCATTTAGAAGCTGTGAGCTGATTTTTGAAAAAGTTAGAACCCGTCTTTGCGAACCCTAACCGTACC
>CAZTGB010000007.1:25393-33400 GCA_964612965.1 uncultured Gammaproteobacteria bacterium | reverse complement strand
ATAGAAACCCGCATACATTTACTTAATAGTGTAACAAATGTGGTGTGGCCTTAAGTTCCACTTTTAATTATTCTACCTTTTTGCTACAATAGCCAAGTTGTAAGATGAAATCTGTTCTTTCTTTTATTTCCGAGGTGAGGCTTGAGTTAACTCGCGTTACTTGGCCTAAGCGTGAGGAAGTAATTAAATTAACATTGATAGTTTTACTTGTTTCAGCCTTTGTAGGAATTTACGTAGGAGGATTTGATTATGCCTTTACCAAAGCTCTTGAAGTGCTAGTTTCAGAATAAGCAGAGCTTAAAGTTATAAATAATTAAAAATTATATTTATGGATAAAAACACACAAGATATAACAACAGAAACACAAGTTTCTGAACGTGGAACCGGAAAAAGGAAAATTCCGGGACATATAATTCTATCTCAAACGGAAGATCCAAAAGCCAGATGGTATGTGGTTCATACTTCAAGTGGCCATGAAGTTCGTGTTATGGAAACTCTAAGGCAAAGAGTTGAAACCATGAACTTAAATGGAAATGTTTTTGAAATGCTTGTTCCAACACAGGATAAGATTATTATCCGTGGAGGTAAAAAGGCCACTATTAAAGAAAAGATATTCCCGGGATACCTACTTGTTAAGATGATTTTGGATGATGCAACATGGCTTGCAATTAGAACTACTGCTGGAATTACCGGATTTGTGGGAACTGGAAATAATCCAACCCCACTTTCTGACGCTGAGGTTGCTAATATTCAAAAATTCGTTTCGGCACCAGCTCCAAGATTTAAAACAAAATTCACAGTATCAGAAGCTGTTAAGATTGTTGATGGACCTTTTGCAGACTTTCTTGGAACAATTCACGAAATGGATGAGGAGAAAGGGAAAGTTAAAGTGTTAGTTAGTATCTTCGGTCGAGAAACTCCAGTTGAACTTGATTTTCTTCAAATACAAAAGGTTTAAGGTTTCTTTTTTTCTTCTGGAAGAGTAACCTGATTTACGCTAACTTCAACTACCTGCTGACCTTTACGGTCAACTACATTAGTATCCACACCACGGGCTTTTCTATAATCTTCTAGGTGTTGGGGTGTGACTTCTGAAGGTTTTAACAAGCCAACCACAAAACTCACAAACCCTCCCTTTTTTACCTTAACAGGCATTGGAGAGGCTGCATCGAGCCATTCACCATTATTACCTTTATTACCTTCTTGTTCCATACACAAATTATACATTAATCGCTTTACTTAGGATAACAGCCTTGATATAATGACCATACCTCAGAAGTATCTGAGGCAGACTAAAAGTCGAAACTTCAAAATAAGTTCCTTTTTTGTCTTATAATAGAGTGAAAATATGGCTAAGAAAGTAAAAACAATTATCAAACTTCAGATTCCCGCGGGGAAGAAAGGAAAAACAATAGTTAAAATTAATCTTAAGGCAGCTGAGGCTACCCCAGCTCCTCCAGTTGGAACTGCCTTGGGGCAGCATGGTATTGCCATCATGGATTTTGTTAAAGCATACAATGACAAGACCCGCGATATGAAAGGTCAAGTTGTTCCTGCCGTTATTACTATTTATGATGACAGATCCTTTGATTTCATTATTAAGAAAGCACCTGTTTCCGACATGATCAAAAAGATATTAGGAATAGAAAAGGGAAGTGGCAAAACACCAAGAGAAACTACTGGTATATTAACTAAGGCTCAAGCAAGAGCAATTGCAGAAGATAAATTAGACGATCTAAATACTTCAAACATTGAATCTGCTATTAAAACTGTCGAAGGAACAGCGAGAAGTATGGGAGTTAAAGTTGAAAATTAAATGGGAAAAACTAAAACAGCATTTATAGGAGTTGTAAAAGAGGGGAAGTCTTCGGAGCAGGCCTATCGTGAGAAAAAAGAGAAACAAAAAGCCGAAGAGAAAATCCATATTTCTGGACTTAAAGGTGGACAACGAGTAAAAGTTATATCAGCTGAAGTGCCTGCTTCTGATGAAAATGCAATCCCCGAAGTAACGTCGAAAAAGGAGAAAGCAGCAGAACCTAAAGAACGAGGAAAGAAATATCAAAGCTCAAAGACAAAAATTGCGCTTGGAAAAATATATAAACTATCTGACGCCATTCCCCTTGTTAAGGATGTTTCCTATTCCAAATTTGTAGGAACGATGGAAGCCCACATTGTTGTTAAAAAAACAGGAACAAGTGCTCAAGTTACCCTTCCCTACTCAGGAGGGCGCGCTAAAAAGATTGAAGTAGCTAGTGAATTAACGATTAAGAAATTACAAAGCGGAAAGATAGATTTTGACATTTTGTTAGCTACCGCCGACATGATGCCAAAGCTTGTAGCCTTTGCAAGAATTTTGGGACCAAAAGGACTTATGCCAAATCCTAAAAATGGAACGCTCATTAAAAGTGTGAAGGATGCAGATAGGTTTTCTTCAAATACATTAAATTTAAAAACTGAAAAGGAAGCTCCATTAATTCATACCTCTTTTGGAAAAGTTGACCAAAAGGATGAAGAACTAATTCTCAACCTAGAAACAATCATAAATGCTCTTGGTGGAAATAAACAAATAGTTAGAGTCTTTATTAAATCCACGATGTCTCCTTCAATTAAAGTAGAAACTTGATGAAACTTGGGGCTTTTATCCCTTGACAACATGTAAAGTAGGGTGTAATATTTATATATGAATGGTAAGTTTACACTTGGTTTGTTTCTTCAAAAGTATTCAAATGATGAGTCCTGTTTGAGTGAAGTTTTTAAACTTAGATATCCAAATGGTGTGGTTTGTGGAAAATGTCAAAAGATTACTAATTTTACAAAGATAACAAATAGGTTTGCATATCAGTGTTCATGTGGATACCAGATATATCCACTAGCTGGAACTATTTTTGAAAAAACTACCACTCCACTTCAGTATTGGTTCTACGCAATGTTTTTGATATCAAACACCAGGTCTGGAGTATCTGCAAAACAACTACAAAGAGAACTGGGAGTAACATATAAAACTGCATGGAGAATGTTTAAACAAATAAGAATGTTGATGGCTGAAACTGGTGGAGGACTTCTCACTGGAGATGTTGAAATAGACGAAACTTTTGTTGGTGGAAAAGGAAAAAATAGAAAATATGTTTGGAGTGATGGATTTGAAAAACCAAAACAAGTTTTAATGGGTATGCTTGAAAGAGGAGGAAAAGTATATATAAAACATATTCCAAACACAGGTAAATACACACTACTTAACCAGATAAAAGAAAATGTTGATCCTAAAGCTAGAATACATACTGATGAATACAGTGGTTATAAAAATATTCACAAATATGGCTACTTAAATCACTACACAATAAATCATGGAACACAAGAATATGCTAGAGGTGATGTTTACACGCAAAACATAGAAAATGTGTGGTCTCACTTTAAAAGAGGAATAACTGGAGTGTATAGAATTGTTTCTAAAAAATACCTTCAAGCATATACTGATGAATATGCATTTAGATATAATAGAAGAAAAAACCAGTCACAAATGTTTGAACTCCTTCTTGCTCAAGTAGCAAACGTCCAATCTATAAACTAACTCTTCTTTTTCTTGTCAAATGGTTCTACTTTAATTGCTTTAGAAAGCAAATCAAGAAAGCTTCTTTTTTCTCCGGATAAACTTTTCCTTTCTGGATTAGTTTTAATAACTCCTTTAGAAGTTAATGCTTTAAATTCAATCTTTTTTCTTGGCATGAGATTATTTTAACAGATGTTAGCAATTAAAAATTTGTCATAGATCACGATAATATTTTTTAGCTTCCTTCAAGCCAGAACTAAAAACTTAATTTGGTATAATTAGTTATGTCAAATTTGTACGATAAGGGAAATGGAGCGTTTGTCTCACCTTATTCAAAGGCAATAAAAATATCAGAAGATATCGCTAAAAGAATGAATACTGTCGCCCATCACTTTGATCATGCTGACCAAGTTAGACGTGATACTGTTTCTTTGGCTGTTGAAGAAGGCTTGCAAGATAAAGAGGTATTTCTAGTTGAACTGGCTGCATTATGGCACGACATCGGTTTAGATTATGTAGATGACAGAAGTAGTCATCCTCAAAAATCATCAGACATGTTTTTAGATACTTTTAATGACAATAAGATATTTACAGTCCAAGAAAAGAGTAAGATGTCAATTCTTCTTTTGTTTCATGATAAATACAGTGAAGCTAAACAAATAACTAAAGATAAAAAATTGCTTCAAATGTTAAGAATTTTAATCGATGCAGATACACTAGAATTATTAGGGGAAAGAGGTTTTCAAAGAGCAAAAGAAACGCAAGAAGATAGGAATTGGTCATTATTCGATCATAAAAACCCACAAGGTGAAACATACAACTACACTTCAAAGGATTTTGATAAAAGATTCAAATTGAAAAGAGAGGGTAAGATCTCAACAGCTACGGAACCTACTCTTGTAGGTCAATTAAACTTTCAAATAAGTTGTGCTGATTTACTATTTACCGATTCAGCAAAGGAAAAGGGCAAAGCTGGAACTATTTTTTTGAAAGATAAAATTCGAGAGATTATATCTTCAGACCAACATAAAGGATAACCATGCAACTATTCTCTGGTAGATATATCTAATTCTTAATTTACATGTGCTGTAGGGATAAGTGCCAAACTTGGGAGTTGATTTATGGGAACTCTTTTTGTATAATCTTTCTTGTCCAAAGAAATTGTGTGGTCGTAAATCGATATAAATCACAACGAGGAATCATGAAAAAAGCAGAAAAAGTAACATTTATAGATGGGTTATCCCAAGATCTTCAAGGAGCAAAGTCCGTTGTTTTGGTCAACTATTCTGGACTTTCTGTTAAATCTCAACAGGAACTTAAATCTCGCCTTAAAGAGGTTGGTGGACGAATGATTGTTGTTAAAAACACACTTCTTAAACTTGCAGGAGAAAAAGCAGGTATAAATAAAGATACTCTAACTGACACCGTTCTTTCGGGGCAAACCGCCTTGGTACTTGCGGACAGCGACCCTGTTGCTCCAATTCAGGTCCTTGGTAAATTTTCAAAAGAATTTGTCAGCACAGCTGGCGAAGCAACGCCTAAATTTAAGGTAGGTATAGTTGATGGTGGTTTTTACGATGAGGCTTCTTTAACTAAACTTTCTAGTCTTCCTGGACGTGACGCACTTTTAGGTCAGCTTTTGGGAAGTCTTATCTCACCTATGTATGGTCTAGTTGGCACCCTACAAAACCCACTTCAAAAATTAGTGTATGTAATTGATCAAAAATCAAAGGAGGTGAGTAATTAATGGCAAAGAAAGTAGAAGAAATCGTCTCAGAAGTTTCAAAATTGTCAGTTCTTGAATTATCAGAATTAGTTACAGCTTTACAAGAAAAGCTTGGAGTAAGTGCTATGCCAGTTGCATCCGCAGCGCCAGTAGCAGCAGGAGAAGCAGCGCCAGTAGCTGATGAGGGTGGACTTAAAACCGTCACTCTAACCAATACGGGAGCAAATAAAATAGGGGTAATCAAAGCACTACGAGAGATTAACCAAAATTTAACTCTAATGGATGCTAAGGGACTTACTGAAACACTTCCCGCTGAAGTATTGAAAGATGCAAAAGTGGAAGATGCAAAGAGTGCAGAAGAAAAACTTAAAGCTGCAGGGGCAACTGTTGAGGTTAAGTAATTAAAAAATCCACCAATTCTAATTAAAATAGTGAGGTGGATTTTTTGTGGCTATTTTGTAGGTGGAATTAAAACACACTCTTTAATCCTTTTGAAGTGTTTTAGGTTGCTTGTTACTAAAGTAAGTCCTTCCGAAATAGCTGTTGAGGCAATAAATAAGTCTATATCTTCTAGTCTATTACCCTTTTTCTCTAGATCGGATTTAATTTTACCATAAACATTACTGGCTTCCTTGTCAAAATCAATCAGACTTAGATCCAGGTCGTTGATAATATTTTCAATTTGGATTAGATGTTTTTTAACATTGTTACTTTTATTTGCGCCGTAATATAATTCTGAAAGAGTAATTATACTTATGGCTGCTCCCTTTTCTAAAATGGAAATATCAATAGTTGATTTTCCACGAAGCAAATCAACTATTACATTTGTGTCTAGTAAAAATCTATTCATTTTACCAATCTAATTTACGTGTAGAACTTTTTCGATATTTATGAACTTCAGGAAAGTTAGGAGCGGATCCAAAGTGTTTATTCATCAATACTTTATAATCCTTTTTGGGCCTTGATTTGTTAATGGGGACAATCTTTACCAGCTCCTCACCGTGTCTTTCGACTATGGCTTCCATATTTCCGAAAGCAACCATATTTAGAATATCGGCGGTGTTGGTTTTAAGCTCGGTTGATGAGATTCTCCTTGTGTCCATAATAGTTATTATAGTTAAAATGTACTAAATGTCAATATTTGTTTTGAGATTATTATTCAAAACAGTGAACTGGATTTTTTGTTGATTATTTTATAGCCATTTCTGAGGCAAAAAACTCAGCAATTTTGGAGAGTTCCGGAGAAATTGTAGTGTCGTATTCAAGCCCCGGTCCCCTATTAACTTCAAAGACGTATGACTTACCAGTTTCTTTTTCTCGGCAAACATCAACTCCGGCTACCTGAATATGAAGTGCTTTAGCACTTTTAATAGCGATTTCTTTTATTGTTGATGAGACATCTTTTGGATTTAAAAACTCAGGTTGATCATTAAGGCTGGAGTAACCAACTTGGAATCCTGTATTGTCTCTTAAGGTTTTTGTATGAATAATTCCCAGTTCATCTCCAAGAATTAAAATCCTAAATTCTTTGTCAAAATGAACAAACTTTTGAAATAAATATCTTGCATCATTCCCTTTGCCTGTTTTGTCGGGCAATTTGTCAAAATCCTTTAAACTTTTAAGCAGAAACACACTCTGCATTCTTTGGGTTGTGACTTCTTTGGCAACAATTGGGAATCCAAATTTCTTACTAATTCTTTTTTTGGTTTTGTCTATAGCCCCTTTCCAGCAAAGAAAACTGGGGACAATTGGCAGACCATTTACGGCAAGTCTCATGAGAGATGTAAATTTGTCCCCTGTAAAACTCCCACTTATGAAGGACTTGTCAAAGAATTTTATTATTGTTGTTTCAAGATAAATTGAAAGAGCCGCTGCCATTGATTGGAATCCTGAAGTATTCCTGAAATAAATTAAATCAAAGTCATCGATACTGCGTCCTCCAATTTCAATCAAAACTTTTCCCCCCTCTATCTCAAATATTAAATCAGAAAAAATACCTAAAACTACTTCAGCTTTTTTATCGAAATATTCTTTGAGATAATCAATAAACTTCTCTTTATTTCCACTTCTTTTTGAGGCGAGTATAAGAATCTTTTTCATTTTTTAACCCTATACATAAAAATTGTAAAGTCTTTTGGGTTGTAATGATGTCTTAAGATAACTCTCCTGGTTAAGCTTAAACAGTATTTCAAAATCTCCATTGAATCTGCATACCAAATATTGCTTGTATTATCATTGTTTTCTGGTTGAGGGTGATTACCTAGCATGTTAAATACAAAGACATCATTTGCATAATTAAACATTTTTTTAATTGCTTCCTTCCTATACTCCATATTATTTTCAACATTTGAGTTGAGTACTCCGGAGGCAATCACAACATCAAACTTTTCATTAATTTCCTCTTTAAATAAATCCTTAACTTCAAAATGTGAACTTGGTAATTGTTTTTTTGCTTCCTCAATAAACTCAGGGACCAGGTCGTAGCCGGTATAGTTTACCCCCTCATACTTTTTTGTAAGAAACTTTCCCATTTCCCCAAATCCGCAACCAATATCTGATACGCTTTTGTTTGTAAAGTCTATCTCTGACCAGATTTGTCTAAATCTTTGATGAGCTGCTCCTTTTTTCTTCCAATATAAAGATCTCGGATCAACACCGTATTTTTTAAATTTATTCTGGTACTCAACTTTAATTTTTTGAGATATGTCCATTTTTATTTATTAAGAAATCTTAG
>CAZTGB010000007.1:0-25369 GCA_964612965.1 uncultured Gammaproteobacteria bacterium | reverse complement strand
TCTTCAACTAATATGTTAGTATCCTTTTTAATTAGTTCCCAAGCGGGGGCTGCATTTGCTTCAATTACATAAACTTTATCACCACTGTCTTCGATTAAAAGATCTATTCCACAAATATCAAGATCTGTGGCTTTTGCTGCTTTAATGGCTAATTCTGAATATTCATCAGGAATTGGATTAAGCGATTCTTTAATCCCTTCTGGAAATTCACCGTTAACTTTTTCTACAAATCTTTTTCTCCATTTTGTTGGTCTTGTTATCGCCCCTAAGGCTTTGCCTCCAACAACAAGAACTCTGACTCTTTGAGAAGCTTTAATAAATTCCTGGGCGAAATATTTAATTCCAATTTTTTCATTTGACTTCAAGTTTTCTATAATTTCGTTTAGTTGAATTTTATTTTCAACAAACCAAACCTCTCTAGCTCGTCTTCCTGTCGTGCTTTTGATAACAAATGGAAATTTTAATGATTCCTCCCCTGTTTCTAAAATTGTTTTTAAACTTCCGTATATAGTTTTGGGTAAGTTAAGCCCCGCGTCAACCAGCTTTTTCATCTCAATTGACTTCGCCAAACTTAGTGGGTAAATATGGGCTTTTTGATATGTTTCATCTACAGTTTTTATATGATTTTGAATGGCATAATCTATTAAAAGAGCTGCATCTTCAACTCTTTTACCTATCATCCTTATATAAATTACGTCAAAATCTGATACTTTGTTTTCTCCAACCATTAAAGAAAACGGTTCTCCAACTTTCCCAGTACTATATTTAATATTTGAAAATGTTGCCAGGGCCACATCTAATCCCAGCTTTTTTATGGGCTCTCTAAAAGATTCAATTTTACTAACGTTTCCTCCAACAATAATTAAGATTTTATTATCCTTCGAAAATACTTTTAATAACCTTTTTAATATATTTACCATTTTGCCGATTGTAATTTATCATTATCTATCTCGGGGCTTATAAGAAAACCTGCTAAATCAATTCTGCCTATTAATACTTGATATCTAAGCTCGCGTCTATCTGAAACGGTAACTTTTGTTTTTATTTTTCTTCCTGCTAGCCAAAATGTCATTGGGATAACTGGTCTATCTTCTTCTCCTAAGGCACTTAATTTCTTCCTTTTCCAGAGTACTGCACTCTTTGAATATATTCCAATTTGACGAGCGTAGTCTTCATCAACTGCGCTACTCCACGCTCCAGTATCAATCTTTGCTAGAACTTTTTCACGGGTTCCATCTGCCTTTAGGACTTCTATCTCCTCAACCGCTTTGATTGTTTTTGTCCCCTCTTCGGCTTTTACCCGGTCTGCAAAGCGTCCTGCAAAAAGGGCCTTTGCAATTTTAACGCCATGTTCACTATCCCTTACATCAAGATCTTCAATTCGCTCAAGTCTTTTTCTTAGTGGAATCATATTAGCCAACTGAATTTGAAGCCCTGGTTGGGCGTTTAATTCAAGTACCATTGGGCCTTTTTCAGGATGAAGGACCACATCGACACCTAAATATCCAAGCCCTGAGGCCGCTTGTGCCTTGACTGCCGTTTCTAATATGTTGGTCCAGTTGGGTATTTTAATTCCTCTTAACTTCTTTTCCGTTCCGGGTTTGTAGAGTATTTGATTACCATGCCAAATTGCTTTTGTTGTGATTCCGGTTGCTATATCCACCCCTACCCCAATTGCTCCTTGATGTAAGTTGGCACGTCCACCAGATTCTTTCGTGGGAAGACGCAGCATGGCCATAACCGGAACTTTATTGAATACGATAATTCTAATATCTGGGGTTCCACGATATGCCCATTTCCTAAACACTTTGTGACGGCCTACATACTCCTGAACAAAGGCCACGTCGGGAATATTACCTATAGAAAAAGCGCCTTCTAATATATCTGTTGTATGAAGTTTTAGGTCATCCGGAGTAATTTTTTTTCTTTGTGTGGTTATCCAACTTTTGTTATCTTCTGATCTTTTTCTAACAACAATTATCCCTTCTCCTCCTAGTCCACGGCTTGGTTTTAAGGCAAATTTCTCGGGAAGAGTTAACCAATCAAAATTCCATATATCACTTTCCCTCCTAAATTTTTTGTACATTTCAGGATGAGGTACTTCAGCTGACTTTAAAACTTTCGCCGTCTGGATTTTAGAGTCAGCTATTTTTTTACCACGGTGAGAGTTATATTTATACGCAAATAATTGAGTTCGCGCATTTAGACCAAGAATTGAGGATAGCTTCATTGTTTCATCAGTTTCCTAAACCTATAAATTTCCATCAAGCGAAGTCCGGAATACTTGGCAAGTGAAAGGTCGGCTATCGCTATTATTAACAGCGATATTTCGGGACTCCCGAAAATGAAGTCTTGAAGTGGTTTGAATGTCAAGAAAAAATAGGAAATGACGGCAAGAATTAAAGTTTCCAGAGTTAAACTTATAGCCGTTTTAATGCTTTTACCCAACTGGACGCGAATAAAATCTTCTGCTAAAAGAACCAATATTAAAACTGCAAAAATAGAAACATTGGTTAGACTATCAAATTGAACATACGGAGCCAGGAAAAGAACTCCTAAGACACCAAGAACTACGGCCCAGAGAATAAATGCCATACGGGGTAAATATTGAAGCTTTATTTTTAGCTTTCTTAAAGCCATTCTGACGAGCGTTGACACGATAACTATAACCATGAAAAGACCAATCCCCACAACTGGACCTGTTGCCACAAAAGTAACAGCTAGGGCGGCTGGAAGGAATATTCCAAACCCACGAATTCCAACTACATTGCGAGAAAAAGCAATTACAAAGGCAATAAATGGTAAAAGTAAGAGAAGCACGATTGTAGACTCAGGAACACCAGAGGAAATTGCCGCGACTATAGCACTGCGAAGTGGGCTAAAAGAGAAAATATTCATGTGTATATTATACCCTACTGAGTAGGTATTGGGGTAGAAGATGTGATCGGGCTTGCACTTGGGCTTGGGAG
Source organism: uncultured Gammaproteobacteria bacterium (assembly GCA_964612965.1). Classification (GTDB taxonomy): domain Bacteria; phylum Patescibacteriota; class Microgenomatia; order UBA8517; family UBA8517; genus CAZTGB01. Next base: position 22,400 of record CAZTGB010000007.1, on the reverse strand, counting down.
CGCGCTTGGTTGTGGTTGTTGATTAATGTTAACCGCTCCAACCTCAATTATTCTTTTTTCACTTGGTCTATAAAGAATTGCTTTCTTGGCATTGGTATAGATTAAAACCTTATCACCATTGACAGCTTTGGCAAAAAATACCTGGGATTTAATTTTTTCTGCGTCGCTAACTGTGGCTATAGTTGGTTTTTCATCTTTTGGTAAATCGATTAATTTTGAAATATCTGAAATTAAAGCTTCTGTTTCTGAAGTAACTTGAGCACTTGTTTTGACCAGCCCTAGATATTGCGGATACATCTTGGCCACATAATAAGTAGACCCAGCGCCAACCAGAAGGGAGATTAAAATAATTAAAGCTGTTTTAAGAATCTTCATATGGTACCACCTGATACTACTCCAGATTAGAGTTTATTGTCAATATCGACAATTCCATGTTCTTTATGTTCCACTTCGACTCCCTCTTTATATCCAACTACTTTGGCTATACGAATAGAGATAATTAAAAATGATAGAAACGCTAGCGCTACAATGGCTAAATCTCTGAAATAAAACGGTGTCAAAAAAGTCAATGTGTCACTTTCTGGAGTAGCGATCCCAAGCGTCCAGTGTTTATCACTGGTATTTATGGGGGCGTAGGCTATTAAGAATTTTGTGAGAGTGCCACCCTTTGTCTCATCTGGAAGCGCTATCTTAATTTTACCTTCTTCGTTTGATTTTAGAGCCTCACTTAAAATATCAACTATTTTTGTGTTCCCTGGAATGTTTGTTTTTGAAATATAATCTAAATAATTTACTCCGATAAACTTTTCTATGGATGATGAGATGACAACTCCGTTATAATCAATTAAATAAATGCGGGTTTCATCACTTATTTTAAGTGGACTGAGATATTGATCTTTAAGATCAGATAGGATGACGGAAGATGCAAGTATTCCTTCAAAAGAGCCATCATTAGCCTTAACAGGTGTTACAACTACAACAATATTTTTACCTTTTGAATAACCCAACTTTGATATTAAAGGATCTGATATAAATACTTCTCCAGCTTTTGCAGTTTTTGCCCAAGGAAAATATTCTCTGTCTGAAAGTGAAACTCCGATCTCAGGTACAAAATTTTTGTTTCCATTAAATATTACAATTCCATTTTTGTCTGTCAAAATTACTCCTCCTACGGGACTATCTTTCCACTCCCTGATATATTCTTCAAGAATATTCCTTGTATTTTTATTATCTCTTTCAACCCCAACTCTGGCGGCTAAGCTTGTCATTGATTTGCCAAAAAACTCAAAGAAAGTTTCTATTGATTTTCCCCCCGCCCGAGCAGACAGCTGCTCTCTATGAAGCATTTGTTCAACTAATGTATCTTTTGCCTGTTTACCAAGGAGAAAATAAATTGCTATGGAAATTAAGAATATTAAAGCTCCTGTAAGGATAAAGAAAGCATTCTGAGGTTTGAGTAATATTTCATTAAGTCTGGCAGCAATTTTAGACACGATGATTTATTTAAACAGACTCACACACCTTGGTCAATCAGCTATTTAAATGGAAGGCTAAGCTTGGCCATTTCAATGACTAAATGGTAAACTATTTTTGTAAATGGAGCTTGTTAGAATATCATGAAAAAGTTTGAAAAATTCCTTTTCTCATATAGTATATTAGTTGTAACAATATTCTTTATCTCTTTTGGAATAATATCCCCTAAGCCGATTAACTTAATAAGCATTGTATTTTTGACTCCCATTGTTCTTTATTTTTGGATTAGATTGACAAGCCCCAATGCGGTTAACGTTGAGATGTGGTCTGTTCGTTTTCTTTTTGTATTGGTTATACTTGGTGCACTTGGAGTTTACGGTTATAGAATCGCGTCATTTGAACCCAAAAAACTAGCTGAGACAGCTCAACTATCACTCACATCTTTAAAAACCATTATTCCAGATCCTACACCTAAGGCGCTTGAAAATAGAGCTTACGGGGAAAGCCTTGCAGATCTTTTAATTGAAGTGTCTCCGACACCTCAAGCTGGATTTAAGAAAATAACATCCAAACCAAATGTTGATTTGATAGATGTATATCAAAACCCGAGTATTACTTCAAAAAAGATAGGAGGCTTGGATGCCAAGCTGAATTATCCATACCTCACGATTTCTGACGGCTGGTATGAGATAATTATGACAAGTACAACCTCGGGCTGGGTAAACTCAAGCCAAGTTCAAGAGGTATACTAATATGAAAAAAATTTTGCCCAACATTCTTTTTTATTATTCCGCTTTTATGACACTTCTCATTACGCTCAGTAGTGGAAGTTTTGTCTTCTTTTTTCTTCCTGTTTTAACTTACTTTGTACTTGAAATTGTTCACAGGTTACTCTTTTCTCAAAGTGAGATTTTGCCAGGAAAAATTGAAAGACTTCTTGTCTATTATGGATTTGTTGTTAGTAGTGTAATGGTTATAACCGGACTCTTTTCTGCTAAATCATTGATGGAGATATTTAGTGCGGTTCTTTTTTCACCCATTCTTCTTTATTTCATAACTAAAGTTATTCCTAAAAGAAATAGGGCTATTAATTTACCTACTCCGAGAGCTGTTGTTACCGAAAAGGCAGAGACCAAAGAAATTACCAAACTTAAAAAAGAAGGGGTAGATATTGATCGCCGTGCCTTCTTAAAATTAATTGGAACAGCTGGGCTTTCTTTATTTTTATTCTCAATGTTCACAAAGCGTGCTGAAGCTGCTTTTTTTGGAAGTGTACCGGGGCCGGGAACCGTGTCTATTAAAGACAGTAGCGGAATTAAAATAGATCCTGCAGAACGCCACCCTACTGACGGGTACCGTATAACAGAGATTGATGACACGGGAGCTTACACCTATGCCGGTTATTTAAATAAAACAGGAGCTTGGTTTATTTTAAGAGATGATGGAGCAAGTTATCGGTATATTAAAGGGTCTTCTGGATTTACTTCCAACTGGACAAATAGAGTGTCTCTGACATATGACTATTATGACAATGTCTTTTAACTACTTGACCTAATTGGCATCAAGTGTAAAACTAGTCACGTAATGAAAGTCTCAACTGAAGTCTGGTTAGTTATAGCAGCTGTAGCATTTTTAATTTCCTACCTTATAGATAGGATAGCTGGTCCGGTTAACATCGCTGTTGGTAACCCTATTGCATTTCTATCCTCGACAACACTTCTTTCTAGATATCCTTTTACGGTAACTGCTATTGTAATAAGAACCGCAGCTTTATTTATTTCCTCTATGCTTATAATTGGAATTGTTGAGGGAAAATATTTTACCAAAGCTATCTTTCTTTTTGTAATTGGACTTTTGTCTGAGTTTTTTGCAATCCAACAGCTTGCAACAGGATTTAGGATAACAACCATCCAATGGACACTCTCAATCGCATATGGAAGCTTGCTTCTGACTTTTGGAATTGTAGCGATGATACTAAAAGGTATCTGGACAAGTTTTAATCAAAAAGAAGAACAAGGGATAGAGATAACAAACTCAGATGAAAAAAACGGACAGAATAAACAAGTTGATCCTTCGGATAAATCAGTTCTTGAGCCTTAAATACTCTTTTTTCCGACTATAAGGCCCCAAGTAATTCTTTGCAATATATAGGCTCCAAGAGCAATTGTTATTGCCCAGAGATAGTTTGTAATTCCAAATCCAGCATACTGCGAAAATCTTGCTACAAGCCAAAAGGCGAAGATATTTACACTCAAGAAATATCCAAAAGTAACAAGACCTGTATCAAATTTTATCCCCTTGGCCATTGCAAAATCCCACAATACCCAGATGAAAAAAGTTACCCAGAATCCAGCATAAATAGCCGATTCGATGGGGCTAAACCTCCAGTTGCCTAAGACGACATCTGTTGGAATTAATAAAGAAAACGCATACAAAACTAAAGAGTTAACTATCCAATAGGCAAAATATAATAAATGGTTAAACAAATTGTTTCACCCCCTTTTTAGGTAATTAGAATATAACATAAAAGAATTACAACTGAAATGGAAATTTAGTATACTGAATTTGATATGGCAGCACCAGTTTATACCTCAGACCTAACTGATCTTCTAACCGATATGACCTCAACAACAGGATGGACTGCTCTTGGTGGCGGAGCCAGCGGTTTGGTTGCACCTGAGACCGATTTTTTTATCCAAGGAAGTAATTGTATTTCCAAAGCAGGTTGGTCGTCCGCTGTAAAAGGAATGGTTTATAACATGGGCAGCGGCCAGACAGTTGCTAGCGGCAAAGCTGTTTTTATGTGGATTTATTACTGGGCGCCAAACTCTTTGGATGTTGAAGCGGGCACTCCAGGGGGACTCCAACTACTTATTGGAAGCTCCACCTCAGCCTACAAAGCCTGGGACATCCGCGGAAAGGACACCCTTACTTATGGCGGCTGGGGTTGTGCTGTGGTCGACCCAACAATTAGTGCTGATGACACTACAGGCTCTCCATCCGCCACACTTCAATATTTTGGTGCAACGGCGAACGTTCCGAGCGCAGGTCCATCAAAAGGACAACCTTTGGGGGTTGACGCTTTTCGTCACGGACGTGATTTTACCTGCACAAACGGCGACGCCTCAAATGGTTATGCAACATTCTTAGGAGCTGCCTCTTATAATGACAATGTTGCAAGGCGCTACGGTCAAATTCAGGCAATTGATGGTGGTTATTTGCAGCAAGGAAGATTCTTAATGGGATCCTCTTCTACAGCCGTTGACTTTCGTGACAGCAACAAATCAATTCTTGTAGCCAGAACTCCAAAAGTTTCCCCATCCTTCAACACTTTTGAAGTGCAAAATTCTGCAAGCCGCGTTGACTGGACAAATATTACTATCACCGCCTTAGGTACAACCTCGAGGGGAAATTTTGTTACAACCGACAATGCAGACATTAACTTTGACGGCTGCGTACTCACCGACATGGGAACATTTAGCTTTCAATCAAATAGCTCCATTTTAAGTTCCACTTTTAGGCGTTGTAATCTAATTACTCAGAGCTCTGCTGTGTTTACAGATTGTACTTTTGATTCAACCAACGATTCAGTGAAAGCAATTCTTTCAAATAATCCTGCCAATATCAGTAATTGTACTTTCATTTCAAGCGGAACCAAGCACGCTATAGAAATTACAACCGCAGGAACTTACTCTTTTAGCGGCAATACATTTACCGGATATGCAACAGCCAACGGCTCAACTGGAAATGAAGTAATTTACAATAACTCGGGTGGAGCCGTAACCATTAATTATTCTGGAGGAAGTGGAGTAATTTCGTATAGAAATGGGGCGGGAGCCTCAACTACTGTTGCCAGTTCAGTAAACTTAGTCATCAATATTGTGGATGCCGATGGAGCCACAATTACTGAAAACTGTGAGGTAACGGTGGTGAAGGTATCCGACGAGTCGGTTCTTTTTACAGAAGACGATATTACCGATGGCACTGCCACTTACTCTTTCTCTTCTGGTTCTGGAACACCGTCATATATCAATGTCCACAATGTCAGCGGCTACCAGAATAAAACAGTGTATCTAAACTTGCCCTCAAGTGACGCAACCACAACCGTTCAGCTGGATGAAGACCGCTTCTACGCAAACCCATAAAATATTATTTGGACTATATCAATTACGGCTTAAATATATCAATTTCGGCGTAAATATAAATCCCTCTTGACACCATGATTTCGCCATACATATACTGTTCTCGGACTTCACTGCTCCTTTTTTGTGTAAGGAAAGTGAACCTTAATAAGAGGGTAATATATGGCAAAAATTGTCGATCCAGATTCACTCAATCAGGCTACTGAAGTTGTAATTGATACAACCGGTAAGACTATTCAGTTACTTGCAACCGGAAACTTAAGTAATACCTCCCCTGCTTCTACCTCCGGTGTTACTCTTCAAGCGGTTTACTCCTTCTTAAAAGAAGAATGGAAAACTGACACTGCCCTTAATAAATTCAAATTTCCCATCAAAATGTTCACAAAAACCGATGGAATTATGATTAATGGCTGGGATTGGGAGGATGCTACAACAAGAAGCTTAATTCGCGACGGTGGATGGGAGGAAATTGCTGGAGACAAATATGCAAGCATAGTGTCACTTGGAAATTTCGATTCTTCAAGCGATCAAGCTTACTATCAGCACGTTATTGGATATGACCAAAGCACATTAAACTTCGGTCATACCGGAAACTTAAACGAGGCAATTTTGATCAGCGGATTTACGGGATACCTTAAACTTTTCCTTCGTATTGCATCGGGGACTGGTACCGGAAAACTATACTCTGAATATAATCTTCTAACAGAGCAGACCATTTCCGATCTTGAACCGGTCCTTTATAAGCTTCCTCTTTCAAACTCAACTGACTTAAAGATTAATACCGCCGATGCGGCTTTTGCTTCCGGCATCTATACCGGAATGAAGATTAATTATCTTAGTGGTGTGGGGTTTTCTACCTGGGCAAATTCAACGGTGTACCCTGCTGGGTCGGTTGTTCAGGAAGCAACGGGTTCTCCTAAGAGGTGGTTCTTTACTGCCCTTGGAGGTACTTCAAGCGGTACAGATGTCCAGGATGACTCAGGCGTTACCGATTGGGCAGCATATGACGGTGAAGTCCAAATTGGAACTAACTACTACGCATTTAATAGAATAATTACAGGAAATAACGGAACAGCCCAGGAAATATATAACTGGGCGCAGTATAAACTCCGTCAAACATCAGACATTAATGCAAACGACTCAACAACCGCTAATCAAAGAAGTGGATTAGTTGTTAAAGGAAATGTGGCCGAGCTACTTTTAGAGTTTGTTGGAGATACTTTAAAGACCAAAGCGGGCTTATATATAAGCGGATTTAATGCAGACTCAACCAACTCCATTAAGTTTAGGGACATTACGGTTGACGGAGGTGGAGTTGACACTAATACCAAGCTTCCGGTAACTTCGACTGAGCGTAACTTCCCATTTGTAGCTACAGGAACACTTAATTTCAGCACAAACTTGGTTAACGAGACGGATAGTAATACAAAGTACACAATGTACTTTACGTCTACCCCATCCGGTAACTTTGATACTTCAAGTGCTGTCATTGTTAAAGACAATTCTGCAGTTGATATCACGGGGCAGATTACCGCCTCGTCTATTGCATTTGATTTTGACTATGATAATAATGTCCAAGGAGGGAGAACTGCAGGAACTGATGCTGCGGTATCAATTGTTGCGCAGGGTCTGCCTGGTGCCACATGGGTCTTAACAACATTCACCATAACAAGAGCAACTGGACAATCAATTACAATTAACGCTGATGACGAGAGAAACTACAGCAATTCTTAACATATAGATGAAAGATTTAACAAGAAGAAACATTAGATATATCTGCTTTAGACTTCAGACTGAGGCTGAAGGCGGAGCCTCCGCAACGCCAGAGGAAACAGGAATAATGAGCTATGTTGATGAGGTAAAAGAACACTTAGAATCTCAGGCTGAGTTTGGTGGATGGAAAAAATTTGCTAAAACCTGGGATGTAGATGAAAAAGCACAACTGGTTGCCGTAAACAGGTCTTCAAGTATTCAATCAGATTGGAACAATGTACTTAAAAAAGCCGCAAAGCTACTTCCTGTTGTCAAGAAAAAACAGGAAAGCCATGAAGTGGCGGCGATACTTCCTACCAAGAGTGCTCCATTAAGAGGACCCGGAGGGAAGTTTATAAGCAAGAAGGATAAATTGGCCCAAACTCAGGTTCTACTCCCACCAACAACAAATACACAAGGAGAAACAACAGAAGAAACAAAAGACAAAGAGAAGAAAAAAGGCTTCTGGAAAATATTAAGTTAAGCCACACTAACTTACACCTGTGTTAAAATAATTTCAAATGGCTGAAAAGATGACCTATGACCCTGGTAATAAACTATTTATTCTTAATAGCGGTGTGGTTGATTATGATGTTGTAGTTGATCTTTATTCAGATGCTAAGGAAGACTGGATGACGGATGCCCTTCTTAATAAATTCAGATTTCCCATAATTGCAATTGGAGGGCAGGCTATTGGAGGAGGACGTGTCATCTCCCCTTATATCATGCTTAGATATGGCTGGAAGGTTAGACCTCAGGAAGCGGATCATACATTAACTGTCGCTGGAAACCTCATAACTGACGATGAATCTTCTCCTTTTGCATCAGTACTTGGAGACTATCAAGTAATAATTAAGTCAATTGTGTCATCTAACTCTCTAACTGCAAGTGGAACTGCACTCTCCCCAACTGACTTAAATAACATAATTAGTGGTGTATGGGATGAAGCTATTGCGGGACACGCAACAATAGGGTCTGCAGCAAAAATACTTAAAGATATTAAACTTAAAGCAACCCTTGCTTCATTGAAGTAATGTTGACTGCATAAAAGAAGATGGTTTGTGGTAAAATGGGGCGTGATTAACTGGTCTACAGATGAAGTAAAATTCAAAAAAGCAAATCCTGAGGAATATAGGATTTGGCGTCTTACCCAGCTTATTAATTATGGCCTGGATGGAGAAAAGCTTAAAGAATCGGAGGTTAAACGATTTTGGCATAAAATTAGCGGTAGAATTGACGTTTCGTCCAGGGAGTATTTACAATTTTTAATATGGGGAACACGACCATCCTCAATGAGGATCAACAGCAGTTTCTAACATTTGTCCTAAAAGAGCCTTATGTTCTTAAGAGGTTTTATTGGACAGGGGGAACGGTTCTTTCGGAATTTTACCTCAAACATAGAGAATCCTACGATATAGACTTATTTTCTGAGGATCAGGAAATCCATCTGCCAAGCATAAACAAGTTTATCGGCATTGTTGGCGCAAAGATGGGTATCAAAAAGATAATTCATAAACAATTTTTGGGACTTCATACATATATCCTCTTCATGCCTAAACGCGAATTGAAAGTTGATTTTAACTATTATCCGTTCAAGAGAATAAATAAAAGCGCCAATTGGAAAGGCCTTGCGATTGATAGTTTAGAAGATATAACTGCCAATAAAATTCAAACAATTTCAACAAAGGCCAGAGAACGGGACTTTGTTGACCTATACTTCATTTATAAAAAGAGAAAGTTTGATTTAAAAAAGATGATTATCATGGCAAAAACTAAATTTGACTGGCATATCGACCCTATTCAACTGGGAACTACTTTTATGCAGGTAGCAAACTATCACGACGTTCCCCGTATGCTCGTACCTTTCAAAAGACAAGAAATGGAAGACTTCTTTTTACAGCTAGCCAAAGATTTAAAACCTGATATCTTGGCATAGGTTAATGATTATTTTCCCTTTTTTAATGATCACAAACTGATTTGTTTGATCTGTATTGATTAGGTTTGATGCTACATTAATATTTAGGACATTCTCAATCTCTCTATGATGGGGTAGAATGGAATATGGGCTGGAAAATAGTTTATGAATTCTCAAATAAAGAAAAGCCTGTAGAAGATTTTATAAAATCACTGGATATGAAATCTATTTCCAGAGTAGCTAGAACTATTGATCTTTTGAAAGACCAAGGGAATCTGCTTCGTATGCCCCATTCCAAAAAGATTACTAAAAATATTTTTGAATTAAGAATCAAGGGAATTGAGAGTATTAGGATGTTATACGCTTTTGGGGCTAAGGAGGTAATTTATTTGCTTCATGGATTTAAAAAGAAAACACAAAAAATACCGCTCAGGGAAATCAAACTTGCTGAAAATAGGATAAAAAGATACTTGACTTAGTATAACGTATATGTTATAAATATTTATTATGAAAAATATGAAAAGCTGGGATGAATTAAAAAAGGAACTACTTAAAAATCCTGAAGTTAAAAAGGAATATGACAGATTAGCTCCGGAATATGCTGTTATTTCTCAGTTAATAGCAATCAGAGCTAAAAAAAGATTAACTCAGAAAGCACTAGCTAAAAAACTGGGAACAAAACAATCTGCTATAGCTCGTTTTGAATCTGGGAGCTATAACCCCACTCTGGAATTTTTAAAGAAGACTGCTGAAGCTTTAGGAAAGAAACTTGTAATCAGCTTTGAATAAAATATTATTCTTGTTTTGAGTATCCTACAGCTGTAAATCTAGTTTCAAATCCTATTCTTTTATAAAACTCGTTTGGGTAGGCTCCTTCTTCTGTTGCTAGGCAATGTTCTTTATTCCCATGTTTTATCGATTCTTGAATACAATACAAAGTAGCTGCTTTTCCATATCCTTCTCCTCTTACTTCTCTTAATGGCCCTACATTTGAGATATATCCAATTCCTTCAAAGTTGGTAAGGGTTGACACTGCAACTGGCTCATCTTCTTTGTAAACAATGAAGTATTCCAGTCTATTTGTTTTATTGTGCTTATGCCAAACTTCTCCAGCAACTTTTAAGTAATCACCTAGTTCACCGTATGGATTTTGAGGATCATCTTTTTGATAGCAGGCGTTGAAGGTTTCTAAATATATCTTTAATTCTTCAGAATTTGATACCTTTTTAACTGATTTGAAGTGTTTTGTATCTATTTCTTTTCCAGTCCAAAATTGCCATGAATCTTCGTAAGACTTTCTATATCCTTTACTTTCTAAGAAACTTACCAGGATTTCCAAATTCTGCCTATTTTCAAAATAGAAAGTGCTAGGTCTTTTAAGAGATTTAAATTTTTCTTCGACTTCAGCTACTTCTTGATTATTTAAAAGCTGATTTGTTAAAGCTAGGTTCCAGAACGCAGAACCATCACCTCTTGAATAGCCTATTGTTGCAAATCCGAGATCAAATAACTTGTCATACATGACAGTATGCTGAAGTTTCTGATATGTTTTAAGAAATTCAAAATTGTTCATACTCCAAGCTGATTATACCTCCATAATTAGTATTATTGCATCACTTCCCCATCCTCTTGACGCCTCATATAAAACGCTATACCATGACTGTGAAAGTGTTTGATCACTTTGCGATAATATAATATGCTTAATTTCTTTAAGAATTTAGGTCCTACGGAACTTATTATCATTGGTGTAATTTTGATTGTCTTTTTTGGTTCTAAGAAGATAGCCCAGCTTGGCAAAACCGCAGGAGAGACTACAAGGGAATTAAAAAAAGTTAAAAAAGAATTTGGTGAGGCTGCTAATGAGCTTAAATCAGACAGCCAAGTTGAGAAAGAAGGTGAGCTATAATGGCCAATTTAGGACTTACGGAAATTTTAATCATAGCTTTAATCATAATACTTCTTTTTGGAGGAAAGAAAATCCCAGAATTTTTTAAAGGTTTGGGAGAATCCATTAAAGAATTTAAAAAAGCTACAAAAGACGACGACAAATAGTTAGTTTTTTGCTAAACTGGTCATATCGTGCCAAAGAGCAACTCTATTCTACCTGAGAACTTAGAAGGAATAATTAATAAGTATTCTCCTTACTTAATGGAAGTTCGTAAGCGTCTCTTTTTTACTGTATCTGTATTTTTTGTTGGAATGATTGGGGGGTTTGTCTTTTATGAGAAGATTATTGTTTTTTTGATTAAAGTGCTTGATCTTCGCGGAATTAATATCGTATTTACTTCCCCCTTTCAGTTTATTAATTTAGCCTTCACAACCGGATTTGTTTGCGGACTTATTCTTGCCTTCCCCTTGATTGTCTCCCAAATTCTCTCATTTTTAAGACCTGCACTACGCGCAAAGGAATATAAAACAGTTTTATACATGCTCCCCTTTTCCATAATTCTTTTTTTGATAGGATTTTCCTTTGGAGCTATTATCATGAAGTGGCAGATACAGATATTTTTGGGCAGAAGCACTATTCTTGGGATAGGCAATATACTGGACATTAGTAAGCTTCTGTCTGTGGTACTACTTACCTCAACGATTATGGGAATAGGTTTTCAAGCTCCCATTGCTCTACTCACCTTAATGCGAATGAAGGTTTTAAAAGAGGCTCAGGTGGCTAAACAGAGGCTCTGGGTTTATCTCGGATCATTTATCTTTGCACTTCTTCTTCCTATTGATTCAATTATTGCTGATATCATTTTAACTTTGCCTCTTGTAATACTATTTGAGGTTACATTAATATTACATAAGGTAATGGTTAAAACCCATACTGAGAATCTATTAGAGGGGGCAGCGTAAACCCTCTAGGAAAGGGGTGTGATAAGTATGTTTAGAAATATTGGAAGCACAGAATTAATAGTAATATTTGTTATCCTTTTAGTTCTTTTTGGAGGAAAGAAACTCCCTGAACTTGGACGAGGAATTGGAGATGCAATACGCGAATTCAAAAAATCTCTTAAAAGCAAGGATTAATTAGCCGTTCCCTACCCTTTGAAATGGATCCTCTAGCAATTTTATATTCTTTGGTTGGACCGTTTTTGATTTGGCCTTTGGAGTATATCTTGCCTTATCCACACATAATTGAAGAGACCTTTAAGCTTTTTGTCGTCAAATTTACAAAAGGAAATATAAAAACATATATTCTGGCAGGGTTTGTCTTTGCTCTAACCGAGACAATCCTCTATTCTATTAATATTAATTTATTAGGCCGTCCTACACTTTTTCTTGCAAGATTTATATCGACCTCACTTCTTCACTCGATAACATTTTTAATTATTTTTAAATTTTCAAAACAAAAAAATGCAATATTAAGTGTATCAATGCTGACAGGATTTCTTATCTCAATTTTGATACACTACTTATATAATCGATATATTCCGATATATTAGACTGGACAGATATATAAAGCCAATAAAGCGGGGTTGAAATAGTCCCGGAGGTAACTTTTAGCTGTTTCTTTAAACGTTGACTTTATTTCTCAATTATCTTAATCTTGACTAATCTTGTATAATCTTATATAGTCGCTATATAGGATTATGGTTAAACGTGGCCATCTTGATTTGCGTTTGCAGTTTCTCCCCCATGAGATTTTGTCACTTGTTGCCCAAATTGACGAACTGCGGGGCAAGTGGGTTGTGGGAACAAAACTCCATCCTCAAACATTAAAAGGCCTCAAGGAGAGCGTCTTGGTTACTTCAACAGGAGCATCTACCCGTATAGAGGGAGCAAAACTTTCTGATGAAGATGTGGAAAAGCTTATGAGAGGAATTTCTATTCAAAAGTTTGCAGACCGCGACAAACAAGAGGTTCAAGGTTATTTTGAATTATTGGAAAATCTTTTCAATTCCTGGCAGGATATTTCGTTAAACGAAGGCACAATTAAACACTTTCATAAAGAACTCCTTAAATATGTTGTAAAGGATAAAGAACACCGTGGTGAATATAAAAGAAGTGAGAATAAAGTTCATATGGTCGATGTCGCTGGAAATTCTATTGGCATACTTTTTGATACATCGCCAGCTTACCTAGCCCCTTCGGAAATGAAGGATTTAACTATCTGGACACAAGAAGCATTCGCTGAAAAAAGATACCACCCTCTTCTTATTATTGGAAACTTTATAGTTCAGTTTTTACAAATTCATCCTTTCCAAGACGGAAATGGAAGAATATCTAGAATACTGACTAATCTATTACTATTGAAGCAGGGCTATGAATATGTTGCCTATGTTTCTCATGAAAAAATTATTGAAGACAATAAGCCTGAGTATTATCTTGCCTTAAGAAACAGTCAAAAAACTTTCAAGACAAAAAATGAAAATATAACATCTTGGCTTGCCTTCTTTTTAAAGACCATATTGAAGCAATCTCAAATGGCGATTGATCTTTTATCTGATGAGAATCTGATAAAAACTTTTTCCACTAAGCAGTTGCTTGTCTGGGAATACCTGAATCAGATAAAAGAAGCGTCTCCAATTGACATATCCAAACATACAGGTGTAACACGGGGAACTATTAATCAAATAGCAAACAAGTTTCTTAAACTTAAGAAGATTGAAAAGATTGGCATGGGAAGAAGTACGAGATATAAAGCCGTTTAGAAAGCTTGTCACTTCAATTATTCTTTAGTTGAATAAGTTTTAGACACCCAACCTACTTCCCCCCTCTCTAGCTCCACCTGATACCATTCATCGTTCTCATCAACGAATGGTAGTTTATCTTCAGTATTTACTTTTGCAATTTCGTCTCCTCCCGGAGTTTCTCTAACTCTTAAATATCCTGTTGGAGTTTCTCCTACTATTACAAGGTATGGGCCTCCAACACCTAAATTTTCCTCTTCGGTTAATTCTTTAGTTTCTTCAAGCGCGGAAGAGGCATCATTGATTAGTTGTTGCTCTACTTTTTTGGTTTGGGTTCCCAGTACCGAAATTTTGTCTTCGTATGCTTGACTTACAACTTTACTTACAGTTAGCCCTGCAATTCCCGCTGAAATGACACTTGAGGCAATCATAATAACGATTAAGTGCGCGGGACGTATTTCAGACCGTTTTTTCGGTTTTACCTCATCAACTGTGGCGCTACTTACCGACAAGTTTTCAGTTTTTTCTTTGGAGATAATTGTTTTCATATAAATTGTCATGAAGACAAATCCCGCGATAATGACAATAATCAGCCCCCAAACAGCTATGGTTTGGGCTCCACCTACAAATCCGAAAAGATTCCCAGCGGCTGAGGCTTGCGTTACAAGATCGCGCATTCCGGCAATTTTTTCATCAACTGACTTTTTAAGAATTTCACTTTCTCTGTATGCTCTAATTTTATCTTCGGGGGTAATGGCTGACGTTTTGATATCGGCCATTTTGTCTAAGTTTGCATTGATATCAGACTTCAAACTTACCCCTTGTGCAAAGTAGGCTGTTTTTTCGAGAGGTTTATACAGCTCATCTGCTTGAGCCCTCATTGAATCAAGGGCTGATTGTGAGTATTCCCAAATATCTTTTGTTTCAACTGAGAAAGTTTTAGTTTGGCCCGCATTAAGTATGAAAGTGCCCGCGACATATAATTGATCCTTTTCGGAATCATACTCAACTGAAAGCCCTGCATCGGACTTAATTATGTCTTCCTTTTTAATTTCAGAAGGTAAATAATACTTAACATTGACATCTTGGCTTATCAATTTGCTTGGATTTGTAGCTACAGTTTTAAATACAACACTTCCTATTTCAAGCCAGGTGTTGATTAGTGTTTTACCGCTATTAAGAACAAGTAGTTTTTTATTTGAATCAATTATTCCTCGTAACCCCAAGAGGGTGTTTTTAATCGATACTGGGTCACTTGAGTTAATTTTTGTTAAAGCTGACAAAACTCCAGGAACCTTGTTTAATGCAATTATTTGATTCTTAAGATCACTGGCCTTAGAGGAAGCAATATTTACATCTTTAGACTTAACAAAGGCTCCAAGTACTTTATCTACCTCGCTTCCCTTTTCATCTAAGCTGAGAGCTAAATTTTCTGTTGTTTTGATCTTTGCAAAAAGTGTTTTCTTGGAAGGTGTATCTCCCACCCTTCCTACTATCTTCTCAAGAGCTATAAAGTTTTTAACTAATGCTTTTGTCTGGATATAGAGAGCTGGATCTTTTTGATAATTAGCAAGCCCAAGTTTGATTTCTTCTGTAATTTTTTTGATAGCGACTAATTGATCGTATACATTATCTGCTTCATCCCAGTTCCATGAATCACGAATGTAATTCGCTTGCCCAAATACAGTATCTGCAGAAGATGAATCCCCCATTTCGCCTAACACATTTGATAATTCAATTACGGAGGCAAGTAGGTCCTTTCCATTTTTGGTGTTCCAGGAGGCCCCAAGTACCGCCGATTGGCTTGTTAGATACTGAGTATTAATATAGATCTGGCTGGCACTTGCCCTTGTATTTTGAATTTTATCACTGAGATTTGGAACGCTTTCTTCTAAAACATTCTGAATAATTGGTTTATTTACAACCTGTTCGATTAAAAGCCTTGTTTCTTCAGTGAGGTTTTTAATTTCACTAACATTATTGGTTACATTTGTAACATTTGTACTATTAGTTGAAATACCTTCAACTTTTGTTTTTATACTGTCTGTATCACTTGTTGTGGCCAGACTTCCGCTAGATAGGGTTGATCCGGTTAATGTTCTTGTAGCGCTTGCCCAGATATCAGCAATTAAAGTTCCAAATGATGTAACAGTACGACCTGAGTAATTCCAAATATCTGAAACCAGTGTTCCGAATGATGTTAAGCTTCTACTAGAACTACCCCAAACGGCGTCGGCAATGGCTTCCTCATCAACACTTGCTGCCGCTGCTGCTTCTCCTATCTGAAAACTCTTATCGATTGAAACCGTATCATCCGAGATGACACAGCTAATTGTTGCTCTGTATAATCCGGTTGTAGCAGGAGAAATAAATTCATAAGCGTACCAACCATCTGATTGACCAGTCATGGCCTGAGAAGTTAAATGAGCTGATCCGTCTGGATTTTTTGAAGTAAGGGTACAGTCAGCCCCTATTAAGGCTGTTGAGTTATCATCATATAAAAACTCCCCGATTGTGCAAGTATCCCCCACCGTACAATTTTGCATTCCACCCGCTGCAGCCTGGACCTCACTTGAGAACGCTGGCGCCACAGCGAGTGATGCAACAATAGCCAGAGCAGAAAATATTTTGGTAGTTCTGGCATTTAGCATATTTTAATCTGTTTCTTTAGAAGCTTTTCTAAACTCCTTTACTGAATCAGTAATGCCACGAGCAAACTCTGGGAGTTTTTTGCCTCCAAACAGAAGCAATAAAATTGCTGCTAAAACAAGCAACTCTGTTGAACCTATTGAATTAAACAAGCCGGATCACCTCCTTTCTTTTCTAAAAACCATTCAAGAGCCAGATCCTTGTTAAAAATATTTACTAAAAGCGCATCTGGGCAGATGATTAGTTATAAATCAGTATCTAACTATTCTAATAATGTTGTCAAGGGTCATTTAGTATGTATTTTAATCTTGTCGTAATCTTATCAATATTTTATCGTCTAGCCTCGAAAATATAAATTAGTCCTTAATTTGACAGAATGATGTAATTAAGACTAGAATGAGTTATCTTTGAGACTTATAACAAACTCGAAACGAAATGTAGTTTTTTGAGTTTGATATATAGGAATTCTTAAATATACCAATCAAAATGTCATCTGACTTTTTGATTTAATATGACTATATGGACCTTGCATATAATATTTCTAAAAACTTAAGTAGTTACTTGGATAAAATTGAAAAACTAAGATCTGAAATTTTACTTACCCCATTATCCTCAAAAGACGAGTTAAGACTTAAATGGGAATTTTCACTTGAAAAAGTTATTTGGTCTCTTTCTTTAACTGATAATCCCCTTTCAAAAGCTAATATTATTTCTCTTCTTTCAGGTGTGGGTACTATCGGTAAAAGAAAATTAACTAATTTTGAAAAAGATGTAATTAACCAAAAGAAAGCTTTTAATTATATTAAGGAAAACTGGTTGGTTACTGAAAATTTAGTAAATTTAAATACAATTAAAAAACTTTATGAAATTTCTTGTCGAGAAACTCTTGGAAAAATGTCGGGACTTACCGAATACTCTGAAAAGAAACTTGATATGGTTTTAAATTATCTGCAAAAAGGAAAAGATCATCCAGTAATTCAAGCTGGGGTTATTCAAATTGAACTTATTAATATTACCCCGTTTGATAATGGTAATGGCAGAGTTAGTAGACTTCTTTCGTACTTGTTTTTATACAAAAATGGATATGATGTCCGTGAAATGATTTCCTTTGAAGAATTTTTCAGACGTGATCTTGTTACTTTTAAAAGAATGATGGAACTCTCAAAAATTCAAGGTAACTTAACCCTTTGGCTTGAATATTTTGCATTTTGTGTAATGCATTCATTGGAAAAGGCGCTTGAAATAGTTAAAAGTCGAAAGTTTCAAGAAAATCTTTCGGCATCTTTTTGGAAATTAAACTCTCGACAAAGAGAGATCGTGGCCAAACTGGAAGATCCTAGCTTGGCTATGACAAACAGAGAAGTTCAAAAATTATATGGTATTTCTCAAATTACAGCTTCAAGAGATCTTGCTAAATTGGTAAATCTTGGACTTTTGCTTGCTCATGGAAAAGGCAGATCTGTTTCTTATACAAGAATTTAATCCTAAATTTGAAGTTATTCTTCTTTAGATTGCATTCCCAAAAGCCAAAGGACAGCCTCTTTTTTATAGCGTCTGTCGCCCCTTGAATTAATCCTAATTGCGGGAAGCTTTCCGCGCTTGCCCCAACGCTTTATTGTTAATGGGGAGACTCTGAGTAAATCAGAAACTTCTCTGACAGTTAATAAGTCTGGAAGATCTTCTAATCTGATTTTCTTTTTGTTATTTTGATCCATTTGTTTGTAGTTGTCTGCCTGGTTGTTAACTATCTTGATCAGAAGATATCAAAGCGCTACATGAGTGTCAAGCCCCTATTTAAGTTTGAAGTAATTATTTAAAGCATATTTAACCTGAGACAATGTAATTCTCTTTAAATGGTATAAGTTGTTTTGTTCATAAAATATAATAAGAGCCTTTCTGTATTCATTTAAATCTAAATTTCTATAAGATAACGGGAAAAAATCATGTGCTAAAAGTATGGCATTTGCTAAAGTTCTGGCTGTTCGTTTATTCCCGTCTTTAAATGGTTGTATATATGCCAAAACCGAAGAATTAGAGCTTTTTCCCCCGGAAAATTAATAGTATTTACCATGTCAACTAACTTTCTTAAAGCATTTTCCAAATCATGGCTATTTATCATCGGAACATAGTTTGTACCAGATATTCTAACTGGCTGATTTCTAATTCCTGAAGTAATAAGTCCTTTAGTTAAAATATTATGTAATTGAATCACATCAGCGTATTTCAGTTTTTTGAAACGATTTCTTTCTTTTAAAATTAAATCAAGGGCGTTTTTGTGATTAATAAGCATTATAGCCTCTTCTTTTGGATGCCCTTGGGCTTCGATATTTTGAATTAATAAAGTTTCAGTTTCAAGTAAATCATAAGTATTCCCTTCAATTTGGGATGATTTCCAAGAAAACTCAATAATAAATCTTTCCAACTCTCGTTTGTAAATGCTTGGGTCTAATAGATTAGATCGCTTTACAAACTCTTCAGATGCATTTTGCCATATATTTATCTCATCTTTTGTGTAGAGGTTAATTAAATTATTAAAAATTTTTGTATTAAATCTATCTTTGATTTTTCTATCTTCAGCCTCAATCTCAAAATACTCATCCATCTCTATATATTGCAAAAGGGGATTTAAATTTGGAATAAAATATTTAATGAACCGAGCTTCTCCTTTTGACTCAACAAGCTTTAGTTCTTTTAATGAATTAAGATCTCTTATTAAAGTAATCTTTGATATCGGTTTTTCCTCTTTTAAGAAATCTGAAATCTGTAAACGAGACAACTCCCCTCTTTTTTGAAGAATATCAAGTATTTTTTTTTGTCTACTATTGATTATCGTATCATTCATTATGCCTTTATCGTATCATTTATGATACGTAAAAATCAAGCAACTCTTTCCTTTAGAGCTGAATAGTACTTCTCTAAGTAGTCTTCTGCCTTGTCCCAATTACCTCTATTACGCTCTACATTAGCAAGTACTCGAAGGTGGGCAGCTTTTGCAGCTTGGAAAAGTGAAATTCTATACACTTCAGCCAGGTGAGTTTTAGCAAGTTCTTCATTCTCCCCTTTTTGTCTCCTCATCTCAACTTCAAGTGATGCCACAATTTCCGGTTCAAAAGCAAGCTTTAACTCGGATTTGATAAGCTTGTAAAACTTTTTAAGAGAACTCTTTGCCTTTTCGAGTTTATTCTTTTCTTGATACAAAAGGGCTTCAAAAGCGTATTTAGCTGCAGTTCCTGCTAATTTCTTGGAGAGTCCAAATTGTTCTTTTAAGTGCATCATGGCATATTCACCAAATTTAACTCCCTCTGGAATGTTTCCAAGTCTCCACCATTTAAGCTCCAAGTTGGCAACAAGCCTTGGATCAAATTTAAAATGTTCCATGGCATCATTACCTCCAAATCTTCTTCTTCGCCTTGAGTAATCAATCACAATATCTTTTAATTTTCCCGGGGTCATGTCAGGTAGATGTCCCAATTCCCAATAGTATTCAGCATAGTTAAGTTGCCAGGGAAGAAACCCAGAAGTTCTTTGTTCTCCACTGGTTCTTATAAATAAATCAACATACGGATATGGCTGATCTCCGGTATCTAAGTATGAAGCAAAGAGTTTCTCATCAACTTTATCTTCGGGAACTCTGTCTTTAATTATTTTTCTGGTTGCCCTAACTATTTCATCATGCCCACCATAATCTAAGGCCACATTAAATACATGCCTTTTATTGTTTTTGGTTTCTTCTTCAAGTTCAACAAAATATTTTATTAATTCTTTTGGAAATCTGTCTTTTCGTCCTAAGTGAACAAACCGAATTTGTTCTTTTTTAGCTTGCTTTTTAATCTCGTCAAGCATGCTTTTATATAGTTTCATTAAGTATGAAATTTCTTTGGGTGAGCGGTCCCAATTTTCAGTTGAGAACCCCCAGACGGTCATGGTATGTATTCCCCAATCACGAGCAGCTTGGGCAATTTTCATTCCCGCATCAAATCCAGCTTTGTGTCCCTCAAGAGTATATAAACCACGAGACCTGGCCCAACGCCTGTTACCGTCTAAAATAATGGCGATGTGATTTGGAATAACAATATCTTTTGGAAGTGTAATTTTAGTTTCTGACATTATTAGTTTTTACTTACGTGAGTCATAATTATATCAGTTATTGTGTCACGATTTACAGTTTCCCATCCTTTTTCTTTGGCAATAGCTTGTAATTTTTCATTAGGTTCCATAGCGAGTGGAAATTCAACCAAATCAAGCATGTCTGCATCGTTTTCTGAATCCCCCACGGCAATCGAGCCTTCTTTTTCATATTTTTCAATTAAATCTTTGACAATTCCTTTATTGCCACCCAAGGAAAGTTTAATACTCCCATCTATTAATCCGTTTTCTTGTCCTATTTTTGAAGAAAGGGAACCAGTTAATCCAAAGTATTTAGTAAATGCCCCAGCTGTTGCATCAAAGTTTGTAGTTACAAGATAAACGTCATAATCTTTCTGTAGTTTTGAAATCAGGCTAGAAAAATATGGAAATATTTTATTCTTATTTCTTTCAATAAAATCAACGTTTTCTGTGACTAGGTCGTCATAACTTTTTCCAATTAACTTTTGAGAATGAGCTAGCAACATGGCATCGGCTGCTTGTTTATAGTTCATTTCTCCTTCTTTATATTTTTCGAGAAGGGTAAGAATATAATTCCAAAGTCCCTTTTTGATAAAACCAGACTTTTCCTGATCTTGAATTAAATCAAAAATGGAGTGGCCATCGTATATAACGCCATCTATGTCAAATAGAGCTAATCTTTTCATCTGTGAAATTATATCATTTGTTGCAAAGTAGCATATAATTAGTCTTACTTTGTATGAAAAACCCACGATTTGACAAACGATATCCTATTTTGTAAACTGGAAGTAATGAAAAATCTTACCTACAGCCTATATTCATCAAAAGAGACTGTTTTTACTACCCAGGATATATCTATTCTTTTGAACGAAACAAATATAAATAATTTAAAGTCTAAGATTAATTATTTTGTCAAAAAAGGAATTTTAATTAGCCTCAAGAGAGGTTTATATGCCAAAAATAATGGATTTGAAATATTAGAAGCTGCCAATAAAATTTTTACCCCCTCATATATTAGTCTCGAAACAGTACTTCTAAAAGAAGGTGTTAATTTTCAATACTATGATAAGACTATTTTTGTAATTAGTTATCAAACAAGAGATGTAACTCTTGATAAATACACAATTAGCTTTAACAAAATTAAGAACGAAATTTTAAATAATCCAACAGGTATTATTAATACTGATGGCTACTCAATAGCAAGCCCAGAGAGAGCCTTTTTAGATAGAATATATTTATCTGGAAATTATCATTTTGATAATCTAGGACAAATTGACTGGAAGTTAGCCAAAAACTTGGTGAAAATATATAATAATAAAGCAATGGAAAGGAGGTTTAAAAGTTATGTTAGTGATTTCTTCACACCGAACAATAATGAGTGACGTGTTAAAAGATATATATTCTGACATTAAAATTGCTCCTATACTTGGTTTTAAAGGTGGAACAGCTTTATATTTTTTTTATAACCTACCTCGTTTTAGTGTTGATCTTGATTTTGATTTACTTGATGAATCCAAAAAAGATATCGTTTTTGATAGAATTACAAAAATTCTTAAAAAATACGGAGAACTTAGACAAAAGAGAGATAAGCATTTTAATCTATTCTGGTTATTAAGCTACAAAAAGGGCTTAAGTCAATTAAAAGTTGAAATATCAAAAAGAACCACTAAAAATAGCTACGAGCTTAAAAATTCATTTGGGTTACCAGCCTTAGTAATGAAAAGGGAAGACATG
>CAZTGB010000006.1:15050-37796 GCA_964612965.1 uncultured Gammaproteobacteria bacterium | reverse complement strand
TTGAGAAAGTATATAATGTTGCAAGAAGAATAAAATTAGCTCGTCAACTTGAACATTTTGTCTGTCCTAAAAAAGGTTGTATGCACTGTGTCCCTTATGAAAGACTTTTAAAAGGAGAGGGAGAAAAAGTTGGAGTATCTGACACAAGACAGGATATTTATATTCTTGATTAATTACCACCTCTTCCATGAAATGTTTCATGAATATCTCTTAATTGTTTATTTGTAACATGTGTGTAAATTTGCGTTGTTGAAATATTTTTATGTCCCAGCATTTCTTGAACGCTTCTTATGTCGGCTCCAGCATTTAATAAATCTGAGGCAAAGCTGTGCCTAAGTTTATGAGGCGTAGCCTCAATCGGAAGCTTCATTTTATGTGAATACTTCTTAATCATTCTTTGAATTGATCGGGGAGTAAGTCGCATTTTTTCATCAGGCATTGTTGGTTCTACCTTTCCTTTGTGCCTAATAAACAATGGTTTGAAATGGTCATTCCTTTCGTTTAAATATTTAATAAGCCAATCCACCGAACGACTAGACAAAAATACAACCCTGGTCCGGCCACCTTTTCCTATAATACCAAACTCTCGTCTTTCCATATCTATCTTGTCGCGATCTAAATGGGAAAGCTCAGAAACACGAAGACCTGTTGAGAATAATACTTCCAATATTGCTTTGTCTCTTTTTCCCTGAATTGTAGAAAGAGATGGTGCGTTTAACAGTCTATCTACTTGTTCACCGTTTAAAAATTCAATTTTTCTTTCGTCAACTTTTGGTAAATCTATTTTATCTGGGGCCATTACAGCATAATCATTTCTAATAAGCCATTTAAGAAAACTTCTTAAGGCTATTACATGGTAGCTTTGGGTGCGTCTTCCTAAGGTTCCACCTTTTCCATCGGAGAGGTTTGAAAGGAATACTCGATAGCTTCTTATCACATCTTGGTTAATATCTTTTAGGTTTTCTCTGATGCCTTGAGACTCCATCCAAAGGATAAATCTGTTTAAGTAATGTCTGTAGTTACGAATCGTTAGGGGGGAGGCGCCGCGCTCTACCTGGAGATATTCTAAGAAGTCTCTGGTTTTTTTTGCAATCTCAGACTGATTGACGGCAGTGTCAGTCACAAGATCAGTCTATAATATTAAGAATAGGGTGTCAAGAATGTGCGACACTACTAATTTAGGGGTTGTTTATAATATAATCCGCTTATGAACACCTTTAATTTATATGCAAACAGATTTGAAAAAAGCTTTATATATAAAAGTACAGTTAATCTTAATGTTTTGAAAAGTCTTTTGAAAAAAATTACACAATCTGAACCTTTATCAGAAGTTCTAGCGACCACCTATTTCGATCCGGTTAATAACTTCAGTAAAAATAAGAGTACTGTTTTGAGATTTAGACAGAGATCAAACTTAGATATAAGCAAAGAATATCAACCTCCACATATCTGGTTTTTAAAAGGTGATGGGGTAATAGAGATAAAAACAAAAGATAAAGAATCTATGCTAACCAAAAAGAAGGGTATTTTTTTGAATATAAACAAAAACAAAAGGAAAGGTGGTTTTGTAGAAGTGGACTTGCCCTGGGTACTCAAACACACTAAAAAACTAGAACCATATATTACACGGGTATCAAAAAGATATACATATAAAGACGAATTAGACAACTTAAAAATTACTCTTGAATCTAAGCCAGCGCTTTATCCTTATACTTTGTCTTCGAGAAAAAAATTTAAGGCTAAACTCTTTGAAGAATCAAATGTTGTAAAAATCGATATCAAATCTATCAAAAGGGGTGTTTTTAATAAAACAATCAATTTTTTTAACAAATTTAAAAAACAAACAATCCAAAGCGGTAGAGAATCAAACACACCTTATTCAAAAATGATTATTGAAGCGTCAAAAAGAGATGGTTCTATCTTCATAGAAAAACAAGGAAAAGAAATTGAGTCAAAAGCGACATTGCCACCCAGTATCAAATTAGTAGAGTTAATTAAATTAATCAAAACTGAAATAGTAAAAAATAATAATTACAAACCACTAAAGTTCGATCCCAATATTTCTTCTAGAGGTGAACACGAAACTTCGAGAACAATCATAGGTTATAAAAATAAAAATTGTTTAAATGAAGTTGTTACTGTAATAAGACTTTCTAAGGAAGCCAAGAACATATTCGGTTTTTTGACCGTCTTGAAATGGAAATCAAACAATCTGAGAGACAAAAAGATTCTAAATAGAAATGTTGGTTATGAATATTTAACAACAAACCCATCTGATGAGGATGTTATGAGGAAGACGCCGATTTATAAAAAACTCCAAGTAATATGTGTCTTAAAGAAGATGAAGTATAGAATTGCAATTCAGGATATGGAGGGGCGATGTTGGATTGTATCTCTGGATAAAACAGAGTCATTAGGAAGTAAAAAGTTTATAAAACAACTAGAAGTAGAGTATTGTTGGACTGAAAAGGGAATGAGTAGAAAAATATCTCTTGAGCAAGGATGTATTAAATGCATAGATCAAATAATCAAACTAATTGGAGATATTAAAAAAATAAATTTAACAAAAACGAACTTAAGAAAAATTGACTTTTTTCACGCATGAAAATAATTAGAAATCAAATTTTGTTTGTACTAATTAAATTTAAACTAAAAGAATTTCTATAACTTTTTTCATATAATTTTCAATTCTTGTTTATCAATAAAATATATTTCCATTCTATAATTCTTTAAAAAGATAAAAATAAATTCTTAAAGTCATTCTAATGAAGTTTGAAATATAAACAACTTAAACGAATAGTTATTAATCTTAGTCAAGGTATTATGTGTTTTTTGTGCCTATTTTGAAGCTAAAACCTCACCAAATCGATTTTAAGGCATTAGTAATAACAAAGACGATTAACATATCGTCTCGTTTAGCCCACAATTACGGAAAATACATTAAATTAATAAATTTCTACTTTTATTTAATTCATTTTTCTAAAAACAGGGGAGAGGGTCAAATGGTCAAAAATTCCTTTCGGCTTATTTTGGGAGGAGTATATTTTATAGAAATATGAATTAGAGGATAAATAAATATAAATGACAATAAAAAATAACTACCAATGGAAAGAAGAATATAAGAATAAATACCACTACACCCTAAGGCTTGAATTTAGAATACGTCGCAAAAGTATTAATGTACGTCGTATAGTAAATAACTCCCTACACTGCTAGCGATGACCATTTATGAGGACGTGCCAAATGACTTTTATATTGTTTCATTTTGTTACGCAGTAATTCGAGTCTCCTGTTCTCCTCCTTTAAGTGTGATTCTTCTTTTAATCCACGGTTTGTGACAAGTATTTCTAATGCCTCTTTCCATAATTGATAATCGTAGCTCTTTTTACCATATAGTTTAAATGCATCGAAGAAAGGTATTACTTTTTCTTTGAGTGTTAACATATCTTGTATTTGGAATCGGGCTGAATCGCGCGTAAAGCTAATACTTCCACAACCAAGTGTGTTCCTGACCATCTCTAACAATTGACTATCGTCGCTTCTTAGGACTATTGCAAAGGCTGTAAACCAACGGAAAGTACATTGGTTGTCCTGGACGATTTCTTTTGACTTCGCGTCGATACTGGAGGATAAAACATCCTTCGCCTTCAACCAAACCTGCAATATAATTTTCAGGTAAAACCTTATTATTGAGCATTAAATAAGTATAAACATAAAAGGGTCTTTGGGTCGAGTTTGGAAAGTCCATATTAGTTATCCACATCCAAGGTAAAATGAGTACAAAGTATATTTTTTGAAGCTAATAACTATATCAATCGGTATCACCTCTTAGAAAACATGTTTCGGGTTTTTTCTTTTTTTAACATTATGTCGTATTTCGTGAAAACATCCTCCAGTATTCGTGAAAAGATATGTCAGAATAAAATATATACCCTATAATTATGGTGTGCGCCTTGTCACCTCTCTCCCCTTTTTAGGTTCCGTGTCTATTTTTTGATGTGAAGCTTTGTTTATCCTCCCCAATGAGTTGCAAAAAATATGGCTATAAATACCAAAATACCAACTGTAAGAAATTCCTTAATTGTGACAGAGAAGAGTCTTCCCTCTAAACGTGCCTGACCTAAACCTAAAATCATATATACAGCTACCGTTAAAAAGAGTGAACCAACGACAACGCTTACCGGCCAGAAAAAAAGAGCTAACGAAACCTCCCCTATTATGAGTGATGAAACGACGGAAAGGTTTAACAATTCTTTTGAAAATTCGCTCTGTAGGTTTACCGACCAAAACCCTTGGGCAAAAAGGGGAAATGAAAAAGCTGAGACTAACGGCACAGTTAACCAAAGTGGAGATCTAAGTGATAAAATTGCATCAAAAACAAGGAAGAAAGTAACCAAAGTGAGTACAAAGCCAACTCCTCTAGCCGCCCTTAAAAGTGCTATTGTTCTAATAGCAGAAACTGAATAAATATTCATAGTCAAACTCAAAACATATATTCCAACTCCATAAAAAATTACGATTGGAATACGGGCAAAAATTCCCCCGGGTAAAAGAAACCAGAATATTCCAACGCCTAGTGTAAAAAACATAGGCAAAATTAAAGTTAAAAGCGTCATATTGCGGCCCAATCCTTCCAATAGGGACCATGCAAACAGTGCAGCAGTTAAAGTTCCTAGTATGCCAATTGCAAAAAATCTATTCTGGTTTGTTAAAAACTGAATACCCAAGAATCCGAAAGAAAGAATAATTGAAGTGATTAAAAATCTTCGACGTTTGGTCATAATAATGTTGTACTATTTACCTGCCTTACTGGGATTTTCTTAGAAATTTGAGTATACTTTCTGGACATCACCATTCTCCTCTAAAGAATCTAAAAACTTAATAATTTTTTCTTGTTGGTTGGGATCTGAAACTTCGAGGGTTGTTTTAGGTTTCATTTGAAGTTCGGTTTCAATTACTTCAAATCTGGCATCAATTAGTTTTTTTCGTAATTGTCCGAGTGTCTCGGGCTGTGTAAAAACTTCGATGCCATCCTCAACTTCCGCAATGTCGTCTGCCCCTGCGTCTATAAGTGATAACATTTGTGATTCTGGATCTTCAGTTTTTTTAACTAACAAAAACCCTTTATTGTCAAAGTTATATGAAACTGCCCCGGGACCCGCCAATCTTCCTCCTGATTTATCAAAAAGATTTTTAATCTCTTGGGCAGTTCTGTTTTTGTTATCAGTTGCCACTTCAACTATTACTGAAATTCCGGCTGGGCCAAAACCTTCATAGACGATCTCCTCCAAATTTCCCCCCTCACTCGTGGCTTTTGCTATGGCTCGTTCTATATTTTCCTTAGGCATATTGTCGACACGTGCCTTATCGATTGCAACTCTCAACTTAAAATTTAAATCTGGATCTCCCCCACTTTTGGCTGCAAGCAGAATATTTCTTGCATGTTTAGAGAAAATATTACCTTTAGCGGCGTCCGTTGTTGCCTTTTGCCTTTTGATTGTTGCGTAGTGTGAGTGTCCCGACATAACCAGGTTCGATTATACAATATTGACAAGCTGATTCCTATCTCTATACTTTATGACAATACAAAATAAATTAATCATGGATGATAGCCTAGCCCAAAATGCAATTACTCAAGCCCTCACGGGTAATTGGAAAGAAGCAGTTCGCATTAATCTTCAAATTATCAAAATTACCCCTAATGATGCTGATGCTTTAAATAGATTGGCTAGAGCGTATGCTGAAATCGGAGAGCTTCAAAAAGCAAAGAATACTGCAGAGACTGTATTAAAAATTGATTCAACAAACTCAATTGCAATTAAATCTTTAGAAAAATGGAAGACTCTCAAGAAGAATGATAAATTATTCTCTTCTGTGATTTCACCCGATGCTTTTTTGGAAGAACCAGGAAAAACTAAAATAATTACTCTTCTTCATACGGGAGATAGTGATTGTTTAGCAAAGCTTTCGTCTGGTGAGGAGTTAAAACTTTTAACACATCCCCATAGGGTATCTGTAATTACTTCTGAAGGGAAATATGTCGGAAGGCTCCCTGATGATTTAGCCGCAAGGCTTGGAAGACTTATTAAACTTGGTAATACTTACCAGGTATTAGTTAAAACTATTGATTCAAAAGGGGCAAAAGTTTTTATTAAGGAAATTTTTAAAAGTTCTGAGGCTCATGACTTTGCTTCATTTCCTGCAGAGAAAATTGAATATATTTCATTCACTCCCCCCGAACTTGTACATAAAGAGGGACCAATTATTTCCTTTGAGGAAAATCCTGAAGCTACAGGATAAATTTCGTCCCAAACTTTATTTCTACATCAAATTCAGAAAGGTTTTTATCTTGTTTGCAATCAAACAATCTTGAAATTTTGGCTACGGCCTCTTTATCTTTTCCACTTATAATACAACTCACCTCCTCCTTTTGTACCTTTTCAAGTGAAATGACTTTTGCACCCATTACCTCTATTATTTTTCCAATCCTTTCAACTGTTCCCCCGATGCCAGTTGCGTCTTTTATGTAAACTCTAGTTCCTTTTTCCGAGAATTCGTTTTCTGAAAAGTAAAAGGTTAATCTTTGAGAAATTTCTCCTGGAATTTTGTACCCCATCACTCCATCTGATAATTTTATTTTTGTTAAAAATTGGCTCTTTGCTAAATCAATTTGTGAATTGTCTAAATTCTTAACATTTTTTACAAAAAGAAAAATAGCTAACCTATCCCCTATTGGAATATTAGAATTTTTTGTTGTGATGAATTTTAAATTATCGGGAGTTTGGTCATTCCAAAGGTATATTGGAAAAAGAAAGCTTTTAGTAATGGTTTTGGGAAGGAGCTCTCCCCCAACCCCTTCATTTATTCCAAGCTGTAGGACATTTTTAATCCTAAGGGTCCCAAGGTTTTGAGAAACACTGACTTCAGTTTCTGCAGGGATAATAAATTCAGTTTCTTCACCTAATGAAGGATCAATTAAAACAACTGATACGTCTCCCCCTTCTTTTGGGATGGCGACTGCCAACTTATCTTTCCCGTTCCAGTATTTAGTATTTAGCTTAAGGAAAATGAAACCGACAAAAAGAATTAGAAGAAAAACAACAATTTTAATAATGGGTGCAGATTTCGATTTTCTTTTTTTGACAGCACGTCTTTGTCGCCTGGCAGATGGCATATTAAGAGTATACAAGAGCTCTTTAAGTTTTCACAATATGTTGTTAATATTAAATGACTAAAACATGAATAACATCTTCATCCAGCTTGCTGCAGTTTTGACTCTTGCTTCGACTTTAGGGTTTGTGGTTTACAAATTAAAGCTTCCGTTGGTTATAGCCTACTTATTAACAGGGGTCATTCTTTCTACTCTTCGAGTATTTAATATTGCCGACTCCCCAATTCTTCACGTTTTCCCGGAAATTGGAATTGCATTTGTTCTATTTTTAATCGGAATGGAACTTGATTTAAGGGAAATTAAAACATTGGGGGTTCCAATAATAGTTTCTGCTGTGGGGCAAGTTATTGTTTCAACTATTGCAGGATTTTTTATTGCAACAGCATTGGGATTTGGAAATATGGAAAGCGTATATATTGGCTTGGGGCTCGCATTTTCATCAACCGTGGTTGTTATTAAAATGCTTCTAGAGAAAAGAGATCTATCCTCTCTTTACGGCAAGCTCTCGATAGGAATATTACTTATTGAGGATCTTGTAGCCATTGGGGTTCTTATGATGGTTTCTGTTGGAAGTTCAGCCCTTAACTTGGGGGTTCAAAACAGCCTGCCTCTTGCGGCTTTGGCTATCAAAACAGCAGGACTATTCATCTTAACTTTTGTTCTTTCGAAATTTGTGCTCGAGAGAATTTTTGATTCAGTTGCAAAATCCACTGAGCTACTTTTCTTTACGGCAATAACATGGTGCTTTATGTTTACTTCCTTAGCTGTTGTTTTGGGATTTTCGGTTGTGATTGGAGCGTTTTTGGCAGGGGTGGCGCTTGCTTCATCCCCTTACCACATTCAAATACAAGGGAAAATTAAACCACTAAGAGACTTTTTCTTAACTCTATTTTTTGTTTACTTAGGAACCCAGGCGAACTTAACTGATATTGCAAATAACTGGCTGGCGATTTTAGTTTTTTCACTTTTCGCAACCATCTTTAAACCTCTCGTTTATTCCGTGATTCTGGCTATTTTCGGGTTTAGGAAACATACATTTTTCCAGACTTCCTTAAATCTCTCTCAAATTTCTGAGTTTTCATTAATTGTGCTTTTGGTGGGAGTACAGTTTGGAATTGTAACTCAGTTATCCTTGTCTGTTATGGCAGCTGTTGCTGTAATAACTATTATTGTTTCATCGATACTAATATTTTTATCAAAGAAGATATATAAATACTTCTCCACTATTCTTAACATTCTTGAGAGAAAAGGATTTTCTCACACTCTTGAAGTTAAAGTGGAAAATGATTTCAGCGAGCATATTATTGTGATTGGAGCACATAGAGTTGGAGGTCCTGTTGTTAAATACCTTAAAAAAACCGCGATACCTTTTCTTGTGATGGATTTTAACCCTACGATTGTTAAAAAATTAAGAGACGATGGAGTAAATGTAGTATATGGAGACATGGGAGACCCTGAAGTACTAGATAGTCTTCAAATTGATAAGGCAAAACTAATTATCTCAACAGCGTCTGACGTGCAGGATAATGAACTCCTTCTTGAGGAATGCGTTAGACGCAAGACCAAAGCTACGGTTATAGTTCGTGTTGAGGAAATAAACCATGGAGAGAGATTGAAAGAATTAGGGGCACACTATGTGATAATGCCCGAGAAAGTTTCTGGGGTGTATCTTGTTAACCAATTAAAGACTCACTGGCCAAAGGCACATTTCGCGGGGCTAGGAAGATAATTTGGACAACACTTCTTTTAAATCACTTGCAAGTTCTGCTTCAAAATTTGTTTCTTCTTTTGTGCTGGGGTGCAAAAATTTGATGGTTGCTGCATGAAGGAAAAGCCTTGGACACCACTCTCTATCCCGCCTCGCGGTCTTTCGTCCCGCATAGAATTCATCTGCCACAATGGGATGTCCTATATGTTTTAAGTGAATCCTAATTTGATGAGTTCTACCGGTTTTTGGAAAAAGTTCAACCAGGGTGTTATCGCCATAATAATCTTTTACTTTATAGATCGTTTCTGAATCACGCCCTCCCGGTAAAATTCCAAAGCGATCACGTCTCCAGGGAAGTCTGCCTACTGGAACTTTAATTTTCCCTTCTTTGTCTTTAATCTTCCCATGAGCTAGGGCTATATAGCTTTTTTCAACAATTCTTTCTTTAAATTGCCTTTGCAGCTCGTCAAAGGCTCTTCTAGTCTTGGCAACAAGTAGCACTCCTGAGGTTTCTTTATCAAGTCTATGAACAATGCCATCGCGACCTTTATAATCTCCTATTAAAGGATAATCAAAATTTTCTCTTAACCAAGATTGAATAACTGGTTGAGTTGTTGTAGTTACTGCGTCATTTGTGATCCAACCTGATGGCTTGTTGAGTACCAAGATGTGATCATCTTGAAAAATTACTTTAGGAGTTTCCACTTAAATTTACTTCTCTCGCTTTCTTGCGTCATTTGCACAAAGAGTCGCTTCCGGATAGATAATTAGCCTGTCTGTATCAATCATTTGACCGCATTCCTCACAAATTCCGTATTTGCCAAGTTTGACACGGGTTAAGGCTTTTCTTATTTGAATTATTCTTTTCGTTAACTCTTTCTTAAGTGCTGATGAGCGGGCGTGCCCAAACTGTTCATCCGCTTCGATATCACTTGCCGCATTGTCAAAAACTCTGGAAGTATCACGAAATGGGTCTTCCTTAGAAATTTCGTTTTTTCTTTTCTGCATGTTTTTCAGCCTGTCTCTAAGAAAAACTCCGACGGGAGCCAAGACACTTGCTGGAAATTTTATTGTTTCTCTTTTTGTCGTTGCCATTGTACTTTATTTCAAGCTCTGCTTTTGACAAAGCCTTAAGCTCTGCTTATTCTTCTATTCTCCCTAAATACAAAATTACCAAAATACTTAACAAAGATAAAGCCCCAGATATGTATGGCTCAAAAACACTTGTAAATGTTAACACGGAAGGGATTATAAGTGAAGTGGTAGAGCGAACCAGAAAAAAGACAAATAGTGTAAATAAACCCGAGAATCCAATCTTACCTGATCTGTACCAAGTAAACCTTTTATACCTGGAGTCAACAAAATAATATATGAAAATGAATATTAAAACAGAGACGAAACTTATAAATGAAGCGATTGAAGCATTAACCACTGAGTCTTTAAGAAAAGTTAGAGATAACCAAGGAAGAAGTGAAATTACAGTCGCATCAAGGGTTTCAAATATCTTCATCTTGAATTTATATATACTGAAACTTAAGCTTAAAATTAAACCTAATATTTCCATCCAAAAAATCCAATTGGGCAAGAACTTTATAGCCATAAAATATGAGGCAAGAATTGCACCAATTATTATGTAAGCTGAGGAAAATATAATCTCAACTCCTAGATCTTCTTTTAATTTTTTCCAGTAAAGAAAAAGGAATATCAAAATCCCTAAAGTATTAACTGATAAGTTTGCAATCATGTCCCCCATTATATTAATATGTGAAGCAGAATGCTAGAAACACCTCATGTAGCAGTTGGGATTGCAATTGCTTCTAAATTTCCTAGTCCTTGGGTCTCAATCCCGCTTTCTTTAGCCTCTCACTTTATCTTAGATAAAATCCCCCATTGGAACCCACATTTATATACTGAGACTCAAAAATTGGGACATCCTTCGAAGTCAAGTACGACATTTGCAATTATTGATATTGGAGTTGCATTTACACTAGGATCAGTTTTTGCGTATAACGCTTTACCCAACTTTCAGTTGTCTACACTTATTTTAATTTGTTCTCTTTCATCTGTACTTCCTGATGTAGTTAAATATCCTTACTATTATTTCAAAACATTCAGACCTAAATGGCTTGTTTGGTGGGTTAATTATGAAAGAAGTATGCAGGTAGATACAAAAAGTCCTTTTTGGGGAATAGTTACACAGGTTCTAGTTATTGCAGCTTCTTTTTGGTGGGTGTGGGTTTAATCTTTTGCCCTCTCAATATAGTTTCCAGTTCTTGTATCAACTCTAATTTTTTCTCCAATGTTTATAAATAGTGGAACTTTAATAGCAAGTCCATTTTCAAGTACCGCTGGCTTGTATAGGTTACTTACCGAGTTTCCTTTGACTCCCGGATCGGTATCGGTAACTGTGAGAACCACTTTTGGAGGAAGGTCAATTGAAAGGGGTCGGTCTTCCCAAAAGAGAACGTTAGCATTCTCTCCTTCCTTAACGTATGATATTCCATCTCCCAAAACTGTAAGTGGAACTTCAATCTGATCAAAACTAAAAGGGTCCATGAAGGTTGCCGTTTTTGAATCTTTGTATAAATACTGAAGTACTCTTTTACGGAGTTCAACCTCCTCAAAAGATAAATTGGATGAGAAAGCGTGCTCCACATTTGACCCGGTTTCAAGATTAACACAGGATACACGAACGGTTGCCCCACCCCTACCCATTTTAATTAGTTCATACTTATTGACCTTAAAGGGTTTACCTTCATACAAGAAAGCCGCTCCACCTTTTAAATCTGTTGCATTAATCATTGCCATACCAGAGAGGATTATATCAAGAAGCGTTAAAAACTGCACCCTCTAGTTTTCCAATTCTGTCAGTGTGATCTTTTGAGTGGGCAGATAAAATCATCCTTTCCTCGTCAAATTTTTTAAATTGTCCCGCAATGTCCACCAGAGCTATCATAACTTTGTTGAATCTCTTTTCAGCTTTTTTCTCGGCTTGCTCAACTTCCTTATTGAGATCTTTTAAATCAACTTGTATGCCTGAAACTTTAATGTCCAACTTGTCTATTTTATCCATATTCTAAACCTACTCCGTGATAAATAGCGTGTCAAATGGTAAAATAGGCGTACTGGCCGGGTGATGGAACGGTAGACATGCATGACTCAAAATCATGTGAGGCTAAACCCTCGTGAGAGTTCGATTCTCTCCTCGGCCACCAATAGGCGGTATATTACAACTATGGGGTCATTTAATCAACTTTTATGCTTAATATCTCTTGGGTAGAATCTGATTCTGTCTCCCTTAAAATGAAGTGGAATACTTTTTAGGGGTCCGTTTCTGTGTTTTGCAATATCAAGCATCATGTTTTCTAGGTTGCCATCATCTTCGCGCCAAAGAAACATTACAACATCTGCATCTTGCTCAATACTCCCCGATTCTCTTAAGTCCGAAAGTTGTGGTTTCTTGCCACTTCTTTGCTCTATTCCACGAGATAACTGAGAAAGAGCAATTACTGGAATTTTTAATTCTCTAGCTAAATTTTTAAGTCCTTGTGAAATTTCTGATACTTCCTGTACTCTATTTTCTAAGTTTCTACTTCTTGCTAGCTGAAGGTAATCAACAATTAACAGATCCAGTCCGTGTTCCACCTGAAGTCTTCTGGCTTTTGTCCTCATCTCAAGAATTGAAAGGGCTGGTGTATCATCTATGTAGATTGAAGCCTCGGCAAGCTCTCCCATGGCGTTAGAAAGCTTTGTGAAATCATCTTCGCTTAGTTTTCCTGTCTTTAATTTCCAGGCATCTATATCGGCTTGGACCACAAGGAGCCTATCAACTATTTCTTCTTTGCTCATTTCGAGCGAGAAAAATCCTACCGACTTTTTGTATTTTAAAGCTACATTCTGGGTAATGTTGAGTGCAAAGGCGGATTTACCAACACTTGGTCTTGCAGCCAAAATTAAAAGGTTGCTTTTCTGCATTCCAGCTAGAGCATCATCTAAATCACCGTATCCAGTTGGAACACCTCGAAGTCCCTCTCCCTGTTTATGAAGTTCATCAAGTCTATCAAAAGACTCTGAAAGTGCTGCACGAACTGCGGTGAAGCCTTGAACTAGGTGTTGTTGAGAAAGAGCAAATACGGCGCTCTCCGCTTTGTCTAGTACATCACTTGCTCCCATTCCTTCATCAAGCGAGAAATCTACTATCTTTGCTGCTGCATTCATCAAAGCTCTTTTGGTTGAGAGATCTTTAACAATCTTCCCGTAATGCTCAACATGGGCTGCGGTTGGAACTTTATTAACGAGTTCACTTAAAAAAGTTGCCCCACCCGTAGTTTTTAATGATTTTCTTTTTTTGAGTTTTTCGGTAGCTGTTAATACGTCAACCGGAACTCGTTCTTCATAAAGAGCTAAGATTGCCTCATAGATTTCCTTTAGTCGCTCGTCATAGAAATCGGCGGGGGCCAAAAACTCGGCAACGGCAATAATTGCATCTTTATCTAAAAGCATTGCCCCCAATACAGATTCTTCTGCATCTTGAGAATGAGGAGCAATTCGTACAGTACTTTGATTTGTAGCCATTTTTTTGAAGGGCAGCTACTTTTTCTCCAAAACTATAATTTTTGTATTCTGATCTTCTATTATGTCTTCCTTTTTAATGGAAAACTTGGGTAATGTTTCAGTTGGAAGCCCCATCTCTTTAAGAAAAACTTCGACACTCTCCAATTTTGAAAAAGTTAATTGATTAAGATCGTCTGTTTGATGACGTCCAGAGGACGACATATCAGCACTTATGCTGTTATAGTGCATGGGGATAATAAAATATGGATCTATTTTTGAAACAACATCAGAAGCTTCTTTAGGGCCTATTGTATAATCTCCCCCAACTGGAAGCATTAAAATATCAATGGATCCAAGGCTATCAATTAGCTCTGAGGTTAACTCATGCCCCAAATCACCTAAATGAGCTATTCTTAACTTTTCAGCTTCGATCACATAAATTGTGTTTTTGCCACGAGACGCACCTTTTTCATTGTCGTGATATGTGGAAAATCCAAGAAAAGACACACCTTTTATTTCGTACTCTCCAGGGCTATCAATTATCTTTGAGACATTCTCAACAAGTGCTGATTGATTATGATCATCATGATCGTGTGAGATCGTAACAATGTCAGCATCGGTCTTTGGAAACTTAAAACCGATATTTGAAGCGTATGGATCGGTAACCACGGTCGCCGTTCTTGTCTTAATTTTAAAAGATGAGTGACCCAAATACGTAATATCCATGTCGACCCACTCTAACAAATTGACACTTTTTTGGCAATACTGTATATTGGCCTTCGTAATGCGAAAGGAAGTTATTTGGGCAATAATTGCTGGAGTTGGCTTTGGCCTTGTTATTGCATTTGGAGCCTATCGAGTTAATTCATCCCTAAAAAAACAGGACAACAACAATGTAAATGCTTCTCCCACTCCCAAAGCAAATGGGGCTTCTGAATTTAAAATCATCCTAAATAAACCTGAAAATGAAGATGTTGTAGTTGAAAACACAGTTACAGTTTCCGGAATTACCAAACCTCTCTCTTTCATAACTGTTTCGGGTGAATCCGGAGATTATATAAGCAAATCGGATGAAAAGGGACTTTTTGAAGAAGATGTGGATTTGGTAGCCAGCGTAAACCAAATCAAAATTATAGCTTTTGACCCCGCTGGCGCACAAAGTATTGAGAAAGTATTGGTTGTTTATTCTTCCTCATTTGAGAAAAAAACAACTCTTCCGGAAGCTTCAGAGTCTTCAGACTCAGCCTCAAGCATTCGGGAGAAAGTACAGGCAAAAGTTGAAGAACTTTTAAATAAGCCAAAGGCGTATTTAGGGGTCGTCACTGACATCGCTGATTTAACAATCCAGGTAAGAACCAAGGAAAGTGAAATTAGACAAATATCAGTTTTAGATAAAGATGGAATAGCTGTAGTCAAAGATGATGGAAAAACTACAAAGACAGTTAAGTTCACAGACATAGCAATTGGTGATTTTATAGTTGCAATGGGATACAAAAATGGAAATCAAGTTTTGTCTGCCCAAAGAATATTAATTACCCCACAAATAACTGAGCCCAAAATAGATGTTGTGATAGGCAAAAGCGAGGATCTTTTGATAACTTTAAAACCCACTCTTCAGACTCAGGTGCTTTCATTCTCTGAAGGTAAAGTCTCCAAGATAAAGGCGGCCAGTATTGAGAATAATGACCAAATAATTTATGTTGCAACGGAGAATAATTCTAAATCTTCTCTTAGGACGGTCTTTGTACTTTCTCAAGAGTAAAATTTGACAAGAAAATATTCCTTGCTATAATTGCCTTTACAGTTTAATAAATCCGTATGAGTTTCAGTCACGACGAAACCAGGAGCTAGCCAAAATGCTAGACGCAAGTTAAAGCGTAAAAATCAAACAACCATTGTCACCGCAAAGTAGAGATGGATAAAGAGCTTCGAGAAGAAATCTCTCGGAGAACTAAGGATGGGACCGCGGGAGGTCCTTTTTTAATGATTAAAAATCATTTTAAGAAAGACCCTCGTTCCTTACTAAATTGATTAATTTCTTTTTAGTGATGTGAACGAGGGTTTTTTGTTGGAAAAACTTGGTGGGCATAGTGTAGATGGAAACACGCAGGCTTGTGGGGCCTGAATCAGGGGATCGTTTCCCCTCGCCCACCCTAGGAAACAGCGAGGAATGTTTTAAAGCAAGACAGTTCTTCTCTGTTTCAAAAAGAAAGGAGGTTCGACATGCGTATTAATCTTGGTGATCACTAGATGATCACGGCATGCGACCTGTTGGAGGGAAAAAAAGCTATCAACAATAGCCCACCTTCCCTCCAACACTTTCTACTTAATAAATATGGATACTATAGAAATATTACAAAAGTTAATTTCAATTCCGTCCTGGGTTGACACTGAAACCAATGAACGGGAAATTGGAGAGTGGATTTATGAGTTTTTAGAGAAAAATTCTGCACTTAAAATTTCCAAACAACCCGTTGAAAATGGAAGGTTTAATGTTATAGCTCAAAAAGGAAATAAAAGTGACATTCTAGTAACCGGACACATTGATACGGTCCAACCTAATTTGGATTGGGAGCAAAGCCCAACTGAGGCCAACCTTGTAAATGGAAAGTTGTTTGGGAGAGGATCTAGTGATATGAAATCGGGAATTGCAGTTATGCTTCAGCTTACTACCCTACCAAACTTAAAAGATAATATTTCATTCCTATTTTATTGTGATGAGGAATATGATTTTTTGGGAATGAAAAAGTTTATTGAAGGGTATAAAAATAAAATCAAACCAAAACTTATAATTTCACTTGATGGAGATGATTTGCAGATTGGGAATTCATGTCGAGGCTTAATTGAAATGAAGGTCGAAATTGAAGGAAAAGCTGGACACTCAGCAATACCTGCAAGCGGAATAAATGCCATAACGCAGTCTATGAAAGTGTTGAATAAACTTAAGAACTGGCTACTGGGTTTTTCAAGCAAAGAGCTCGGCAGCTCAACCATGAACGTGGCTTACATAAATGGTGGTGGAAGTGAGGGTAATGTGATTGCTGAAAGGTGTGAATATATTGTTGAGGTGAGGGTTGCCAACGAAAAATTAAATGCGGATTTAATGAAGAATTTTATTATAGAAAATTCAGAAAAATTGGGATTAAAAATAAAACAAATTGCGACAAGACACGACCTTGGTAGTTGGACTACACAAAAAGAAGAGTTAAACAGTATTATTAAATTTGCACCTATAAAGAGGGTCAAAAGTGCCAAGAAAAGGGGCTATATTGATATTCAAATGCTTTGGAAAACTTTTAACAAAGTCCCAACTTTTAGTCTTGGGGCTGGGGAACCCGGGCAATCACACAAGGCAAATGAATATGTAAAGATATCAAAAGTTTTAATAGCACAAAAGTTTTACGAAGCTATTCTGACTAATAAATAAATGCTAGAATTTAAGCAATGAATAATTTACAAACACTAAAAGGATTTAGAGACTTCCTTCCGGAAGAGGCTCTTAAGCGTCAGTGGTTAAGAAACAAAATTGCAGAAATATGTGAATTGTGGGGATATGACCCAATGGAAACCCCCACCCTTGAGCCTTTAGAAATTTTTAAAGGTCAAGTCGGAGATGATGAAAAACTTTTTTATAGCTTTAAAGATCAGGGAGGACGAGAGGTGGCCTTGAGATATGATCAAACTATTCCCACATGCCGTGTAGTTGGTCAATATAACGGAACCATTCCAATGCCGTTTCGAAGATATCAAATTCAAAGTGCATTTAGATCAGAAAAACCACAAAAGGGAAGGTATAGAGAGTTTTTACAAGTTGATGCTGATATTTTTGGTGTTTCCTCTCCCCTAGCAGATGCTGAAACAATAGCTTTGTCATTAGACATTTACAGACGACTTGGTTTTAAAAAAGCCATCGTTTTAATTAACGATAGAGCACTTCTAAAGGATCTTCCCTATGAAGCGATCTCTGCAATTGATAAGCTCAAGAAGATTGGAAAAGATGGTGTTATCTCAGAAATGGAAAAAAGAGGAATTGAAAAATCAAAAGCACTTGAATATTTCGATTTTGTTTCATCCCTAAAACCCAACGAAGCGATTGAATTTATTTTGAATTACCTAAAGGAATACGGGTTTGAGAAAGATTGGTTTAAATTTGATCCAACCATT
The DNA here is from genome assembly GCA_964612965.1 of uncultured Gammaproteobacteria bacterium. Taxonomy (GTDB): domain Bacteria; phylum Patescibacteriota; class Microgenomatia; order UBA8517; family UBA8517; genus CAZTGB01. The sequence goes on along the minus strand of CAZTGB010000006.1, from coordinate 20,199 downwards.
GCTCGCTCATTTTCTTATTCAACGGGACCTATTTGGGAAATTGAAATTCCAGATTCATCTGGAGGTTCAGTTCTTGGGGGCGAGAGATACGACAAAGTCGTACAAAATATATCTGGGGTAGATGTTCCAGGGACTGGATTTGGACTAGGTTTTGATAGAACACTCGAAGCTTTAGAAGAATTTAATCTTATTCCTCAATTGAAAACTTCATCAAAAGTTCTTGCGACTGTTTTCTCCCCTGAAATGCTTAATGAATCAATTAAAATTTCAAAGATTCTGAGAGAATCTGGAGTTAACACCGAGCTTTATCCTAATGAGGGTGTAAGGCTTGATAAACAGCTTAAATATGCTGACAAAAAAGGCCTTCCTTATGTAGTAATAATTGGGCCTGAAGAGTTTAAGGACAAAAAAATACTTTTGAAGAATCTTAAAACCGGAGAGCAGATTAAAACAAATGTTGAGAATCTGACTTCTCTACTCAAATAAAATGAACTCTGCCCGCTCTAAGGCTTATATTGAACTTCTTTTAACAGCTGCTATTTGGGGAGTTGCAGGACCCGTAATTAAATATACTCTTGAGGGTTTTGATTCAGTTACATTTTTAACCTACAGGTTTGGAATTTCAACTGTAATTGCTATTATTTCTTTTGTCGTTATTAAGAGTCGTCTTCCAAAAGACAGAGCAACTCTTCTAAACTTACTAGGTTATGGATTTTTAACTTCCACAGTTTCCTTGGGTTTCCTTTTCTTTGGTCTTGAAAATACCACAGTACTTGATATGAGTTTGATCACACTCATCAATCCTCTTTTAATTTCCATAGCTGGGGTAATATTTTTGGGAGAACATATTACAAAAAAAGAAAAACTAGGTATGGGAATAGCTCTCTTTGGAACTGTTTTAACTGTAATTGAACCGTTACTTCAAAACCACAATGGAGCCTTAAGACTTTCAGGAAATATTTTTATAGTTGGATATCTAATAGCTACTGCCTGGGCCACAGTTATAGCTAAAAGACTTCTAAGGGAAGGGGTCTCACCACTAACTATGACTAATCTGTCATTTATTATTGGTTTTCTCTCGTTTCTTCCCTTTGCATTAGGACACGGCATGAGTTTCCAATCTCTCCAAAGAGTAGGGCTTACATATCACTTGGGAGTAATTTATATGGCAGTTCTTTCCGGATCATTAGCTTATTATCTATATGAAAAGGCTCAAAAAACAGTTGAAATTGGGGAAGCTTCCCTCTTTTCCTACCTCTACCCTATTTTTTCGACCCCTTTGGCTGTTGTTTGGTTGGGAGAGAGTGTAACTCCAATGTTTGTAGTTGGAGCAGTTGTCATAGCAATTGGAGTTTTTATTGCGGAAAATAAAAGAAGAATCAAGCAGCCCTAAGTTTCTTGCTAACTAGACCCACGCGAACATATTTATTTAGGTCACTAAATTCATCTTGAGTAAAAGTTAAGGCTTGAGGTTTATACACACTAGTTTTGTTATCCAACACAAGTGATCTTACTAAAACATTTCCGCCAACAAATTCGATTGATTCAATTATTCTCCTCTTGTGTAAAAGGATTGATTCTGTAATCCCCTCACCGTCTAATCTGATAGCTCCTCCTTCAAGAGTTCTCCATTTGCTCAAAGGGACAATGCCGAATAATGCATTTTGTATTTCTACCACACCTGAATAGTACCACAGCTTATTGTCTATTCCAAGCACAGCTGGTATAATTTGCATCGTAAATTAAGTATATGAAAACAGCAATTCATCCAACCTGGTACACGCAAGCTAAAGTAACTTGTGCTTGTGGAAATACATTTGTTACGGGTGATACACAACCCGAACTCAGAGTTGAGGTTTGCTATGCCTGCCACCCATTTTATACTGGAACCATGAAATTTTTGGATGCCGCGGGACGTGTGGATGCATTTAAAGCAAGACTTCAAGGGGCCAATAAAAAAGCTATTTCAAAGACAGAGAAGAGAAAACTTAAAAGAGAGAAAAAGCTTCAAGAAGAGTTGGCAAGACCCACTACCCTTTCTGCACTTCGTGCAAAAGAGTAATTTCTATATTTTTTAGCCTAAGCGTTTCTTTTTCTTTCATGGAAAATAATAATCCTTCACAAAACCAGACACTTTACCTTGAAATCAGAGGAGCCACAGGGGGAGATGAGGCTAAGCTCTGGGGAGCTGATTTACTTAGAATGTACGGAAGGTACGCCGTCAAAAAGAATTGGAAGCTAATTCAACTCGCAGATAACACTATTAAAATTACAGGAGCTGGAGCTTTTGATCTTCTTAAAAATGAATCTGGAGTCCATAGAGTTCAAAGAGTTCCCGCAACCGAAAAAAGAGGAAGAATCCACACATCAACTGCAACAGTTGTAGTACTACCTGAAATAAAGGAGACCGAGGTCTACGTTAACCCTGGGGAGCTTGAATGGCAGTTTACAACAGGTGGTGGACATGGAGGGCAGAATGTAAATAAAGTAGCTACAGCCGTACGTTTAACCCACAGACCAAGTGGACTTGTAGTTGAGGCCCGTGAGGAAAGATTTCAAGAACAGAATAGACAAATAGCACTTTCGCTCCTTAGATCCCGCCTTTGGGAGAAACAAGAAGAAGAAAAATTAAGAACAATTGCAGGTTACAGAAGTGTAATTGGGCGCGGGATGAGGTCTGAAAAAATTAGAACCTACAACTTCCCACAGGATAGAGTTACAGACCACAGACTAGGTAAAAACTGGGGAAAACTTGAATTAATTGTAGATGGTGACTTAGATCGCGTAACGGAGCTTACAAAAAATTTAATATCTTAAGACTTTCTATAATATTTGCATTAAACTCTTAAAGTGGCTTTGTAGAGCTGACGTTTGAGGGGGTCCAAAGATAAACCTAGTGCTTCAAGTGTAAATACACCAAGAAGTAAACTGTCATCTTTTTCACCAAATAAAACTGGAGCCGCTGATTCTATTCCTTTATATTCATAAAGGGCACTTCCAACTTTTCTACTTATTACCTTTCCATCGGCTAAAACAAATCTTTCTTCTCTATTTGGCTTTATACCCATTTTTTTAAGCTCACTGGCTGGAACAACAGTAAAAGAAGCTCCAGAATCAACCAAAAATTCGCCTTTAAAAAACTTTTTTGAGTTTTTAGGATTACTAATTTTTAAATTAACTTTTGTTATTCCCACAAGTAAATTGTAACACACCTAAGGAAATTGGAACTTCGTGATTTAGTAATAATTGATTTCTTCAGAAAAAGAGAGTAAATTATGGGATACGAATTTCATCTTAGGAGGCTGATTTTTTGCGCCTCCGGAAAGGAGAAGGAGATGAAAAAAGGAACCATACTGGCAGCCATGACAATATATTTTGTCGTTGCTGTTCCAGTAGTGATTGGGGTTATCCAGCAGTTTTTTAACTGGCTGCAACAACGATAATCCAAAAAAACAGATGGCTGTTTGCCAAATACTCAGCCATCTGTTTTGATCTACCCTTTGTTTATCTACATTGAATCTCTAAACACCCCAATTGATCATGAATAGTCTAGGTCAGCACTCATTTGTTTAATTTAAAGTCCATGGTATAATCCCCTCACAATGGACAATGAAAAGCGAGAAAATAAGAAAATTGGATTAGAATTAGCATCAATTAATGAGATGGAGGGCAGAAGTGTCGAAAATTGGAGAGAGGTTTCTAAAAAATGGAATGAATTTACCCTCGAACTTGTTAAGATATTAGCTAGTTGTGACTCTGAGCAAAGGGCTGGAATAACTCAAGAGTTTTCCGAGATGGAGACGAGGATACGGGCGATGAAGAGGGGGTCGGGTTTATGTTTTACATCACACATATAGCTTCACTTTCAGATAAGGCTTTTGAAAGAATATCTGAAGCAATCAAAGAATAGATTTACTGAGACAATTTAATTAAGAACTTTTATTACCTCTTGAAGTTGCTCATCCTCAATTGTATTTTCATCATCGCTAATTTTAACATCTGGTTCAAGACCTTTTTCATTAACCCATGTTCCATTTGGTGTAAGCCACTTGGCAGTTGTTACATGAAGTCCGGATCCTCCCGGAATTTCAATTGGCTCCTGCATAGTACCTTTTCCAAATGTTGTATCCCCCACAATCTTAATTCCTTTTTGGTCTCTTAGAGCTCCTGCTAAAATTTCACTTGCTGAGGCACTACCTTCGTTAACTAAGACTACCGTTTTATACTTTAGAAGTTTTCCAATCTTGTCTACTTTGTGTTCCAGTTTAACTCCACCACCATGTTCCTCAATAACCACAACTTTACCTACTTCCATGAAGTCTGCCGCAAGGTCAACCGCTTCTTGGAGGTAACCTCCAGGGTTATTTCTAAGATCAACTATTACAAATTTTGTCTTAGAGTTGTCTACTATTTCTTTTATTTTCTTATCCCACTCATCTGAAGTTTCTGCCGCAAATTTATTTACTTTAAGTATTGCAATTTCCCCATCTTTTTCAAATTTGAGGGTGACTGATGGAACATCTAATTTCTTTCTTGTAATTTCTTTTACAATCGGGCCTTCAAATCCTTCCCTTGCAAAAGTTATAGTAACTTTACTTCCTTCTTTTCCGCGAATAAGCTGAACCGCATCCCCCAGACTCATACCACTTGTATTCACATCAATATTTTTTCCTTCATCCTTAATATGAATTATGTAGTCACCGGGTTTAACTCCTGCTGCTTCCGCCGGAGAATCTGGAAGAGGAGAAATTACAGCTAAACGTGATAGTCTAAACCCTATCTGCATCCCTACCCCTTCAAAACTGCCATTAAGATCTTCATTAACTACTTTGTTCTCTGTGGGCTTAAGAAATACTGTATAAGGATCACCTAGTGAGGCTACCATGCCGCTTATGGCCCCGTATACCATCTCAGATGGCACTAGCTTGGTCTTGTCAAAATACTTGGAAGAGAGTGTGTCCCACACTCGCCAGAAGAGATTAAAGTCAATATTTTTGTCTGGTGGGTTTTGACGCGTGATTTTTACATCAAGTGCCTTTTTAACCTCGGCTTTATATCCATTTACTCCAAAGAAATAACCTCCTGAAAAAACTAAGCAGAGCGCAAAAAGAACAAGAAGAAACTTTCTGATTTTAACAAAACCTACTTT
>CAZTGB010000006.1:13726-15040 GCA_964612965.1 uncultured Gammaproteobacteria bacterium | reverse complement strand
ATATTCTCACTGGGCATGAGAAAGATTTTAACCTAAAGAAGGAACAAAAGGAAGAAGAGCTAAATGTCTTGCGCGCTTCACAGCTACGGTTAACCTTCTTTGGTGCTTGGAACAAATTCCACTTCTTTCTTTTGAAAGGATTTTTGCCCTATCACTTAAGTATTTAGCTAAGGTGTCATAATCCTTGTAATCAGGGTTAAGCTTAGCTTTGCAAAAAGGACAACTGGTATTAAGCGGTGTTATTACCTCTTTTTGAAATCTTCTTTTTTTAGTTTTTTTAGCCATATTAGTTAATTTTGTTTTTAAAATTAGAAGGGAATGTCTTCTTCATTAACCTCGGGTTCTTCGGCTTCATCTTTTTTAGATGATTTTTTCTTTTCTACTTTTGGGGTTTCATCGGGCGCAACTTGGGACTCCATTCCAGGTTCCGGAATATCAATGTCTCCCACTCCACCTGCTCCATCTTCTTTCCTGTCAAGAATGATCATGTCGCTTACAACAACTTCAGTGATACTTCTTTGTGTCCCGTCTTGTGCTTGCCAACTGCGTGTTGAAAGGCGACCTTCAAAATATACTTTTCTTCCTTTTTTAAGTAACTGTCCACAGATTTCAGCAAGTTTATTCCAAACTACAAGTCTATGGAAATCTGCTTCATCCTTTTTCTCTCCACTCTCTGTGGTCCATTGTCTATTTGTAGCAAGTCCAATAGTACAAACCGCAGTCCCTTGAGGTGTGTATTTTAATTCCGGATCACGAGTTAGATTTCCTATCAACTGAACCTTGTTTAAACTTCTTGCCATATTTTAATTATATAATTTTAAGCTTTCGCTTTTGTCGAAGACTTAAGCTTCGCTTATTTTTCTTTCCTAACTAAGAGAAATCTCAGAACCTCTCCATCTACTCTTAATTTGTCGTTGATTGATTTTACACCTTTTGGGTCAAGCTCTAGCTCAAAAAAAAGATAAAGGCCGGTTAAGCTTTTTTTAATTTTATACATTAGTTCCTTTACTCCCCACTCTTTGGATTCAACTACTTCACCTTTAAATACTTTGACTAAGCTATCTACAAGATCAGTATATTTCTTCTTTTTGGCAGAAGCTGACTTCCCATCCAAAACTAAGGTTAGTTCGTATTTGTTCATAAATTTATTTACAAGCTTGTTTGCTTTAGCAAATTTACTTATTGGTGAGATTATATCAGCCCAGCTTGACTTCTTCAATAGAGAGAGATAATATCCTTTTAAATAATTATGGCACTAGAATTTGCAGCTGGAGTTTTTCGATTACCTTGTGCGCCCGAGTGCCCATTTGACAA
>CAZTGB010000006.1:0-13694 GCA_964612965.1 uncultured Gammaproteobacteria bacterium | reverse complement strand
GTGTTTGTGTTGATAAAATTAACTCGTTTATTAAACGGGAAATTTATGGCAACCCAAGCCCTAGATGTAACTAGAGGGCAAATCAAATTTACTACCGAAAATCCAAGCGGAAGCGTTTCGATCTATGGTGGTGCGGCAAGTGTTTCTCGTTGACTTCCTCCATTTTGGGCTCAATAACATATTGTCTGAGTCCACCATAGGCCTTATATCACCCAAGGCATACATGGAAAAGTTTAGGTGATTTTCCGAAATATATGCGTCCAGTACAATTATTTGACTTCTTCAATATACAAGAGTTATACTCCACCCACTATGGTTGAACTTAGATGTGCAAAAGATTGCCCTTTTGGAAAACATTGCGGTGAGCAGGTTTTGAATGGAAATAGAACGTGTGAAGCCAACGTTCTTGAAGTAACGGGTGCCACAGAGCTGAATGCTACATTCGGATATATCACAGCAAAAGACAGTGAAGGTCAAAAAATAGCTGGTGTGTCTGATGGCCAAGTTCTTTAGTCATTTTTAATCTTTGTTAACACTTGGTCTTTTCTTTTTATCAATTTCAGCAACTTGTCTTGTCCAAATTGGCTTTGTCGCAAAATATCCAGGTCTACCTAACATAAAGTGTGAGTGAAAAACACTAAAAGGTTTGTATTTAACAATGTTGTATCCCCTTGCAATCATTTCGCTCGCCCAGTCATAATCCTCTGATCCTTCAAGTGTTTCGTCAAATTTGTACTCTTGCCAATGACTTTTACTAATTAATGAATTTGTGTTTGTTAATAATGGATCAAAATCTTGTCTCCACTTAAAATGTGGCAAAAGAAAAGTAAATCGAGCCAAAATCCTGGAATAATAACCAAGGATAAAAAAGTTCCAATGCCCACTTAATCCCGCCACACCACCTTCTTTTATAACTTTTACGCCATCCTCAAGCCAGGAATCTGATATTGGAATCGAGTGTCCACTTAATATGCAAATGTATTTTCCGCGAGCTTTGTTTATACCAAAATTGAGGGCATAACCAAAAGTAAATTTTTCAGGTAAAATTTTCAAAACTTTAACTGGAAATTTATTCACTATTTCGAGTGTTTTGTCTGTGGATCCAGAGTCTACAATTATAATTTCGAAGTCTTTAAAGGTTTGTTTATAAAGAAGACTTAAAACCTTACCTACAAACTTACTTTCATTTTTGGTTCTAATAACAATACTTACCTGTGGGTTTTGTTTCGTCATCTTATGACCCAATCTTAAACTCTACAACGTCACCGTCTTTCATGATGTAATCTCTTCCTTCCGTTCTTACCTTTCCAAGCTCACGACAAACTTTCCAGCCTTTATTTGTAATAAAATCTTGATAATTAACAATATCTGCTTTAATAAACTTGTTCATGAAATCTGTATGGATTACCCCTGATGCCTCTACCGCGTTTGTACCCGTTTTAATTGTCCAAGCTCTCACTTCTTTTTCTCCTGCTGTTAAGAAAGTGATTAGTCCTAAGGTTTTAAAAGCTTTCTGAATTAACCTCTCTAGCCCACTTTTCTCAACTCCTAAATCTTTTAAATACTGGGCTTGATCTTCCTCTGGAAGTTCAGATAGTTCACTTTCTGTTCTGGCACAAATTACAACTATTTGACCCTTCTCTACCCCCAACTCTTTTGAATATTTCTCTTCAAGGTCTGTTGCGTTTTTCAAATCATTCTCATCAACGTTTAAAACCGCTAAGAATGGTTTTTTACCTAAAAGGGGTAACATTTCAACATTCGCATTTTTCTTTTCTGAATGTTTTGCAATCATTTCTTCATCGGAAAGTTGAAGTTCGAGCTTTAGAATTTCAAAGTCACTTTTTGGATCTTTAACTCCTTGTTTTATGATGTCTGGATCGCTGAAGGCTCGGAGTACGAAGCAGATAGCTGATACGTCCCTAATGTGACTCAAGAATTTATTTCCCAAACCCTCTCCTTTTGAGGCTCCCGCAATTAGTCCTGCAATATCTACAAATTCAACTGTAGCTGGGACAATTGGAGAGTTATAGATTTTAGATAGTTCGATAAGACGAGCGTCAGGAACTGGAACTATTCCAATATTTGGCTCAATTGTTGCAAAAGGAAAATTAGCAACATACGCTTGCTGCTTTCTAAGGAGAGCGTTAAATAATGTAGACTTACCTACATTTGGTAACCCCACTATCCCAACAGAGAGTGCCATGCCTAGATTCTAACATATCTTCTATTTATATTGCTCGATTAAAGTCAATACATATCCATACTCATGAGGTAAATCTTTTCTTAATTTGTCTTTATCCAGTTCTTCCAATTCCAAAAGTCTTTTAAGATCAAAGAAATCACTTTTACTACTATGTCTATCTTTCGTGGTGTCTACACCATCTCTTAAGTCATAAAATTTTCGTATTTTGTCTGCGGTCATCTGATTTAAATCCACAATACAGACTTCTATTTCCTCACCATATGAATTTATAAGTTTCTTTTTTGGATATTTGACATTAGTCTCGTGTGGAGTATTCAGACGAACCTCTACTCTTCTTTTATTAAAAAATTCTTTATCATCATCATTTTCCAAATAATCTACCTTGTCCGATTTCTTATCTCTTAATATCCATGGTGTATTTTCGTTTTTTAATAAGATGTCCACTTTTGAAAATATATCTTCATTTGAGGTATCACCAGTCAAAATTATGTGTGCATCAATATCTCCATGTGGTCTGACAATTTTTCCTCCGCAATGGGCTTCAACTGCATATCCGCCCGACAAAACTAAAATATTACCAGTTGATGTTGCCAAACTGTCTAAAGCCTTTATTGTTTCTATATCTCTGTCACTTTTCTCAATAAACTCTGGGGTTAATTCAATATTTCTTGTATCACCTTGTAGAATATTCATTTAAAATGAGGAGGCTTTTATTCTTCTTCGCTACTTATAATAGGTCCAATAAAAATTGAGTTTGGCTTATCATCTTGAGTCAGAACTCTTATCGATTTACCCGTTACCCTTGCATTTAATCTTACCCTCATTTTGTCTGCCTCTTCAGCAGTTGTGTATTGTAATTCATACGAGCTACCATTTTCTAAGACTGACTTTATTAATTCATCCTCAACGAGGTATCCTCTTTTTTTGGGACCGCCACTATGTCGAGGTTTCTCACTTGATATTATTTTCCACTCATTGGCCTCTACAGCATGAAATTCTTCTAAGGGTGTCATAATTTATTAATAATTACTTGAATGGTACCACATGTTTATATTTAGAATAAAGCGCTGGTGTTTTACCACAAAACTTTCTAACTCATAACTTATATTTTTACCCATCAATTTGTATTGGTAATTTTTGGGTGATTATTAGGATAGATCTTCCATGAAAATGATCTGTATGAATTTCTACCATGTAGAGAGTTATCATTATTAGATTTGGGGTTCAAACCACTCTCTTCTAAGAGCCTGGTAAGTTGGTCCGAAACGCGGCCTACCACCTTCTCTGATTCATCCAAAATCCATGCTTCATTCACACCAATAGTTAATAGACCACTAGCATTACCTTCACTTATTGATGCGCTCACTTTTATTGTTTGAACTCCGGTACCATTTGAACCACCAAAGCTTTCGTCGTATAATGCAGCCACAGATAGGTAAGGTCCATGTGAAGACCCTTCAACTGTCCATTTTTTATCAGAAGTTGGAAGCTCGTGTAATTTGGTTACAAAACGTCCAAAGGCTTCGTTTGCTTCTTTTGCTACTGAATCCCAATCTATTCTATTTTTATGTTGTGATCTTTCTTCTGTCATGTTGAGTGATTATAACATGCCTGGGACTAATAATTGATGCTGTAAAGTATTATTATTAATATTTATGCGAATATATAAAGATTATGTGAGAAGCAGTGTATTTGGATTTGAAGATGCACTTGTATCAACTACCGGGGTTGTAGTTGGAGTTTCAACGGGAACTTTAAATAAAGAGTTTATAGTTTTGGCTGCTGTTGTAACAATTGCAGTTGAGGCCGTTTCAATGGCTGCTGGTCAATTTTTAAGTGAAAGAACCCTTCATCAAATGCAAAAAGGGAAACATAAAGACAGTTTGGGGGTAGGGTCTTTTATAATGTTTCTCTCGTACTTCTTTGGAGGGTTGATTCCAGTATCTCCCCTTTTTCTTTTTTCACTACCTTTTGCATTAGTTCTTACACTTATCTTTGCTTTCACCGGACTTTTTATCTTGGGTTTTGTAAAAGGCAAAATGGTTGGAGTTGCTCCAACAAGGAGTGCTCTTGAAATGCTATTTATCGGGGGATTTGCAGCAATTATAGGAATAATTGCTGGTTACTTCTTAAGAACCTAACGTTTCTTTTTTCTTATTTAGAATAATACCCAGGGTAAAAACGCTAATCATTATAATTTGGCAGGCAATGCAAACCGGACAAATCACATTAAGGATAAATAACTCAATGTAGGCTATGTAAAGACAGAAAAGCAGGCCAAATGTAGCCATTCCCAAAATTAATTTATTCTTTTTATAAACACTTGCTATAAAAATAACAATGTAACCTATTAGACCATAGAGAGGTGTTGGAATTCCTAGAGTTTTAGCAACAGGACCTGAAATAACAGCGTCACAGTTAACGGTTTCGTTAATACTACACGGCTTAAATGCAGGCCTAAACATTTGTTGCCAAAGAAGATAAATCGCAAGGATCACTCCGATAAAAGATAGTACTTTAATCCACGAATAGATATTTTCCTTTTTCACTTAAAATATATTACCACAAAAAATAAACCGAGAAGAATAGCGAAAAGTGAAATTACTGTTGAAAGTATAACCTCGATAGCCTCTTTTTTCTTTCCTTCAAAGAAAAGTTTGTAAGGTTTGTAAAAAACGATAAGACCGCAGGTTAAGGCTGATGTTGAAAAAAGAACTAAAAAACTAAGAGGGCCTAAATATGAATCAGTTTCTCCAAATATCTTTTCCCCATTCCACATAATAAGTGCAATCAAACTACAATATGCTGTTACTCCCAAGGCTTGTAGTACCCCGATTTTATTTATCTTCATCCAGAAGTTAATTATACAGTCTTCAAGCAAGTATTTATAAACATTATGCGAATTAGAGTATATTCAGAAATCACTCCAGTAACAATGGATCAATCCTGATTATTTTGTCATCTCCTTTTTTGGGGTTGCCCCTCCCATCATGATTACTTGTTGTTATGTAAAGCATGTTGTCAGGTCCTACCACAACGTTTCTAAGCCTTCCAAATTCATTTTTGAAGTGTTCTTTAAGTAAAATTTTGCTTACATCAATTATCCCTTCGTATAGGGTCTGCCCGCGAAGGCCGCTCCAAAAAAGTGAACCATTTAAATAGGTTATACCTGAAGGTGCCCATGTTGTGGTTGCTCCAGAATGAATCATTGGAATTATCATTCCTTCTTTTGTCTCATCTCCTTGGATTTCTGGCCAACCGTAATTTTTTCCCATTTCTATTTTATTGAGTTCATCTAGCCCTGAGGTAATTCCGCTTCTGCCGTGTTCAGTCGCCCAAAGGTTATTATCACCGTCCCAAGCAAGTCCTTGTGGATTTCTGTGACCGAATGAAAATACTAGATTATTAAAAGGGTTATTTGGGGCAGCTCTTCCATCCCTGGTTATTCTCAAAATTTTTCCAGAAAGACTATTTACATCCTGCGCTCGGGATGAATCCTGAGCATCTCCTGTAGTAACATATAAAAATCCATCTGGCCCAAATTTAATGCGTCCCCCATTATGGTTTGAGGCTCCTGGAATATTATCAACCAAAACCTCTTCCTTTGAGAAGGATTTATTTTCATATTTCATTCTTATTATCCTATTTAAAGTTTTGTCTCCTTCACCTTCATACGTATAGTAAAAATAAATGTAATTATTAGTCCGAAAGTCCGGATCAAGTGCCATTCCAAGTAAACCTCCTTCGCCGATTTCTTTGACACCTTTAATATCAAACGTCATTTCTTTCTTTCCATTCTGGATATTTATTTCACTTACAGCCCCTTTCCTTTCAGTTACTAAAATGTTCTTATCTGAAATAAAAACCATTTCCCAAGGTGTATCTAAATTTTGAGCAATTACGGAAACTTTTTCAGATCTGTTGACTTGGGTTTGGTTTGGCACGAATATTTTTTCACTCTTTTTAGTTCTTTGAAAAAGAAAAAGAGTTGATAAAATTACAATAAGCAAAAGGATATATTTCACAATAGAGTAATTATACATGACTAAATACAAAGAATATTTTTTAAAGATGCTCGAGGAAAATAAAGAACAATTTGATGGTTTTACTCAAAAACATTTTGAATACTCCATCGATCAAGAAGGTAATCAAGAGGAATTTAACAAGGAAGGAGAAAAAATATTAAAGATTATTAATGATTACGAAAATAGACTTTGTAAAACCTCGGAAGGGGCCGGATACGGTGGCTATACAGGCAACCTTGCTGAAAAATTTCAACAAGAAGTAAAGGATCATTTTCCCTTAATTAATCACATTGGAATAATCACTAAACCTAAGTTTTTCCTCAAGAAGATACGCTTACAGAGCTAAAAGTAGTGATCCAATAATAACAAATATTCCAAGACCAATTCCTGCATAAGTTGGCCAACCTGTTCCGGTTTCAGGAATTGGAGCCTTAGTAGCTTTTGCAGTTGTTGTCGCTTTTGCAGTTGAAGATTTAGTCGGTGTTGCGCCTGTTGTAGCTTGAGACGTAGACGTTGCAGTACTTGTAGCCGACGATGTTGATGTTGATGTCGCAGTCGCGGTTGCTGTGGCTGTTGAAGTGGATGTGGCTGTAGCTGTGGCAGTGGGTGTCGAAACTGCGCATGCTGACATATTAGTAGTCCAGGCTCCACCCGCTGCCGGACAACAGTATTCTTTAGCATCTGATATGTTTTGACCACAAACTTCAACTCTTCCGGTGGAGTTACATGTACTTACTTCGCCGTCTGTGTCTGGTGTGTCATAACAATTAACCAAGTCGCCATTGCTATTTGGACAGGCTGCAGCACACGCTGCTTTTTCTTGAATATTTTGATTTTGGCGAACCAAAAGAACTCCTCCAAAAATTCCCAGTGCCAAAAACAAAACTACAACTAAGGCTATTATTACCCCTTTAGTGCTTCCTTTTTTGGCTTTGCCTGAAGTTACTATTTCAAACGGATTATCTTTTGGTTGTGAATTATCAGTGGTAGGCATTAATAGATATTACAATGATTTGTCTTTTACTTCAAATCCTAATTTTTCAATTTCATTTCGAATTTTATCTGCCCCTTCAAACTCTCTCTTTTTTCTTAACTCTTCTCTTTTTTCAATTAACTTTTTGACTTCATCCGAAATTTTGTTTCCCTTATTCTCCGTCTTGTTAAGATTTAAGCCGAGCACTTCATCAAAACTTAAAATTAAATCTAATTTATCGGCGCTTGGAATATTACTTTTAAGCATTTCCCAAGCCACCGCTAACGCTTGAGGCACGTTCACATCGTCAGACAGGGCTTGTATAAATTTTTCTCTATACCCACTTATCTTCTCCATTTTCTCATCGGATAACGTACTTCTTCCTTCCTCTTTTTTAAGTCCAGCAACAATATCTTTTAAGTTACTGAGTGCGTTAACTGCGGAGTCGAGAGCCTCCCAAGTAAAATTAAGTCCTTTTTTGTAATGTGATGTGAGGATCAAATAACGAAGAGCTATTGGATCATACCCTTTTTCAACCAATTCCTGAGCTGTTACAAAGTTTCCCAGGCTTTTACTCATTTTTTCTCCACCTTTTCCCATTAGCCAACCGTTATGAAGCCAGTAATTTGCGGTTTGTCTACCGAATGCTGCATATCCCTGAGCTATCTCGTTTGTGTGGTGAATCCCAACGTGTTCTATTCCTCCTGTATGAATATCAAAGTTTGGCCCTAAATATTTGGTCGACATTGCGGTACATTCTATGTGCCATCCTGGGTAGCCTTCACCCCAAGGGCTTTCCCATTTCATGATATGTTTGGGGTTAATTGCCCAAAGAAAGAAATCCCATGGAAGCTTTTTTTCTAAATCAATTTCTACATCATTTCTTTTTTGCATCTCACTTAATTTCAAATTTCCAAATTTTGCATAGTCAGGAAATTTACCTGTGCCGAACACTAAACCTTTCTTGGTTAAGTAGGCAAATCCATTCTTTTCAATTACAGAAGCTAAATCTATTTGTTCTTTTATGTTTTCTGTTGCTCGGCAGAGCACATCAGGAAGAATAATATTAAGAAGCTTCATCGAATCTTTGAATTGTGCAATATATTTGTCTGCTATCTCCCAAACAGATAATCCTTCACGGATGGCACCTTTTTCCATTTTATCCTCCCCCATATCCTCATCAGATGTCATATGTCCCACATCTGTTATGTTCATTATCCACTTAACTTTAAATCCTGAAAATCTTAAAAACCTAACAAGAATATCCCACTGCACATATGCATACATGTGACCGATATGTTGATTCCAATAGACAGTTGGTCCACAGGAATAAATTCCAACCTCCCCCTCAATATTAGGTGTAAATTTTTCTTTCTTTCTGGTTCTCGTATTTGATAAGAAAATATTAGCCATATTAGCTTTAATTCTACATTGAAATTTACAAAAATTAAATGAGGATTAGCCAGAAGGTGGAATTGGTTTTTCTACCCTTGTTTGTTCTTTCTGAGCTTGCTGCTTTTGCCCCATCCTTCTGCTTGGTTTAGATGATCCAAAAAATGACCTTTTTTCACTTTGATTCTCCACAGTTGCCTTTTGTTTTTCATAAGCTTCTTGTTGAGCTTTAAGAACTTGTTTTTGTTCCATTGAAAGTTCTTGATATTCGTCAATATATACTTCCATTCCCTCTGAAATTTTTGCCTGGAGATCTTTAAAAAGGTTTTCTTTTGTAATGTCTTTTAATTCGCGATCAAAAGCTTCTATTCTTCTTTCTGATTTAAGCTTTTCATTTAATTCCCGCTGATATTTCTCTTCTGGATTTTCTTCTCTGGTTTCCCTGGGCTGACTACTTTGACCTTGGGGGTTACTCCCTATTACTTGTTCTTTTACATCTTTAAGAATTTCAAGAGGTTCTCCTGCTATTTGCTTTGCAATAGTTTTTGCTAAATTCTTTGTAGTTTGAGCAGTATTCATTTTTTATTTACAATTCGCGTCTTCCCTCAAGTGCTCGTGTTAATGTTACCTCATCTGCATACTCTAAATCAGCTCCTGTTGGAATTCCCATACCAAGTCTTGTGATTTTAATATCTAATTTTTTTTCTCTTGCTCTTTTGGTTATGAACATTGCAGTAGCTTCTCCTTCCATCGTTGGATTTGTAGCAATTATAATTTCTTTAATTTTCCCTTCGGTATTAGTCAGTCTTGAGAAAAAGTCTTCCACATATATTTCGTCCGGGCCAATGTTATCGAGTGGGCTAATGGCTCCATGCAACACATGGTAAATCCCTTTAAACTTATTTGTCTTTTCAAAAGCCAAGATATCTAAGGGCTGCTCGACTACCAATACTATTGATTCATCTCGCCCAGAGTCTGAACAAATAGGACAGGGGTCCATCTCACTAACATTCCTACAAATTGTACAAAGAACAGTATCCTTTTTAAGCCTTGAGAGGTTTTCTCCAAATTCTTCTAACTGGCTTTGTGGAACATGAAGCAAATAATATGTAAGCCTTTGTGCTGATTTAGGACCAACTCCGGGAAGTTTTTGGAAGTTCTCAATAAGGTTTGCTATCGGCTTTGCTACTTTCATACATGTTCTACTTCATTCCACCAAGTAGCCCCGAAAGCCCACCACCCATTTCCATCATTTTTTTAGCTGATTCCTTTTGAACTTTTTTCATGGCTTCGTTAATTAAATCAACAAGCTCTGTTAGATCTTCCCCGTCGCGCTTTATATATCTAATCTTTTGATCTCCAGTGACTGAAACTGTCCAACCATGTTTCTCTAAGGTTTCAATAATTTTTTCAAGTTCCTTCTGAAGCTGCATTGCCTTCTGCCTCATCTGTCCTAATTCCTTTAATTGTTTAAATTTGTCAAACATATTTTTATTATTTTAGATCGATACAAACCTCTCTTAACTACCAAAAATTTCCTGGGCAACCTTAATGATATCTTGATCTTTCCCTTCTGTCAAAATAGGTTCAACCGACACTGTGTTTATTACACTTTTAAGGGGAGGATCAGTTAAAGTACAAATTACCCTAATTGGAGTTCCCATGACACTAGCTATTACATCTTCAAGGATTTTTCTGTGATGTACGTCTTCAAGTCTTTCTTTGTGAAATTTATAAAAAACTCCCAACTTTAAGCTTTTTCCGTCAAATTCCATTGGTTTAGAAGATCGCAAAAGTGCTTCAATTGAGGCATTAATCGGTTTAATTTTTGCTAAAACAACTTTCCACATATCTTCGTTAACCTCTTTTAGATTTTCTAGACCAACCAAATGTTTTTCCTCATTGTCTTTTTTTTCAGTATGAGTTTCGACAACCTCCTTGTGGGTTTCCAAAGTTACCACCATTTCTTCATTATTTACTTCCTCTTTTTGAGAATTTAACTTTTCTCCACACCACTTAATGATTGCGATCTCTAAGGGAAGAGATTCTATTAAAGAGTCTGGTATTTCTCTTAAAGCGGTAGAAAATAATTCAATTAAATATATGAGTTCATTTTTACTAAATTCCTCTATTTTATTTTCTCCAATACCCATGCTTGAGAGTAGCCCCTCTCTTAGTCTTTGTGTCAGTTCAGAAATTATATTTTCAGTAGTTACTCCTTTTGAAACAAAATCTGCAATTGAATTTAATAATTCCTTTCCTTGTTTTTTGGAAAGAAGATTAATAAATTCGTTAACTTCAAAGTTTTTATTTTTAAACAGAAATTCAGAAACATCGTCTTTTTCCAATTTAATATTTTCAGAAACCAGAGTTTCTAAAATTTTAACTGCATCACGAAACGCCCCATCAGATGCTTTTGCGATTATTTCTAGTGTCCCATCCCCTATTTTTAACTTTTCACCATTAACAACTCTTTGGAGAGAGCGAACAATTTCTTGGTTCGTAGCTCTTGTAAAGTTAACCTTGGTGGCTCTTGAGTGAATTGTGCCTATTAATTTTTCAGGGTTTGTTGTGGCTAGTATAAAAACAACATGAGAAGGTGGCTCTTCCAAAGTTTTAAGAAGAGCGTTGGAAGCTTCATTTGTTAACATGTGAGCCTCATCAATTATATAAACTTTCTTATTTGCTTTTGTTGGTGATAGTTTAACTGCTTCCCTTAGCTCCCGGATATCATCAATTCCACGGTGAGAAGCTGCGTCAAGCTCAATGACGTCTAAATTAGTTCCTTTAGTAATTGAAATACACTGCTCACATTCGCCACACGGCTCTCCTTTTTTTGCATTCTCACAATTAATTATTTTAGCCAAGATTCTGGCAGTTGAAGTTTTACCTGTTCCCTTTGGGCCGGAGAATAAAAATGCATGGGGAATATTTCCTGAAGTTACAATTTTTTTAAGTGAGTCACGAACTGACTCTAAATCAAGTTCTTCTAAGGTTTGTGGGCGATATTTTAAATAGAATGTCATTCAGATAAGGTCGTTTTTACTTGTGGTGAATCCCCAGTAAATGCAAAGCTCCGTGCTCAATTAGTTCGTAAACTTTTGTATCAATTAAAACTCCTTCTTCTTTAGCTTCTTTAATCACAACCGGAAAGCAAACAATTATTTCCCCTAAGTGTATTGTCGCATCAGGCGGAAAAATAAATGTGCCACGAGTTTCGTCTGGTGTAAAAGATAAAACATTGTGAACTTTCTTGTCCCCTAAATATTTTTTTCCAATGGAAAGCATTTTAGCTTCCCCAACAATTGCCACTGAAACTTCAGCATTTGACACTATCCCCTGTTTTTCAAAAAATTCTCTTAACTTTTTTTTAATACCTGCGGATTTAACAGGGTAATTTCCTTGTTTTGAAATTAGTACCTTAACCATTTAATTTTGTCTTAACAAGCTCGGCAACTTTACCGCCATCTGCATTTCCACTGGTTTTTTGTTTAACAAGTCCAATAACCCTTCCCATTTCTGCCATAGAAGTCGGTTTAATTTCAGCGAACGCCTCATCAACTATTTTTTCCAAATCACTATCAGAAAGTTCGGGGGGGAGAAATTCTTGAAGAATGAATAACTCTTTTGATTCCTGTTCAGCTCTTTCTCTTGATCCGGCCTTTTCATAGGCCTCAGCCCCTTCTTTTCTTTTTTTAGCCTCACGTCTTATAACAACCAGCTCTTCCTCGTCGGTTAGGTCATGTTGCTTGTCTATCTTCTCATAATTAAAGGCTGAAGAAAGAAGCCTAAGAGTTGAGAGACGAACTGTATCGTGCGCCTTCATGGCAACTCCTATCATAGTTTGTAATTTATTTGCTATCATTTGTCTTCTGGCATCCCTTCTTTCCATCCTCCCCGAACGTGATAGTGAATATGAAAGACGGATTGTCCAGCTTCGCTTCCATTTGCATTTAAAACTCTGAATGCTTCGCCAATCCCTAAATCTTTTGCCACCTTTGCCGCTACAAGCTGTATTTTACCTAGAATCATCGCATCAGTGTTATTTGCCTCAGAAAGTTTTCCGATATGCTTTTTTGAAATAACTAGAACATGAACGGGGGCTAGAGGATTTGTGTCATGAAAAGCCAATACTTCTTCATCCTCATAGACTTTCTTGGAAGGAACCTTACCTTTTATAATTTTGCAAAACACACAATTCTCCATTGTGAAGTCAGTATAATTGCTTTGTGAAAAGTTGACAATATATCAAAGAAGTACAAGTACTATCTGAGATCTTTCCAAAGTTTAACACCTGGAATCTCTAAAAAATGTCTGTCATATGTAATCAAGGTTGAATTTGTCTCAATTGCATGAGCGGCTATCCAAATGTCGTCAGTTGGTATGGGAGACCCCTTCTTCCAAATCTTATTTTTCACTTCAGCATAAATTTTTGCTGTTTTAAAACTCACGTTTATTACTCTAACTGTGGGCTTTTTTAAAAAGCTATATAGTTTTATTTCATTTTTGGTTAAAAATTTCCCCTTTAAAAATCCATGATACAACTCACCTAAAACTATTACTGAGATGTAAACTCTCTCTGCTGAAGTTAAATCTTTTTCTACACTTTTATCACCCACAAAGAGCTTGCTATAGGAGTTTGTATCAAGAATAACGCTTCTCACTGTTTCCAAATTGAATTATTTCCAACTCTCAAGATCAACTTGTTCAAAAGCTTCATCGATATTTCTATCAAATGCATCCGCTTCTTCCTTAGTCCAAATACCCAAAAATTCTGAAAAATCAGATTTACTACTTTTCTTTTTTTTCTCTATTAGTTCATACCTGTCTTGTAAGGCTTTGTAATCTAAATAAATCCCTTCAGGTTGACTGTTTGATAAGATTACTACGGGTTTACCTAAATCCTTAGCTTTTTTAACGACTTTTTTATAATTTCTCTGAAGTTCGGTGGCTGTGGTTGTGTATGGCATTAGTTGCATATTACTGTCAGATTATCATACGTACAATTATCTGTCAATTGCTTTTAATATGCTTGGGCAAAGTGCCAAATAAATTTGGCTTCACGTCCACAATAAATACATTTACCCTTTTCTTCTTT
>CAZTGB010000005.1:34237-45572 GCA_964612965.1 uncultured Gammaproteobacteria bacterium | reverse complement strand
TTCGTGACTCATTTTTAAATATCATAGAGTCCGAAATGTATCGCGTCCTAAACACCAACTGGTGTATAATACCGACTAGATGTCGCTTGGGGCGACGTTTTTTTGTAAAAGATATGTCAGACACAACTTTTAAGAAATACTTCGTTTTTGACCTTGATGACACCCTTGTTGATGGGCGTCAGTTTTGTGGTGAGACGATAGCTCGAGTTATCACCCATTTTGATCCCACTGCGGACTTTTATGAGATAGTCAAACTTCATGAAGAAATGCACGGACTTGTTATTGCTGATCTTTATAACAACATATTAAGAGAGATGGGGCTACATGCCAAACTCTCAGGAAAAATGGATGCGATGCTTAAAATGGATAGGGATATTCAAACTGAAGATATTGACAAACTTAAAATTTTTGATGGGGTTATTGATATTTTTGAATTCCTCAAATCACACGACAAAAAAATCTATATGTGCACAAACCGTATTGAATCTCTTTTGAGGCTTGCTTTAAAACATAATGATATTGAAAAATACTTTGATAAAATAATTTCTTGTGTTGATAGAGGATTTAAAAAGCCAGATCCTAAGTGCCTACTTGATTTGATTGATGAATCAAAAGCTAAAAAGGAAGATTTTATTTACTTTGGAGATTCGGTTGTTGACTCTGATTTTGCCAGGAATGCTGGTATCGAGCATATTATTTTTGATCAATATCTTAATGACAAAAATATCTTCAAAAAGCTTGTAAATATGTTTTTAGAAGAGAAAATAAACGGAGATAAATAATATTTCTAAACCCCTTTGTCTTGCAGGTAGTTAAGTGTATCCATTGCAGCCATTGTTCCAAATCCTGCTGCTGTTATGGCTTGTTTATACTTGTGATCCTCAACGTCACCTGCAACAAATATTCCATCTACTGAAGTTTTTGTTCTGTCGTGCGCTATTATATAGCCTTTCTCGTCTAAGTCTATTTTTCCTTTGAAAATAATACTTGAAGGGGTGTGTCCAATTGCTATGAATAATCCATCAAAAGTAATTTCTGATTCTTGGTTTGTTTTGTTGTTTTTAATTTTAACGGTTTCAAGTCTATTTGTTCCAGCAACTGCTGTAACCTCTGTATCCCAAAGCACTTTTATTTTAGGGTTATTTAAAACTTTGGTTTGCATGGCTTGACTTGCTCTAAATTCACCTCTTCTGTGAATTATGGTTACTTCTGTAGCATATTTAGTAAGAACTAGCGCTTCTTCCATTGCACTATCCCCCCCACCAACTACTGCAACTTTTTTATCTTTAAAGAACGGAGCGTCACACGGAGCACAGGAGGAGACACCTCTTCCTATAAAATCCTTAACTGCTGGAGCATCTAACCACTTCGTTTCGGCACCTGTTGCAATTATTACTGAGCGTGCGGTATAGACTTGTCCTGCACTTGTTATTTCGAATGGGGTTTTTGAAGTATTAATACTTTCCGCATTCTTTCCTAAAAATTCTGCACCAAAGGCAACTGAATGCTCTCTAAATTTGGCCATTAAATCTGGGCCTAGTACTCCTAAGTGCCCTGGAAAATTATCTACATTTGTTGTAAGCATGAGCTGACCTCCCCAAATTTCTCCACCAAATGTAATTGTTGAAGCTGCACCACGAGTTGTATAAATGGAGGCAGTTAAACCTGCGGGACCCGAGCCAATGATGGCCACATCCCAAGGACCTTTTGGGTCATCTGGTTTGCTAGCAAATATTTGTTGATCCATAAATAAGTTTTCTGGACAAGATTTACTCATCCATATTGTTTGATTACAAAGGAAGAAAGAAGCTTAAAAAAACAAACAAATTTGTTCATTCTGAATGAGCTTCCTTCTTCACTCTCCAATCCCAATAATTACATTGTTGGGGTTGGAGGAGTTGTGGGAGGTGTTCCCGGTGTTTCTTCACTTCCTGGTTCAGTTGCTGCTGGTGTATCTGTCTGAGTAGAAACTGGTGTTCCTGCCGCTGGCACTGCTGATGTTTCGGAAACGGGAGCTGATGTCTCAGGATTCACCTGCATTGGATCTGCCTGTGGCATTGCTGTTGCCGGCGTATCTGTCTGAGTAGAAACTGGTGTTCCTGCCGCTGGTGCGCCTCCAACCGTTGCTGTTGGGTCTGACGTTACTCCTGGTTGTTGTTGATCTTGTGTATTATCTTGCATTCAAATCACCCCCTTTTTAATATGGTTTTCATGGAATGAAGGCTATAAAATAGCTTTCTTTATTAATTCTTCAAAAGATTGTTTCCCTGAAAAGCCAATTTGACGTCCGATTTCTTTTCCGTCTTTAAAAAGAATTGTTGTTGGAATGGACATTACTCCATACTTTTGTGAATTAACTGGATTTTGATCCACATCTAATTTCATTATTTGAATTTTATCTTTATATGTATCTGAAAGTTCTTCCAAAACAGGCTCTGCAAGTCTACATGGACCACACCATGTTGCCCAAAAATCAACTAATACTGGAGTTTTATTTTGAAGGACTTGAGTGTCAAAATCCTGATCTGTTACATTATTCGTAGCCATACGTTAATCAATATACCTTTGTAACAGCTTGGAAGTCAACCATTAAACTAAGGTGTCGGTGGTGGTGGGGATAAAGGTGCAGGTTCTTGTTGTGTAGGGGCTGGTTGCGTTTCTGTGGGCTGGGGTTGTGTTTGACCATTAGGCGCACAACTGCTTCCGTTCCAATAGTATCCAGAACCACACCCCGTTGAAGGACCTGGGGATGTGCTTTCAGGATTTGACCCTCCAACACAATAACCACCGTTGGGATTGCTTGGTTCTGGAACCCAGTTGCTTCCAGAAGGGCACGATCCCCCCCCACTTGTAGATGGAGTGTTTGTGTAATTTGTACTTCCCGAACTACCACTATGTATACAGCTACACGCTCCGTTATACCAACCAGTGCAAGTTCCCCCACCAGCACGACACGCAGCTTCCTGTGATTCTCTGCTAGGTGAACCGGAATAAGTACCGCTGCTAGTATTTGCCGAGTACGGTTTACAAGTACAGGTATTGTCTACATAATATCCCGATCCGCATGTTGGAGGTTTGCTACAATTATTTGTTCCTGAAGAACCTGAGGATCCAGAATAATTGCTAGTTGTTGATCGACATGAACATGTTCCATAATCCCACCAAGAATTAGTTCCACATCCAGCGGGCGGCATAGGACAAGCGTTTGCGTTACCAGTTCCTCCTCCATAATTACTTTGCCTACACTCTCCTGAGTTGTCTTGATAATAACCTTGTCCACATGACTTTTGCTGAATACAACTTGTCCCATTCCACCAAGAACCAGATGAACAACCTCCTGTTGGTGGAGGATTATAGGTCTCACATTTTCCATCTCTAAAAGTTTGGCCCGGCAAACAATAACCTACGGTGTAAACTGGACCAGGGAAACCGCCATCAGAAACCGATCTGGGAGCGCAGTAACCTCCTCTGGAATTGGTTGATTCAGGCACCCAACCATATCCAGATGGACAATTCCCAGAAGAACTTAAACCCCCACGGGAATTTGCCGCCTCAGGATTATCGGAATAACACGCCGCACCAGGAAAAGGTCTATGGTACCCAGAAGGACAAAGATTTTCTCTAGAATCGGAATCGGTAGCTGCAAATTGATAGTTAGGTACACAATAACCACCATTTGGCATAAATGGAACCGGGGCCCAATGATATCCTGTACCACAAGCTTGATATTGAGGAATATTCTTTCTTTCTTCAGTTGATCCAAATTTATCAGAAAGAGCTTTAAGTCTTGCATAAGAAGGGTCATTTAAAAGATCTGGGTTTTGTTAATAAGATTATTTACATACTGCGCATCTTCTTTTGTTGGTTTTATCCTTTCAACGACTTCTTGATATTTTTGTAAATAATCAGGTCTGTTTCTTAAGAAATCTTGATTTATGAGATCGGGTCTAATTGTATTTTGAAGTTCTTCAAGTCTAACTGTAGGAATCCACCATTGCCTAAGGTCTCCCGGAACGATGTCGCCAGCTTTATATGTTTTGGCAAATTCTTGAAGATTTTTAATTGTCGCATCGTCAGGTTTTTTTGTTTCAAGTTCTTTAAGTTCCTGAAACTTTTTAATTTCTTGAACTGTATAAAAACCTGATGGATACTTTTCGAGAGAAGTCTCATCAAATTTTTTGAAATCCGATTCTGGAAAAAGATTAGCATTAACATATTTTTTAAGTTCACCCCTTGCTTCTTTTCTCGTACTAGAATCTATAACTTTATTTACTTCATCAGAAGTCAAAATTCCCAAAGCTTCAGTCGCTTTTAATCTAGTAACAACAGATTCTGGTACTGCTGGTCTATCTTCAACATCGGCAACTGTGTCCACAGCCAACTCACTTGCTGAAATTGCCTTGTTAACCCCACCTGTCCCAGCTTCAGGCGCGGCTAAGGCCACTTCTTCTAAAACCAGATTATGTCTTGATGCTTCTTGGTCAACTTGGTCAGCAAGATTTTTTATATTCTGGCCATTTTTATCAAGACGTTCTAAATTTTGTGAGATTAACTTCATTGTGCGTTCATAATTCCGAGCTAAGAAATTCAAAGCACTTATATCCCCATCTAACGCGACTCCTTGCATCTCAGCTAGTCTTTCACCGGCAAATTCAAGCCTGACTTTTTCTCTAGCCTCATTATTAAAAGTAAAAGCTATTGTTAAACCTTCTTCTCCTCTTTTTAGAAGATAAAGTGGATTGTTTGGAGTTGTGTCCTTAACAAAGCTGAAGAAATAATTATGTTGTTGAAAATTTTTGTAATCACTGTCTGCAGAAATTCCTAGTACATTCTTACCAAGAGAATAGACATTCCAATCATAATAGGAAGACGGATTTTCAAGCGCTTTGACAGATGAAGTGAAAACAATAACCAATAAGCAAAAGAAAAAGGAAAACAGAGTTATTACAGATAGTCTTTTCACTCTATAATAAAGAATGTCACTTCTGAAGATGGTGTCAATAGCCAGTTTAAATTTTAATCGTATTCAACCTCAAAGAGTTTAAAACAACAGAAATGGAAGAGGCTGCCATTGCAAATGCAGCTAGGGCTGGATTAAGTAGCCCTAAGAAAGCTGCAGGAATTAAGATTACGTTATATCCAAATGCCCAGAAGAGGTTTTGTTTAATTACATTTAAAGTAACTCGACTTAGGTTAAATGCCGTTAATACACTTTTAATGTCTTTATTAAGTAGGGTTACCCCTGCCGATTCAATCGCAACATCAGTTCCTGTTCCCATGGCAATTCCAACAGAGCTTGCAGCGAGGGCTGGTGCATCATTAACCCCATCCCCCACGAAGGCTACATCTTTAAACTCTTTTACTTTATCTTTCTTCCCGTGAGGCAAGACTCCAGCCAAAATATTTTTAATTCCTGCTTTGATTGCAATTTCCTTTGCAATTTTTTCATTGTCTCCTGTAATCATCCAAACATCAATTCTGCGCTTTATAAGTCCCTTAACAACCTCTTTAACTCCCTCTTTCATTTCGTCTGAAACTTCAAATGTTACTAGTTGTTTGCTATCCGAAGTCAGTGCAATTGAATTGTTTTTTGTTTTTCCTAGAAAATAATTTTTACCTTTTATAATTCCCTCCACCCCCAAACCTTCTAAAGCTTTAAACTTAGTTACATCAAGAAGTTTAATTTCTTCATCTGCAGCTTTTTTAACAATAGCCATGGCTATTGGATGTTCTGAATTCTTTTCAAGTGAAGCTGCAATTTGCAAATATTTCTTATCAACTTCATTAACCAAAGTCATTTGTCCTTTAGTTAGAGTTCCAGTTTTATCAAAAATAATGGTTTTAATTTTGTATAGAGTTTCGAGAGCCTGGGCATCCTTAATGAGAATTCCTTTACCTGCCCCTTTTCCTGTTCCAACCATGATGGCTGTTGGAGTTGCAAGGCCCATCGCGCATGGACAGGCAATGATTAAAACTGCGACTAAGTTAACAAATGCGTTTGTCGGAAGGCCTAGAACATACCAAACTACAAATGTGGCAACGGCAATCATGAGAACAATGGGAACAAAATATGAGGAGACACTGTCTGCCAGTCTTTGAATTGGGGCTCTACTACTCTGAGCTTCCCCCACCATTTTAACAATCTGGGAAAGCATTGTATCACTTCCAACTTTTGTTGCGCTAAATTCAAATGTTCCCGATTTGTTTATGGTTGCTCCAATTACATTGCTCCCTACAGTTTTATCTACTGGAACGCTTTCTCCTGTAACCATTGATTCATCAATTGCACTTTCACCTTCGGTTATTATTCCATCAACTGGAATTTTTTCCCCAGGGCGAACTCTAATCTTGTCTCCCAATATAACATTTTCTATTGGAATATCTATTTCTTTTCCATTTCTTATTACTCTTGCGGTTTTTGCGGCAAGGCCAAGAAGCTTCTTAATAGCATCCGATGTGTGTGCTTTGGCTTTAGCCTCCAGATATCTGCCAAGAAGGATTAAGGTAATAATTACCGCCGCGGTATCGAAATACATGTGTCCTCCAAAAAAAGTGGTTACAACTGAATATCCGTAGGCCGCGGATGTTCCTATCGCAATTAAAGTATCCATGCTGGCCGTTCTATTTCTAAGCCCCGACCAGGTGGCTTGATAGAAAGAAAGTCCTGCCCAGAACTGAACCGGGGCGGAAAGGAAAAGCAGAATCAGAGGCTCCATAAGTATTTCTGGAACAAAAGCAAACCACTCGGGAAAACTCCCTAATACGACAACAATGGACAAAATTGAGGAAATAATTACTTTAGTTTTTAAACTACTTAATTCTTTCTTTTTTTCTTCTTCTTTAATTTCATCCGGTGTTTTATCGCCATCGTTTTTAATAATCGCTTTATATCCAATGTCATTAACTGCGTCTGCAAGTGCTTTGTCTTGTACTTTCTCGTCAACTTCAATAGCAGCTTGTTCGCTCCCATAATTAACAGCACAAGAAATAACACCAGGAACGCTTCCCAGTTTTCTTTCGATAAGTTTTGCGCAAGAAGCGCAGTGCATACCGACTATTGGAAATGATTTTTTTAGAGTTTTAACTTTGTTATTCGCTATCATTCAACTATTACCTTTCCATGAAACATATTCATACCGCAATGAAATCCAAATTCCCCAATCTTGTCGGGAGTTATTTCAATTTCAACTTTTTTCCCAACTGGTAAATATTCCTTAATTTTAAAATCAGACAGAATAAATTCTTCTAAACAGGCGTTGGAATCTTTTCTTAAAAGCGAGATTGCGGTTTTTTGTCCTTTCTTAATTTTAATGACTGAGGGTTTATATCCCCCGTCAACTATTATTTCGATTTTTCCATCTGAAGAGGTACTCACATTGTCTTTTCTACCAAAGAAAAACCACCAAATAAACCCTATTAACCCAGCCCCAGCTAGTGAAACAAAAATTTTATCAGGTTGCATATATTTATATTAACACTAAGAGATCTTGTTTAGAGCCTCTTTTATTTCTAAATTATTAATTCCCATTCTAGGATCATCAAAAATATTTTTTATAATGCCTTCTTTGTCCAACACTACATAGGAATGTCCGGGATAATCCCCCCTGTGCATTGAAGAATCAACTGTTAATGCACCGTAAACCCGTGATACCTTCTTGTCTATATCAAGAAGAACTGTAGCGTCACCAAGTTTAGCATCCTGATTTACTGCATTTTCCCATGTTTTCTTGTCATCAACAACAATCGTTAATACATCAATGTTGTTCTTTTTAAAATAGGGGTCATTTGCAAAGGACTTCATCTGATCCCAGCAGGAAGGAGCGCACATGGCTCCTTCGCTAAAAAAGAGCACTATCCTCTTGCCCTTAAGATCAGAGAGTTTAACATTTTTTCCATCAAATGATGTTAAATCAAAATCAGGCGCGGGATTGCCTGCTAAAGATTGGAACTTACTATTATCGGCAGGTACGGGAGGAGCATGCATACTTGTCATATCATCAGATACTTCAGATGAGGTAGTGGATGCTGTTTTAGTGCCTCCAAGCTTAACTCCCCCTAGTAGCAGCAGTCCCCCAGTTATTATTGCTATGGATAATAAAGCAACTCCGGCCAATATAAAAATTTGTTTAATGTTTGTGTTTTCTTCCATGGTCTTTCATCATAAATAGATGCATTAAGATGCAACAAGCTAAAAGAGTTGAAGTTAGTAAAAGGTTATTCCAGTTCATATTTTGATTTAATCTTTTTCAAAATGATTTTTAACTCCACCAATCATTTGGCGTACGCACCACTTTGAATAGCTGTTGCCAAAAAGTCTCCCCAACCAAGGATTTTTAGTGGGTAAATCGTAATCGATAGAAACGTTTAAGAGCGAATTGTCTACCTGTGGCTTTATCTGAACTCCCATTGAATAGTTACCGATAATTAGAAGCTTTGGCTCTTCAACTGTTTCCCATGTTTTAACAAACGGAGGCTCGTAACGAGTAATTGCCTCATCCAAAGAAAGAGGGATTCCAAAAGCCGTACCCTTCAATTTGATACGTGAGCCAACTTTTTGTCCGTTTCCCGAATCAACCACTGTCTCCATTTTCCCACCCCCCATCATTAGGGATGGCTTATTCATATGGGAAGAAAAATTCTTATGGTTATCTATGTATTCAAAGACGGACTTCGGGTCAGCATTAACAAGTATGCTTTCTTCGTAGTGTTTTTTCTTGTTCATCTCTTTTGTATCCCCCCGGGGGGGATATTATTACATGATACACCTTCTTTATCTCTTTACAAGGAGGTTTTTCTACTTGCAACAAGAGATAAATACTTTATTTGTCAAACCATGACCAGAGATGAACCACAGCCCAAATTGTTACCAATACCCAACCAAAAGCTACTCCCTCAATTCCAAAATAGCTGACCAGCAAAAACCCAAATCCAGCTCCTCCTGCAACATGGGAGAGTGCATTAAGATTTGGGTGTTTTTCCCACCATCCCATCCACTTTTTCCATTCACTCATTGTTAATCACCTCCTTTCTTTTAATTTTAATTGACATCAAATTCAAAAGTGTCAGTAATGCCGTCTATCCCTTCCAGTTTTAAGGCAATATTTTTAACTCCCTTTTTTAATGGATTAAATGAAATCTCTCCATTGATGTGATGTCCACCACTACCCCCGTTCCAAGAAATGGGTTCGTAGGTGTTTCCTAAATTATCGGTAAGTTTGATGGTTTTTGAGAAATCATAATCAAGTTCAATTGCATGATTACTTAAGCTTAAATCAAGAATTACTGATTTTGCGGGCGAGATCTGTTTGGGGGTAACCATTACGTTAACACGGCCAAAAGGTTTTGCTTTGGCTTCTTGTTCTTTTTTGTCAGCGTTTTTGAAAATGAACAGACCAATACCTGTGATTATTAATAAAGCTAGGGCTAAAATCAATATTTTTTTCTTCATATTTTTCTAATTTTGGCAATGATATAGAAAATCCCAATCAGGTTTGCTAAAATCCCAAACCAAAAAATCTGGGTTTGATATTGAGAAATTAGTGTTATAACTCCGGCTGTTCCAATAATCGGTAAAATGTTAATTAAGTAATGGCTGCAACAGGAAATCATAGCCAGACTTGAAGTTGCCCCTGAAACGGCAACCACATTGCCTGCCGCCTTTTCTGCAACTCTAGTTCTTAAATAAACATAAAGTCCTACTTGTATACTAAAACCTATTGAAAGAGCCAAGATAAAATACCAATAGGAGCTAAACTGCAAAAGCGCATAGCTCCACCCCGAAACCAGACTTAAAATTAAAAAATAAAAGGCCAGCAAGATAAGTCCGGCTGAAATACCCCAGAGCCAAGCTTTCATTTGCCTCCTTCTTTAAAGATCCATTTACGGGGATCCGCATCAAATGTTTTCTTATCTCCTTCTGAACAGAAATAATAAGTTTTGTCGTTAAATTCCGACGTAAATCCCATTTGATCCTTTGATTTTTCCATTCCACAGACAGGATCTCTAACTATTTTGTTTTTACCAGCGAGGCTGGCCAAGCTTTGCTTATCCATATTTACTTTACAAACCTGTTATAGCTTGATGCAAATAGATAACCGACAAGCCATGATCCTCCGACTGAGGTTAAAAATCCCAAAACAAAATTCCCTCTAGCTTCTCCTGTCCAGATTTTGCCTATATCTATTCCATGGAACCAGGCTATTGCTGCACTTTTTGAAAACTCTGGGAAAAGGGCAACTGCTAGAGCGCAAACTACATAGATAGCTCCGACTGTTATAGCCATTGCATTTGCTGTTGCTGCTGTGTTATGTTTCATTGTTTCTCACCCCCTCTTTACTTTGCTTTATTCCAAAAATATCGAATAAGTGTCACCAAAAGCGCCATAACAAGCACCCACGTAACAAGTTCCATTAGGCCTATAAAAGCGCCAAAAGGTTTTACGCCTCCATAGTAACTTTGCATCATTTGCTGCATGTAATCAGGCATAGAATCCCAATTGTTAAATTGTGTCCGCATCATTCCTCCCATCATCATTTTGGTATCACCTCCTTAATTTTGACCCTTTAATTAAAGGTTTAATACAAGCTAACACATCTTGATTATGCTCCACAACTTCCGCCACCAGTATCGCTTCCCGGAAGCGGTCCAACTTTTTTGGCAGTATCTCCCGCTCCTTTACTTGATGAATATTTCTCACTCAAAACCTCTTTTGCATCTACTTTGTCCCAAGAAGTTCCATTTCTGTCAAAATAGATTGCGGTTGTTAAATAGCTATCAGGAAACCAGAAAGAGTTAAGCTTTAAAACTTCTTTGTAAATTTCTTCCTCGGATAGGCCTTTTGCAACCATTAGTTCAATTGCGGCAAGAGCTGCCATCCCATGATTGCAGTCTGGAAACCAAGTTGAATTCCCACAACAAGGTCTATATACATTTTTGGCAATCTCTCCTACTAATTTTTGCTGATCTGGGGTTAGTAGAATCAAATCAAATTTGTTTAAATATTTGACTGCATCTGCCTTGGCCAGGCTCCAACCACCAGTAGAAGCAAAGCCAGCTTGATCTTTTTTGTATTCTTTACCAAGAGGCCCTTCATCGTAAACAACTGATTTTTGGGCAAGCCCCAAAGCCCATAGAAAATCTACTACGAATTGTGAATTTGAACCATCTATCTTTATCTTTTGATCAGACCCTTCAGTTAAGATTTTTCTTTGTTCATCGGTTATTTGCACTGCACTTTCAAATTTTTTCAAATCAATTACCCCAGATTCAATAAGTTTTGGTCCCAAATCGCCCCACGACACAGAAAGCTCAAACCCTTCTTTAGGCAAGACTTGAG
>CAZTGB010000005.1:31840-34186 GCA_964612965.1 uncultured Gammaproteobacteria bacterium | reverse complement strand
TCCCTTTTCCTCTTCAAGGCGCTTTTCCTCGGCAATTGTTTTGAATGAAGTTTGTAACTTGGGCATGTAAACCCCCAGTAACAGGCCAACTGCTCCTACACTCAAAAATGCTACTAGAATTAAGATTTTTTGCTTCATATATTAAATGTAATAATTAATTAGAATGTAAATTAATAGTGAGAGAATGGTCATCCCCCCAAGACTAATTACAATTTTTTGGTAATTAAAATAATGTTTAATTTTAATTAGATCTATTAAGTAAAATAGAATTCCGCCTGTAAGAATTCCAAAAGTAAGCTTATCTAACCCAAAAATCTGACTCATTCTGATTACTAACTTAAATTGGTAAAAAGACCAGATGGTTGAAGCAAAAATAACTAGATAAATGAATTGTTTAATTATTAAATTGCTTTTTTCTACAAACTTGATTTTTTTAGTTGAAAGCCAGGAGAAAAACCAGAGACTTGTGGCTCCAAGCAGAGCTCCAATCCAAACTCCCGTTATTGAGTCATCCACCCCAACCCAACGCGTTAGGGTGACCCCAGCAGCCGCTCCTGCAACACATAAGGGACAATGAGCGGAAGCGACATTTGGTGTAAGTAGAAAAACTACTGGTGCAATTAATAAAACTGCTAGTTTTCTCACAATTTTCGAAAATTGGATCATTTGACAACCACTCCTTTAAAAGTTAATTCTTTAATTCCGCTATCAAAATAAAGTGAAACCGTTCTATCAATAGGTCCTGCTCCAGCTGGGCCGTGAGCTGCTGGGTCAAATCTGATGATTGCCTTTGCAGTTTCTCCCTTTTTTATTTTTAGGCTAATAAAGGGGTTTTTATCTCCACCCATTTCCATTGCAAAGAATTTGGTTTCTCCGCTTTCTGCCTTTACTCCAGCTCTTGTACACATGCAGGAAGTGACAATTTTAATTAATTCTATATCGCGGTCACTTGTATTCTTAATTTCATATTCTCTTGTTACTATTCCCCCCCCTATCGGCATGTCTCCCAAATCATAGTTATCAGGATTTGCGGTCACTCCTAAAACCTCAGTTGTAATTAAAGTTCTCTCTTTTGCACTTTTTGCTGATATGAAAAATGTTAAACCAATAATTAGTCCCAAAGTCGCAACGGCTGATCCTATTATAAATTTTGTTTCGTTATTCATTC
This sequence comes from uncultured Gammaproteobacteria bacterium, assembly GCA_964612965.1. GTDB lineage: Bacteria > Patescibacteriota > Microgenomatia > UBA8517 > UBA8517 > CAZTGB01. Next base: position 33,018 of record CAZTGB010000005.1, on the reverse strand, counting down.
TTTTTAAACAAATCAACAATTTCTGTTACCATTTTTTCTGAATTTTTACCGTGGACATCTTTTAAGACGCATGAGTGGAGGTGTCCGTGAAGAACTACTTCATCTACTTTCTTTAATGCTGCTTGAACCGCCCTGTTTTGATGTATAACATCGGGACAGTAAGCCCCTTCCTCAAGCATTTTTTGCACTTTTTCCAAATGACCTTTAGCTCTTTTGACTCGATTTAATGCTTCTTTATTAAACTGACTATGATCTGTCATGCAATTATCCTATCCCCCTAGGGGGGATATGTCAAGAGTACAAATTTATTTTATTTTTGATATGCTATGTAGATGTCTAATGTTTGGCTAGCATTCATAACAGGGTTAACTACAGGAGGATTCTCTTGTTTTGCTGTGCAAGGAGGACTCCTAACTACTGCGCTTGCGTCTGAGGAAGAACTGGAAATTACGAGAGAACAAAAGGCTAAAGCCTTAATAATTTTTCTTACATCTAAGGTCGTTGTCTATACTTTATTGGGATTTCTTCTTGGATTTTTGGGGGCATCACTTAATATTTCACCTAAATTCCAAGGGTGGCTTCAAATTTTTATTGGAATTTATATGCTTTTAACTGCAGCAAGACTGCTTAATTTGCACCCTGTTTTTAGATACTTTGTGATTCAGCCTCCAAAATCGATATTGCGACTTCTTAGAAATCAATCACAGGCCAAGTCTATTTTTACACCAATGGTTCTGGGAGCCATGACGGTACTTATTCCCTGCGGTGTAACTCAGGCCATGATTCTACTTGCCTTGGGGTCGGGGAATCCACTCTGGGGAGCAGGGATCATGCTTGCTTTCACTTTGGGAACTACACCTGTATTTTTTGCAATAGGACTGGCTGCAACCGAAGCCTTGAAGCACAAGGCTTTTGGGGTAATAGCTGCCTCTTTTATTCTTGTTATAGGAGTTCTTTCAATCAATAGCGGGCAGATACTGCGAGGAAGTGTTCATACACTTCAGAATTATTGGGCAGCCATGTCGGGAGTGGTTGAAGAAACCATGTTGGCCAGTTCTAGGGGCGGATTTCAAGAGGTTACTATCAACGTTATGAGCGGGGGCTACAAATCAAATATTAATACGCTTCGAGTTGGTGTTCCTGTTATACTGACTCTGAAAACAAATGATGTTAAAAGT
>CAZTGB010000005.1:0-31820 GCA_964612965.1 uncultured Gammaproteobacteria bacterium | reverse complement strand
GGCATTTACAATACCTGATTTAAACTATTTTAAGGTTCTTCCTGTTACGGGAACTGAAACTGTTGAATTTACGCCTACAAAGACTGGGAAATTGGCCTATACATGCAGTATGGGAATGTATTCAGGTAATTTTACTGTGGTTCAGTAATAATATGACAAAAAAAGTGTACAAAATCAGTGGTATGGATTGTGCAAGCTGCGCAACCCTGATTGAGATGGATTTAGAAGATGCTGGAATCACTTGTAAATGTTCCTACCCAAAAGAAACTTTAGAAGTAGAAATGGAGCATGATAAAAATAAAGTTATTGAAATAGTTTCTAAAGCGGGATACAGTATCTCTGGATAAGCGAAGCTTGAGATAATAACAAAGCGAGGCTTGCTAGAATATCATGAAAAAAATCTTAGCTTTCTTTTTTGTTCTATTTTCCCTGTTTGCCATTAACTATTCACTCCTGGTTCAGGAAGTACGAGCTGTTTGTCCTGTTTGTACAGTCGCAGTTGGTGCCGGGCTTGGAGTTTCAAGAGCCCTTGGAATCGATGACGCTGTAACTTCTGTTTGGATTGGTGGGCTAATTCTTTCAATTTCATTTTGGACAGTAGACTGGATTCAAAAAAGAAAATTTAAACTTTTTAAAGATTTAAAAGAAATAACTTTGGCTTTTATTTCAACTTTCCTTTGGACTCTATTAACTATTCTCCCCCTTTATTCTTGGAAGTATATTGGAAGATTAAATAACACTCTTTGGGGAATAGACAAAATAATACTGGGGACTTTTTTGGGCTATATAGTTTTTCTATTTGCGGTTTACCTTGACAGAAAAGTTAGAAGTATTCGTGGTAGGCAACTGTTTAATTATCAAAAAGTAGTTTTTCCGGTAGTTTTTCTTTTAATAATTAGCGCTATAATGTATCTGGTTACAAAATAGTTTTTTGTTTAAAAATGATTAAAGATTATAAAGATTTATTATCTAAGGTAGAAAAGGCAACTAAGGGGGATGGAATTGACCTCTCTGCTGATGAAGATCTTTCAATTGCAATCATGAATTTGATTTCGATTGAGGAGCATTTATTTTTTACTTCTCAAAAAACAGGTAAACCACAGTACCTTGATATTTTAAATGAGGTTCGGGTAATGAGAGCAGACTTACTTAGGCGAATTATTAAAGATTACGAGGGAGAAGTTTGGTGCATAAGTAAGCACTTACTTGCCTCCTCCATGCGTGTCATGGAGGTTGGAACCAAGGAACTTAAGAAAGGGAACAAAAAAGAAGCTTGGTATTTATTTGAAAAATCATTCAAACTTTACTCTCTTTTTTGGGCGATTAATTTAAAGGTGGTGGACATTGGGGATATTCCACTTGAGGACGGAAATATTAACTTCATGGGAGAAAAAGAAGTTGAAATTAAGGCTTCTGCCTCCCCACTTGATAAATTAACTCATATCTTCAAAAAAGCAATTGATTGCTGTAAGGAATAAACATATATTGACACGTTTGATAATCTTTGGTACAATTTGGTCATGTTACAATTAAGAACGTATACTCCAGAAGAAGTGGCAAATATATTGCAGCTAAGTAAAAATACGATTTACGATCTTATAGATCGTGGTGAAATAGTCGCTAAAAAAATAGGCAAGGTTTATCGCATTCCCCCGTCTTCTCTGTCATTTGTGTTTACAGGTCTTGACTACGATCTTTTTAAGGCTGAGCAAGAGGATTTTGCAAACATTGACAAAGTTCAAGAGGCAGTTTCCAAAACAAGAAGCGAGCTATGAAGTCTTCCTTTAAAGTTTTTGTTGATTCTGATGTGATAATTTCTTCTCTAATCTCTGAAAAAGGAGCAGCTTACTTAATAATAAATGGGGTCCATATTCAAAAATCAATCTCGAATATCTCCCAAAAGGAACTTGAGATTGTTGTTGATAGATTGCGCCTAGATAGAAGTCGGTTAAAGCAGGTGATTAAACAAAATTTCAATATAGTTTCTTTAGAACATAAAAAAACTGATAAATATGTTTTTGATATAGACGATTCTCATATTATTGCTGGTACAACCTCTTCAAAATCAAAATTTTTGCTTACCTATAACATAAAGCACTACAAGGTTGAAAAGATTAAAAAAGACTTAGATATTATAATCATGCGCCCCGCAGAGTTTTTACAGTTTTTAAGAAGTAATTAGGCCATCACCCCAAAAAGAAGTGTTAGAATAAGAACCCCTAGCCAATATATTTTGGCCTTTGATAAATCTAAATACCAAGGAGAGTATTTAAGCCAATTATCAAAGCTTTGCATTTGGGTTAAGTCAACTATTTGATCAATTAAAAGGTGGAGAGAGAAAGCTAAGACTAAACCTTTTCCAAAAAGAGACCCTGAGGAAGTTATTATCCAAAAAGTTAAAACTAAAAATATTAATTGAAAATAACCAGAATGAAATATTAGCCCTTTTCTCTCTCCTCTTGTTTCATATAGGAGAGTGAAGACTCTCTTTACTTCATGCTTGTCCCAGTAAAATCCAACCCTTTGTGCTGTTAACTCCTGCGGTCTTAAATATAAATAAAGTAAATGATCAATATCAGGTAAAATTGTCCCGGCTATTCCCCCAACCCAGAAGGGCCAATATGAAAATGAAAAAAACTGATTGATTATAGTCACAAAGACAAAAAAGGAGAACCAAAATGAAAAATGAAGGAATATCTCTCTTCTCATTAATTCATTTTAACATGAAGTTCATCCTTAAATTCCACCCCTTCTGCAAGGAGTTTCGCTCGCTGCTCATCGGGGCCTCCAAAAGCGTATCTTGGCGCAAGCCTGCCATCTTTATTTACAACTCTATGGCAGGGAATGGTGGAGCCATCTGGGTTAGCATGAAGGGCCCAACCTACTTTTCTTACGTCTCGGGTTCCGATTATTTTTGCGATCTCACCATATGTCATGACACTTCCTTTGGGGATTTTTTTAACTACTTCATACACTTGGTTAAAAAAATTCATGATTCTAACGGCTTTCTTATACTAATCGGTAAAAACCTGTACAAACATTTTACCGTATATTCCATTATCAATTACGCCGATTCCTATTTTTTTAAATCTAGTATCTAATATATTCTCTCTATGACCCTCAGAGTTCATGAGTCCTGTGTGGGCAGTTTGGAGAGTTGGAGCGAGTGCCAAATTTTCTCCGGCAATAGTGTATTTAATTTTTGCAGTATCTAATCTGTCTCCAACATCTTTCTCCTCCGGAGAATAATGCGAAAAATAATTTCTTTCCCACATGTCTTTCGCGTGGGCACGGCTTACCGGAACAAGGTTTGGATCCCAGGTTAGGGCGGGTGCTCCTAGTTTTTTCCGTTCTGTATTTACCATTGCAAACATTTGGGTTTCGCTTGTTTCATCGATTGTTAATTTTTCAATTTCACTGTCAAGCTTTACTGTTTCTCGGCTGCCCTGTTTAACAGTAAAATAAGTTAAGGAATCATCGATTATTCCCCCAAAAACCCTATTAATAGATCTTTCTACTCCACTTGTTTTTTCAATTAAGAAATTGCCTATTTTTGAATTTGTAACATCACGTTTTATATTTGGTCTAACGGGCAAACTAATGATTAAAGTTAGAATAAAAGCTATAAAGACTATCCCCTCGCCAAGGGCTGGCACAATACCCAAGTATTTATTGATCTTACTTTTTCTAATTTCTTTGGGAAGTTTTGAAATTAAGAAATAGAAGAGTCTTGATAGGAGAGATTCTATTACAACAGCCGCAATTAAAAACCCTAATGCGTCAGAGATTGGTTTGGTTATATTAAAATTTGCAACAAAAAAAGTAGAAACAAACTGATAAAGGCGAAGTGAAATTAGAAGTGATAATAGAAATGATGCAAAATCTGCCAAAAGGAGTAAAAATCCAAATCTAAAAGCCGAAGAGGCAAAGTAGACAAGTACAAGGATTATTATTAAATCTATATAGTTACCGTTTAGGCCCATTTTTAATTATACATTTTCTTGTCCAGATTTAGCTTCTTTTTTAAGTTCCGCTAGCTTCCACATGAATAGTCTTGGCTTTGATCTGGCATTCACAGCATCTTTTACAAAACTTCTAGCAGCCTCCATTAATCCTCTTGGGGTTTCTTTTGCAAGTTTAATATAAAGTGATACTCCTTTGGGATCCCCTAGCTCAAGTGATAAATCATATCCATATTTCTGAAACTCACGAGAAACATATCTATCTCTACTACTAAACTGGTATTTTTTTAAAGTGTCGCCAACTTTTTGCATATTTCTTTAAGGGTGTTATCAAGTGTCTTTTTTTCTTCCGCTGTGAAATTTTGAAGTACATACTCTTCGCCTAAGACTCTATTTTGAGGGTCACGCATGTCTACTCCAATTCTAACGTGCCAGTAATTCTTAGATCCAAGCTCGCTGTCAACAGAAGATATTCCATTGTGGTCTTTGGGCCCCCTTCCAAATTGAATTTTGTAACTACCCAAGAGTATATCTAAATCATCATGAACAATGTAAAGATTAGATATATCAAGTTTATATTTATCAATCTGCTCTTTAACATACTTACCCGATTCATTCATGAAAGTATCTGTTTTTCTTAAAACAAATCCATTTGAAAATGAATGTTTCTGGAGTTCATCAACAAACAAGTGCCCGACATTATGCCGAGTATTCAGATACTGCTCTCCGGGATTACCTAGCCCAATAACGAGTTTCATGTTGAAGTAATTGTATCACTTCAAGCTTCTTTCACAACGAAGTTGGAAACGAGCTTATAATTTATGTCAAGCTCGTTTCATTAATTGTATTGCTAATTTTCCTAAAAGGGGTACTTCCCATCTCTCTCCTTGCCATGCTTTGTAGGTCATTGTTAACCAAAGAACTACTCCCAAAATGAATACAAGCGGTGTAACAAATATTAAGAATACTGAAAATACTAAAACCCAATTAAGTAAAAACAAGGCTACATAAGTAACTATTGATTGGAAAGCCCAAAATTTAACAAATTCATCCTTTTCAAGTAAAAGAAAAAGGACTGGGACTACTAATGTTGGCCCCAAAAGTGTGCTTAATGCTGCTGATGATTCTTTTTTAAGTCCTGTTGCCATAATTATCACCCCCTATCTATTTAACTAACATCATCTTTTCACAGAATTAATATCAAGGTCAACAGTTAAATGAATTAAATAAAAATGAGGGCTATATAAACTCAACTACAACAAAAACAATATAGAGCCCCAAAAGTATTAGAGCCTCTCTTTTATCAAGCCTAAACTTGCTTTTAGTAAACAGCCAGAAAAGGAAAAAGACAATTATAAAGGCTGAAAAAGCAACCAGATATTCGCTGAATATAAAATTTTGAATTGGAGACAGAACAATAGCAATTCCTGTAATTAGGGTTGAGTTAATGATAATTGATCCTAAAAGATTGCCTAAAAACATAGTAGGCTCTCCCTCTCTTAGAGATCTTATGGAAAAGACAAGTTCTGGAAGGGTTGTTCCGATAGACACAATAATTAAACCAACTAAAAAAACTGGAATCCCTATACTGCCTGCTAATGTTTTTGCAACGCTTACCAGAATGTTTGCTGAAAACAAAAGCGCCATTATGCCCAAAAACAACCTACCTATTTCCTTGGATCTGTTTACATCAATGTGATTTAGCCTTCTAAAAAGCTTATAAAAGAAATCGGGCTCTCTTAGATTTTCTGCAATGTGCAGAAATCTTTCTTTAAAGAAAGATAGAGCATAGGCTAAATAAGCAAAGATGAGTATTAGCCCGTCTACCCTATTTAAATTACCATCAATAAAGACAAGAATAAAAGGCAGAATTCCGGCCACCCCTGCAATTAATATTTCCCTTTGCACAAATTTTTGGTGAATATTAACTCCCCCAGTGATAAAAGCTGCAATTCCTGCAACCAGAGAGATGTTTGCAATGTTTGCACCGACAACATTCCCAAAAGAGAGCGAGGATATCCCTGAAAGGCCTGAGGTAATACCTACAAAAAGTTCAGGAAGAGATGTTGCTATTGCTAAAAACAGTGCTGAAATGATAAATGCTACAGAGGTTGAATTTTTAGACAACCTATGAACTGCCAAGACTACCTGATCTGCCGACTTAATAAGTGCGAAACATAAAACAAAAAGAATGACTATATATAAAATTGTCATTTATTAATGAATCCCCTTCTAAATACAAGTTTAGACATTTCAACTATTATAAACATTAATGCTGATAAAGAGATAGCCACAAGCCAGTAATTTAAGGGTATTAATTTAACTTGGAAAAAATTACGAGCGGATTCAGTAATAAATGGAGTTATCTGCAAGGCAAATCCAACAAAAACTGAAACGGTCAGCCATTTATTATTAAATAATGTGCTCTTCCAAAAAGGAGTTGTGAGATTTTTAACTGAAAAGACGTAAATTAATGAATTAATCCCCAGTGTTAAAAAGGCTGCAGACCTTGCCAAAATTAGATCCCCAGTATTGGTTAATACTACGTAAAAATAGACTAGGGCGACAAGACCCGATGAAAAACTGACAATTCCTATTAGGGCCTTCATCCACAAAGCCACAACCGGCTCTTTAGAACTTCTTGGGGCTTCATCCATAATCCCAGACCGCTTGGGGTCAACTGTCAGGGAAAGAGATGGGAAGCCATCTGAAATGATGTTTATCCATAGAATCTGAACTGCGGTAATGGGAAGCGGAAGCCCTAAAATCATCGCTCCTATGACTGTTACTATTTCCCCAAAAGCATCAGAGAGAAGGTAAAGAATGATTTTCCTTATATTTTCAAATATTCCCCTTCCTTCCTCGATTGCTCCGACGATTGTTGCGAAGTTTGAATCAAGAAGAACTAAATCTGACGACTCTCGGGCGACATCGGTCGCCTCCCCCACCACAATGCCTATATCTGCTCTATTTAATGCAGGGGCGTCGTTAACTCCGTCCCCCATCATGGCAACAACTTCTCCATTTGCTTTAAGCGCCTCTATTATCTTTAATTTTTGTTCCGGAGTGGTTCTGGCGAAAAGCTTAATTCCCTTTATTCCATCCGCCCCAGGTTTTAGGTTTTCCAGTTCCTCGCCCGTTAAAACCTCATCCTTTTTAGGTTCAATCCCTAATTCTCTCATAACAAAAATGGCGGTTTCTGGATAGTCTCCTGTTATGACGATAATTTTTATACCGGCCCTTCTTGCTTCAGAAAGCGCATTGGTTACACCAGATCTTACTGGATCTAAAAACGAGATCATTCCAACAAATTCCAAGCCATTTTTAACCATATTTGGATCTAGTTTTTTGACGCTTGGAGCGACAACTTTTCTGGCAAGTCCCATTACCCTTTTACCCTGACGAGTTAAGTCATTTATTTTTGTCCTAATCTCCTCCCTTTGGGGATCCGGCATATCGCACCATTTAAGAAGAAAGTCAGGGGCGCCGTTTACAAAAAGCATGTTTTTATCCCCATCCCATTTATTGAGTGAGGCAAAAAATCTCTCTTTCGAGGAGAAAGGCAGGCTGTCAATTCTTAAGTATTTCTCTTTAAAATCAGCTATATATTTTTTTCCCCAGTCATACGCAGCTACTACTAAGGGATCATCTAAATCGTTTGCTAAAACTACCTGGGTAGCTACTTCACTTCTGTCGCCGATTACATCAACCACTCTCATTTTTCCCTCTGTCAGCGTTCCTGTTTTGTCTACACAAATAGCTGTAACTCCTCCAAGGGTTTCTGCTGAGGCGAGATTTCTAACCAGGCCTCTTCTTTTTAAGATTCTTTGCATTCCAATTGCAAGAACTAAGGTGAGAGACACAATCAACCCTTCTGGGATTGCTGAGACTGCCAAAGCTACGGCGGTTTTGAATATTTCTAATAGTTCCTGCTTTTTAAATATTCCAAGTGCAAAAACTAGCAGTGTAAGGGTTGCTGTCAAATAAAGCAGTTGCTTGCTGAAGACCCCAACCTGCCTCTTTAAGGGAGTGTCTTCATATCCTTCCTGCACCCCTACTGCAATTTTTCCAACTTTTGTAGATCCTCCCGTTACTTCAACTTCCATGACTGCCTGGCCTGAAGTTATTATTGTTCCCATAAAAATCTTGTCTCCTTCACTTTTACTTATGGGCACGTTTTCTCCAGTAAGCATGGATTCATCAATAAAAAGCCTGTTGGCGCTAGCCAAAACACCGTCTGCGGGAACTTTTGATCCTGCCGAGAGAATGACTATGTCCCCTGGAACGATCTGTTTGGATTCAATTTTCTTTCGCTTCCCATCTCTTACTACATCCGCATATTGAGTAATTAGTTTTTTAAGGGCGTAGAGAGCTTGGCCTGCTTTTCTTTCCTGGAAAAATCCAAGGACAGTATTTAACAAAACCGCAAAGCCAATAATGACTGCATCTGAATAATGCTTGATGAAAATGGTTACAAACCCCGCGAGAATGAGGACATAAACTAGAGGATTTTTTAATTGAGAGAAAAATATTAAAAGATTTGATGGAGGGGCACTTTCAGGCAAGACATTTTGCCCATATTTGGCTAGTTTTGTTTCTACTTCGCTTGAATTTAACCCTTGTACATTTTTACCAGGCATTTAACCAATATACTGTAAAAGTGTTTTTAATGTAAAAAATCCAAAGAACAAAAATGCAATACACATTACTGTTATTCTAATCCATGATGGTCTGATCACTTTTTCTAAGGAAGTTATATTAAGTAAGGTTACCGCTCCTATGTGGACAAACATGGCAACCGCATTAATGACAGCCTCGAGAATTAAAAGTGTGAGTGGTTCTGTTAACCCAAAAAGGAAAATTATGATTCCAGCCAAAATTTGAGCCCACAAAAAGGTATAATATATTTTAGGCAAGTTTTTTGGGTTCCAGCTATCACTCTTAAGAATAAGTAGATTCTCTGACATTATTCTACTTGTGGCATCCATCACAGTCATTTGAGTAGAAAAAAGCATAAGTCCAGTTAGAACTAAAAAGGCAGAACCCACAATTGGAAACGTGGCAGACACTATAGCTGAAGCTTCATGTAAAACAAAATTTATTCCTGCGGATGGGGCACTACCATTGGTTGTTGCGAAGGAAAGAAGCGCAAGAAGGCAAATGGAAAGCTCCTGTTGCCCAAAAAACAATTAAATGTTCTAAATTAATTAATTTCCACCACTTATTAAATCTTAAAATATTTTCACTTGTCATTTCGAATCTACTTCCCTCAAGTTTAACTTCTTCTGATTTACCCGTAAAAATACTTGTAATACGCCCCCCAAACTTACCCATTCCATATCCCTTTTCTTTTATATAAAAGGACTGTGCAAGATTAAGATTTCCTCCTGCACCCGAGAAAGCAAAGGCCGCTAAAAATGATGCTATTGGAATCCCGACCGGTAAAAACCAGTAGCCATTCCCACGTCCAATAAGTCCCAATAAAAGAGCACTCCAGTCAGCTTTGGTAGATAAAAAAAATGTAAAAGCAAAAAGAGCAGGAACCCCAATTCCAATTAAAAGCATGGAAAATCTCTCCACAGTCTTATATAAGATTGGACCTAGAGTCAAAATTACCCCCATCAAAACCAACATCCCCATTGCTATATATTGAGTTTGATCCATTCCAAAGATAGCCCCTATTAATTTGGCAGAAGCCGCTACAATTCCCGGCCAAACAAACCCCGCCAAAGTTGAAAAAATAAACCAAACGGGCGCCCATTTAAATTTTCTGGCAAAGCCTACAAAGACACTTTCTCCTCTGGTTAGAGCATATCTTTCAATTTCCATGTTTATGAAAAATTGAAATGTAATTCCAAGTATTGCTCCCCAAATAATTCCCATTCCGAAATTTGAAGTTAAATAGGGCCAAAGGATTACTTCTCCACTTCCTAGCCCTAGACCTAGAAGAATAAATGATGGACCAATTAAGCTCCTAAATTTGGGGGCAGGTGGCATTTCATCAATCTTTTGATCTTGAAGCATTAAATAATCCTAGCAGAATCTTATGCGTTCTGCATTTTATATAAATCTTGGAGTTCTTTTAGTGTCGTTGCCTCATTTGGACCTTTATCTTCCCTAACTTTTAAGAATCTTGGAAAGCGAAGAGAAAGCCCTAGTGAGTGTTTAGTACTTTTTGAAATACTGTCAGCTGTAACTTCAATTACCAATTTTGGATTTGCCCACACGTCAGGTATTAAATCTTTTTGAGCCTCATATTCTTTTGGTTTGTCCTTTGACTTTAAGCTATCTATTCTTTTTTTCATTTCAGTTAACATACTTTCTGTTAGTCCGGTTCCTATTTTTGTTAGGGTTCTAATATTCTCTCCATCTTTAATGCCTACCAAAATCATTCCTAAACCAAACCGGGCTCTTTTACCTTTTCCAGTGAAATAACCCATGACAATACAATCTATTGTGTCTGTGAGCCTTCCACTTCGTCCCTCTTCTTCTTTCATTTTTACCCAGTTCCAACCGGTTCTACCTGAAACATATTTCCCATTCGCTCTTTTAACAACAACCCCTTCAAGTCCCTGGTTCAAATATTTTTCATGAAATTTTTTAATTACATTGGGATTGGTCGTAATTGTGTTCTCATCAACTCTCAGTAAACTTCCATTTACAACAACTTTTTCTATTTCTTCTCTCCTTTGTTTATAGGGAGTATTCATGAAGCTTTTCCCATCACAAAGTAAAATATCAAATACTTGAAATTGAAGTGGAATTTCATCAGAGGATTTTTCTACATTGTGTTTTCTCCTTCTGGAAATTGTTTTTTGAAAATCTAAAAACATTTCTCGCTTCGAGTCAATCCCAACAGCTTCGGTATCTAGGATTATCTCACCCGCTTTAATAAACTTTGATAAACTTTTGAGCTCTGGAAAAATACTCTTATCAATTGCGTTCATATTTCGTGTAAAAATTCTTACAAAATTATCTTTTTTTCTGTAGTGTATAAAAATTCTTAACCCATCAAACTTTGGCTCAACCGAAACTTCTCCCATTTTTTTAATCATTTCGCTTGTTGAATTAAGACGTTGTGCCAGCATGGGAACAACTGGAACCCCAACTTTTGGAATAACTTTTTCTAATTTATCCTCTTTGACTGATTTTGCAACAAATCCTATATCGGGTCTAATGTTATAAGCGTTTTCAATCTCGCTCTCTCGCATTTTATCTCCTACTGATAGTGCTGTAATTATAGTTTTCTCGGAGAAACCCAAACGAAGTTTTCCTACAGGAACCCTTGCAACGAATTTTGCAGAAAGGGAGTCTAAACTTTTAAGAAGATTCGACATCTTTTCAACTTTTCTATCTTGTGACCCTTTTCCACTATCGCGAGTTATTTCAAGAAGAGATTCGTAAACCTCAGCGACTGAAATATTGTTACCATTCCCTCTTGCAAACAGCTGAGCGACACTTCCAACGTCCCCCACCTTCTTGTATTCTAACTTAACCTTTTCTTCGGAAATATCATATGCTTTTGATAAAACTCTAAGCATCATTTTTTCAGCTAAATTTAGAAGTATCCCTTCATAATTGGGAGCCAAAATTCCAAGGGATAAATAGACTATTTTGTCTATCTCATTTGAGTCGGTAATCTTAAATAAATCGGTTAGAATTTTTGTTATTTCAAGCCTTGAAGTGGTTTTTTCTAGTTTTTCGAGGTATGAAGCAAGTTCTTTAAATTTCATGCCTATATTATATCCCTTTATTAGCGAGATAATTTGAGAAGAAGAAATAAGCAAAAACGACAACACTAATAAACATAAAACCAAAAACTATTGATATTATTCCGTTGTATTCTTCATGAATTACTTTGTTTATACCCTCTCCCAAAAGAGTTAAACCAAAGAGACTTGGTAGAATCAAAATCATATATAGAAATTGTGGGTCGTTTGCTGTCATTTGTTTGTAATTACATAACGCGTTGCTTTTGTGCTTCCCTCTTTTTTAAGTATACCCTTCTTAATTAAATCCGTTAGTTCACGAAGGACAGTGTCTTCGGAAACCATTGGAAGTGTTTTTTTAAGCTCACTCATGCCGGCTCCGCCTTGATCAGAAATATTTTCGATTAGCCTCATTTGACGTTCGGAAAGTGCAACTTGTTCACCAAATTTAATTTTGAGTTTGGTATCAACTGAGAGCTTTCTTACTTTATCTTTTATTTTGGTTAACTCAATTGCGACAACCCCTGTAAAATATTCAAGCCAAGCAGTTACATCACGGCTACCTATATTTGGTGATTGTTTATCTACTTCCCAAAAAGCATCGTAATATGATCCCGGATCCCCATCAAAATGTTCTTCCAAAGAGAAAAATCTTTTAATGTTATACCCTTCTCTCATTAAAATTAATGTTGCAAAAGCCCTAACTGTTCTTCCATTGCCTTCAACAAAAGGATGGATCGCAACCAGAATGTAGTGTGCAATTCCGGCCCGTATTACGGGGTGAATTTCTAAAGCTTCTGGATCATTCAACCAAGCAAAGAAATCGTCTACTAAGTATGGTACTTCAACGTGAGGTGGTGGATTAAAAATAATTTTTCCCGTTCCTTCTTCTTTGATTACGACTTCTGTGGTTCTAAACACTCCTATTTTTTCTGGCATGACAGTTCTTTCAACTGTTAATCTATGGATATCTTTTAACATGTTGGGTTCATACCCCCCACGTTTTACGGCAAAATCATCAAGTAGCCCCATCACGTTTCTGTAATTTATTACTTCTTGAATATCACGAGCTCTTGCATAAACCTCAGCTCCTTCCAAAACTTTTTTAGTTTGGTAAAGTGTTAAGTCGTTACCTTCAACGTGAGTTCCATGATGAATAGTGCGGACAATGGCGTCGCTCTGAAATTGTTTTTCAAAAGATGGAACAAGTGGTGCGTTTTCAATTACTTCCTTTGAAGCTTCAAGGCCTCCAATATTTTTGAGAATTTTATTTGAGATTACGTACTTGGGAGCAAACATAATTTAATATTACCGCATTTTTGCGGGAAATAAAGATGCATAAAGAAATTATAAAACAGATGTTGATACAAGCGGACTTGGTCTTGTGGCAGCACTTGCATGGAATGAACTAATTAAAGAAGCTGTTGAGGTTTACATTAAACCGATTATTGGCGGAAATTCAGGGATAATTTCACTTGCCATATATGCAGTAGCCGTAACAATTCTTGCTGTGATAGCTAGTTATAATTTAAGTAAGTTAACTAAGAAAGATTAGCTGTGTTTATATTGGCCTAATGGTCGTTTGTCCAATCCCATGAAGTTTCATCTTTGGTGAGCTTTGCTTTGGAGCTTGGTCCTGACTGCATTAAGCCGAGTTTAACTAAAACTTCATCGACTTTATCGACTGCTTCATTTGCTAAAGTATCTTCTAAGATGTATCGAAAATTTGGATCTCCCATCTTTATTCCCAATCTCTCTTCCCAGTACGCTTTTGTGGAATCGTCGACTTTTTCGTGCGTCATAATTTAATTAAACTAAACTTTTTAAATCCTTCAACGAAATGTTCATCTGCTGTTGTTATTATTGTCTGCTGTCTTTCTGCAAGTTTCATAACAACATCTCTATGGGTATGATCTAACTCTGAGAAAATATCGTCAAGTAGTAAAGTTGGTCTTTCTGCAGTTTTTTCCTCGATGAAGGAAAGTTCTGCAAGTTTTAGCCAAAGAACTCCCATTCTTTGCTCCCCTCGACTTCCATAACTACTTAAGTCCCTCTTTCCTTCTTTGAAAATAAAGTCATCTCTATGAGGGCCAACTAAGGTTGTTGCAGCTGAAACCTCTTCTTCCTTGTACTGTTCAAGTCTTCCTTCGCTAATTGCACTTTTGTCATATTCTAAAACAAACTCCTGATCATTTAAGGAAGGTTGAGAATTAACAAACTCAATAAATTCTTCACGTTTTTGGGCTATATAATCTCCATTTCTAATTAAAAGCTGATTCCAGAACGTTAACTGATTGCGACTTACCCCCTCTTCTCTGATTCTAAATAGCAGTCTGTTTCTTTGCCTAAGCCCTTTTTCGTAAGATAGAACACTTCTTCTATACTCTCTGTCCACCTGGGATAGTACATTATCCAAAAACCTTCTTCTTAAACTTGGAGATTCGGTAACTAGGTCCATGTCCCATGGGCCAAAAAGAACAGTTTTTAGGTTTCCCGCAAAATCAACTAATCTTTTTGGAATTTTATTTACCAAAAGTCTTTTCCTGGTTACTTTTTCTGGTTTGCTATTTCCAATATCAATAAATCCCCTTGTCAAAACAACTTCCAACTCAAGTGCTTTTGTTCTTCCCTTAACACGCCCTATGTCTGAATTTTGATTAATCATCTCTTCTTCAACTTTTGCTTTAAAGCTTTTCCCAGTTGAGAGAAGAAAGAGGGATTCTAAAATATTAGTTTTTCCAACAGCATTTGGACCAACTATGATAGTTATATTATCTGAAAATTCTAATAATTTTGATTTAAAATTTCTAAAGTCAGTTAGTCTAATTTTTTGGATCATACTACGATATAATACCACCAATGGTAATTCTCTTTGTTACTGCAACTTACTTGCCAACATCGAATGGTGTAACCTATCACATTAGCTCAACCGCCCAGGCTTTGAGAAAACTAGGGCACGAGGTCTATATACTTGCGCCCTCTTTTCCGGGATATGTCGATTCAGATATGTATGTTATTAGGTACCCATCCTTCCCAAATCCATTTATCAAAAAATATCCGCTTGGAATTCCATTTGTTCCCATAGAGAAAATCATGAAATTAAAACCAGATATTATTCATTCCCATCATCCGCTTGTAATCGGTCAATTTGCATCCCAGATTTCGGAAAAACTAAATATTCCTTTGTTTTTTACGGCCCACACTCAATATGAACAATATTTGAATTATTATTTCCCACAGGGATACAACTTCACTTCAAAAATATTAATTAGAGATTTGGAAAACGTTTCAAAAAAATCTGAAAAAGTTATTTGTCCCTCGGCTAACACTTTATCAAGATTAAAAAGACACAAAATAAAAAATACAATTGTTGTTAATAATGGAGTTGAGAATAACTTTTTTGTTAAGCCGACTAAAAAAGATGCATCTCAACCGACTTTGGTCTACACTGGACGATTGGAACGTGAGAAAAATCCACTTCTACTAATTAAAATTTCCAAAGAATTAAAAAAGATAATTCCCAATTTTCGCTTTTTGATTATTGGTACTGGGCTAATGTTTCAAGAAATGTTTGAGCAAGTAATTAAATCCGGATTAGAAGAAAATATAATCTTTACAGGAGAAGTAAATAGACTGCTTTTGCCACAAATATATAAATCTACACGTCTCTTTATTACTCCTTCAACAAGTGAGGTTATGCCAATATCTATTCTTGAAGCAATGGCTTCAGGTATTCCCACAATAGGAATAGAAAAATCTGGATTAGAGGAAATTATTATTAATGATAAAACGGGTTTTATTGTTAAAAATGATCCCAAAAAGATAGCTGAAAGAATAAAAACTATATTTTCTAAACCCAAGGATCTTTCTAAACTTTCTCGCTCAACTTACAAAAATGCCTTGAATTTTTCCGCCGACAAAACCGCTAAGAAACTTATTGAGGTCTATGGTCTGGTATAGTTATTTCTGACAAACTGGGCAAACGTAAGTTCCACGCCCACTAAGGAAGTATTTTTCAAATATAGCTTTATGGCATCTTTCGCATGGTTCTCCTTCATGTCCGTATGCTAAAGTGTGGTTTTGATATTTTCCCTCGGCCCCATCGGGAGTCACAAAAGCTAGTTCACTGGCCCCCCCATATTTGATTCCTTCTTTTAAAACTTTAATAATTGCATCATACAGTTCCTTCTGTTCTTTTGAGGTTAAACTAGTTGCTGGTCTTTTTGGATTAATACTTGCAAGCCATAATGCATCATTTGCATAGATGTTTCCCACTCCCCCCATTTTTGTCTGATCCATTAAAACTACTTTAATATTTCTTTTGGTTTTAGAAAGGATTCCTTTGAATAAATCGAGTGTTAAATCCTTAAATGGTTCCGGACCCAGTTTACTTATGAACTTCTCTTTCTCAACATCTACTGTTTTTTCAATTCTAATCCAACCAAAACGTCTTATGTCGTTATAATAAAGTATCCCTCCTTTATCTAAATTGAAGATAACTTGCGTGTGTGGACCTGGAACCCCACCAACAACTTTTTTAGATAACTCTGCCGGATTTTTTAAATTTGGACCTCTATATATGAATTGTCCGGTGAGTTTTACATGGGAAAGAATTGAATAGTTGTTATTTAAATCAATTACTGTTACTTTTCCAAATCGTCTAGTACTAACAATTTTTGCTCCAATTATTTTCTTCTCGTCACCCTCTATTATTAACATCAACAGAAATAATTTTGTGATTTTTTAAAAATTCACCTAACTGGTTTTTAATTGATTCAACTTCAGGAAGCTCTGGCATGTTTATAATATAGCCGGTACATAATAATAGATGAAATAAAGATGCTTGCAAGGGCAACCGCCGTCATTGAATAAGGAATAAAAAGAACATTGGAAGTAAGCTGCTCAACACTACCCATCCAAAGTAAAAATTCATCAAGAACTAAACCTAGACCGATTCCATAAAAAAGGGCGAATAGATTCCTATGTCTCCGAATTCCAAGTCCGATAGCAATAAAGCTTGTAATGGTAATTATTACGTTTCCGTAGACAAAATGATGAAGTCTGAACCCATTTAGATTTAAAAATAAGATACTTGGTAGAGTATTTTTAATGAGTATTAAATAAGTAAGAAATCTTGAGATAATAAATACAACAATTATACTAACTAAAATTATAATTAATGGAATTATATTTCCTTGACTTTTATTTTTTCTTTTTGTCATTTGAAAAGATTAATAAATACTCCTTTTGCAAAACCTACACTAACAATTGTTGAAATAAACATACTGATAAGTAACACTATGTATTTAAATTTGTATTTATTTAGAAGTATTCTTGTGGTTAGGGCAGCCAAAATTGTCCCCCCAACTGCAGAAATAGTAACTACTGCCAATACCTTTCCGAAGTGTAAGTGTTTATGAAGTAATCTTTTTTCTTTACTACTTTCCTCTCTTTCGATTTCTTTAACAAAATGAAAAAAATCTTCATGAGAAAAAAGATAAAGGAAACCGTAGGCGGTTAAAACACCGAAGACCAAAGGACCTAAAAACCAAATTTCAAATTTGGAACTTACGATAGACTTAAAAAGAATTGTTTTAGAAAGAATTGTGTAGATAAACAAAAGGAGTAAAGCTTTAAGATGAATAGGTCGAAAGAAACTACTCTTTTTCTTTAACTTTGGCATTAACAAATTGTAACATTTCTTTTTTGAATCTTTCTTTAGAAAATCTTTTTGCGTTAGATGTCAGTTTTTCTCCATTCCACTTAATATTATTAAATCTTTTAATTGCCAATTCTAATGTTTTTTCATTGGTGTCATTGACTAAAATTCCTGTAGCCCCATCAATAACTGATTCTTTAAATCCTCCTCCATTAAAAGCTATAACTGGGGTTTCTGCCGCTTGCGCTTCAACGGGAGTTATCCCAAAATCCTCATCACGAGCAAGAGCAATAAAACCCTTTGCTTTCCCTAAAACTTCATATAGCTTTTTATCCGATATTCTCCCCAAAAGCTCGATATTGCCTCCTGATAGTTTTTTTAGTTTCCTTTCAACATCTGCAAATCCATGAGATTCTCCAACTATCTTAAGTTTTACATTAAGACGTTTGACAGCTTGAGCCGCTTCTTCGAGACCTTTAGCCCCAACAAGCCTTGACACTATTAGGAAGTAATTTTCTTTTTTAAGATTTTTAGTAGCTTCGATTATTTCAGTAACATCAACTGAGGGGTAAACTACCGTTGAGTCTCTCTTGTAAAACTTTTGAATTCTACCTTTTACATTATTTGAGTTGGCTATAAAATAATCAACCTCTTGAGCAGACTCATAATCATACATTCGCATAAAGTGGCCAACTATTGCTGCATAAACTTTTACTGGCCAATACTTTGTAAAACCAACTGAAGTTTCAAATCCATAAAGCCAACGAGGAGGAGTATGACAATATGCGATTATTTTTGTATTACTCCCCACTTTAAACCCTCTGGTTATATACCAACTACATGAAGTTATAACTAAATCGTATTTTGTTAAATCAAAACTTCTCCAAATAAGTGGGGCTAAAAATCTTAGTGGGCTATAAAGTCTCCAGATTTTGAGAATTGGAGATAACCAACTTTCTATTATTTTTTTGTCTCTAAATTCGAGATCCGCTGTTGATCCTTTTACCCTAAACGCGGTGTAGATTGGAGCTTCTGGATACATTTCAGAAAGCGTTTTCAATACCCTTTCAGCTCCCCCAAACTCTTTTATATAATCATGAACCAGTGCGACTTTCATATAACTTTTAAAACAAAGCTCCTTGCTTTTCTTGATCTAGTTCCTTCCCTACTTTCTTAACTCTTTCAGTTAGGGTTTTAAAACCAAATTTATTTGTAAATAAATCTACCACTTCACTTGAGTCAACTTTCCAATTTTTCATCTCATCAAAATCAATTTTAACAGGAACATTAGTAATAATTGTTGCCAACTTGTATGAGATATTTGCTGACTCTCTTCCTTTTTCTAATTTCTCTCTAAGTTTTTCTGGAATTTTATTTAAGTTTTTAAAAATTCCATTGAATCCCCCAAATTCCTGAATTAAATTGACTGCAGTTTTAGGGCCAATTCCTGGAACTCCAAAATAATTATCAGAAGCATCCCCAACCAGTCCTTTGTAATCAGGGATTAGTTTGGGAGGAACCCCCATTCTTTCAATGGTTTCTGTTTCACGAAACAATTTTGCGTTAGCAAGTCCTGCTATTGGCATGTATAAACTAATTTTGTCGTTGACCATCTGAAGAATATCTCGATCCCCGGTTACTATTACCACGTCTCCGTCAAATTTCTTTGCAATTGTTCCAATTACATCGTCTGCTTCAAATCCACCTTTAGAATAAACTGGAATTTTACATGCTTTAAGAAACTCTTTTGCTTTTCCAAATTGTGAATCAAGTTCTATCGCCATTGATGGACGCTGCGCTTGATAACTTGGGAGTTCTTTTTGTCTAAATGTTTTTTCTTTTTCATCAAAACAGACTGTAATATGGGTAGGTTTAAGATCTTGAATAACTCGAAGAAGCATGGAGACCAGACCATATACCGCATTAATAGGTTCTCCGCTTTTTGTGGTTAATGGAGGCATTGCATGGAATGCCCGGTACATGATTGCATGGCCGTCAATTAAAACTAATTTATTCATCATCTTGGCCTTGCTCAATCATCTTTTTTCTAGTTGAGTCCCAAGCAACTTGTTGGCCGTCAAGCCCTCCTATTTCAAGTCCATCTTTTGTTACTTTTCGATCAGTCACCGGCTGGATTAGTGGATCTACTTTTGCTTTTTCTTCTTCCTTTGTTTGAGGTTCGCCCATACTGTTTAAATATAATCTACTTCTTTCCCACAATCTTTTCAAATTCATCTTTATCTATTGTTTCTTTTTCAAGAAGTTCTTTTGAAACTTTGTCTAACATTTTTCTATTGTCTTTAATAAGTTTAATCGCGTTTTTATAGCAATTATCTAAAATCTTTTTAACTTCGTTGTCTATTTTCTCCATAAAGCTTTGTGAATTTTTAGCACTTTCGTACCATTCCATTTGGCCAAAGTCTCCCATTCCCATATCATCACCTAAATTAATTGGTCCCAAATCACTCATTCCCCATTCTGTGACCATGGCATGGGCTATTTTCGTAGCTTGTGCGATATCGTTACTGGCTCCACTTGTCATTTCATTAAATACAACCTGTTCTGCAGCCCGGCCCCCAAGCATTGCTGTAATTTGTTCTAAAAGTCTTCCTCTTGTTTCATGGGTTCTGTCTGCTGCAGGTGGAATTAGGGTGTGGCCCAAACTCATTCCACGGGCGACTATTGAAATTCTATGAACTGGATCAGTCTTTTTAAGGAAATGTGTAACAATTGCGTGTCCCGATTCGTGGTATGCGGTTATTTTTTTATCCTCATCACTTTGAAGTCTCTTTTTGGCGGGTCCTAACTTTACTTTAGTAGCTGCTTCTTCAACATCAACCATGGTTATTTCAGTTTTATCTTCCCTTGCTGCATGGATTGCAGCTTCGTTTAACATGTTTTCTAAATCTGCCCCTGAAAATCCTACGGTTCTATCTGCTATTTTCTCCCAATCAATTTTTTTGGCAAAGCTTTTATTTCTTGCATGAATTTTAAGAATTGCGGTTCTACCTTCTTTGTCTGGCATATCAAGTACTACTCGTCTATCAAATCTTCCTGGTCTTAAAAGTGCGGGATCTAGTAGATCTCCTCTATTTGTGGCTCCTAAAATAATTACTGAATCATTAGGTGTAAACCCATCCATCTCAACTAAGATTTGGTTTAGTGTTTGTTCACGTTCGTCATGCCCTCCCATGAGACCCTTCCCCCTTTGTCTTCCAATTGCGTCAATTTCATCTATAAAAATGATTGATGGGGCTTGTGCTTTGGCTTGTGCAAATAAATCTCTTACCCTACTTGCTCCAACTCCAACTAACATTTCCATGAACTCAGAACCTGCCATTGAGAAGAAAGGAACGCCTGCCTCTCCTGCTACAGCTTTTGCCAATAAAGTTTTGCCGACACCGCTCGGACCAACCAACAAAGCTCCCTTAGGAGTTCTTGCTCCAATTTTTCTATACTTTGTGGGGTTTTTAAGAAAATCTACTAGTTCTTCTAATTCTTTTTTGGCTTCATCTACGCCCGCAACATCTTTAAAAGTTACATCCTGTTTTCCTTTTGCAAAAAGCCTGGCACGACTTCTCCCAAAGGAGAAAATATCCTGCGCACCTTTACTTTGAGACCTTAAGATGAAGAAGAAGAATGCACCCATTAGTACAAGTGGAAGGACTATTCCTGCAATCTCACTAAAAGTTTTTGTTAAGGTTTGATCAAGCACATCGTATTTAACAGCTGAGGAGTCAATATTTGCATTTTTCAAAAGTTCGTCAAAGCTTTGAGATACTTCTTTAGTAGAAAATTTTGTTGATCCGTCTTTGTATGTGACTATTAGCTTTTCATTTTCAACCAAAACCTTATCTACTTTTTGTTCTTTAACATCAGAAAGAAGTTGGGAGATTTCAACTTTGTTTGAATTCCCACTAAGTTGAATTCCAGTTAAAATTAGAGGGGCTATAAAGAATATAGCCATCAAAAGAAAAAGGATACTCCAGATATTAACTTTGATTTTAAATAAAAACTGTTTCTTCCCTTTTTGCGGTTTTTTGTTTAATAGTCCTTTAGGATCCATACGAGGCACTATTATATAGTTTACAGACGAAGTATGCCACAGGAATTTGTTTTCAAATTTCTTTATCTAACTTTTGTTCCATTAGGAACTTTCTTGGGGAGTTTGAATAAAACTGTAGGGGTATCTTCATCTTCGCTGGGTACTGCCATAAGCAAAGCTTGTGGACTCCTCGGCGTCGCCATAATCATCATAACTTCAGATAGTTCTTTGTCGGGGCCTATGGTTTTAGGCTCTAGATTGA
Organism: uncultured Gammaproteobacteria bacterium; assembly: GCA_964612965.1. Lineage (GTDB taxonomy): Bacteria > Patescibacteriota > Microgenomatia > UBA8517 > UBA8517 > CAZTGB01. The sequence goes on along the minus strand of CAZTGB010000005.1, from coordinate 10,183 downwards.
CTACAAATGGAAATTGTTTTCCGATAAGATCCTCGGGTTTAAAAAACTTCATTATTCCAGAGAAAGCTGTTTTAACTCCCAACTCTTCCCCTAAATTAACTTTTATTCTCATAACCCAATGGCTCCAAGAAGGAACGTCTGCTTCAACCACTGTCCCAATTCTTATATCTACTTTTTCAAAATCACTAAAAGAAATATTGTCCATACTTACTTAAATCCCATTTTTTGTTTTACCTCTTCTATTGTGTCTTTTGCGATAACTCTGGCTTTTTCTGCTCCTTCTTTAATTATTTTTTCAACTTTTTCAGGGTTATCTTCAAAATACTTTCTTTTTTCTTGGATTGGTTTCAATTCATCAAAAATGGCCTCTGCAAGTTCGATTTTTAGTTCAGAATACTTAATTCCATTTGATGTGTACTGTTTTTCATATTCTTTCCTTGTTTTTTCACCTTGGAAGAGCTCAACAAACTTAAGTAGGTTGGCAACGCCTCCGATAGTTGGAATTTTTTCTCCACATCCCCCATCGGTTGGGGCACTAGACAATCTTTGTTTTATTGTTTCTAGGCTATCGGTTAAATTTATGAAACTACCTTCAACACTTTTGCTCATTTTCCCCTCTCCAGAGAGTGAAGGAATATATTCTCCTTTTGTTGCAAAACGAACAGGTTCTGGAAAATTGGTCCCATACATATCATTCATTTTTCTCGCAATTTCGCGGGCAATTTCTAAGTGCGGCTCTTGATCAATTCCGACCGGGACAAGCCCTGCTTTGTAAATAAGAATGTCTGCCGCCATTAGAATTGGGTAATTAAGAAGAGCCATGGTTGAATGTTCTGGATACTGTTTTACTTTATCTTTAAAAGTTGGAAGGTGTTGCATCCTAGCAATTGAAACCGCGCTTGATAAATAAAATGCTAATTCAGCATGAAAACTATCAGATTGTTCAAAAATAATACTTTTCTGAGGATCGAGGCCTGCCGCAAGATAGTCGATTACAACTTCCCTTCTGTTCTTTCTCAATTCCTCAATTTTATATGGGGTAGTAATCGTGTGTAGATCTGCAACCATGTATAAACATTCATATTCAGAGTCTGCTTGAAGCTCAAGGAATCCTTTAACTGCTCCAAGGTAATTTCCTAAATGGAGCCTGCCTGTTGCGCGAATTCCAGATAAAACTCTCTTTTTTCCTCTTTGTATACTGCCTACTTTAACAAAATCACCTGCCTCAGCTTGTGTAATTTGTTGCAAAACACGAGGATCAATTTTGAGATCGTGTTCAAAACTTCCCGTTCCCCCATACACAAACTTACGTTCTAAAATTGTCTTATCCATTAATGAAAATAAATTGGTTATCATCGGAGTTGCTCCTTTTGGTCCACCAGTTTTTTCTAATATTTCTTCTGGGGTTGCCATTTCTAAATTTGAAATTTTCAAATGTTTCTTAATTTTATTTGTATCTAGATGATGATCATCCCTTCTAAATACCACAATAAATTTACCATCTGCTTTGAAAACTAAGGTTGAAACACCGTCTTCTGCTCCAATGTTTAAAAAACGTAGTCCTTCTTCCACTGTTTGAATAGGTGGATGTTTAATAATTTCATACTCCTGGCCAAAATTATCCAGGTCTTTCTTTAACTCTAATAATCTTTTGTTTTGCATGATTCGTTTTATTCTACTTTATCTATTTGTTATTCACCAGACTGATCATTTGTTTTCATTTCCCAAACAAAAAGCCCTTGCAAACCAACGAAATAAATCGTTAATTCACAAGGGCCTTAATAGGCGGTACCACCTTGCTTTATTCTCCTAAAACTAAAAATCCTGAACCGAAAGTTCAGGAAAATCGTAATAAGAGAACCTTATTTCTGACATTCTCCGCGGCTTGCGACAAATGTTGCTATTCTTTTTACAGTTTCACCTCTGTGCTTGACACCTCTTTTAAGGAGTAGCCTTGCCTGCTATTCGAAAATCCCAACCGATTCTCTCAAAGCATTTATTTAACTGGGTTATGATAGCAAAGTAGCCTGATTTTGTCAAACTTTACTATTGTGATATAAGTAAAGCGTACTTGACAAGAGTAAATTCGTATATTACTATCTGTGTATGTACACAACTACTTTATCTACTAAAAATCAGATTACACTTCCCAAATTTATGCTTCAAATGCTTGATATAACCAGTGGGACTAAATTTTTAGTGTCAGAGAAAGATGAGATTATTACTATACGACCAATTAAAACAAGTCTAGTCGATGAGCTTGTTGGGAGCATGTCTGTACCTAAATCCAAAAGAGGTGTTTCATTTGAAAAAATTCAGGCCATTGCTGAATACGAAGCTGCTAAAAAAATAGTCGAAAATTCAGCTTCTGATGAATAAAACATTAATAGACACCAATATACTAATAAGGCTGATTGCCGAGGATGTGGCTTCACAGCAAAAGATAGCTAAAGATATATTTATAAAGATAGAAAATAAGAAATTAGTAGGAATTATCTCCGTTTTGGTCATTCACGAGTTTATCAATATAACCATTAACTATTACAAGAAGAGTAAATTGGAAGTCATAAATTACATTCTAAAATTAATATCATTCAAAAATATAGAAATATTGGAGATTTCAAAAAACGAAACGATAAAAATAATTAATGACTGTCTAAAATTAAATATCGATTTTACCGATGCTTACCTACTCTGGAAAGGTAAAACTGGAAATTATAAAGTTTCCAGTTTTGATAAAAAACTTCTTAAAAACAGTTAACGTGTTGCGGGGTTGGGAGTTGCGCCCAACCTGCAAGATTATGCATCTGTAATCTTCAGTTACCTGAAGTGTCGGACTATATCTTCATCCTGTTAGACAGGAGCCTGGCGTTTAGTCTCTACGGACTCGCCCCCTAGAGGGATTGCCTCGGTATTGACCTTAAATTAAGGTTGTCCACCGATACAGCCAAGTTCTCTTTAAATATTACTAATTAAAGGGCCCATTACTTACTAGCCTTGCGTGCACTGTACACTACCCCGCATATAACTGACTTTGGTATTATACCATAAAATTTGGTAAAATTGGCCTTGCAAGTAATTTGGCTGGGTAGCTCAGTTGGTTAGAGCACGGCAATCATAACGTCGCGGTCGAGAGTTCGAATCTCTCCCCAGCCACTAAAGAAAAAGTTTTAACCATTTCTTCCAGATTGGATCCGGTAAATAGTCTTCTTGAGTTTCTATTTTTGGAGCAAGTTTTTTGAGTGCTTCTTCATCAGGTAGAACCACTACAGTTTCCCCTTCTTTTACAAGTCCCAGCTTGTCTCTAACTTGTTTTTCAATAAATTCTGGAGCTTGCGCCTTGGCGATTTCTTCCTCTATCCTTTTGTTTTCTGCCTCAATCTTCTCTAGCTTCTGTTTCTCCTTTTCTACCTCTTTTCTAATTGAGGCTACACGGCCAATATTCCTAACTATAGAAATTATCATTAGGGCAATAATGCCTAAACCAATATAGCCCAATAGTTTTCCAAACTTTGAATTTATGGCTTGTGCTAATTCATTTTTCATGGTATATTTACATCCTGTAATATAGAAATCTGCCTAATTTAGCCTCCCTAAACAATAACATTATATGACACAAGATCCTGTAAAAAACTTACTACCTAAGTTTATCGAATCCCTTAAAGAAAAGGGCCGTTCTCCTGCTACCATTTTAGCCTACAGAAGCGACTTGGAACAGTTAATCGATTTTTTGATCAAGAGGAGTAAAGTCTTTCCGGAACAAATTAGGCCAGATGATTTAGATTCCTTCCGTGACACGCTTTTGGCTGACAAGTACACACCAAAAAGTGTAAGTAGAAAGCTTAATGCAGTTAAGACTTTCTTCCGTTTTATGATAACCCAAAATTTCATTACGTCTGATCCTTCATCAACTGTTGCTCATCCTAAAATTCAGAGCTCACTACCTAAGTTTTTAACCCCTATTGAATATAGAGCCTTAAGAGATGTTGTAAGAGGCGATGTCAGAATTGCTGCCATAGTTGAATTAATACTTCAAACCGGACTTAGAATTTCTGAGGTTGCTGCAATTAAACTAACCGATGTAAAAGACTCTGAAATTAGAATTGAAGCATATGCAACCCAACTAGAAAGGACAGTCCCACTTAATAAATCGGGTAAAGACGCTCTTAATTCCTATCTTGGTATTAGGCCAAAAATTGACTCTGCTTACGTTTTTATTAGTAAAAATGGCAAGCCACTTGCCGTTCGCAATATTAGAGCATCAATTGCCAGATACATGCAGAGGGCGGAGCTACCTACTTATTCAGTTAATGACTTAAGAACAACTTTCATGGTCGAAAACATTAAAAACGGGGTTGATTTAGTTCTTCTTTCCCAAGTATCTGGTCACAAAAGATTATCTACAACTGAAAGATATTTGGAGCTGGCACAAGTTACTGAAACTGGGAAGAAACAGGCTTTAGTTGAACTTTAGTTAACTTCTTTGGAGTCTTCGTTTTAAAGCTTCAATCTCATCGCGTCTTAGAGTAAAGTCTCCAGGAAACTTTTTACTTTTTGGAGGATTTAAATCACTCTCGACTTCTTTCAGCCAAGATAGTAATTTCTTTTTATCAAAACTTATTTTTTTAGATTGGAGTGCTCCAATAGTTCTAATTGGAATCCCTGATTTCCAAACAGCCCATGTAAAATAATCCATGGATTTAAGACTTTCCCCATCTTTACTATCATTAAACTTTTTAAAAGTCATTTGAGCTAGATCTAAACCTTTTTTAGTTTGTCCCGACATGATTAGTGAAAAAGAAAGGAAAGCTTCTAACTCTAGTTGCCTTGGGACTCGTTTCTCAACAAATTCAGGGTCAAATTTAGCAAGTGGAATTGCTTTTTTATATGCTTCAATGGACTTTAAAAATTTACCTTTGTAGTCATAGAGTCTTCCTAAAAATCTATATGTTCTTGATTTCCAACTTTTAAGTTTATTTTCAGTAACATATTTTTGAGCAACTAGGGTGGCTGCTTCCATGTTTGCCAGAGCTTCGTTTTTTTTCTTTACGTCCCTTTTTCCGTCAGGTTTTGAATCCTCCCCCATAACTAAGTGTTGGAAAACTAGAATTCTTTCAAAATATAAATTAGCTACAAATCCTTTGCCAAAACTAATAGCTTTATCTATCCACGACAGAGCGTCTTCTTCCCTTCCTTTTTGTTCACGCAATAATAATATTGATTTTGAAATACTTTCAAATGGAGAGTTTAATAAAAAATTCATCTTGGTGGGCCTGAATAGAGTCGAACTATTTTCTGGTTTTTATAAGAAACCCGTCTTGACCGTTAAACGACAGGCCCAAGTCAGGCAATTATATCAAAATGAAGTTTAATTTACAGCTTTGTCTTGATATATTTCTAGATCTTTAATTTTGTTGAAATGTTTTCTGTTACGAGTTACTAATTTTAATCCACCTGCAACACAAGAGCCCCCAATGAGAGCATCGGCCATAAACTCAATACCGCCCTCTCTTAAGTATTGGCCAGCCAGAATTCCCCCTTTTTTGTCAATTGGTTGAATTTTAAAATTTCCTAAATACTCAAGTGCACTTAACATCCTGTCTTTGTGTTTTAAAAGGAAAACGTCATTGAGAAACTCAGCCACATTAACAGGTGTTGTATAAAGCATGGCTTTAGATTCGACTGATAAATTCAGAAGTTTTTTAAGAAGTTCGCTTTTACCTTTAGAAAAATCTATCAGAACATCTGTATCTATTAGAAGTTTAAGCATTCCTGTTTCTCAATTTTTGTACATACTTTTTCTCTTTAGTAGATCTTCTGATTCTATTTACAAACTCTTCCCCAGACTCATCACTAGAATCAGCCATAAATCCATAAAACTTCATATAATTATCCTCTCCAATTTTGTAGGGCTTAATCACAACCAGAGGTTTGTTAAACTTACTAACCAAAAGTGGGGTTTCGGTAAGATAAACTTCGTCTATATAATCGGCCATATTTTTTCTGAAATTATATGTAGAAACCGTCCTCATGGATTCATGATACTTTATAGTTGTAAACTTGTCAAGTTGTACAACTTATTGGAATTGAAGTTATAGTTTCGCACGTCTTGCAATCTCAGCTTCAACAAGATTCGCATCACGGCCATATTTGAGCCTACTCATTTCTTTAATAATTTCAGCCACTCTTGGAGACTCCATTGCTTTAATTTTTTCAAGATCTTTAGTCATATCAACTGAAAAAGGGGGAACTGGTTCATTGTTTACTATTGTTTTAATGTAAGCATGGAACCTTTCTACATTAAGTAGATCATCTTCTCCAAAAGTTGGTGCAAATTCGTGAGCTAAGTAGTTAGCATCTGTCACTCCTACTCTGTAGCTGATAATCGTTCCAACGTTTCCAAAGACTGCGTTTTTAACTTCTTCTTCAACTTGGCCTATAAACTGATTAGCAACACAAAGTCCTAGTCTATATTTTCTAGCCTCAGAAAGAATTGTTGCAAAGTCGGGAGTTGCAAAGTTTTGGAACTCATCTACGTAAAGGTAAAAATCACGTCTTTGCTCAACTGGCATATCTGCCCTACTCATGGCAGCCATTAGGATTCTAGGAACTAAAATTAACCCTAAGAAGTTTGAGTTTTCTTCTCCAAGCTTTCCTTTAGCTAAATTAATTAGAAGAATTTTACCCTCATCCATTATGCTTCTAAAATTAAATGAGCTTTGAGATTGTCCAATAATATTTCTGATTAATTTATTTGTAACAAATCTTCCAAACTTTGAGGTTATGTAATCAAGAACTTCTGATTTATGGAAATCGCTAGTTTGTGCAATTTGATCTGTCCAATAGCGTCTTATAATAGGGTCTGTTACTTTAGGAAGAAGTTCCTGAACAAACCTTGCGTCAGTTAAGATTCTCATAATCTCAATGAAGGTTGACCCCTCATCGCTCATTGCGGTTAACATGGCATTCCTTACGGCGTGTTCAAATCTTGGTCCTACGATTCCGGTTTTGTATGGATCAAAAAGCTTGTACATCATATTAATTACAGCCGTTGCTGCAAAATGTTTTTGATCTTCGGTATTTGCCTCAAGAAGATTAAGTCCCATGGGCCGCTCAGTATCACTCGGATCAAAATAAATAACATCCTCCGCTCGCTCTGGTGGAATGAGCTTTAGGATGTCATCAATAGCATCACCGTGAGGATCCATGAAGCAAAGTCCTTTTCCTTCTCTAATGTCTTGTAAGATCACATCTTTCATTAACTCCGACTTCCCGGTTCCTGTTTTTCCTATTATGTAAACATGTCTCATTCTGTCTTCGTTGCCTATATAAACTTCTTTCTTTAAGCCTCTATAGTTACTTACCCCTAAAAACTGACCGCTTGTTGCAATTTGAGCTGGAGCTGGAGCAGTTTTAGCATTAAGCCAGCTAATGTGAGGGGTTGTGATTGTTTTATTTGGAAAATGGAATATGGTTGCAAGCTCTTCAGTATTTAATACCGATGGATGATTACTGGCTACATTAAACATTGGCTGATACCTATAAAGGAAATCTTCCATGAATGCCGCTTTGCGGTAAATCTTCCTACCTTTTAGACTATTTGCATCACTTGCAAACTGGGCAAATGAACCGCCTATATTTGTTAAGTGGCTCTTGGCAATGTCTTCGCTTGGGGCAACTACAACCACCCGGATGGAAACTTCAAAACCAGGTTTGGTAACTTTTCCTTCAATGGCTTCAAGTGTTTTGGCTGATGTGTTGAATTTTGCTTTTTCAGGATCACTTTCATTTTTCTTGGTGTCACTTATGAACTTACTTCCCTCTTTTTGCCAAGGAATATCTGTTGGTGAGATAATTATCTGAATTGCTGCCGCCTCCCCAGTTCCCATTTTGGCAAGTGATGAGGTGAGACTGCTCATTGGATCTGTTGCTAGATCCTTAAAAGTTTTAAGAGGATAGAAATTAGATTTTGCTAACTGAAATGATTTATATGCAACCTTTCCGTCCTCTGTAAAAATATTATATTCATCCACTTCAACTACTTCCGCGTCAGGATAGGCTCCGTGAATTTGTTTTTCAACTAAATCTTTATATTTTTTAGGGGTCCAGACATAGAATTTAATATCCTCAAGTTTGGCTACTATCTCAAAAGAAATTGTGGGTTGGATATCAAACTTTTGTTTCCATCCCCCCTTTTTAATAGAGATTAGTCCACTAAAAAGTTGCTCCATTGCATCGATTTTTATTTCATTGTTACGAGTTACTGTAACTTTAAGAAGAATAGAATCAATTGAGCCGTTTTCTCTGTTTCTGTGTTTAAACATTACAAACAAAAAATAACCTAACACATAAAGACCAAAGACAAGTACCCCTATTAAGATTAAGGAGATTAAAACACTAACAGGGTCTATTCCAATTATTTCTTCTATCATAACTTTATGTTTTGAATCATGATTGTTTAACGCTTACACCACTTCCCATTATTTTCCATCCAAAATGAATGGCTTTCTTAATAACTCTCAACCAAAAAGCTCCCAACCAAGTTAGAGATGATGTGATGTTACCCTTTGACCAAGAAGTTAGAGTTGTTTGGTTTGTGGGAGGAGTTACTGCAATTACTTGAGCTGGTGGGGTTTGGATTAAAGGTTGGCCAGCATCGTTTTTAACTTGGGCTGTAAAATTTTTCTGAACCACCCTGACTCCTGTTTGGTTTTGAAGTGTTTCGGGAACTATAAACTCCTCATCCCTTTCTTGAACTTGTGGTATATCAGTTCTTGGTAGTTCTGGTGTGGAGGCCATATACTCTCATTGTAGCATTATTTTTTCGAGTCGCTTATCTAATGTCAAAAGCTTAGATTTGGTCTTTTTTGCTAAATATAAATATGAAGCGTCATAAAAAGACAAATCATTATCTATTGATATTTTTAGTACTTGCTCAAATTCTAAATCTAGATACTCAATTTTCATTAATTTGAAACCTGAAAGTAAAATCTTTGCTCTTTCAACAGTAATTCTCTTTTGTTTTACGGCCGATTTTAAACTATTACAAATTTCGTATTTCAATAATTCACAGGATTTGAAGAAATTTTTACTTCTCCTAAAATCTTTAACGTAGCTTAGGTGTGGTTCTAAAATTTTCTCATCGGGAAGCAGTATTGACAAAAGAAACGAGGAATCAACTATAAAAACAGGTTTAGAATCAATATTTCCTGCCATATTCAATTAATGCTTTATAGTCTATACCAGAAAAATCAAGTCCTTTTGTAGCTTTTTCTATCATCCGAAATGCTTTCTCATTTGCACTTAGAGTTTTTTTAGCTTTATAAGTTTTCCTTACGGCATGTCTCACGACCTCTCCGATTGTTTTTTTAGACTCTTTAGCTAACTCAGAGAGCATTAAATAATCATCTTCAGTAAATAATACGTTTGTCCTTTTCGTTAACATAGTTTTAATGTAACATGTTACCTGAATTTTGTCAAGCCCTTTTCCAAGTTTTTTCTGGAGTTCCGCTTTTGAAATTGACTTCTCTTGCCTTCATAAATAGGTAATCTGAAAGCCTGTTTATGTAAGTCATAATTTCAGACTTTACAAATTGTTTTTTGGAAAATGTTACAAGGGATCTTTCAGCTCTTCTACAAAGCGCCCTGGCATAAAATAGATTTGAAGCCTTAATGTCTCCTCCGTAGAATATGAAGTTTTTGAGGACCGGAAGCGTTCCTTCTAATTTATCAAGTTCCTTTTCAAGTTTTTTGGTTGGAGATTTGGTAAACCTAAGTGAGCTTCCCGCTAGAATTGAATTGATTGTAAAAAGATTACCTTGAATTTCAGTTAAATCTCCAATTATCCCTAAAAAACTATTAAGTTCATCAATTGTCCCAATTGCAGCAATTTTGCAAGAAGATTTGGAAATCTTAACAAGCTCTTTGGTTTTTTTATCAAATACCTTTGTTGTTCCTTTATCCCCTGTTTTTGTGTAGATGGCCATTATTCTTAAAAATTCTTAATCACTTCAAAGAAATACATATCTAAACTTTTTTTAGGCAACTGTTTCATTTCTTTTAAAGAAAACCATTTATATTCTGTATTTTCCTGTTTGTCTAATTTTATTTTCCCTTTTGCACTACCTAAGTAGGTAATTCTAACTACATGTTTTCCTTTCGTTCTTAAGATGTCTTGTACTAC
>CAZTGB010000004.1:67034-68157 GCA_964612965.1 uncultured Gammaproteobacteria bacterium | reverse complement strand
GACCTGTTGTTATCTTAACTTCATTTGCTGTTCCACTTCTTTTTAACCCTGGTGCAATAATGGGTTCTGACAATCGTTACTATACCGTTGGTTTGTCTGGTGTTGCTATATCAATAGCCTCCTTATTGAAATTAATTACAGATAAAAATAAAAAATTTGCGATTGTATTTTTTGGAATTTCAATAATATTGCTCATTTTTAATATTAAAAGCGATAGAAAATATATAGAAAGCCTTTATCCTGTCAGAAACTTGGCTGTTACTGAATCAATGTGGAATAAAATTTTTAAATATGTACCCAAAGAAACTTATCCAGATAAATTGTTGCTTTTTTATTTTGATGATAAGGAAAATTCTGGACTTGCTCACAATACAATACTTTTCGGGTTTCCGCCCAGGATGGCGATAGAATATAAAATTAAGGAGCAGATAAAAATACCTGCATTTACAAATATTTATGAGGAGATTGTTTCAGCTGTTACTGACGGAAAAGCTTTTTTGAGATTGGGATATCCACAAGAAAAAATAGCAATTGACCAAGTGGTTGCATTTAAGTTCACAAAAAATGGCGAATTAGTTGATATTACTAGGGAAGTTAGGCAAGACCTTAATACTAAAATTAAAAATCCATGAACGAACAACCTTTGGTTTCAATAATAATACCTGCTTATAACGAGGGAAAGGTTATTAAAACCCTGCTTATATCGATTTTGAAACAATCGTATAAAAATATTGAAATTATTGTGGTTGATGATAATTCAACCGACGATACAGCTAAAATAGCTAGAGAATTTACACAAAACGTTTTTACAAAAAAACACGCAGAAAGAAGTGTCCAAAGAAATTTTGGTGCAAAAAGGTCTCGAGGAAAATATTTGTTTTTTCTTGATGCCGATATGCAACTTACAAGGGATGTTATTCTTAACTGCTTAAAAGCTTGCTCGGTATCTAAAATAGGCGGAGTGATTATCCCAGAGATCTCCCATGCAAAAACTTTTTGGGAAAAAGTTAAGGCATTTGAAAGGTCATTTTATAATAAGGATGGAGATGAAACGACAGATGCAGCAAGGTTTTTCTCGACAAAAGTATTTGAGGAAGTTGGAGGATATGATGAAAAAATCACA
>CAZTGB010000004.1:54129-67024 GCA_964612965.1 uncultured Gammaproteobacteria bacterium | reverse complement strand
ACCTGAAGATTGGGATTTGCCAGAATCTATTAAAAAGGCTGATTATAAAATAGTTAGAATAAAATCTAAAATAATTCATCACGAAAGAGTGTTGAGCCTGTTTAGTTTGATTCGAAAAAAATATTATTACGGATTGAAAAGTCATAGATATATTAAAAAACAAAACATTCCTCTTGTAGGTTCTAAAACAGTGTATTTTTTGAGGCCAGTTTTCTATAAAAATTGGAGAAGGTTAATTTCAAATCCAGTTCTTTCTTTCTCAATGTTTATAATGCTTTTCTTCGAACTTATGGGGGGCGGTTTTGGTTTTTTAATTGGAAAATATTTTAAAAAATAAGCAAAGATTGAGCTTTTGGTGAAAGTGAAGCTTGTTAGAATGTTATGAAAGTACTACAAATAAGTCCACATTTTAGTCCTAATGTTGGAGGTGTAGAAACACACCTTGATGACTTGGTTTTTACTCTTGATAAAAAAGGATATGAAGTGTTTGTTTTAACTTATCAACCATTACAAACAAAATCTTCTTGGAAAATATTTGAAGACAAAAAGGGAATTAAAATTTTAAGAATACCTTGGATCTTTGGACTTTTTTACAAGTTTATTAATAAACCAGTTTTAGAGTTTTTATATCTTTTCCCTGGCATTTTTTTAGTGACCCCGTTTATGATTTTATTTAGGTGTCCTGATGTGATTCATTCTCATGGACTGGTGGCAGGTGTTGTAGCTGTTTTTTGGGGAAAAATTTTTAGGATAAGAACTGTTATTTCAACTCATAATATATATAATTTTCCTTCTCGTGGTATGCATAGGGAGCTTGCTGGTTGGGTTTTTAATAATATCGATCACGTTCTCTGCTTATCTTCCCAGTCGGCAGATGAAATTAAAAACATGATTAAAGATAAAGAAAAAATAAGTATTTTTACAAGTTGGATAAATTTACAAAAATTTTATTCGTTAGATAAAGAAGTTTGTAAATCAAGACTTGGGTGGAAAGGGAAGTTTGTGGTTCTTTTTGTGGGTCGCTTGGTTCCTGAAAAGGGAATTCCACAATTATTGAAGGCTGCAAAATCATTTAAAAAAGGCATTAGTCTTAAGATTGCGGGTTCGGGTCCATTGGAGGATAGGATTGGGAAATATTATATCGGAAAAGTTTCTCAAGAAGATTTGCCTTTATATTACTCAGCTTCTGATGTTGTTATAGTTCCATCAACACACGATGAAGGGTTTGGAAGGGTAATTATCGAATCCTTAGCTTGTGGTACGCCAGTAATTGGTTCTAATAGAGGGGCGATACCTCAGGTAATGAATGGGACAGTGGGTAAGTTGATAGATATCACCCCAATCAATATTAAAAACGCAGTAGAATATTTTTATAACAATCCTAGTAGTCTCAAAAGTTTATCGAAAAATGCACGAAAGTTTGTTCAAAAAAAGTATAGTAGTAAAAATATAGAAAAGATACTATTTAGTTATTCTAACTAAAATTGCTAATAAGGAGTAAACATATTGGGATACAATTTCTTGTAATAGTATTTGTCTGCTAACCTCTTTACACCCTTTTGATAAACGCTGTAATTATCAATTATTTCTCCAATTGCCTTGATTAATTTATCCTTTTTGTAATTAATTAATATTCCAGCGTTAAATTTCTTAATTTCTTTGGAAAACTCAAAAACATTAGTTGTTATGACTGGTAGGTTAAAACTCAAATATCCTTTGATTTTTGATGGATCTCCATAATAAGAAATATTATTTTTATTGGGTACATAGGTTGCGATGCCTATATGGCTTTTTGTAAGTATTTTATCAATATCTTTATCGGGTGGAAATCCATGATATTTTATTTTGGGATTGTTTTTTTTACTAATTTTTTTGAAGTATTCCAAATCAGGACCATCACCAATAATATCTATTTCCAAATTGGGAAAGATTACAGTAAGCTCATCTGAACAATCAAAAAGAAGATCAAGACCTTGACTCTTTTTTATCACACCTAAAAAAACTAGTTTAATTTTTGAATCTGATTTTAATTTTTTGGTTTGTTTTTTGGATTTATTGGTTGTACCTAGTGGAATTATTTTATATTTATCGTAGTCTGTAAGAACTCCTATTTCTTTGCGCAACTTTGCTACACGACTGCTTAAAAAAACGAGCACATCTGATTTTGTAGCCCACTTATCAAACTGCCAATAAAGCCCCCGCATAAAAACTATTATTTTACTTTCGTGGAATGGAGGATAATAGTCGTATACCCAAAAAATAGTTTTATTTACGAGACCTATTTTTTTAAGAACATTTCCAACCCACGCTGTAAATGCATTAACAGTAAAATAATTCTCAAACTTTCCATACCTGTAGGTTAAAAAGAAAGTATAAAATACTATTTGAGCTAGAATAATCAGTGAACGAATTGGTAAAAGCAAGAAAATAAACTTTTTAGGAACTTGGAAATCAAATAAGCTCTTTGTATCTACCCGCTTTCCCAAACGATAAATTATTAATTTATTATATTCACCCCTCTTTTCTAGGCGATGAAAACTAAAAGAAAAAAGTGCAACATATTTAAAATTATCTTCAAAGAAATCAAGTACGCCTCCTGTGTTTTCGTATGGGGCAAAGTTTACATAAATTATAGAGTGCTTTTTCATTATCTTGTTCTAATATTTCTACTTTTCCCTATAATAGGATAGCTCGTATGAAAAGGCAAACAATTTTAGTAACAGGATCAAGTGGATTAGTTGGATCTAATTTTATTGAAAGTGTGAGAGGTAAGAATTTGCTAAATGGCATACATATTATTAACCCATCACATATGGAAATGGATATTTCTAAAAAAAGCAGCATTAACCGATATGTGGAGAAGTACAAACCCGATGTGATTATTAATTTTGCCGCACATAGAAATGCAAACACAGCAGAAGAACAACGAAAGAATAAAAAAGGAACAGCTTGGAAAACAAACGTACAAGGAACTAAAAACATAATTTCAATTGGTAAAAAGAATGGTATCTATACTATCCACATATCTACAGATATGGTTTTTTCTGGTCGCATAAAGGATAAGGGTCCATATCATGAACTTCACAAACCAAAGAGAAGTTCAAGCAAGCTTTCTTGGTATGGTTGGACAAAATTATTAGCAGAAGACATTGTCGGTTCATATGACGGAGGAGCTATTGTCAGGATCGGAAATGTAACAAAACCAATTTACGATCCAAATCTTGATTATCTTGGAAAAATACTTTGGCTTTTTGATAATAAAAAGTTGTACCCACTTTTTGATGATCAATTTATTACACTGAGCTATCTACCAGATGTTAACAGGTCGCTTATTGCACTGATTAAGAATAAAATGCGAGGAGTGTTTCATGTAGCAAGTACAAATTTACTCACACCACATGACTTAGCGGAGCAGTTGATATATAAAGCAAGAAAAACCAAAGGGAAGGTGAAGAAAATTAGTATAGAAGAATACCTCCGTGCCTACCCAAACAGATATCCGAAGTATGGTGGTCTTAAAAGTGAATATACACAGAAAAAATTAGGAATTAAATTTCCTTCCTGGCAAAAAATAGTTGATAATTTCATAAAACATGCAAAAGTTTAAATGGCCAAAAATTTCATTTATCCTTCTTACTTTTAATGGTGGTGATGGCGTTAGGAAATGTTTGGTGTCAGTTAAAAGACAAGATTATCCCAAAAAGTTAATTGATACAGTGGTTGTTGATAATGGTTCGAAAGATGAAAGTGTAAAAATAGCTCGACAATTCAAGACCAGAGTTTTTGTTCATCCTGAGGGTGATTTGTATTCAAATTGGGTGAGAGGACTTCATAAAGTGAAAGGTGAGTATGTGTTTTATTTAGAACAAGACATTGTTCTAAGGAACAAAAACTTTATAAAGGAAATGATTAAGCCACTCCTTGAAGATAGTAGGCTTGTAGCAACTTTTACAAAAGAATATCCAAAAAATGATATGCATTGGGTTTGTCGTTATCTCTCATATCATTATTCTCAATGCGACCCACTTCTAGAATATCTTTTTTTGCCAGTTGAAAAATCTTTTATTGAAAAAAAGAAGGATTATATTGTTTGCAAGTTTCAAGATGGGAAAATCCCTCCAGCCGCACGTATGTTTTATAGGATGAAGTACTTAAAGAAAACACCAAATTGGACAACAAAAAATTATTTTGATCACGACTTTATAATTAATTGCGTTAGATCTGGTTATCCTTATTTTGGATATGTTTTAGAACCCGGATATTATCATTATCATGTAAAGAACTTTAAACATTTACTTCAAAAGAGGACAAGAAACTTGGGAATGCATTTTTTCCCTGAGTATGGGAAGTACCACTACACCATTTTAAATACAAAGAATAAATGGGAGGTTATAAGGATGGCTCTATTTATAATTTATGCAAATCTTCTAATCCCCGCTTTAGTCCGCGGTCTTTTTCGTTTTTTGAAACATAGAGACTGGGTTTTGCTTACAGAACCATTGGTGGTAATTTCAGTTACTGATACTCTACTCTGGAGTTTTTTGAGTAATAAAACAGGAAGGAAAATGATTTTTGACTCGCTTTCGAACATTTTTAAACATGGCTAAAAACCTTTTTTTAAAAAAAGATAAATTTGCGATAATTTTCTTATTCGCCGTGTCTTTATTAATTGTCTTCTTTTGGTTTAAGGATGGAAGTTATATAGCGGGCGGTGAAACGAATTTGTCCATTTGGAATGCAGACAAGACATTAAATGTTTATAAGTTTGGGTGGATAGATCTTGGGTTGGGTTACTCGAGCCCTTTTTGGTTACCAAGGCTGCCCTTTTATCTTTTAGCCAACTTGCTAAATAATTTATTTGATCCCGTTTTGACACAAGCAATTATTTTTGGAATTTTAATATTTGTGGGTGGGGTTGGTATGTACTTACTGGCTAAACACTTATTTGAGGGTAAAGATAGATTTGTGGCTTTACTGGCTGCTGGGTTTTATATATTAAATTTGTACGCGCAATCTCAAATTTGGGCGAGATTTATAATTGCTGGTTTTTTTACGTGGGCATGTTTCCCGCTGTTTCTTTATTTTTGGATGAATTGGATTGAAAATGGAAAACGTTTACATATATTTATCTTTTTAGTATTTTCTCTTTTTGTTTCATCCGCTTTTTCTCATCCTGCCTTTATGTTTGCGTTTTGGTTAATGGCGGTTTTGTTTTCATTTTTCAAAACGATTTCAAAATACGAGGATTCTAAGACCAAAAAGCTTGTTGTATTGAGAACTATTTTGGGCATTACAGCCTGGATAATTTTTAACATATGGTGGATTTATCCTTATATTAAACTCCAAGATTCAGTGATCTCGAATATTCATGATTGGAAGTATGATTTGGCAAGTTTGGTTGGGGTTAGTGTCGACTCGACAATGGAGAATGTCTTACTTTTAAGACATAAATTCTTTTTTGAAAGATTGGATTATTGGGGAAATTTTTATAAGTCAACATTTTCATACCTGATCAGTATGATGATCTTGGGTATATCGGCTTTAGGTTTTATTAAGGCTAAAGTTTTAAAGGAATATAAATATTTAGTAGTTCTTGTAATCGTTGGATTTTTTATTTGTAAAGGTACAAATCCGCCGTTTGGAGTTGCCATCTTTAGTTTTTTGTTTGAATATATTCCCTTAGCAAGGGTATTTCGAAGTTCGTATGAAAAATTTGGAACTGTATGGTTAATGATGTATTCAATATTTTTTGCTTATGGTTTTAAATTTATACTCCAACAATCCTCAAGAATTTGGAAATTTATTTTGACAGTTTTGTTTATCCCACTTTTTTTTGGGGTTTTAGTTTGGCCAATGTGGAAAAGTGGGCCCTTTTCGCCTCAGGCAAGAGTTTTTATTCCAAATGACTACAACTTAGCAAATACTTATTTAAATAATATCAGTTATGGAGGAAGGATATTATCCTTGCCTATTATTCCAGGGGAGGGGGTCAGATACGATTGGGGAAATTCTGCGTATTACGGACTTGAGCCAAGTGATATTTTGTTTTCGAAGTCAACCATATCAAATACTGTTCGTTATAAGTATGCAGATGATAAATATATGGAGATATATAATGCCTTTATCCAAAGAAAAGAAATAGATACACTTTTATCTGAAACAGATATTGAATACTTAGTGCTTCATAATGAGTTGGATCCAAGTTATAGTAACGCAAGTAGTTCAGCTGAAGTTAAGGAAACATTAAAAAGATATCCATCTGTTAAGTTCTTGAAGTCTATAGGATTTTTGGATATTTATACTAATACAAATTTTGTTCCAAACAGCCATATTGTTATTGAAGGTGAAGCAAAATATAGTTATAAAAAGGTCAATTCAGGGCGCTACATTGTTAATATAATTAATGCAAAAGAACCCTTTAAAATGATACTTAAGGATTCTTTTGGCTCATTGTGGTCGGCAACCATTAATAATGATTCTATCGATAATCATTTTGTTGCATATGGTTATGCTAATGGGTGGGCGGTTGATAAGAAGGGGAGTTATACGGTTGATTTAATTTTTGAAGTTTGGCCTAAGATGTCATTTTGAGCACATCAGATCTACAAAACCACCATCTTCAGCATTAGTTTCATTAATCAAGTTTGGAAAGTTAAGTATCTTTTTTAGTTTGCCGTTGTATTCATTTATTAAATAAATATTAAAACCTAATTTTTTGAGGTTTTTCAAGAATCTTAACGGATTAGTACCTGCTTCTTTTAGCCCTTCTGGCCAAAACTCAGTAATTAAACATAAGTTTGGATTATTACCTATCGTTTTTTTTGCACCCTCAAGTGCTTTTTCTTCCCATCCTTGTATATCCATTTTAATTAAATTTACTGATCCATATTGGCTAAGAAGATTATCAATTGTTTTTGTTGCAATTTTTTGTTTTTTTCTAATCTCGTTTTTAACTTTATACATTCGACCATCAATGGAGAAATTTGGAGGGATATACATTGTTGAAACACCCTCAGTGTTTGAAATAGCAGCTCTTACGGGAATAACATTGTTTAACTTATTTAGTGCAATGTTATTTAGTAAAAGTTTAAAATGTTGAGGTTGTGGTTCTATACTTATCACCTTTCCATTTTCACCTGAAAGATTGGAGAAAAGAGGTGTATGGTCTCCAACATAGGCTCCGACCTCACAAATAATCCAGCCCTTTTTGACAATTCTTTTTATTAAGTTTGTCATGCCAAATTCATATTTACCCAATAGCATTGGAGGAACTAATTGAATATTTTTTGGATTCATATATATCCAAAAGCCGTTAAATTTTATAGGGAAGAAAGATATGTATATTGCTACTATTTTTTTTATGAAATACTTCAATATTTTTTTCACATTTAGATTATAACAACCTTTAGATGGAGATAAAGAACCATATTAGTTTATTTTCTATCTACAGGTGAGGTATTGAGTGCTATTATAATACGATATGGAAAAAATTAATTTTCATTTTTTTGCTTTAGCCGCACTTGGCTTGGGGCTTTCCGGTAGCGATAGAATATTTATAGAATTTGCTAGACGTTGGAGTAAGAGTTCAAAAGTAAATATTTATCTTTGGACTGAAGGTTATGAAATGTGTGAGAGGCAGGATTTAAATGGTAAAAACATTTTGTTTAAAATTTTGTCAATGAGACTATGGAACAGATTGGGATTTATTGTGAATTATTTTGCGAGAATTTTTGAAGGAATTAGATTGGGATTTGTTGTACGTTTGCAGAACAATGAGGGTACGCTTATCTACAGTGCTTCTGATTTTTGGATGGATGTTTTACCTTGTTTTATTCTTAAAATACGCTTTTCGAAAGTTAGATGGATGGCGACATGGTATCAGACTGCACCAAATCCCATAAAAGGGTATTCTGAGGGACAACGTGTAGAGAAATATAGGTTTAAAGCATTTCTCTATTGGCTATCTCAACTCTTTGTTAAACCTCTTATTTCAAACTTTGCAAATTTTGTTCTTGTTAACAATGAATCTGAAAGAAGACAATTTCCAGGCCTGAATAGAGCTAAAAAAATATTGGTTGTTTTGGGGGCGGTTGATACTGTAAAAATACACAAATGGATTTTAAAGAATAAGAAAACTACGAAAATTTACGACGCTGTTTTTCAAGGTAGATTTCATCCGCAAAAAGGTCCTGTTGAACTTGTTGAGATTTGGAGAAAAGTTGTTGACCGAAAGGGCGATGCAAAATTGGTGATGATTGGAGATGGTCCATTAATGGAAGAGATAAAACTTAAAATTAAGAGTTTGGGATTGGGAAACAATATTAAACTTTTGGGGTATGTTTTTGATGGGGATAGGAAATATAATGTTTTTTCTCAAAGTAAAATGGTTCTTCATCCTGCCTTTTATGATTCTGGTGGAATGGCTTCCGCGGAAGCCATGGCGTTTGGGCTTCCTTGTATTGGCTTTAATTTAAAATCCTATCTCTCCTACTACCCAAAAGGAATGATAAAGATTAAAATAGGGGACTTGAACGCTTTTTCAAAGACGATTTTAGAATTTATTTTTAATGATGAGTATAGAAAAAGGGTAGGTGGGGAGGCATCTGAAATGATTAAGAAAAATTGGTCATGGGACACAAGAGCTAAAGATATACTTAATAGTGTTAAAAAATAAAAACAGTGAATACAAAATTAGATATGCACCAGGAGGAACCCATCCTTTGTTTTTACATCCCTTCATTTCTTTTTTTACCCCGGACATAAAGAAAAAAACAGTTCTTGATGTTGGTTGTGGTAGAGGTTTAAATGGTTCTTTGATTCGGGCGACTCGTGATTGGAGTGGGGCAACACTTATTGGAATGGACATAAATAAGGGATGTCTTGATTTTTGTCGTTATTTTAATATTTATGACAAATTAATTCGAGCAAATTTACCAAAGTTACCATACAAAGATAAAAGTGTTGATTTCTTAATTTGCACGGAGGTAATTGAACATTTAAAAAAGAAAGATGGGTTGTTTTTGTTAAAGGAGATAGATAGGGTTTGTAGGCAGCGGGCAATTGTTTCTACACCGAATCTTTTTTTTGATACACTTCATGGAGAGAAAGAGGATGAACATAAGTCAGTGTGGACTGCATCTGACTTTATAGGGTTTGATTATAAAGTTTATGGATTGGGATTGCGAACACCTTTGCTTCTCGGCGATAAATTTTTGAGAATGAAACAGGCGCTTTATTATTTCTTTACGCCATTAAGTTATTTTGTGCCAGTAATTGCTGGTGGATTACTTTGTGTTAAGGATTATCGATAGATCACTTCCGGAATTGGTATGAGCACTTTAGTTTTGGGGTTTCTCTTTTTAATTTTATCGTACTTTTCCTTGTTGTATTCGTAGAAATTTCTGATCCCATTAAAGATAATGTCTGGAGAATCTTTCATTAGTTGTTCTTCGGAAACGACTGGGATTCCCATTCCCGGTGTCACCTTTCCTTGTTTTACCTCAGTGTTGTCTGCTACATATGAAATGACATCTTCTCCAATGTGCATGTAATTTGTGAGTGTAACAAATTTAGCAGAGCATCCGTGAGCCACAATTTTTTCACCCCGGGCTTTGGCTACATATAAATGCATATTTATCTCGTGAACAATATTGTCAACTCTTGTTTTAAAATCTGAAAATCGCTTTATATCTAGAAATCCATTTTCTTCCTCATCCTTTATCATATTCCAAAGATCTCTGCTCATTTCAATCGATCCGTGTCCATGTTTAACAAAGATTCTCATAGATCCATTGTGAATAAGCGGTAGCCTTTTTGCATGAACCATTGTCATGCCCATTGATTCAAAAATTCTTTGAAGTGGAGATAGTGATAAGTAATAATAATGTTCAGCATAAAAGGTGTCGAAGTCTGTATTATCTAAAATGTCTCCCAGGTAAGGAAATTCTAAAGAAAAAACTCCGTTGGGTGCTAATACTCTTCTTACTCCGTCAATTGTTCCTACAAGATCTGGTATGTGTTGAAATACATTAGCTGCGGTTACTATATCCATTTTTCCTCTCTCTTTAACTATTTTGTCGGCAAGTTTAGGTGTGAAAGGTTGAATAATGGTTTCTATTCCAACTTTGTTCGCTTGTTTTGCGTATATTGTAGCTGGATCTACTCCCAATACTTTCATCCCCATTTTTCGATATTCATCCAAGCATATTCCGATATTACTGCCGATCTCCATTACAGTTGCCCCATTTTTTGCTTTTGCTAAAGCAATTGTTTCTTCGGCACTTTCCTTAAAATCAGGTCGCATAGCTTCTGGGGTTCTGTATGCATAGTTTTCAGCAAACAATTCTTCAGATGGGACTATTTCACCAAGCTGTACTAGACCACAGTCGGTACACAGACTGGCATCAAGTTGAAAAGTTGGGAGACCATATTC
Organism: uncultured Gammaproteobacteria bacterium; assembly: GCA_964612965.1. GTDB lineage: Bacteria > Patescibacteriota > Microgenomatia > UBA8517 > UBA8517 > CAZTGB01. The sequence continues at coordinate 56,592 of CAZTGB010000004.1, read as the reverse complement.
AATTGCCTCCTCACGAGTTAGATAAATGTTTGGCTTTGGCATCGGGCCGAAGTTTATAAACTTGTAAAGATTTTTGCTGCTACAAGCTTGACAAGAAGTAATTGCCTTTACCTTAGCGGGAGACTCTGATTTCTTCATGATCAGGTTAAGTTACCCCTCAAGGCTATTTATGTCAATAATCAATTAAGAAGTTGTTGTTGCCCTTTCCGGTTTAGGTTTTTGTCCTAAACCGGAAAGGGTTTGATCAGAAGATTATCGCGATATTGTTATAGTGATCTTCTCTTTGGTTACCTTTTCGTAACGGTTAGCCAGTTTTTTTGAGAGTTCGAATATCTCGAGGTTATCGACTCTGATGCCATTTTCAGAAACGAGGGCGAGATATTTTTTAAAGATGAACCCTTTGCAAATCCAATATGTTGTTCCAAAGTCACTTTCTTCTACTATTATGGCATACCCGCCACCTTTCAGCTCTTCCCTCAAAAATTCTAAGAGCGAGGGAGGTTCTCTTCTTCTATCTACAATCTTAACCATTTTTTCTCCTTTTTGTGTGCAAGTCCGTCGCAGTTGACGGTTAGAAAAACTATGGGTGAATTCTACAGAGAGAGAGGCTAAAAGTCAAATTTTAGAGCTATCTAAACTATTGCTATAGAATTGACAATAAACAGGGTTTAAAATAACCTTGTAGTATGAAAAGTAAAAGTCCAGTGATTTCTGCAATAGTTACGAACTATAACGGTTGGGAGCTAGGGCTTCTAGAAGATTTTTTTGATTCGTTTCTCAAGGGTGATTTTAAAGATTTTGAGATATTTATGGTTGATATGGTGTCGACCGATGGGAGTGTAGAAAAAGTCGGAGAGAAATTTGGAAGGGATAAAAGGCTTCAGATAATTCAAAATCCAGTTAATAACATGAGTAATGGTATTAATATGGCTCTTAAAAAAGCCAAAGGAAAATATGTCTTATTTTTGAATAACGATATATATTTTAAAAAGGGATCCATTCGAAAGATGGTCGATTTTATGGATAAAAGCCCGAGTGTTGGTCAGATTCAAGGAAAAGTTGTTTCTTACTTCGATCATTCGAAGATTGATAGTGTTGGAGAATCAATGGATATTTATGGTAACCCTGTTACTCTGGGTGCGGGAGAAGAAGATGATGGTCAATATAATGAGAAACGTGAGGTTTTGTCAGTTGGTGGTGCATCAGCCCTATTAAGGAGAGATTTACTTAAAAAGGTCGGTCTTTTGGATCCAGACTACGCGATAGGTTATGAGGATATGGATATTGCTCTTAGATTGAGACTTGTTGGTTACAAAATGTTCTATTTTCCAGAAGCGGTTGTTTATCATAGACGCGCTTCATCGACTTCGAGAGTACCAGAAAAACTGAGGGCACAAATTAAGTTTTGGTTTAATAAAAATAGAATTGCTACGATTATCAAAAACTATTCATTCTTCAATGTTTTAAAAACCTTACCGATTGTTGTTTTAATATATATAGCTACGGGTCTTTTTGAGATCTTTTATAAGAGGCTTTGGAGGTTTGGATTAACTAGATTTAATGCGATTTTTTGGATGGTTCTAAATTTTCCCAAGCTTCTTAAAAAACGATCCAAAGTGCAAAGAGTGAGAAAACTTTCAGATAGGGAGGCTTTCGAACCTTTTATGGAAAAAGGCAAAATTCTTCGGGGATTTAAGGGATTTTTGGAAAGCAAACGTTGGTAGGTTATAATAGCCTCGTTATGAACAAACCCCTAATTTCAGTAGTTATAGTAACCAGAGATCGTAATAATGAACTTTTTTCTTGTCTCCAGTCTATTTTTAAACAATCATATAAGGTAAGAGAGGTAATAGTAGTTGATAATGCTTCAAAAAAAGACGTAAAAAAAACTTTGAAGTCGAAGTTTCCTAAGGTCAAGTTTGTAAGAAGCGATATTAATTCAGGAGGAGCCGGGGGAAGAAATATTGGCCTATTCCATACTCAGGGGAAACATATCCTCTTCATGGATGATGACGCGGTTGCGGATCCCAAGATGATAGAGGAACTTTTTAAGGTTATGAATAAAAGTAAGGAAGTGGGAATAGTTCAGCCTAAAATTTATGAAAAGGAAAGGCCTGACTATATTCAAGGCGTTGGTCATGGAATTAATCTCAAAACAGGAAGGGTCTATGGCATAGGTGTTCACGAGAAAGACATTGGCCAATATGAAAGAGTTATGGAAATTCCAATGGCGGGTTGTACATGGATGGTAAGGCGGGAGGTTTTTGGAAAAATAGGAGATTATGATGAGGATATCTTTATACCATATGAAGATTCCGATTTTTCTATTAGAACACGAAGGGCAGGATATAAAATATTTTATGTACCCAAGGCTATAGCTTGGCATGTTGGAGCTAAAAAAACATTTGTTAATCCATGGCTTCAATGGCTTGGGATAACTTCTGCTAAAAGATCATTTAGGGT
>CAZTGB010000004.1:50399-54065 GCA_964612965.1 uncultured Gammaproteobacteria bacterium | reverse complement strand
AGAATAATTATGGCGACTGGTAGAATTGATATTTTTATAAATTATTGGAAAGGGGTTTTTTCTGGGATAGATTATTCACTTTTTTCATTAAAATTATTTTTATTTTCACTGGTTGACCCTGTTTGTCGTATCATCGATGCACCTGGAAAAAGTATTTTAGATGTAGCCTGCGGAAAAGGTCTTCCGATGATGGTATTAAAGAAAAAGTTTAAGTTCGATCATATTGAAGGAGTTGATCTTTATGAACCTTACATAAATGAGTGCAGAAGAAAGGGTATTCATGATTCATATACGCTTAGTGATGTGCGTGAGTTACCTTTTAAGAATAAATCTTTTGATATTGTAATAGCATTACAGGTTTTGGAGCACCTCAAGAAAGATGAGGCTTTGAGTGCTTTACGGGATTTAGAAAGGATTGCAAAAAAACAAGTTGTTGTATCCATGCCAATAGGGAAAACTTTCCATCCGGCTGTTGATGGAAATAAGTTGCAACTGCACCAGTCCGGCTTTGTTCCGGAAGAGCTTGAGGAGAGAGGATATAAAGTCATAAAAATGGGAAGAAGAGAGATTGAGGGAATAGGAGGACTAATTGATAAATATCAAAGTAGTGTTTGGAAAAAACTAATTTATTCACTTATTCTTGTAGTAAATTGGATACTTTACTCTGTCCAACCACTTGCTAATTATTATATGGTCGCGTATAAAGATATAAAATGATAGAAATTAATTCGGGTAGCTTACCCTTTTCCCCAACTTCGAGAAACCCAGAAATAGTTAAAAGGGTTTTAATTAAAAGGGGGGAAATACCTCAGTTTGAGGGTTTATCTCTAGCAGTTTTAGAACCAGGGCAGATAGATCCAAATCATAGCCACAAGGATTCTTATGAAGTGATTTTTGTTGAAAGCGGAAGCGGTTTTATAAAAGGGGAGAAATTAGAAGTTCAATTAAAGAAGGGTGTTTGTGTTGTTGTAGAACCCAAAGAGATACATGGTGTAGTCAATAATGACGAATCAGATAATCTTATTTTGTTGTGTTTTGGTATTAAGACAGCATAGCTTAAGTGTTTTATGATAAAAAAATTGTATAAAAAATTAGACAAATCTCTATTTCCCATTAAACTTTGGCTTGATTCTTTAGTTGACCCAATTTGTAAAATTATTGATAGATCCTCAGAGAGTATTTTAGATGTTGGTTGTGGGCAGGGATATCCAATGAGGTTAATCAGAATTGTTATGAATCCAAAAAATGTTGTAGGAGTAGATTTATTTGAAAAATACATTAAAGAAGCTAGGAAATCTAAACTTCATGATAAGTATGTGATATCTGATATTAGGAAGATGAAATTTCCAGCTAAAAGTTTTGATGTTGTTATAGCTTCTCATGTTATAGAACATCTGCCGGAAAAAGATGCCATGGAATTTATTAGAGATTTGGAAAGGATTGCTAAAAAACAAGTTATTATAGCTACACCAATAGGTGAAATGTATCATCCACCTGTTGATGGTAATCACCTTCAACTTCATTTGTCTCATTTTTACCCCAACGATTTTAAGAAGCTGGGTTATAAAACCTTGAAATATGGAAGAAAGTCACTTTTAGGAGAGACCGGATTGGTCCACAGAGTTAAGTTTGATTTGATTAAGAAATTTCTTTTCATGGTTAATATTTTAATTTCACTTTTATATTATTGGGATCAGTCATTTGCCGATTATGTTTTCGTAGCATATAAGAAGATGAATGTTAAAAAAACTAAATAATCTTCTAGAGAGGATTCCGTACCATTCTTTACCATTGGGTATTTTATTTTTGATTTCTGTTGTATTAATTGCTAGTTGGTTTCGATATGGTTTAATGTATGGAGGTGGAGATGTGGGCCTTCCCACATATAATCCCATACGTCTTCTTTCTGTTATAAAGAATATGTGGTGGGATGTGCATGCTCCAGGGTTCCCTTATCCTTCTGCTCTAACCGCAATCCCATTATATTTTGTTTTATCTCTTTTAGATATTGTTGGAATGACCGCAGTTACAACACAATCGCTTCTTTTTGGAGCCCTACTCTTTATCATGGGGGCGGGGATGTATTTTTTATTTCTTGAGGTAATGCTCCCTAAAAAATCAAAAACTTTAGCCCTAATTGCTGCAATTTTTTATATGTTGAACCCCTATATGATGATCCAAGTATGGCACAGGTTTGTTCATACTGCATTTTTTCTAGCAGCTCTTATTCCAATACTTACATATATTTACATTAAAATAACAAAAACAAAAAACTTCTTTTGGTTTGCAGCTTTTCTTATTGTGTCACTTATTTTTTCGTACATCTATGGCAGTCTGTCTTTTATGATAGTTATTTGGATTCCAATATTTATATATTCGCTTTGGGATAGTTTAGAAAAGCGAGATTTTTACAACATTTTGAAAAATGTACAAATTTTTATGCTCGTTTTTATTTCTTGGTTAGTTGTTAACGTTTGGTGGCTTTACCCTTTTTGGACAACCGGTCCATCTTTGTTTGCTCAGGTTCACTCGATTTATTCAAGCATTTCAACGCTGCTTTCATTAAGTAATCATAGTTCCATGCCAATGGTACTCCGAGGAATTAATCCTTTTTATACTTTTGGAGATAACGCTTGGGTTTTGGGATATGATAATTTTTTAATGCAGATTATTTCCTGGACGATTCCTCTGGTTACTTTAGCTGGGATTTACTCGATTTTGGTTGATAAAAAAAGGACTTTTTATATTTGGATATTATTGTTTTTAATAGCGATACTTGTTTCAAAGGGAACTGCTGCTCCATTTGGACACCCTTTTCTTTTAGCTTTTAGTAAATCCTTTCTTTTGGGAGCTTTTCGAAATCCGTTTGAAAAGTTTGGCATCATTTTTCCTTTTGCTGTTGCGTTTATTTTTCCTCTTGGTATTGAAAAAATATACCTTTGGTTAAAGATTAGATTTTTGGATAAAAAAACTTTAGCTCTAATTCTGATCTCTACACTTTTGATACTTGAATTCGTGGTTTATCCGTGGCCAATGTGGCTGGGACAAATATTTGGAAGTAAATCTCAACCAGCTGTAGTTGCAATTCCAGAGGCTTACGAACAGTCAGATCTTTGGATTAAAAACCAAGAAAAATCAGGGAGAATACTTCATTTACCATTTGCCACGGGCGATGCAATTACCTATAGCTGGGAATATGGATATAATGGGGTAGAGCCCAGCCCTCTCCTATTTGAGACACCATCTGTTTCTAATGGTTTTGGATTGGATCAGTTGGATCAAAGTTTGGCTTCTATAAATACTGTTTTTATATCTAATAACTCTGATCAAAAAAAAGTTGTGGATATCCTTTCGAATTTAAGCATTAGGTATATTGTTTTACACAAAGATCTTGATTGGAAAGCGAGGGGATTGAATGATCCGATTATACTTGAAAAGGTTCTAGATAAAGTGGAATCTATTCGGAAAAAGGAAACATTTGGCGATTTAGTAGTATATGAGGTTGATGATAAATTTTTTACGCCAAATATATTTACCGCTGACATTTCTAATGTTCTAACAGGGGGTAGCACTGGTTTTTCGGTTTGGCCTGATATTTATGAGGATAAATCTTGGCCGGTATTTTTTGTGACACCAGCAAATAATAACGAAGGCGAATTATTAACC
>CAZTGB010000004.1:48075-50389 GCA_964612965.1 uncultured Gammaproteobacteria bacterium | reverse complement strand
AATTTAGACTTCTCGGCAACTTCTACTAAAATTATTGGAACACCGGACCACCCCCTTGCTTATAAAGAAAATGCGTTAGCTGAACTTCCAACACCTAGGTTTTTACCTGATTCGCCATTTTATTTCTTAATTTTAATAAAGGAACAAATTCAACTTTTGTCTTCTCCTGCACTAAATCGCCATTATATAGAATTAGATCAGGCTGGCAAAAGATTGTCTGAATCCCATGCGTTACTTAAAAATGGGAAAGCTAAATTAGCCGATCGAATAATGGTTAATTATATTGATAAATTTAATAGTGCTGTTGAAATAATAGAACAAAGAATGAATGGAGGATTGGTGGACAACACCGAAAAATTAATACTGGATACTATGTTGGCAAGGCAAAAAATAGTTCTTGAAGAAATTAACAACAAGGATGCCATTGAGAATATGAAGCTCAAACTTTCAAAACTTGGACTGATTCCTTACTATGAATTGAAGGAAGAGTTTGGTATGAGTAAATACAGTCGAAGGGTATATAGATTTGATGTTCAAAGAGATGGTAGTTATGAAATACTATTGGAAGGTTCAAAAAAGGCTTCTCTATATCAGGGTAATTTGGAAAGTATTCCACTTCAGATAGATAATGAAGTGAGGGTATTTGAAACTGATTCGGGAGAGAACTTTTTATCGTTAGGGGTTTTAGACCTCAAGAAGGGATTCCACGAGATCAGCTATAACGTAGTAGATTCAGTTAATCTTGCGCCAGAAAATGATGATCAAGACTGGAAATTGGATGAAACAGTCAAGTTGATTATGGAAGATAACCTGCCGTCTTTTGAATTTAACGTTCCAAAGCAAGGCTTTTCTGATCTTTCTTTTAAACTAAAGGATTTTAATAAAAATGATCTTTATAGAATTGATTTTGAGTATTGGGTTAAAAAAGGCCAAGGTCCAACTCTTCAGGTAATGCAAAACTCTGATTGGGATGTGAAGGGGGAAAGGTATATGTCTATTGATAAATTATATGATAAAAGTAATTATGATTTTCATTGGAATTCTGCATCCATGATTTTTGAACCGAGACCTAATACAACTGAAGCAATAGTCAGAATTCATGGGGAGCCATGGAATAATTGTTTGGCTGTACTGGTTGATTGGAACGTGTGTCAAAATAAGGAAACGTATCAGATATACAATAGAGAAAGTAATTTTGTTGTACGAAATATTTCCATTAAGCGTCTTTTAGTTAATGATATATTCTTAAAATCTACTAGTGATAACAAGGATGGGGTTGGTAGTCTAAGAGAGCTAAATCTAAATCAAATCTCCCCCTCTTTCTATGAAGGGAAACTGGTTTTAGACAATCCAACTTCGCTAGTATTTCTTACAACCTTTCATCCTGAATGGAAACTTTCATTGATCAAAGACGGGAAAACAAAGGTTGTATCGGAAAAGAGTCACTTTTTGGTAAATGGATATGGAAATCTTTGGTATTTAAACGAGCCTTCTGGCGAATATAAAGTAGAGATAGAGTTTGTTCCACAAAAAAGATTATTTATTGGAATTACCTTTTCATTAATAGGGGCTTTTATTGTGACGATTTTGGGATTTAGATTTTTTAGGAAAATACAAAATGATTAACAACGCTATTAAATATGGTAAAAAAACTGTGGTATTTTTGTCACTTTTTATCTTGTTTTGGTTTTTAAATAGTGGCTTTTTGACTTATTCCTGGTGGTTGGTGACACAGGCTGGACTATTTACAGTTGTAACTTTTGTCATTGTTAAACACCAAAAGATTAAATTATTTTTTTGGTTTGTAATCATAGGATCACTTTATATATTATCCTCAATTTTTGAAATATTTAAATTGATGGAAATGTCTGTGATAGCTGCAAGCACAGGATTTGGGATATTAATTGTTTTAATAGTCTTTTATTCTCTAAAACGGAGCAACTAAATGCCAAACTCTATCTTTCGGAAAGTCATCAGGTATTCCGCTCATGTCTTCATAAAACACCCTCAAGGTTCTGTCTTTATATACAAGTTGTAGGCCGTCCTCACCATTTAGTGCAAAAGATGCTTGTCTGGAGGTTCCTTTCCAATCATCGGCTACATATGGATAAGCAGGGTCATTGGTGAAATAAATACCTGATCCCTCTGGCAAACTGGGATATTTTGATTTAACGTTCTTAATTATTTTTTCAGCTAATCTTCCACGATTGGCAGCCCAATAATTTGTTTTTCCTAGTACTGCCGAGGTTGAAGATAATGCAAAAAGTGAAATAATAAGGATTATTGATAGGAATAACGAGATGTATTTATAACG
>CAZTGB010000004.1:41719-48014 GCA_964612965.1 uncultured Gammaproteobacteria bacterium | reverse complement strand
TAGTAAAAACTGTTATATGAAATTATTCCTATTGTGATCCAAAAGGCAGGAAGCGACGGATATAAATAATGAGTAGACTTGTGTTGAGGTAGGAATAGGACAGGAAGAATTCCTATTGGGAACCAAAAAAGAAAAAACCAAAAGCGTTTATCTTTAATTATCTTTTTAAAATTGACAAGGATATTTAAGAGATTAAGAGAAATAATGAAAATAGATATAAACAAAGTCGGGAAAATAATTTTGAAATAATCTCCCCAAAATTTCATCAAGCTGGGGTTAAGTTTAAATCCAGGTCTAACGAAATCTATGAGCATTTCGGGTGCACCCAATGCCCAACCGGTGTACCACATCAGTGTGTTAGTGGTTGTTTTAAGGTTAAAAACCATTTTATATTGTGTTTCAGCTGATGAATAACCTATCACCTTAATGTTTAGGAATATATAAATTGCCACAACTAAGAAAAATGGCCAGAGACTTATTATTTTACTAAAGAGATTTTTAAAATTAGTTTTAATCAATATTAATCCAATTATTAATATTGGAATTAAGGAAGCCTGTTCATGAGAAGCTAAACCAAACAAAAAAGTTATAAAAGAATATATCTTATATTTAACATTTTTTGTGTCTAGATAATAAATAAACAAAATTAATGTCAAAAGAATAAACATAGTTGCTCCTTGGGTTTGGATTCCACCGGCTAAATAATAAAAAGTGGAAACGTTAGCAGCAGAAATTCCAAAGAAAAACGAACTAAAGAAAGCGATTATTTTATTTTTATATATTTTCTGAACTAAAAAAAATACTAGATAGATATTAAAAAAGTGTATTGCAAACTCAAGGATACGGAAGGGAATTTGGTTTAGACCAAAAAAAGAATAAAACGAATTGTATAAGAGCTCTCTAAAAATAGGTCTATAGAAGGCGATCCCTCTTACATCGAAGGGGTAATACCCAAAGAGCTTGATAAAGTTTTCAAAACTACCATCTGTTATACTAACTTTAAAATGAAAAAAATCATCGTGGGAAAAGTAAGTTGAAAGAACAGGGTAATAAAGTAAGATAACTATCGAATAAATAAGAATAAAAAGGAAAATTTTTTTAAGTATGATTTTCATTATGAATAATACACCGCTTTTAATATGAATTATACACCGCTTTTAAATTGATTCATGAATAAATTATTAAGAATTTTCTCGGATAAATATATTATTTTTTTGGTGATCATTATTACAGCTATTTATTGGAAGTGGTGGCTTTTTGGCCCGCGTGTTGCTAATGACTTCCCAATAATTTCATTGGATGATTTAAAAATACAGTTCGACATTCCAAGAGTTTGGTTTTTTAGAGGCTCTGTGGGATTTGGAGGATATTCTGTGTATTCTCTCTGGTCTTGGTTAGTAGATTTTGTGGCAGGAATTTTTGCGAATTTTGGACTGGGTATTACAGTCTTGGAAAGAGTTATGTTGGTGGTACCCACAATTTTGGTTGGTGTAATAAGTATTTGGAATCTCCTTGAAGAATTAAAACTTTCAAAAGTTTCAAAGTTTATTACTGCTCTCTTTTATTTATCTAACACATATATTTTGTTATTAATTGATGGAGGTCAATTGGCTATAGGGTTAGCTTTTGCATGGTTCCCTGCTGCTTTTTTAATCTTTCAAAAATCAATTGGAGGTGGAATTGATAAAAAAATATTTGCAGGTTTGTCCTTTTGGGTGCTGGGAATATTAGATTTAAGGTTTACTTATGTATTATCAATTTTACTTGCTGTTAGATTTTTTTATGGCTTTATTGATCAACCTAAAAGTCGCTGGGCTTATTGGGTTTGGGAGTGGGTAAGAAGCTCTTTTGTAATAGTTGTTATGTTTATCTGTCTTAATGCTTATTGGTTAATTCCGTTGAGTATAAATCCTGTTTCAAATGAAAAGTTCTCAGATCTCACGAAAGTTTCAAACTTGAGTTTTACACAACTTAAACACTCACTGACTTTATTACAACCTCATTGGTATGAAAATGTCTTCGGCAAAATCCCCCCTTTCAGAAAAGAATTTCTTTTAATTCCCATATTAGTTTTTTTGGCACCAGTTTTAGAGTGGAAAAATAAACGTGTTTGGTTTTGGACAATTGTTGCCGTTATTTCTATCTTTTTGTCGAAAGGAAACAGTCCTCCATTTTCTGATATTTACACTTGGCTTTTTACACATGTTCCGGGATTTTCGCTTTTTAGGGATTCGACTAAATTCTTCTTTTTAGTTGCCCTTTCTTATTCAGTTCTTATTGCATTTAGTATTGATTCGATTATTAGAAAGTATTCTAGGTTTAAACTGATATTTTCTGGTTTAATTGTAGGGTATTTTATATTTCTTTCATATCCCGTTTACACAAATAAAATGACTGGGACATTTTCTATCCCAAGACATGAAAAGGAATATTCAGTGGTGAGTAAAATATTTGAGGAAGATAAAAGCTTTGGAAGAGTTCTTTGGATATCTTCAAGGCCACCTTTGGGATACGCCTCGCGCTTACATGTTTCACTTGAGGCAAGTCGACTTGAAGCACTTCGACCATTTGCAATTAGCACTGTTGGAACCTACGAAACACAGAATTTTATTAGAGAGGGAAATTATATGGGGGAACTATTTGATATAGCAGGCATCAAATATGTAGCCTACCCATATTTTGACCCGAAACGAGATGATATGTCTCAGGAAAAAGTGGATTATTACAATACATTCTTAGATCAAATAGGATCACTTCCCTGGATTTCAGAAAAAATTTCAGATATCCCAATTCCTGTTTTTAGGACAATAAATAGTAAAGATAAACTTTTCCTTTCTCAAAACACTTACTTTGTGGTTGGATCAGATAGAATCTATTCAGAGATCAAAGAACTGGGTGCGAAATTTGCAAATAACGCATTCATTTTTGCAGAAGAGAGTAGTGGGGTAATCAATCAAATAGATAAAACTGCAGGTGCAAAGATAATTTTGAATGATAAAAACTTAACTGACTTAGCTATTTCTTTTTTGAGCTTGGATAAATTTATCTTTCCAAGTGTTAATTTAGATTTTTCTCCTAATGGGTCTGGTTGGTGGAAGAGAGAAGCTGTTGATTTGGTTTGGACACGCGACTTTTTGCAGCAAAAGTATGGAATCGATAATTTGGATTTTGATTATGGCGGAGGTTGGGCAATCGCAGAAGGTGAGAGACAATTGGAAGTTGAATCGCCCAGTCTTACTAAAGGAGATATTCTCTTCGCCCGAGTAATGCAAAGCTCTAAAAGCGGGGAAGTCAGTTTCTATCAAGATGGCAATTTGATAGGCAGTATTAATACTGAGCTTATGGATCCTGAAATCGTAACAATTAAGTTAACAGGCAATAGCGAAGTTCCTGATAGATTCTACAAGTATGATAAGGCTGATTTTCACTGGATAAGAATTGGAGAAATTCCAGCAGATGGTGATTTAACAATTAAAACAAAGGGAGACATCAATATTGTTAATTCCTTGGTTGTTGTATCGCCTGAGCAGGAAAGAGATATAAATCAAAAAACGGAAGCACTTATGAGGGATGGGAAAATAATAGAGTGGCAAAAACTTGGAACAATTGGAAAAAGAAACCTACTAATCGGAGAAAACACAGCTAAGATATCTTATCAGACCCTTGCACCTACCCACTATAAAGTTAAAGTGGAAGGATTATCTGCGCCTACCACACTATTCTTTTCTGAGACGTTTGACTCTGGCTGGGAATTAAACTCTCAAAAAGGATATAAATTGTATAGTTTGATTAACGGGTTTTGGATTGAGGGGGACGGTGAGTACGACCTTTACTTTACCCCTCAAAAATATGTTGTCCCGGGCCTTATTGTGAGTGCTATTACTTTAACTTCTTGTATAATAATCTTGGTATGGAGAAAAAGGACGTTGGGTCGGTAGCTCGCGAAATCTTCTTAACAAGAACATTTCGCCACTCTTCTATTACTTTGGTCAGCACGGCAATTAACGGAGTATTGGGAGCAGTTTTTTATTTTCTTTTAGCGAGATTTTTGGGTTCCTCAGAATTTGGTGTATTTACTATTCTTACTACCTCGATAGCACTTTTAACTGGAATAATTGATTTGGGGAGCGATCAGGGAATAGTCAGATTTATTCCCAAATATAAGGATAGTCCTGAGATTCAAAATAAACTTATAAAGCTTTCGCTCGGTATTAAGTTTCTTTCAGGCCTTACAGTATTTTTCTTGGTATTTATTTTCTCAGGTAGTATTTCATCCTTGGTTTTGGGTAAGCCGGAGTTAACTTCTATTGTTGTTTTGATTGGGTTGGGAGTTTTAACTCAAATTCTTTTTTCTTTCTCAACTTCACTTTCCCAGGCTCTTGAAAAGTATTTTTTATGGGGGGGGCTTTTTATAGGAACAAACCTGATAAGACTTTTGATGGTTTTACTTCTATTTAGATTTCAGTCACTTAATGCTTATTCAGCGGGAGTGTTATATTTAATTCTTCCTCTTTTGGGATTTTTCTTTTCCTTCATGTTTCTTAACAAAAGATTTCTATTTGCCAAGGGATCTTTGGCTTACTTGCCAGAACTTTTCCATTTTAATAAATGGATTACAGCTTTTGTATTAGTAGCTACAGTTGGATCCCGTTTGGAGGTTTACTTCACAGCAAGATACTTAAATTTATCCTCCCTTGGAGTATACGGCTTAGCTGCCCAAGTGTCTCAAATTCTGCCTCAATTAACGGGGGCAATTGGTGCTGTAACCTCACCTAAATTTGCATCGCTTAATACTAAAGAGAAGAATCTTACCTACACAATGAAATCCGTTCTTTTAACTTCGGTTTTAGCTATTATTTCATCAATAATATTAGTAATACTTGGTCAGTTTGTTTTTAAATTTGCAGGTGAGAAATTTAACAGTGCATTTGTTCCGTTTGTTGTACTACTCATTTCGATGGCAATATTTTTCTCAACTTCTCCAATTCGCGATAGCATTATCTATTATTCAAGTAAACCTCAATTCTTTTTTTACATAGGCATATCACATGCTGTTTTAATCTCACTTCTCTCTATGGTTCTTATCCCTAAGTATTCAATACTTGGAACAAGCTTGGTAGTATTGATGGGGCAAATATTTATAGCAATTACTTCTACTTGGTATTTTTTCAAACTTTCGAAAAATGAGTAAAACAATTACGGCTCATACCCTAGTTCAAAATGAAGAGAAGTATTTGTGGTTTAGTGTGATGAGTGTAATAGATTTTGTCGACAAGGTATTTATTTGGGATACGGGGAGTGTTGATAGGACAGTTGAGATTGTTAAATATATACAAAGAGCGAGACCGGGTAAAGTTTACTTTAAGGAGGTCGGAAAAGTTGACCCCAACGAATTTACAAAGATTAGGCAAGATATGCTTAAGGAGACGAAAAGCGATTGGCTAATGATTCTCGACGGAGACGAAGTCTGGTGGGAAGACTCAATTAAAGATGTAATTTCTACAATTAATGAAAGAGGGGACTTGCTCGACTCAATTGTTAATAGGTACATCAATTTGGTGGGGGATATTTATCATCATCAAGATGACAGTGCTGGGCAATACAAGATAGATGGAAAGAAGGGCTACTTAACTATTAGGGCAATGAATAGAAATATTGAAGGATTGAACGTCGGTCGGCCGCACGGCCAACAGGGCTTTTTTAATAAAGAGGGGATATTAATCCAGCAGATGGATCCAAAAAGAAGAGTCTTCTTGGATAAATTTACTAATTTACATTTCACTAATTTGCCCAGGTCTTCAAGACAGTTTGATGAGAAGGTGCCAAAAAGAAAGATGAAGTATAAATATGAGCTGGGAAAGAGCTTCCCTCTTAATTTTTATTATCCTGAGGTGTTTTTTAGAGAATATCCAAAAATAGTTGATAGCCCCTGGATAAGACGGAGCAGTAAATACATTATGAGGGCCAGTATTGAAACTCCTCTTAAATCTTTGAAGAGAAGACTGCTTGTCAATCTAAAGTCGGGATATTAATTAAAATATTCTTCAAACCAAAGCTCTAGAGCTAGAAGATTCCATAACTTTAACCCAACATCATTTGCGGTAGAGTGGCTCTCAATAAGTTTTTTAAGATTTTCTCTTTCAAATAACTTAGACGCAAAAGCACCTTTTCTTAAAAGTTTTTCTTCTGAATATTTTTTTAGGTTTCCTGAGAACCATTTACCCAATGGAACGCTGAATCCTTTCTTTTCCCTATACAAATTTTCTTTTGGAATAAGATCTTCTAAAGATTTTTT
>CAZTGB010000004.1:1298-41709 GCA_964612965.1 uncultured Gammaproteobacteria bacterium | reverse complement strand
AGAATATATTTTGTAATTCCATTTTTTAGCTTTAGATCAAATGGAATCTTGCAGGCAAGTTCCACCAACTTATGATCAGCAAATGGAGATCTGCCTTCAAGAGAAACCATCATGCTACTTAAATCAGATTTTACGAGCAGGTCGTCTGGGAAGTATTGTGTTAAGTCGTAATAGAGGGCCTGATCTCTGGGGTCGGCGGTATTTGATTCTTTAAACTTTTCTCTGACTAGGTTATACGAATCAAGTTCCGACATCCTTCTTTTGAAATAATCAGAATAGATAGTTTCTTTATCCTTATTTTCAAAATAGACGTTATACGAAAGATATCTATCAGCTAGGGGAGTCTTTCTCTTTTCTAGGAACCTAGCCACTTGATTTTTCCCCAAAGCTTTGGCCAAGGGGATACCCAGATTAAGGAGGAGTCCTATACTATCTGTTTTAGTGTCCCTGTTTAATCTAAAATGCCTTGATTCATATCCTGCAAAATTTTCATCTCCCCCATCACCGTTTAATATTACAGTAACTTTTTCTTTTGCCATCTTAGCGACAAGATATGAAATGATAAAACTTGAATTGGCGTATGGTTCTTCAAACTGATTAATTAGTTTAGGCAAGATCTCAATGGACTCTGGTTCGACAATGAATTCGGTATGATCGGTTTGATAGATGTCTGCAATCGTTTTTGCGAAATGCCTTTCATCATGTGTTTTTTCTTTGAACCCAATAGTAAAAGTTTTAATGGGGGATTTTGAGTTTTTGGCCATCATTGCTGTGATTGCGCTTGAGTCTACTCCACCTGAAAGAAAAACCCCGATGGGAACATCTGAAATCATTCGAAGTTTAGTAGACTCTTCCAGGGTACTTAGTATTTTTTCTTTCCATTCACTTTCTGTGAGTGAAAGCTTATCGGAAAAATCTGGAGACCAATATTTTTCATCATGAACATTGCCAGTTTTGACATCCACCAACAAATAATGACCAGGTTGAAGTTTTTTAATCCCAACAAATCCAGTTAGTGGGGCTGGGACATACCCAAAAGTTAAGTAGTTGTGAATTGCTAAATAATCTGGCTCTTTTTTAACTTCTTTTTGAGTTAAAATTGCCTTAAGTTCCGATGCAAAAATAAAAAGCTGAGGAGTAGCAAAATATTTTAAGGGTTTTTTACCCAATCTATCTCTGGCAATAAAGACTATGTTTTTAACTCTGTCGTAGATTGCAAAAGCAAACATCCCTCTTAAATGTTCGAGGCATTTTACTCCATATTTATCATAAAGAGCTAATATGACCTCCGTGTCTGAATTGGAGTTAAATTTGTACCCTTCTCTTTCCAAAAGTTTTCTTTCGGTTTGGAAGTTATAAACCTCACCGTTATATGTAATTACGTACCTTTGTCTGTATGACATTGGCATATGCCCCTTTTTTGACAAATCTATGATTGCCAATCTTCTATTAACAAGGCCTACTCTTTTATCGTCTGATATGAATATTCCTTCATCATCGGGACCTCTATGAAGAATCTTCTGAGACATTTGGGAAAGTTCATCCTTCTTAACAGTCTCTCCATTAAAGCGTATTTTACCTGCTATGCCACACATTGGATCTAGTATAATCTAAGAGCGAATAAAAATGAAAACAGGAGAAAAAACACTAGAGATAATGAGTACTGCTACTTGGTATAACAATTGGCTTCTTGGTCAAATTGCAAAGCATTTAAGGGGAGATATTTTGGAGGTGGGAGCTGGAATTGGAAACTTTACCTCGAAGCTTTCAAGGTACGGCAAGGTTGTTGCAATAGATTATGATACCGATTATATTTCGTCGACTGGTCGTAAAAATACTGATTATGGAGATATTGAAAAGGGAAAGTATTTTTTTAGTGGAAAGAGCTTCGATACTATTGTTTGTATGAATGTTTTGGAACATATTAAAGATGACAAAAAAGCCCTTAGCAACATGCACAGTTTATTGAGAAAAGGGGGAAGATTGATTCTTCTAGTTCCTGCCTTCCCATTTGCTTTCGGGGCAATGGATCGGGACTTGGGGCATTTTAGAAGATACACTAGAAATTCTGCAGGAAGAAAAGTTGAGAATGTAGGATCCAAAATTGTGGAGAGTAAATATCTTAATTGGCTGGGGCTTATTGGATGGATTTTTAATGCAAAGATATTAAAGAAGAAGATAATCCCAGAAGGTCAGGTTAAATTGTTCGATAGGGTGGCTAAGATATTTTTGTTTGTTGAGAAATTTGTAAGCCCTGCATTTGGTTTGTCAGTCCTTGTGGTTGGTGAAAAATAACAGATTGTAAGCAAAGCTTGAAATTAAAATTATAATTGATTTCAGAAAATTAAATCATGAAACTCTCAGTTATCATTCCAGTATTTAATGAAGAAAGAACCGTTAGGGAAATACTTACAAAGGTTAAGAATGTAAAGCTTCCACATAAATTGACCAGAGAAATACTAGTAGTGGATGACAGCTCAACCGACAGTAGTGCAAACATCTTAAAAGAAATTAATTATATTAGACTTTTAGAACATAAAAAGAACAGAGGTAAGGGTGCTGCAATTAAGACGGGGATACAAAAGGCAACTGGAGATTTTATTATTATTCAAGATGCTGATCTCGAATATGATCCAGCGGATTACCCTAGGCTTCTTAAGCCAATTCTTGATGGCAAATTTAATGTAGTGTACGGAACAAGACTTAAAAATTTCCCAATTAGGATATTTGGAAAGAAACATACTCCCTTTTTGACACATTTTTTAGGAAATAAATTTTTAAGTTTTGCGACAAGAATTCTGTATGGAAGTAAGATTACCGACATGGAGACTTGCTATAAAGTCTTTAAGAAGGAAATCGTTAAGAATATCGATATCAAATCAAATAGGTTTGAATTTGAACCAGAAATAACTGCAAAGATTTTAAAAGCTGGATATAAAATATATGAAGTACCTATAAAGGTAAGCCCTAGGGGATACGATGAGGGAAAGAAGATTACTTGGCGTGACGGATTTTTGGCTCTGTGGACTTTAATTAAATATAGATTCAGTGATTAATATAAGCGGAGCTTGTTAGAATATCATGAATAGAATTTCAATTTTAAATGTTTATTCCGACATCAATTTACGCGGATCGGAATTTTGGTCTAAATCTTTGAAAAAAGAATTAAACAAAAGTTTTGAAGTTAATATATTTTCAAAAATTTTTAACGATTTCTCTAGATGGATTAAGGGTGATGTAATTATTCCAACCAATGGTAGGTCACAAGTATTCTTTTGTAGACTTTTAACTTGGATTTACAGAAAACCCATGATTGTTTTTGGGCATTCAGGGCCGGGGGCTGATGATAAGTGGAATTTACTTTGTTCTCCTGATGTCTTTGTTGCATTTTCTACTCATCAGAAAGAGTGGGCAGAAAGATTTAAACTCCCTTGGACAAAAATCGTTTTAATTCCCCATGCTATTGATTTAGGGAGATTTACTCCAGCAAGAGTTAAACCAAACAAGAAGATAATTCTTTGTGTTGCCGCCAATGACCCAAACAAAAGAGTTAATCTTGTTGAAAAAGCAGTTGGGCTTATTCCACAAGCTAAATTTATAGCAGTTGGAAAAGGCAACCCAATTGAAGCTTCATTTGAAGAAATGCCTGGTATTTATAAGAGTGCAGATGTTTTTTGTTTTGTACCTCAACCTTGGGAGGCTTTTGGACTAGTTTTCTTGGAAGCAATGGCTTCAAATCTGCCAATAGTTACAATTAATGATCCTGTTAGACGCGAGATAGTAGGAAATGCTGGAGTTTTTGTAGATGACCCTGAAAATGTCCAGGGTCTCGCAGTCGCAATTGAGAAAGCGTTGAGGACAAATTGGAAGAATGTTCCAAGAAAACAAGCAGAGAATTTCTCTTGGGATAAAATTAGAATAAAATATAAGGAACTATTTAGAAGTCTACGATTGAAAAACGAACTCATATGAAACTCTCTGTAGTCATAATCACTCTTAACGAAGAAAAACACTTAGCTAAGTGTTTGGAATCTGTAAAAGATATCACCGATGAAATTGTAGTTGTTGATTCTGGAAGTATTGATGGAACCATCGAAATAGCTAGGAAGTTTGGAGCCAAAGTGTTTGTGAGAGATTTTGATAATTATGCAAATCAGAAAAACTTTGCGACTGAAAAGGTGGGGGGAGATTGGATACTTTCCATCGACGGGGACGAAGAAATAACGAGTGAGCTGGCCTCAGAGATACGTCAGGCAGTAAACAGTACTATATATAGTGCCTATTCGATGCCAAGGAGAAACATCATTCTTGGAAAATTTATTAAGTACACTCGATGGCAGCCAGAATTTGATAGGCATGTATGGCTCTGGAAGAGGGGAATGGGAGAATGGGTGGGGGATGTTCATGAGGAACTTAGTGTCCACGGAAGAATTGGAAAGCTTAAAAACCCAAAGATTCATCATCAGTATGAAACTGTTTCAGAATTTTTAACAATGATGAATAAATATTCAGAACTTGATGCGGGTAAGCAAAGCTTGAGCTTTCAGCAAAAGCAAAGCTTGGCGCTTCATGCTAAAAAATTTTCCTTAGCGAGATTTATTTGGGATCCTATTTATAATTTTTGCGTTAGATACTTGTATAGATTGGGTTTTTTAGATGGATGGAGAGGATTTGTTCTTTCTTACCTTATGGCTATTTACCACTTGGAAATTTGGATTAAAGCTTGGGAGAAACAAAAATGATTCTATTAATATTAATAATTTTGGTTAATGTTTTGGTTTTAAGCAAACTTAATTTTCTTCCGTATCCTGAACTTTTCATTTATCCATATCTGACTAATCATGGACTAGTTCCATATCGCGATATTCTTGATCAGCATTTTCCAGGACTAATGTTTTTTCCTATCAATCTGGGAAGCTTCGGAATGACGACTCCAGATGTTGCTCGTATTTGGCAATATGGAATAGTGGTTTTTACACATGTTATTTTATATTTGGTTGCAAAAAAATTTTTAGGGAATAAAAAAGCGATTTTTGCCAATATCTTTTTTGCTCTTTGGCAACCATTTTTTGAAGGTTGGGTAGTCTGGATTGATTCTTTTCTTCCTATATTAACCTTAACCTCACTCTATTTCTTAAAGTCAAAAAAGATGTTTTGGTCAGGAATCTTTTTGGGACTGGCACTTCTTTTTAAACAGGTAATATTGCCCTTGGCAGCAATAGTGGGTCTTTATCTTATTTTTAAGGAAAAGAAATTTAAAACAATATTTTCTTTTGGGCTAGGAGTACTTATTCCAACATCACTTTTAGCTTTATACATAACCAACTTAGGAATTTGGAAGGACTTTATTTACTGGACAATTGCTTTCAATATGACTACCTTTGCCGAAATGGGAAGGAAATATGGAACTTTGAGCGAATGGGCAAGGGTGGTGGGAGTGTATGGGTTCTCGGCATTCGCATTTATCGATAAGAAATTAAAGGCAGACACACTGCTTATTGGACTATTTTTAGTAGGATCTTTGGCAAGTATTTATGCCCGGTTTGATTTTATTCATTTACAACCAAGTCTCCCGTTTATAGCATTATTGAGCGCTATTTCTGCCGGCTGGTTAATCAAGAGAAGGTATCTAAAACTTTTAATAGTTGCCTATGTTTTGGCTTCTATATTTCTATTATCCCAATTCTATAAAGGCCATTGGGGGGACAAGATCTTTTTCTTTAGCTCTGCTGAAAAAGGTGTAGTGGAAGAGGTGCAAAAGTATTCTAAGCCGGGTGAAAAAATATTTACATTAGGTACCCTGCCACATATCTACTATCTTGCTGATAGATTGCCTCCAGGAAACGTCTTTGTTTTTCAGTTTCCTTGGTTTATGATTGAAGCTGAAAATAGAATTCTAGATGGTATAGTTAATGACCCGCCAGGTGTGGTTATAAGAGACTTAACAGCTGAGGTTGAGGATATGAAGCTTTCTGATTATATGCCTAAAATTGCTGATCATATAGATAGCAATTACAAAGTTGTAAATAAGGTTGAAGAAATAGAAATAATGATTAAAAAATGAGAATAAGCAAAGCTTGCCGCTTTTATATGAATTAAAATTATGCGTGTTGGAATTGATATAAGCCAAATAGTATATGAAACAGGAGTTTCCCATTATGTGAGAAATCTTGTTACCAATCTTTTAAAAACTGATAAGGATAATAAGTATGTGCTTTTTGCCGGATCTTTAAGAAGAAGGGCTGACATTGAAAAGTTTACAAGCACACTACAGGGGAATTTTGAGTTAAAGATTCTTCCTCTTCCGCCAATCATTCTTAGCTTGTTGTGGAACAATCTTCACGTCTTACCTATCGAGAAGCTAATTGGGCCTATTGATGTATTCCACACTTCTGACTGGGCAGAGGCTCCAAGCACTTCTTACAAAGTTACGACAGTTCATGATTTAGCACCACTTCTTTATCCCAATCTTTTTCCTAGAGACCTTATTAGAAATATAGTAGATACTCACAGACTTAGGCTTTCCTGGGTAAGGAAAGAAAGTAAAAGGGTAATAGTTCCTTCTTACTCAACTAAAGAGGACCTGGTAAAGCTTGGCCTTCCTGAGAATATTATCAGAGTAATTCCTGAAGCGGTCTCTGGAAATTTTAAGAAGGCATCGGAAGAGGAGGTAGTTGCCTTAAAGCGAAAATATAAAATAGCGGGAGATTATGTATTGGCGGTTGGGATGAACCCAAGGAAAAATACTCAGCGCATTATTGATGCCTTTGAAAAGGCAAGATATGGGCGCGACTTGAAGCTTGTCTTTATAGGGTCGTCTAAATACATAAGCGTTTCTGAAGGAAGGAATATAAGAATTGCGGGGCACGTTAAAACAGAGGAGTTAAGTATTTTTTATTCAGGAGCTAAGGCACTAGTTTACCCATCTCTCTATGAAGGATTTGGGCTTCCTATTTTGGAAGCTTTTTCCTGCGAATGTCCGGTGGTTACCTCAAACATCTCCAGCCTTAGTGAAGTGGCAGGAGACGCGGCCATCTTGGTTGATCCATATGATGTGACTTCTATTGCTGAAGGCATTAAAAAGGCCATGGTGGCACCAAAAACATTCATTCCAAAGGGACTTAGGAGAATACAGGATTTTAGTTGGGAAAAAACCGCAAAAATGACTTTGGAGGTTTATAGGGAGGCTCAACTTGCAAAAAGCTAGCTTAATATGGTAGTATCTGCTTGTACTTCCTTAAGAAGTGCTGTTGGTTTGCTAAATCCCCCCGGTTCATTACGACTCGGGGGTTTTCTTTGCAGAAAGCCTACTTTTGGCCTAAAATTAGTTAATGAAGATTTTACTGACATCTTCTCAGGTTTTGGCGGTCTCCGAATTTTGTGTTGATGTGGCAAAAGGGTTAATGTTGGCCGCGATTTTAGGCCAAGGAATTGCTGGCTTTGACTCGATTGTTACAAGAGTGATTGGTTTTGCTATTGTATTAATTTTTAGTTTAGTCTTTCTCTATATGGGTGTATTATTAAAAAAGAAATGATAAGTTCTGTTGATTACAATACTGCAGCTATAATGGCTGGACTTGCCGCTATAATAATGGGGTTGGTGGTAATTTTTGTTAAGAAGAAATAAACATGTTTGAATGGAACGAAATAACTAGCACTATCATTTCTGCTCTTGTTGCGGTAGTCGCTGTGGTTGTGGCAATTATTGCTTCAAGGAAGAAATAAAAGTAAACTTCATAAATATAGTATGATAATAGGAATAGATGGAAACGAGGCTAATGTCGAAAAAAGGGTAGGAGTTAATGAATATGCATTTCAGATCATTTGGAATCTATATAAACTACAGGAGAATGGTAAGAATCCTCATAGTCTTATAGTTTACTTGAAAGAAAAACCCCTTTTCGACTTTCCGAAAGAAAAGCAAAACTTCAAATATAAAATTATTCCGGGCGGAGGACTTTGGGTTGTGACAAAGCTAATGCCATATCTACTTACAAACCCTGATAGGTTGGATGTGTTATTCTCTCCAAGCCATTATACAGTGCCATTTTCACTTGTTCCCAGAGTGTGTTCAATTATGGACCTCGGATATCTCGAATTTTCGGGACAATTTACAAAAAAAGTATTTTGGCAGTTGCGTATCTGGAGTGCTATGTCAATTATTGTATCAAAACGTATCATTTCCATTTCGGAGAGCGTCAAGAATGAGATTGTACGACACTATCCATTTGCAAAGCCCAAAATCTCGGTCACTCATCTTGGGTATGACAAGGAGAGATTCAATACGTCTATTTCATCTTCCGATGTGCGACGCGTCAAAAATAGATACTCCATAGTTGATGACTATATTTTGTATTTAGGAACGCTAAAACCAAGTAAGAATATCGAGGGATTAATTGAGGCTTTTAGTTTTGTCGTTAAAGACTACCCCAAACTTAAGTTGGTTATTGCTGGGAAGAAAGGGTGGCTGTTTAATTCCATATTTGAAAAGGCCGAAAGATTGGGTTTAAAAGATAAAATTGTGTTTACTGATTTCTTTTCCGAGGAAGATAAGCCAGCGCTTTTTAGGGGAGCAAAAGTGTTTGCTTTACCGTCATTTTGGGAAGGTTTTGGACTAGATGCTTTGTATTCAATTGCCTGCGGAGTGCCGGTGGTGGCTTCTAATGTGGGGAGCATTCCTGAGGTTGTTGGAGATGCAGGAATTCTAGTGGATCCTCATAGTACAAATAGTATTGCTAATGGAATTAAAAAGGTTCTTTCTATGAATAAAGACGAGTATAATAAAGCAGTTACTAAAGGACTCAAGCAAGCAAGTAGATTTTCTTGGGAGACAACTGCCAAGAAGACTTTAGAAATTTTAGAAAAAACAAATAACTAAAATGACATTTTTTAAAGATAAAACTGGAAGAAATTTAACACCAGGACAAGCATTTCCAAAAATCTTAAACCGACTTTACAATTATTGGCTGGACTTTGAATTAATGCTTCTAAGATGGGTCGGCCATATTCCATTCCATACTATTAGAAAGATTAAATATAGATTTTTTGAAATGAAGATTGGGAAAGGATCAACTATCCATATGTGGGCAAGTTTCTTTCAGCCGAATAATATTTCAATAGGGGAAGACACTATTATTGGCGACCATGCGTTTTTGGACGGCCGAGCAAAACTTACCATTGGAAATCATGTAGACATCGCTTCATATGTGATGATCTATAATTCCGAACATGATCTTGGGAAAGATGATTTTTCTGCCATAGAAGAGCCAGTTGTAATTGAAGATTATGTTTTTATTGGCCCAAGAGTGATAATTTTACCTGGAGTAAAAATTGGACGAGGATCGGTTGTTGCTGCTGGAGCGGTTGTTACTAAGGATGTTCCTCCTTTTGCAATTGTAGGCGGGGTTCCAGCAAAAGTAATCGGAGAGCGTGCAAATAAAAATCCAAACTACAAATTAGGACGTGCCAGACTCTTTCAATAATGGTTAAAAGATCTTTATCACTTCTTTTTTTGCTCTTAAGTGTTGTTTTTTTAGTTTATTTGGCTCTTCCTGAACCAGAGTTTCCGGAAGCTCTTTGGGATTTTAAGGTATCAACCCAGCCAGCTGATCAAGAAACACCATTAAGGAGGGGCTACTATACGAATATAACTCGCGAACAGTTGATGAGCCACTATTCTCGGGAGTTTGAATGGGGGATGAGACTAAACTATCCGCCTGAGGAATCACAAACATTAATCCGCGATCAAACAAAAAGCAATTTTTTGGAAGAAATAGTTCACCCTATGCGTGAATCATTTTTTGTTAGCGGATATAGACCAAAAAGCGATCAGGAAATACTTGAAGTAGAAGGAGTTCGTTATGAAGGAAAAGTTATAGTTAAATATGTAGGGTCAACTCTATTCATAAGGCTTCTAGTTGGAGTTTTAACAATTAGCGTTACTTGGCTACTTATTCGCGAGTGGGTAATAGCTCTAAAATTATTTAAATGGATCTCTCTATAATAATAGTCAGCTTTAATACGAAAGAAATGCTATCTTCGTGTATTGCCTCGGTAAAAAAATACACTAAAGGAATAGATTATGAAATTATTGTGGTTGATAATAATTCTAAAGATGGATCTGTTGAGGCCGCAAGCGCATTAGGAGTAAAAGTAATTACGAATAAAGAAAATTTTGGATTTGCCAAGGCAAACAATCAGGGGACAGAGATTGCAAAAGGGGAATTCATCCTTTTTCTTAACTCGGATACTGAGATTAAAGATAATGTTCTAGGAGAGATGGTAACCTATCTTAAAGAAAATCCAAAAGTGGGGGTTGCAACGAGTGCTCTTAATAATAAAGATGGGAGCATCCAGGCAACTGGAGGATATTTCCCTACCCTACTCAGCGTTTTTTCTTGGATGACTATTCAGGATATTCCATTTGTAGATAAACTGATTAAACCATTTCATCCGCACCATTCAAAATCGTTTTTTGCAAAGGGAGACGAGTTTTATGGCAGCATAAATGCTGACATGTCGCCCGAGGAGCGTCATAAATCAAAAAAGCAACTTGATTGGGTGACTGGGGCATTTCTTTTAACAAGGAAGAAAATTTTAGAAGAAGTAGGTGGATGGGATGAAACATTTTTTATGTATGTTGAAGAAGTAGACCTATGTTTTAGAGTTAAAAAGCTGGGTTATCAAGTATGGTACTATCCAAAATGGAGCATTACTCATCTTGGGGGAGCTAGCAGTAAAACAAGCGAGTTTTCGCTAATTAATGAGTATGAGGGGGTTAAAAAATTTTATAAAAAGCATTACCCTTCCTGGCAGTATCCTCTTTTGAGATTATTTCTAAAAATTGGGGCATTGGGGAGAATTGTTCTTTTCGGTATGATTGAAGGAGGAGGGTCAGCTAAAACATATGCAAAAGCTTTTAAAATTGCCTGAGATACTATCTAAATACTTTGTAGCGGCTCTTCTTATTATTATTCCTTTGTATCCCAAATTCCCATTCTTAAGAATTCCTGGAATTTATGTATCAATTAGACTTGAAGATTTTCTTCTGGCCATACTTGGGACAATTGCTTTATTAAGGCTTGTCCCAAAGATTAAACAGCTTTTAAAAGACAATTTGGTTAGATCAATAGCTCTTTTTCTTTTGGTTGGCGCTGTGTCACTAATCTCAGGAGTATTTCTAACTAAAACTATCGATCTTTCGATTGGACTACTTCATCTTTTTAGGCGCTTAGAATATTTTGTTCCTTTATTCTTTGTTTTATCTTTTGCGGCGCTTGGCAAAAAAGAGAATATGGAGTTTTATGTCAAAACAATTGCAGTAACTGTTTTTATACTTTTTGTTTACGGATTTGGACAAAGATACTTTAATTTTCCGGTAATAATCACTCAAAATGAAGAGTATTCAAAAGGAATTGCACTAACTTGGACGCAAGGAAGCCACATAAGCTCAACTTTTGCGGGGCATTATGACATGGCGAGCTATTTGGTTTTGGTTTTACCAATACTTATAAGTTTATTTTTTGTTTTTAAAGATAAAGTAACTAAAATAATTTTGGCTTTAGTCTCGCTTTCTGGGTTTTGGCTTTTAGTTAATTCACTTTCTAGGGTTTCACTAGTTTCATACATCGCAGCTGTAAGTGTTTCACTATTTTTAATGAAGAAGTATAAAGTTATGGTTGTTGTTGTCCTACTTAGCATAACCTTAAGCGCTTTTTCACCCAGCTTATTCGCAAGATATAAAAGGGTATTTGATGTTTTGTATTTGAAAGTGGTTTCCATGATTGAGGTCCGTGCCCAGGAAACAATTCTTCCCGAGAAGGTCGAAGAAACCAGAACTCCGACCCCCGTTCCTGTGTTTGAGGATAGATCATCATCAATTAGATTTAATGTTGAATGGCCGAGGGCAATCAGAGCGATGTATAAAAATCCACTTTTAGGAACTGGGTACTCATCAATTAGTCTTGCAACTGACAACGACTACCTTAGACTTTTAGGTGAAGTTGGGATACTGGGATTTTTTGCATTCTGTCTGATTCTTTTTAATTTAGCTATTCTATATATAAAGGCTTTGCCATTAACTAGTAAATTTAGCGGTATTGAACTTGGGTTTGTTGCAGGTATAATGGGGGGAGTTGTGGGTACTCTTATAAGTGCTCTATTTATAGATGTTTTTGAAGCTTCTAAATTTGCCATAATGCTTTGGCTTTTGGTGGGATTGTCCGTTATCGTGATAAGAAACAAGCTAAATGATCAAGAAAATTAACTTTGAGTACATTTTGTTACTATTGATCCTAATTTTGGGTTTTGGGACACGTTTTTACAAAATAGATAACCCTATTGCAGATTGGCATAGCTGGCGTCAAGCAGATACTGCTGCGGTTTCTCGAAACTTTGCTCGAGATGGAGTTAATATGCTGCGCCCTGTATATGATGATATCTCAAGTATTCAAACAGGAATATTTAATCCTGAGGGATACAGGATGGTGGAATTTCCAATTTACAATGCGATTCATGCAACTTTGTTTAATCAATTTGGAAAGTTTAGTTTGGAAGTGTGGGGAAGGGGGCTAACTGCCTTCATAGCAACACTTACAGGATTATTCCTTTTCCTGCTTGGCAGGAAGCATTATTCGACTAAAGCGGGCCTTCTTGCGTCATTCTTCTATATGTTTTTGCCGTTTAATATTTACTTTACGAGAGTAATCTTACCAGATCCGTTGGGGGTACTGTTTGCAGTATCTGGTCTTTATTTCTTTGGAATTAATAATATTATTTCAGGACTGCTCTTTGCTTTTGCACTTCTTCAAAAACCTTTCTTTGGGGTGTATCTTTTCCCATTAATTCCCGAACTGCTTAAAAAAGAAAACCTAAAGCGAAATTTAATATTTTTGGCAATTGCGTTTGCTCCATTTGCAGCTTGGAGACTCTGGATTTCTCAATTTCCTGAAGGGATACCGTTTTATACCTGGGCGTTTAATGGGGATAGAATCAGATTCCATCCAGCATTTTTTAGATGGATATTTGGCGAGCGAATTGGAATTTTAATATTGGGGGCTGGAGGCGTTGCTCCGTTTGTTTTAGGTCTTACTAAGAATTTAAAGAACAAATTTAATCTCTACTTCGTTTTGGGAGCTGTTACATATCTTACGGTTGTTGCAACAGCTAATGTTCGCCATGACTACTATCAAATACTAATTATTCCAATGATCTCTATGACTTTAGCTTTGGGATCGGTTGTTCTTTGGAAGAAGTCAAAAATAGTACTATTTGCTTCCCTTCTTATAATGTTTTTGATTTCTTGGGACAGAATAAAACCTTTTTATCAAATTAACCACCCAGAACTTATAGAGGTTGGGATGATTGTTGATGAGAAGTTACCCAAAGATGCTGAAATTGTAATTCCTTACAATGGCGACACAGCATTTTTATATCAAACTAAAAGACGCGGATGGCCAGCCGTTGATGATTCAATTGATCATATTATTGAAAAAGGAGCTGACTTTTATGTTTCGATTGACCTGGGGAGTACCGATACCATTAATTTTTCTAAGAGATTTAAGACCGTCTTAAAAACTGATAGATTTGTAATTCTAGATTTACATCAGAGTATCGAAAAATAAAATATGAGAATACTAATGCTTTTGCCGTTTTTGCCAATTGACCAAATGTCTGGGGGGCAGACTCGCTGGTATCACTTAATTAAAGTTTTGTCTAAAGAACACAAAATTACAGTAATGTCCTTAATAAGGGGGAACAAGGAGAAAGAATTATCTTTTTTGCCTGAAATAAAGAAATATTGTGAAAAAGTTTTAGTTTTTGACAGACCAAAGTCCCCTTGGACAATTCGAAACTTATTCTTAACTTTAGTTAGTTTTAACCCCTTAGTTGTTATAAGAAATTTTTCTTTGGAAGAAAGAACCGCAATTAAAAAGGAGCTTGAAAATAATAAGTATGATTTGATTCATGCGGAAACATTTTATGTTATGCCTCACATTCCGAAAACAAAGATACCGATTGTTTTAGTTGATCCAACCATTGAATTTTCTGTTTATCAACATTATGTTGACAACGAAGTTCCATGGATACTTAAACCTATTTATTTATTTGATGTAATCAAACTTAAATTTTGGGAAAAATATTACTGGAGGCGTGCCAGTAAGGTTTTTGCGGTTTCTGAAGAGGATAAGGAGATTATGGAACATGAGTTACCAAATGTTGAAGTGGGTATTATTCCGAATGGGGTCGATGTTGCCAATTTTGAAAAAAAGAAACTAAAGAGAAAAGATCCACCCAGGGTTTTGTATCATGGCGATTATAAATGGATGCAGAATGTCGAGGCTGTGAATATTTTAATTGAGAAAATTTGGCCACTTATAAAAGGAAAGGTTAAAGGAGTTAAGCTTTGGATATCGGGTAGGTCAATTCCTGGTGGTACTTTAAGTTTGGCAAGACGCGACACTGATATTGAAATAAGCGAATCTCCAAAAGATAATCGTGATGTTTTTAAAGCTGCGTCTGTTATTGTGGCCCCTATTATGAGCCCTGGGGGAACACGATTAAAAGTATTTGAATCTATGGCATCAGACTTACCAGTTGTATCAACTCCAATTGGTGTGGCTGGTTTAAAGATTGAAAATGGGGTTCAAGCAATGGTTGCATCTGAACCCGAGATATTGGCTGAGATGGCTGTTAAGGTTCTAAAAAACGCTGATCTTGCTAAAAGGTTAGCATATGAGGGGAAAAAGTATGTGTTAAATAATTTTAGTTGGGAATCTATTGTTGATGATCTAAACAAAGAATATTCGCAACTTGTAAGCCAAAAATGAACAACCCAAAATTATCAATAGTTATTTTAAATCATGATACAAAAGACCTTCTTTTTGATTGTTTGAACTCGTTAAAAAAAGTAAGGGATGAATTACTATTTGAGGTTATCGTTTCTGATAATAATTCGAGTGACGGAAGTCGAGAAATGGTTCACGGTCAATTTCCTTGGGTGAAATTAATTACGGGACCAAATATTAGTTACTCCAATGGAAATAATAGAGCAAAAGATATTGTTCGCGGGCGGTACATACTGTTTTTAAATTCAGACACGATTGTTCATGAGAATGCTCTTAAGAAGTCTGTTGAATATTTAGAAAATAATAACGATGTGGGAGCCCTTTCTTGTAAATTGGTTTTACCTAATGGAAAACTTGATCGCGATACGAGAAGAAGATTTCCTAACCCTTGGAATTCTTTTAGTAGATTATTCTTAAAAAGTGGGAGAAATTACTGGTATCTTGATGTTGATGAGAATAAAACTCATGAGGTTGATGTCATTCAGGGAGCGTTTTTTTTAACTAAAAAAAAGATATTAGACAGTGTTAATTGGTTTGATGAGAAATACGAATTCGATGGAGAGGATATTGACCTTTGCTTTCAAGTAAAAAAACTTGGCTACAAAATAGTTTATTATCCCGAGGTTTCAATAACACACATTAAAAAGGCTACAAAAAACAAAGTTGGAGGAATAAATAGGAAAATGCAAGGAATGGATTCTATGGAATACTTTGTGAGAAAAAATCTTTGGGATAGATATCCATTAGTCTTTAATTATTTTGTTTTAACTGGAATATATTTACTGAAGTTTTTTAGATTTTTGAAATCCAAATTTATATGAGAATAGTAATTGATGCAAGACTTTATGGCACCAAGCATACCGGAAACGGCAGATATACCATGAATCTTGTAGAAAACCTTACAAAAATTGACAGAGAGAATGAGTATTTTATTTTACTTAGAAAAGAAGATTATGATGAATTAAATTTTCCAAAAAACTGGACAAAGGTTTTGGCTGATTTTAAACATTATACTTTTTTAGAACAATTTAGATTACCTTTAATACTTTATAAAATTAAACCAGATATCGTTCACTTTCCACATTTTAATGTCCCAATATTTTACTTCGGTAAATTTATTGTGACGATACACGATCTTATAATGCACAAGAGTAGTGGTGGAGAAGCTACAACTAGACCATTTCCAATTTATCAAATTTGGAGACTCGGATATCATATTTCATTTGCCAGAGCGGTTTACGGGGCTTATCGAGTTATTGTTCCTACAAATACAGTTAAGAGGGATTTGTTGGATTATTATAAGATTTCGGAATCAAAAGTTGTTGTAACTTATGAAGGTATTGATGAACGTGTGCGGCAAGTAGACTTTAATTCAAAAGGACTTGGGAAGTATTTTTCTTATGTGGGCAATGCTTATCCACACAAGAATTTAGATAGATTAATCGAAGCGCTTTCTTTACTAAACAAAAAGAGAAAAGAAAAAATAAATTTAGCAATTTCTTCTGCGAGAGATGTTTTTACTCAGAGGCTATTATCCATTGCCAGAAAATACGACAGTGAAGAAAATGTAAAACTTTTGGGATATGTTCCCGACAATCAGCTTTTGTCTTTTTACAACAAATCTATAGCATTTTTTTATCCAACTTTGATTGAAGGGTTTGGTCTTCCCGGTCTTGAAGCAATGAAGGCAGGGACTTTAGTATATACATCAAACATCGCAGTCCTTAAGGAAATTTATGGCGATAGTGTTTCTTATTTTGATCCTTTTAATGTTAACTCCATAGTTGATTCAATGAATAGGGCTTTAGAAACAAACGGTAGCGAAAGAGAGAATGTTATTAAAAAAGCCAAAGCATTTACTAATAAATATTCATGGGAAAAAATGGCTGGGGAGACACTAGCGGTTTATAAAAACTCCAAATAACCTTTTTAGTGTAAAATTCAAGGATGAAAAAAAATACATGGATAAATACCACATTCTTTGTATCCATTTTTCTGTTAACACTAATACTTTTTAACTGGTTCTCTAAGTCGCCTTACTTTTTAAATCTAGATTCATGGATTAAAACAAATATGATTTTATATGTCGTTAGCCTTTTTGTTGTTAAAGTTATTGGAATACTTTGGCCTCCAATTTCTGGTGGTATTTTTACACTTGCATCAATTCCATTCTTGGGCTGGGAGTTAGCATTTATAATCGATATGGCAGGGAGTACCTTGGGAGGTACAATCGCATACCATCTGGGAAAACAATATGGCTTTCCTTTTTTAGATAAAATTTTAGATACCAATATCGTTGAAAAAATAAAAAAGATAAAAATAAAAACAGGTAAAGAGATGGAGGCTGTTTTTGTTTATAGGCTTTTATTTGGAAGCGTAATAATTGAAGCAATATATTATGGAGCTGGAGTTTTGAGAATAAATTTTTCTAAATTTTTAATGGGTGTAACTTTATCACATCTTTTTATAGGGATACCGATTTTTATTCTTGCAAGTACTCTCTTTTCAGGAGCAAATATTATTTTAACCATCTCACTTGCAATTATTGCTTTAATATTTATTTTAAAAACTAAAGGAAGATATTTTGAATAATGAAGACAGCAATTGTATACGATAGAGTTAACAAATTTGGCGGAGCTGAAAGGGTTTTATTAACTCTTCATGAAATGTTTCCTGACGCTCCACTATACACTTCTGTATACGATGAAGAGAATGCTTCTTGGGCAAAAGTGTTTCCAAAAATTTATACATCATTTCTTCAGAAAATTCCATTTGCCAAAAATAATCATGAACTCTTGGGTTGGCTTATGCCATTGGTTTTTGAGCAGTTTGATTTTGGTGGATATGATTTAGTTATTTCAGTTACATCAGAAGCTGCCAAGGGAATAATAACAAGACCCGGAACAACACATATCTGTTACTGCCTAACCCCCACACGCTATTTATGGAGTGGATATGAAGAGTATTTTAAAAATCCAATTTTATTTTTTTTTTCAAAACCCATTATTAAGTATTTAAGAATATGGGACAAAATTGCCGCGAAAAGACCAGATAAGATGATTACTATTTCAACAGAAGTTCAGAAAAGAATTATGAAGTATTACAAAAGAGATTCTGAAATAATATATCCTCCTGTTTCTGATTTTTTAGTAAATAAGAATGATGCAACCACGATAGTTAAAAACTATTACCTCATTGTTTCTAGGCTTGTACCATATAAAAAGGTTGATTTGGCCATAAGAGTTTTTAATGAAAATAAAAAAGAACTCTATATAGTTGGGACGGGATCTGAAAATTCAAAATTAAAATCCATTTCAAAATCTAATATTAAATTCTTGGGAAATATTAGTGACAGCGAATTAATAGGCTATTACCTAAATGCGAAAGCACTTATCATACCCCAATTAGAAGACTTTGGAATAGTCGCAGTTGAAGCGCAGAAATTGGGAATTCCAGTAATAGCGTATGGTAAGGGTGGAATTATAGATATCATTAAAGATGGGGTAACTGGAGTTTTATTTAATGAACAAAACAAAACTAGTTTAGAGGGGGCAATTGCAAAATTTGAAAAAATGAGCTTTAATAGAAAAACACTTGTTAACAATGCAGAAAGATTTTCTGAAGAATTTTTTAAAAGTGAATTTGACAAAAGTGTAAAACATATATGATTCCTGTAATTATCTGCGGAGGGTTTGGAACTAAACTTTGGCCGATTAGTCGTCAGCACAAACCAAAACATTTCTTGCCACTTATAGGTGGTAAATCACTTTTTCAGCTAAACTATGAGGCTTTAAAGACCAATTTCAAACCGGAGGAGATATATGTTTCGACAAATCAAGATCAGGTTGAAATGGCCCAAAAACAAGTCCCCGAAATTCCACTTTCCAATTACATAGTTGAACCCGAAATGCGAAACCAGGGACCTGCAACTGGTTTAATAGCAGCCTTTTTATACAAAAAGGGATTGGTTGATGAACCCTTCATGATAGTTCAAGTTGATGATTTAAGAGAGCCTGTTGAAAATTTTATTAAGATGATGATGGATTGTGATGCTTTAGCAAGACGGGAAACAAAATATATTACTGGAGGATTTAAACCAGATTACGCAATCATGGGTGTTGACTATTTAATCAAAGGTGAAAAGGTTTCTTCGGTAGGTGAAACGGAGATTTTTAAAGTGGCTAAATTTGTATGGCGAAGCACAAAAGAAGAAACAGAGGCACTTATCAAAGAGGGTACTGCTTTGGTACACACAAACCACACTTGTATGACACCGCGCAATTTTCTAAATATGATGCAGAAATATAAGCCAGAGTGGTATGAGCCTTTGATAAATATTACAAAAGGAGCGGACATTAAAACTGAATTTGTGAAAATGCCAGAGGGGCCACTTGAGGATGTGGTTCAAAAAGTTCATGAAGCAGGAGAGTCATTGGTTGTAGAACTTCCTTTTCATTGGACAGACTTTGGAACATTTGAGTCCCTTGAGAAATATTTAAAGGAAAAAGGTCTTTATAAACCTGGGGAAAATATAGTTGATCTTAATGGTCAAAATAGTTATATAAGATTGGACGATGAAAATAAGGTTGTCGTACTTGTGGGGGTTGATAATCTAATAGTTGTTGATACAGGTGATGCCCTTATGATATGTAACAAAGAAAGCACTGGTCAGGTGGGTGAAGCTTTAAAGGAAGTCAAGAAAAGAAACCTTGCACTTACCTAAAAACCACATGTATTACGATTTTGTTAAAAGAATAATTGATGTTGTTGGCTCCATTTTTCTTCTTGTTTTGTTTTCACCAATTCTTTTAATTACTTCAATTATAATTAAAATTACAAACCCAGGGCCCGTATTTGTCGAGAAGGATAATTCCCATATGAAAAGACTTGGTAAAGATGGCAAGATCTTTAGGCTTTTTAAATTTCGTTCAATGCCGGTTAGGGGGGATATTTTAGAAAAGACGGATCCGAGATATAGAACTTCGTATATACAGAAACGCACAGGTGGAAGTTATAAGCCAACTCATGATCCTAGAATTACTCCTGTTGGAAAATTCATTAGAAAGCATTCCATTGATGAAATTCCACAACTTATTAATGTTTTAATCGGAGATATGAGTATTATTGGACCTAGGCCATATTTGAGGGAAGAACTTGACGAACAACAAAAAAAGTTTCCCGGTACTGAAGAATATATAAAGCAGACTTTGACTGTTAAACCTGGAATTACGGGGTATTGGCAAGTTTCGGGACGAAGTGAGGTTAACTTTGATAAAAGAATTGAAATGGATGCTTATTACGCCAAGAAAAAATCTTTAATGTTAGATATTTTAATTGCCCTAAAAACCCCTTGGGTCATGATTTCTGGTAAGGGTGCAAGATAGCACTTTTTTCTTTTATCTGTGATAATGTATTATTAATCCATGCCCAAAGAAGATCTATCAATTCCAAAAATAACCCCAGAATCAAATTCTCAGACCGAGTCTGAGACTATTAGTGATGCCTCAACTGGGGACTCGATACTTATCCCAAAAATTGGTACCCCTTTAATTCAAGACAAGGAACCAACCATTAAAAGCTCAATAAATCCTGCAAATCAAAATAATAGCTCTAGCATTAATAGCGACATTTCTAATAAACAATTTAAATATAATTTGTCTCCTAGCCATAAAAAAGTGCTAATTGGAATTGGAATTTTTCTTTTAGTTATTCTTATTTACTCTGTAGTAGCTGGAGTTTTACTTTTCCAAAGTGGAAAAAAACTTA
Organism: uncultured Gammaproteobacteria bacterium; assembly: GCA_964612965.1. Classification (GTDB taxonomy): domain Bacteria; phylum Patescibacteriota; class Microgenomatia; order UBA8517; family UBA8517; genus CAZTGB01. Next base: position 21,097 of record CAZTGB010000004.1, on the reverse strand, counting down.
TTGTTTCATCACAGAAAATGGCTGATTTGGGGAAAGCTGGAGATTTAAATGGGATGAAGTCGGAGATTTCCAATGTTAAAAAATCACTCTCATCTTTTAAAAGAAGCTATATCCTAATTTCGTGGATTCGTATAGTTCCCTTTGTAGGGGGTTATGTTTCTGATTTAGGTCACGTAGTTAACGCCGCGGGTTCTGGACTTGAGGCGGGTGACACACTGTTAACGGTTGCGGAACCATACTCAGATATTTTGGGGTTTGGACAAAAGAAGGAAGAGGAGAGTGGAGAGAAGACTACAGAAGAGCGAATTGATTTTTTAGTAAAAACAATTCCAGATTTACTACCTAAAATTGACGAACTATCTTCAAAAGTAAAAGTCATAGATTCCGAAATTGCTAAAATTGACCCGGACAGATATCCAGAGAAATATCAAGGCAAACCTCTTCGGGCAAAAGTTAGAAGCGCTCAGGAATTAGTTTCTGAAATAACAATGTTTATAGTTAACGGGAAGCCAGTTTTAGAATCAGCCCCTTATCTACTTGGAATGGAAACACCTAGGACTTATTTGGTTTTATTCCAAAATGATAAAGAATTAAGGCCAACGGGAGGATTTATGACTGGGTATTCCATAATGAAGGTTGACAAGGCAAAATTTGAACCGACAGTCTCTGATGATATTTATAACCTGGATGCTAAATACAAGCCTTCGATTCCTGCTCCCGATCCTTTGATCAAATATATTAAAGGTCCTTACGTTCTTTCAAAGAATTTAAGATTTAGGGACATGAACTGGTCACCCGACTTTGAAGAGAGTATGAGAACGGTTACTGAAGCGGCGGATGAGGTGGGGGTAAGTGATGTAGATGGGATAATCGCAGTTGATACGCAGCTGCTTGTTAATCTATTAAATGTGATAGGCCCAATCGGAGTACCTGGGTTTGGGAATTTTAGTACTAATGTGGAGCCGAAATGTAATTGCCCACAAGTTATTTATGAGCTTGAAAGTTATGCCGATGTTGAAGGTCCGATTATTTGGGATCCACTAACAGGTGAGATTATTCTTAAACCTAAAAATGCTGATAACAGAAAGAAAATTATTGGACCTTTAATGAATTCAATACTGGCCAACGCTATGGGACAGCCAAAGGAAAAATTACCGGATTTATTTGGGGCTGGATTTAAGTCGCTCATGGAAAAACATGTACTTTTCTATATTCACAATGAAGATATTCAAAAAGGTATATCAGACTTTGGACTGGGGGGAAGCATAAAGGACTATGAAGGTGACTATCTTCATGTTAATGATGCCAACCTTGGGGGGCGTAAATCTAACCTCTATGTGACTCAAGAAGTTCTTCAGGAAATTGAAGTAAAACGTGATGGAAGTGTTGAAAAAACCTTAACTATTACTTATAAAAATCCAGAGAAATATGACGGTTGGCTTAACTCGGTGCTGCCTAACTGGATAAGAGTTTATGTTCCAAAAGGAAGTGAGTTGATTGCAATTGAGGGGTTAGAAGATAAGATTGATCCGTACGAAGACTTAGATAAAACAGTTTTTGCTGGACTATTTCAACTACGTCCAGAAGGAGTTTCTAAAGTAACTTTTAAATATAAATTGCCATTTAAAGTTTCGAAAGAATACAACTTACTTATTCAAAAACAACCTGGAACTGACGGTCCACTTTATACCATAAACCTTGGAAAATACGAAGAGGAGTTTTTACTTAAAACTGACAAAGAGATAAAAATCCGCATTTGATGGATGTGATATTATGAAGGGATGAAGCAATTAACGAGGCAGGATTTAAAAGATGTTTTGAAAGAAGTTGGTGTTGTTACAAAAGATAACTTAGGAAATCTTCTCAACCAATCAGGTGTTGTTACAAAAAAAGATTTTGGTGGCCTTCTCAACAAATCAGGTGTTGTTACAAAAAAAGATTTAAGTGTTGGTTTATCGAGTTTAGAAAAAAAGATAGACAGAAAAATAAATGGAGCTAAAAAAGAATTAATAACTATGATTTCTGGTGTGGCCGTTAATTCTCCGACCTCTGATCAATTTTATAAATTGGAAAAACGAGTTTCAGATCTTGAGCCAATTGTAAACTAGGCATGCATCTCCGTTCATACACTTCAGAAGGTATAGTTCTTGCTAAAAGAAATTATGGGGAAGCAGATAAAATCTTAATAATTTTTTCAAGGAACCGAGGTAAATTGTCACTAATTGCAAAGGGAATAAGACGACCGAAAAGTCGAAAGCGCGGGCATATTGAGGTATTTAATAAAATATTATTTCAGGCTTCGATAGGGCATGGATTGGATTTAATGACAGAAGCTGAAGTAATTGATGATTTCAAAGAAATCAAAAATAACTTGAAAAGGGTTTCACTTGCATACTATTTTATGGAGGTAATTGGAAAAATTACTCATGAAGGCGAAAATAATACTGAAGTTTTTAACTTAATTAATGAGAGCTTGGAAAAGCTAAAAACTGCAAATGAATTGAAAAATTTGCGATTAAGTTTTGTGACTAGATTGCTTGAGATTTTGGGGTATTGGCCGGAAGGGAAAAGCTTAGATAATCCTGACACAAAACTTGAAGAAGTTATTGAAAGAAGTTTGTCTTCAATAAGAGTAGGTAAAATATTATCTTCTTGACAGATGCAACTAAGTTGCATTAAGATACTTTTAATGCGAAATACGAAGGCAAGAAATCAAATTTTAAGCATTTTTACAAACACACCATACCCCGTAAGTGCTATGGATTTATTAAAAGAAGTTAAGGTTAATAAGACCACTATTTATCGGGAACTGAGTTTTCTTGAGAATACAGGATTTATAAAGGAAGTAGATTTCGGGGATGGTAAAAAAAGATATGAGTTAAAAGAGGCAAGACACCATCACCATTTAGTATGCCTTGATTGCAAAAAGGTAACTGACATTGAAATTGAGGAGAATTTTAAGCTGCCTAGGGAATTTAAAGTAATTAAACACAATTTAGAATTCTTTGGACTTTGTGTGAATTGTCAAAAGTAGGATGAAAAAAACAATTATAGTAATTCTTATTCTTTTAGTAGCTTTAGCAGTTATTTATATTTTAAAGCAAAAGGAAATAAAACCAATTTCATCTGGGAAGACCGGCATTGTAGCCTCTTTTTACCCTCTCTATTTTTTTTCAAGTCAAATCGGGGGTGAGGCAGTTGAAGTGCTGAATGTTACTCCCGCGGGGGCTGAACCTCATGATTACGAACCTTCCACCTCCGATATTTCTGCAATTGAGAACAGCAAGCTTTTAGTTCTTAATGGAGTTTCTTTTGAGCCTTGGGGAGAAAAAGTTAAGTTTTTAGTCAAAAACAAAAATGTAAACGTATTAGAGGTGGCTGAGGGACTGGCTGATAAAGAAATTGTTGAGGAGGGGGAGAAAATTCAAGATCCTCACATTTGGCTTGATCCAGTTTTAGCAAAAGAAGTCTCAGATAAAATTTTAGTCGAGTTAATTAAGATTGATCCTCAAAACAAAAATTATTATGAAGCCCAATCTAAAAAATTAGATAGTGAATTTGATAAATTAGATAGTGAGTTTAAAAATGGCCTCAAAAACTGTTCAACTCGAGATATTATTACTTCGCACGCAGCTTTCGGTTATTTGGCATCAAGATACAATTTAAAACAAGTTGCTATTTCTGGTTTGTCTCCCGAAATTGAGCCTTCAGCTCGAGACATTGCCGAGGTTTCTAAATTTGCCAAAGAAAATAATATAAAATATATTTTCTTTGAGACACTTCTAAGCCCCAAGCTTGCTGAAACGATTGCGAATGAAATTGGAGCGCAAACCCTGGTTTTTAATCCTATTGAAGGATTAACTTCTGAGGAGCAGAATGAAGGAGAGGATTATTTTTCTATTCAAAGAGAAAATCTTAAAAACCTCAAGATTGCCCTATCATGTCAATAAAAACCCAATGCAAATAAATAAGTCTATTTCTTCTGAAACTCAACCTTTAGTTAAAATTGATAATGTCAGCTTTACTTATGGAGGAATACCAGTTTTGAAAAATATTACATTCGATGTTAAAAAAGGAGATTTTTTAGGGCTTATTGGACCCAATGGAAGCGGCAAGACAACTCTTCTTAAATTAATTTTGGGTTTTTTAACCCCCACAGAAGGTCATATTCAGATTTTTGGGAGTGATCTTGATAAATTTAATGACTGGGGAAAAATTTCGTACATTCCTCAAAAAGCTGGGTCACAAGTATTTAATTTTCCAGTAACGGTTGAGGAAATTGTTGAGATGGGTAGGATTAATAAGAATAAATCAAGAAACGTAGAAGATGCTTTAAAAGTAGCTGGTATTGAAAGTTTAAGAAAATCACAACTGAGAGAACTATCAGGGGGGCAGGCGCAGAGAGGTTTTATTGCAAGAGCACTTGTATCAAATCCCGAGCTTCTAATTTTAGATGAACCCACTTCCGGGGTTGATGTTGATGCCCAGAAGGATTTTTATAGCCTTTTAAGAAAATTGAATAGGGATTTTGGACTCACTTTAATTATGGTTTCCCATGATATTGATGTAGTTACCAATGAGGTATCGGTGGTTGCCTGCATAAACGGAAGGTTGATTTGTCATTTGACTCCTAAGGAATTTATTAAAGAGGATTATTTAGAGAAGATTTATGGAAAAGATATGAAATTTGTGGCACACCATCACAATCATGATCATGCTTGAAATTTTTCAATACAGTTTTATGATTCGGGCAATTATTGCGGGAGTTGCAATTGCTGTTATTGCTCCTTTAATTGGAACTTTTTTAGTAGTTCGCAGGTTTTCTTTGATAGGCGATACTCTTTCTCACGTTGCTCTTTCAGGGGTCGCGATAGGACTACTTCTTGGGATCGCTCCGATAATTACAACTCTTGCTATAACAATTTTAGCAGCGATTGCAATCGAGATAATCAGAACAAAACAAAATGTATCGGGAGAGGCGGTTCTTGCGATGTTTTTGCCTGGAGGGCTTGCGCTTTCAGTAGTGCTTCTTAGTATTGCCAAAGGCTTTAATTCAAATCTTTTCAGCTTTCTTTTTGGGAGCATTTCAACTGTTGGGACAACAGATTTAATGTTAATTCTTGGATTGGCGGCTCTTACAACCTTTATTATATTTATATTTTATAAACAATTATTCTTCGTGGCTTTTGATGAAGAGGGGGCAAAAGTAAGCGGTGTAAAAGTTAAATTTGTAAATTTGCTTCTTATTGTTTTAACTGCAGTTACCGTCTCTCTGGCTATGAGGATAGTCGGAATACTTTTAATAGGAGCGTTGTTAGTTATTCCAGTTATTACGGCTCAATTAATAGCTAAAAGCTTCAAGCAAGCTTTATTTCTTTCTGTGTTGATTGCCTTGTTTTCAGTATTAGCAGGACTTATATTGGCTTATTACCTAAGCTTGCCTGCGGGAGGGGTAATAGTACTACTTGCCCTTCTGGTTTTTCTTATAACATCAATTTTGAAATGATTAAAAAGTTATTGGTATTTATTATCCTATTGTTGTTTTTTGCATTTCCAGTTTTTTCTTATGCCCAGGAGAATGTTTCTATCCCCAAAGATGAGGTTGTTAAGGCAAAGATCGTTTGGATAATGAGCGATAACGAAGCGAAAGTTATTTTTCTGGAAGGCGCCCAAAAAGGCGAGGAGCTTAATGTTCCCTATGCGGGGTTGAATATAAAAGTGGGTGATATCGTTGTTGTAAATAAAACGATATTTTCTGAAAGCGATGTTAGCTATCAGATAATAGACAAACATAGATTAAATGAAATATTAGCAATTGTAATTTCCTTTTTTGTTTTAGTTCTTCTTCTTAGCCGATGGCGTGGACTCGGATCATTCTTTGGAATGTTTGTGAGCTTGGCTGTGATTGTTAAATATATAGTTCCAGCGATTATAGAAGGACGAGATCCCATTTTTGTAAGCATAGTAGGCTCTCTTGTAATTCTTGTTACTAGCATTTATCTAGCTCATGGATTTTCAAAACAAACTACAATCGCTGTTGTTTCTACTTTTATTACACTAGTTCTGGCCGGGATATTTTCTGTCATTTTTGTAAACTTAACAGGGCTTACCGGACTTGGAAGTGAGGATGTTTATGCGCTTCAGTTTGGCGATCTTACATCAGGGATAAACTTTAGGGGGCTACTTCTTGGAGGGATGATAATTGGATTTTTAGGAGTATTAGATGATGTAACAACTGGGTTATCGGCGACAGTTTTTGAATTAAAAAAACAAAGCCCGCAATTGACATTTGGGAAGTTGGTTAAAAGCACTTTGAATATTGGCCAAGAGCATGTTTCATCTCTTGTTAATACGCTTATTCTTGCGTATGCAGGGGCATCTCTTCCTATTTTTCTTTTTATAGTATTAAATCCTCAGAAATATCCCATCTGGTTTATGATAAACAGCGAACTAATTTCACAGGAAATTGTTAGAACACTGTCTGGGAGCATGGGGCTACTTTTTGCTGTTCCGGTTACCACTTTTTTGGCTGCACTAGCTGTTTCTAAAAGAAAAGCTTAAAATATGTCTCCATATGTTTGAAGTAATTTTTGATTGTGAGACTAAAAAGTTTTTTGATGAAACCCCCGAATTTGATCCTTCAAAGTTGGGAGTATCTATTGTTTCACTTTATGTTCGAGAACTTGATGAAAGTCTAAAAGAAATTAAAGGTGAAATGATTAGCTTTTGGGGAAAAGATTTTCCTAAAATGTTTACATACTTTGAGAAGGCGGATAGGATAATTGGTTTTAATTCGATTGGCTTTGACGTTCCAGCTCTTTCCCCATACTTACCCCCTCATTGGGTAAAACTTTCTCATTTTGACATTCTAAATAAAATTAGACAAAACTTAGGTAAGCGAGTTTCTTTGGATGCTTTGGCCCGGGCAACACTTAATTCAACAAAAAATGATACGGGGGCTAATGCCATTACCTACTGGAATAAAGGGGATACTGAAAGCTTGGCAAAACTTAAGAAGTATTGCGAAATGGATGTAGCTATAACTCGCGATATATACGACTTTGGCTTACAAAATGGGTATCTGAAATTTATTGATTTTTGGAATGAAACCCATGATGTAAAAGTTGATTTTAGTTATCCGGAGCCTCCAGATTCCTTACAGAATAGCCTGTTTTAGGCTATAGTTTTCCTTAAGTGTCTGAATCCTCCGCTCCGATTAATTTCGGAGTTAGTCTCGGAATATATAAAGTAAACACCGGTCAGGCGTTTTGCTAATTGTATAGAAGGGGTTTAAATAGTTAGTCGATAAAAGGGGCTTTCGGGCTCCTTTTTTGGTGGTAAAATAATACATGGATCTTAAAAAGAAATTAACGCCTGAACAATATAATGTTTGTTTTTTAAAGGGAACGGAAGCCCCAGGAAGTGGAAAATATTACAAGCACAAGGAGAACGGAATGTATGTTTGTGTTGTTTGTGGGCAGAAGTTATTTTCTTCAGATACTAAATACGATTCTGGCACAGGTTGGCCTGCTTTTTGGGATATGGTAGACTCAAAAGCCATTAAAAGGATAACCGATGAAAGCTTAGGGATGATAAGAACAGAGGTAACTTGCGCAAATTGTGGTAGCCACTTGGGTCACGTTTTTAATGATGGACCAAGCGACAAAACATCCTTAAGATACTGTATTAATTCTTTGGCTTTAGATTTCAAACCTAAAAAATAACAATGACAATAGAACCTAAAAAATTAGTTTGTGTTTTTGCTCATCCCGATGATGAAGCGTTTGGACCAGGTGGATCGATTGCATACTTTTCAGAAAAATGTGAGGTTAGTGTGATTTGTGTAACAAATGGAGACGCTGATCAAAAGTTTGCAAAAGGAAATAACATAGATAAATTAGGAGAAACAAGAAGAGAAGAACTTAGAGCTTCTGCCAGAATTTTAGGGGTTAGGGATGTCTATTTCCTAGATTTCAAAGACGGTTCACTTTGCAACAATAATTATCATGAAGTTGCAGGAGCGATTAAAAAAATATTGGAAGATGTTATGCCGGATACCCTTATGACCTTTGATATTAACGGAGTTTCGGGGCACTTAGACCATATAGCGGTTGCAATGGAAACAACTTATCTTTTTGAAAGACTTTCGTTTGTTAAGAATTTAATGTACTTTTGTGAAAAGCGTGAGATTAAAAGATTAATTGGTAAGAAATATTTTGTCTATTTTCCACAGGGATATGATGAAAGTGAAGTTGATTTAGTAGTAGATGTTAAACCATATTTCAAAACTAAAGTTAGTGCTATGAGGGCTCATAAATCTCAAAGGGTTGACGCGATTTGGATCCTCACCATTTTTAGAAAATATTTAAAGAAAGAATATTTCAGAGTTTTGAAGAAATAAATTCTTTAATTTCATTAAAGTTATTCTTTCCACTCTTGGGTAAGAGTATATATTCACCAATACTACTTTTTCCGGAAACCAAAACATTTTGATCTGTAAGGTAAATTTGAGTTATTTCATATTTTTCGGGATTTCCATATAGATTAAATAATTCAATTGCTTCATCAACGTTTAAATCCGTTTGAACTAGACTGGACAAATCTTCATATGCGTCTTTAATGTTTTTGAATGGACTTTCAGTTGACAGTTTTTTAACAATACCTAAAAGAATTGAGAATTGTCTCTCGCTTCTTCCAAAGTCGCTATCTCCATGTCTACTTCTTGCAAATTTTAATGCAGTTTCACCATCAATTTGTGTTACTCCTTTGTCAAAATGAATTTGTTCATAACGGCATGTAAACTGCTTTTCTAGTTCAAAACCAGAATACTTTGTATGAAGTGAAGCTACTTCCTCAGGACTTTTTCCACAAAGTTCATTTTCAAGACCTTTTATGGGATAGAAGTTATCATTAAATGTCTTTGGAACCTCGACCTCAATTCCTCCAAGAGTATCAATTAATTTAATTAGGCTATTAAAGTCAATCGATGCATATTTATTAATTGGAATGCCCGTTACCTCATCAAGAACGCTTTTAATGCTGTCCACTCCATTGACTGAAACTTCTGCATTTATTTTTCTATTCCCTGGGACATATAAATCACGTGGTACAGAGATTATTGCTGCCTTTTTATCTTCGGAATTTACGTGCACAACAATAATACTATCTGTTAGCCCGCCTCCTGAGTGGCCGAACCCTCCGGAACCAAGTAGAACTGCGTTAAATTCTTGGTTTTTTGACTCATCACTTACTTTAGCGGTATCGAAAAGATTATTATATGTTTTAGTTGGAGCTGAATTTTGATTTGGTTTTTTAATAACTAAACCAAGAACAGAGTAGGTGCCTACAATTCCAAGCAGGAATGTTCCCAAACAAATGAATGCCAATTTGATAATTGGACTATTGGGTTGTTTCTGGAACAGTGGGATTATCATCTAGACAATTATTATACCTTAGGACTAGTATTAGTTAATGCTTAAGTTTTTTAAACTTCTTGGACTTATTATCTTCTGCCAGATGGTTGGGGTAGTTGGATCCTATTTTACATTTGCCTCAATTCCTACATGGTATGCAGGTTTAGTTAAACCATCATTTAGTCCTCCAAATTATTTATTTGGGCCTGTTTGGACAGTTCTTTATACATTGATGGGAATTTCAGTTTATAGAATTTTAGAGCTATCTAAAAAGAAAAAGGGAAGAGATACAGCACTTAATCTATTTTGGTGGCAACTCTTCTTTAATTTTATTTGGACACCTGTTTTCTTTGGAGCTAGAAATTTATTCGGAGGATTAATCATAATTTCTGTATTGGTAGTTCTTTTAGTAAGAACTATTAAGGTTTTTAGTAAATTGGATAAACTTTCTGCCTATTTACTTATCCCATATCTATTTTGGGTAAGTTTTGCCACAGTTCTTAACTTTTCCATTTGGTTTTTGAATAGGTAGTGGGTATAATTCTTCATATATGGATTTAATGGAAAAAGTTGTTTCACTCGCCAAAAGACGAGGTTTTGTTTACCCCTCTCCTGAAATTTATGGTGGTCTTGCTAATGTTTGGGATTATGGACCGATGGGTACACTTCTTAAAAACAATATTAGGGATTATTGGTGGAATACCTTTGTTCTAAATAGAGATGATATGGTTGGTATTGATGCATCAGCAATCCTTAGGCCCGAGGTATGGAACGCCTCAGGTCACATCGCTGGCTTTAATGAGGCACTCATTGACTGCAAAGAGTGTAAAAATAGAGCCAGAGCTGATCATCTTATAGAAAACAATGTTAAAGATATTAAGGTTGAGGGTCTTCCATTTGAGAAATTGGAAGAACTTATTAAAGAAAATAAAATTCTATGCCCCAAGTGTGGTAAAAGTAATTGGACTAAAATACGAAAATTTAATCAATTAGTTGAGGTTAAATTGGGAGTATTAGAAGAGGGAAAGAATTTAGCTTATTTGAGGGGTGAGATAGCACAGGGAATATTCTTAAATTTTAAGAACGTTTTGGATTCAACTCGTGTCAAAATTCCATTTGGTATTGCTCAGGTTGGAAAGGCATATAGAAACGAAATAACAATGGGGCAGTTTACTCATAGAAGTTTTGAATTTGATCTTATGGAATTTGAATATTTCATAAATCCCAAAGAAAGATGGGAGGAAACTTTTGAATATTGGAGGAATGAAATGTGGAATTGGGCACTTAGTCTTGGAATTAAAGAGGAAAATTTACGATGGAGAGAACATGAAGAGTTTGAAAGATCACATTATTCAAAGCGCACAATGGATATTGAGTATAAATATCCATTTGGTTTTAAAGAGATGTTTGGAATTGCTTATAGAACGGATTTTGATCTTAAAAATCATTCAAAGAATTCTGGAAAAGATTTAGATTATGCAGACCCCTACACAAATCAGAAATACACACCACATGTTGTAGAGCCGACATTTGGTTTATCAAGGCTTACCGGGATAATTTTATTTAATTCATATAATGAGGATGATGGTCGGGTAGTGTTAAAACTAAACCCTAAAATTGCGCCTTATAAAGTTGCCGTATTTCCACTTCTTTCAAATAAACCAGAACTTGTTGAAAAAGCTCGTGATGTTTACCGTGGTTTAAAGAAAAGCTTTGTGGTTACTTGGGATGAACGTGGCAACATCGGAAAGCGTTACTTTGCGCAAGATGAGATTGGAACCCCTTGGTGTGTTACGGTTGATTTTGATAGCTTAAACGATAATTCAGTTACTGTTCGAGACCGTGATACTGCGACGCAAGAGCGAATAGCTATTGACAAGTTAGTAGAATATTTTCAGAATAAGCTAGGATGAACTTAAAAAAATATTTACCTTTAATTCTTCTTGGGGTTGGTCTTCTTGTTTTGGTTGTTGCCTTTGTTCTGGTCAAAAATTCTAAAAAAGGAGGAGCCCCAGAAGAGGAGATTGTAAAAGAGATTCCGGTTGAAGAGAGACCAATTGTAATGCTTGTTCCATCTTCCGATGGGCACTATTTGAAGCTTACTATTGCTCAAATTAAAGTCAAAAAAGCGGCCTCACTTGATTATGAACTTCTCTACACTCTTCCTGATGGACGTACTCAAGGCGTTCCTGGGACGGTGAAGCTAACGGGTGCTGATGTTATTAAGGACTTGCTTCTGGGTTCCGAATCGTCTGGCAAGTTTAGGTATGATGAGGGAGTTGATGGTGGAACTATTACTTTGAGGTTTAGGGATGAAAAAGGAAAACTTCTTGGTAAACTTTCTACAAAGTTTGCAATGCAAACTGGTACAACAACTCTTTCAATGCCTGACGGGGAATTTAAGTATGAACTAGAAAAAACCGCTAAAGGTGTGTTTTTCGTAACAATGATGACGTTTGCGGAACCAAATCCATCAAGTGTGGTTATTTATCAAAACGGCTATGCCGTGTTTGCTTCAGATGGTAAGCCCCACGCTGAGAAAGTTGTTACGGAATAGTTTTAGTAAATCTTCTTTGTCAAATTGACAAACTTGCGTGTATTTTAGTGAAAACCGTGAAGTAGGCACTTGACATGTCTGTGAAAATACTATTAAATGGTTTGTAATGGTGAGAAATGGAGTGAGCCTGCCCGGCTCCACTGATAACTTATATGCTTTCTGGAACATATCCGGCAAAACTTCCTGTGAATCACAGAACATCTCTTCCGGCGCCTCTTCGACGAGAACTTGGAGAGAATATTGTTATTGCAAAATGGTACGAGGAGTGTTTGGTTTTGGTTGCTAAAAGTAGTTGGAATGCACTTTTGAAAAGAATAACAGGAGAGGAGAAGTTAATTACGGCTCCAGTTAGAGGTTCGGAGCATTTTATCTTTTCGTTAGCCTACGAGATTGTACCTGATGAGCAGGGAAGAATAGTTGTACCTGAAAGATTGATTGAATATGCGGGGTTGGGTGAGGATGTTTATTTTTTAGGAATTGGGGATAGGGTAGAGATCTGGAATAAAGAGGTTTGGGATGAAAAAGAAAAAGTTATAGCAAAAGAGGCATCACAGTACATTGAGGAGATAAGTAAAAGATGAAAAACGACAATTATCATGAATCGGTAATGGTTCATGAAGTATTAGAGCAGTTGCACATTAAAAAAGCTCGCAAATATATAGACGCAACCTTGGGAACTGGAGGTCATAGTTTGCAAATTGCCAAAGCGGGAGGAGTGGTTTTAGGGATTGACCGAGATCCTAAAATGCTTGGTATCGCTAGATCCCGGCTTGAGGCAGAAGGAATTAAAAATTGGAAACTTGAGATTGGAAATTTTATAGATATTGACCGAATTGCTATTGCAAACGATTTTGTCGAAGTATCTGGAATATTATTTGATTTGGGAGTTTCTAACCTTCATTTGACCGATGACACCCGTGGATTTTCTTTTGGAAATCCTAATGACCCACTTGATATGAGGCTTAATGAAAACTCACAGGGTGTTGCGGCTTCTGACTTATTAAATGCCTTAAGGGAGGATCAGTTGATTTCACTTTTTGAAACAACAATGGAAAGAGGTCCTGCACGTTTTATTACAAAAAAGATTATAGAGAAAAGAGAAATAAGTCCATTTGAAAAAGTATCTGATTTACTTGAGATTTGTAAAAACTTAAGGGGAAAGCCTGGGATAAGCCCGGCGACACTCCCCTTTTTAGCCCTAAGAATTGGAGTTAATAGCGAGCTTGATAATTTAGAAAGTGTACTGCCTAAGGCATATAGCCTAATAGAACCGGGCGGTTACTTAGTTGTAATCAGTTTTCATTCGGGAGAGGACAAGATAGTTAAAGATTTTTACAAGAAATACGGAGGTGGAGAATTAATTTATCCGAATGAGATGGAGGTTAATTTAAATCCAAAAGCTAGGAGTGCTAAATTAAGAGTTTTGAAAAAAACAAATTAGAGTTATAAGCAAAGCTTGTTAGAATATCATGAAAAAGAAAATATTAATGATGCCTAAAAGGCGATATGTCAACATAAAAACTGTTGTTGTAATCACATTAGTTATTTTTGCGGTATCATCGGTTTTACTTACTATTGAATCAGTTACGACCAGTGCTGAGGTTGCTTCACTTCAGACTAAGCAAGCTACTTTAATTACCCAGAGACGTGGTTTACAAGGAGACTTAGTTAAATCTGTTTCAACAAGTGATTTAGAAGAAAAGGGTGAGTCACTTGGTTTTACAAAACCATCCAGTTTGATATATCTTGGTGAAACTACAAATGTTGCAAGCAAAAATTAAGTTTCTTTCTTTTGTCTTTTTTGTTTGTTTAATCGCTTTAGTTGTTCGTTTGGGATATTGGCAGGTGGTAAGAGGGCGCGATCTTTCGGAAAGCGCACGTAGTCAGCATAAATCTTCGGAAGTTTTAACAGCTCCTAGAGGTAACATTAAAGCTCCTGATGGCAGTTTTTGGGCACTTCGGGGTGAATCTTGGCAAGTGTTTGCTAACCCCAGGGAAGTAACCGATTCTTCTAAAAGTGTAGCCGAGAAACTAGCTCCTTTTTTGGTTGAAGATCTAGACGATAGAGAAGAGCTACTTAATTTAATAGATAAAATTAGGGAAAATTTAGAGAGACGTGACCTTTATTGGATAGCATTGGGAAGGGATATTGATGGTGACAAAAAGAAAAATATTGAAGCTTTAAAAATTCATGGGATTGGGTTTGAGCCGCATGATGCAAGATTTTATCCTGAAGCTTCAGTTGCGGCACAACTTTTAGGGTTTGTGGGGAAAGATAGCGAAGGGGGCGATGTTGGGTATTTTGGAATTGAAGGTTATTACAATTTGGCTCTTTCCGGCAAGGCAGGATTTCGTGGAGGAGAGGTTGATGCTGCAGGAGCCCCAATAATATCTGGTAAGGGGCGCGATGTCAGTGCAGTTGATGGGGTTGATCTTGTAACATCAATAGATAAAAGGATACAGCTAACTGTTTCAGAAAAACTAAAAGAGGGAATTGAAAAGTATGGAGCCCGCGCAGGAACAGTAATTGTAATGGAACCTTCAACGGGAAAGATAATGGCAATGGAGTCAAGTCCTTCGTATGACCCAAGAAGTTATCAGAAATTTGGTGATTTACTTTTTAAAAATCCTGCAATTTCAGATTCTTTTGAACCGGGATCGATATTTAAAGTATTGGTTATGGCTGCTGGACTTGATGCTGGAGTTATTGAACCTGACACAAAGTGTGATATATGTGCGGGACCTTTAAAAGTTGACAAATACACAATCGAGACTTGGAACAGGGAATATCGTGAGGATTCTTCAATGGTTGATGTAATAGTACACTCAGATAATGTTGGAATGGCTTTTGTTGGACAAAAGTTAGGATCTGACAGACTGTATGATTATTTAGATAAATTCGGAATAGGAAAATTAACAGGGATTGATTTGCAAGGTGAAGCGGCTCCTGCCATTCGAAAAAAAGGAACCTGGAATATAGTTGATCTTGCAACAGCTACTTTCGGACAGGGAATTGCAACTACTCCAATTGGAATGATCAGGGCCGTTTCAGCGATTGCTAATGATGGAATCTTAACTACCCCCAAAATAGTTGAGGAGATAGAAGGGGATGGATGGAGTGAGGGAGTTAAAACTCCACCTGGAGTTCGTGTGATAAGCGCTGAGGCTGCTGACAAGATAACTGCCATGATGGGTGAGGCGGCTTCCCACGGGGAGAGTAAATGGACTGATCTGAAAGGATTTAAAGTGGCTGGAAAAACTGGAACTGCGCAAATTCCAATTGCGGGACACTATGATGCCGAGAAAACCAATGCAAGCTTTGTAGGGTTTGCTCCGTATGACAAACCAAAGTTTGTAATGATTGTCATTCTTTCTGAACCACAATCTTCACAGTGGGCAAGTGAAACTGCAGCTCCACTTTGGTATTCAATTGCAAAGGATCTGTTTCCTTATTTAGGAATTCAGCCTGAAAATTGATGTTGTGTGATACACTATTTCGACACAATGACAGAAAAAGAAGTCTATCTAATTAGGCATCTTCCTACACCGATGAATAAAAGTGGTGCTTATATGGGAAGAGATTTTGATCCTGAAATTATTGATGATAGTACTCCAGATTTTTTAAGGAAATTAGATGGTCTTAGAGAAATAATGGATTTATCAAAACCTTTACTTTGTACAAGTCCTGCGAGAAGGAGTATACAAACATTAGAAATAGTTAGGAAACATTTTGATATTGAACACTTTGAAGTGAAAATCGATAAAAATCTCCAGGAAACTGATTTTGGTGAAGCATCTGGTTTAACGGTTGCTCAAATAAAAGATAAATTTCCTGATGTTTACACTGCTTGGATAACAGATCCTTCAAAAACTTCGTTCCCTGGAGGTGAAACATATTTGGATGTTCAAGAGAGATCTTGGAATGCACTGCAAGATCTTTTAAAGGTTATGGATCATTTTTCCTCTTTGATTATTTGTACACATGTCGATGTTATGAAAATGATTCTTTTTAAGGCAATTAATGTCCCGATTTCTAGTAAACCTTTAGTTATTATTCCTAATGGTGGAATTTGCACCTTTGTTTATCAGAAAAATAATTTGAAATTAAAAACTTTATGTTAAGCATTGTGGGTAAATACAAAAATTTAAGACATTTTCTTGATTCATTTTGGTGGGTGGTTAAAAATGGATATCCTGCTCGAAAGCTAATTGTGATTGGTGTAACCGGAACTGATGGAAAAACGACAACGTCGCACTTAATTTATGAGATTTTGAAAGCGGGTGGCCGGAGAGTTGCTTTAATTTCGACTGTTGGTGCTTTTATTGATAGTAAAGAGATAGATACCGGTTTTCATGTAACAACCCCCGATGCTAAATTTCTTCAACCCCTAATTGTTAAAATGGTTAAAAGAGGGGTTAAGTATTTGGTTTTAGAGACAACATCCCACGGACTTGATCAACATAGAACACTTGGATGTAATTATTCAATAGGGGTGTTAACTAATATTACTCACGAACATCTTGATTACCACAAAACATTTTCAAATTATGCAAAGGCCAAAGCAAAACTCTTTAATTGGTCAAAAACCTTAATTATTAATAGAAAATATCACAGGTTCATTAAAAGTTTTATAAAAAATAGAAAAGAAATATTTTTGTATGACGAGAATACTTTAAAAGGAGAGTTGAAGAAAATTGTATCATCTAAATTTAATGAGCCATATAACCTTCTGAATTCAACAGCTGCAATTTTAGTTGCCAAAAAACTTGAAATTGAAGATAAAGATATTGTAAAAGCAATTAAAAACTTTAAAGGGGTTGAGGGAAGAATGCAGGAAATTAAAAACAATAAACGAATTAGAATTATTGTTGACTTTGCTCATA
Source organism: uncultured Gammaproteobacteria bacterium (assembly GCA_964612965.1). Taxonomy (GTDB): domain Bacteria; phylum Patescibacteriota; class Microgenomatia; order UBA8517; family UBA8517; genus CAZTGB01. The sequence continues at coordinate 4,243 of CAZTGB010000004.1, read as the reverse complement.
CACCAAATGCTTTGAAGGAGGTTTTAACGACACTACAAAAACAGAAGAACAAAAATTCAAAATTAATATCTGTTTTTGGATGCGCTGGAGAAAGAGACATCGAAAAAAGGCCAATGATGGGAAAGATATCTAGTGAATTTGCTGACATTTCTGTTTTTACCGCAGAGGACCCAAGAGGCGAAAATGTGGAAGATATTATTTCTCAAATGATGAGTGGTATAAAAAATAGAAAATCAAAGATACATGTTATTCCAGACAGAAGGGAAGCCATTTCTTATGCTGTAAATAAATTAAGTAAAGACGGTGACATTGTGGTAATTTGCGGCAAGGGACACGAGAAAAGTATGAATTTTAATGGGGTGGAGCAAAAATGGTCTGATAGTGAAGTTATTCGCAGAGTACTAATAAATTCAAATGCTTAGAGAAAATGACACTAAAATTCTCTCGTTACCTATTGAGGTTAGAGCAAATCTCGTTGGAGAGGTGATAGCCCATAGGTTTACAAGAGTTGAAATTGGATCACGTTATATAAACGCACCTTTTTGGATGAATAAAGACAGCGACTGGGGGAAATCATTAATGTTTGGAGCACATTATCATGGTGGTAAGTTAAGCTACGTAGAAGTTAAAAGACAAGCTCAACAGTTATTTGAAGAGAGGGGGATTAAAGTAGGTCATTTTTCAGATTCCTTTTTAAATTATTTTTTGCGTTTAAACCACATTGGGGTTGATTGTTCTGGGCTTACATATCAGGTTACAAAATTTATTTATCAAAGTTTGGGGGGAATTGATTTTGAGAATAAGGTTGTAGGTATTGACTCTAGTGTCGGGATTGCCAGGGTTAATTCGAATTTTTTAACAAATAGTACAAATTCCATTGATGTTCCAGAATCAATAAACGCCAAACCGGGCGATATTATCAGAGCCCTTGGAGGAAAACATTCCTTGACTGTTATTAGTAAATTTGGAAATAAATTAAGATGTGTTCATACTTCTGATTTTGTTCCGGCCATGGGATCTAGTATTTTTGGTATTGAAATAACTAATCCAAGAGGTCATATTTTTGATCAAGAATGGTCTGAAGTAAACATAAAGGGTATGAAATATAACCATAGGCTAATAGAGGGTTATCGTCCAGGGGATGGTTTAAAAAGATTAAAAGTTATGGAGGAGTTGTATGGTCTTAGTGATAACTAAAGTTTTAGGCGCCTAAACCCCCTATCATTCTTATTGCTTGTTAAAAATTCTTCATACATCGAGTTGTTGGGAACTTCGTACCATTTTTGATATTCCAGCTTTTTAGAAGGTTTGGTTATCCTTATGATTCCTTTTCTAACACCAGCTTGTTTCATTTTGTCGCTAATACTGTGAATAAAAGTGATAATTTCTACAACCCCTGATTTAATTTCGACTTCCATAACTATTCCTACATGTTGTTTACCAGCTCTTATTAAATCTCCGGGTTTGATGTCTTTATAGTCTGTTATGTTGGTAGTATTTTCTTTTGAAGTGATCATGTTTGCAGAAATGTTAGTGTAAGTTCTAATAAAATGCCTGACCCATCCTAAGGGACTTTTATCAATTGGAGTAAGTGAGTTTCTAATTGTTCTTCCATACTTTTCGACAAGAAAAGTATCTAATATTCTAGTTGCTAAACCTGAGCAATCAATTCCTAAATTTACTTTTCTCATTTTATTATTTATTTCAGAAAGGGTAGGCTTTTCTTTAGTATCGAATAATTTTGAAGCTTCGATCTCAATTTCTTCAGGTGTTCCTTTCCCTTCGAAAACAGGTCTACCCTTTTTCCTTAAGACATTTTCATAGTAGGGGCAAGGAAGAAGATGACCCTTAACTTTTAAGTTGAGATAATGATCTACTAGGCTCATGGTTTTTGGAGGAAGTTTGAGTTTCATGATACAATTATATCCCATAAAATGGTTAAGTTCAGCGGATCTCCTTGGTTAAAGTGGTGGCTTACACCTAAGTTTCCTGATAAACATATTGAAAATATTTTGATATATAGGCCGCTTGGTTTGTATTCTCAAATTAGTAACGTATTTAGAACTTGGATAGTACACCCTTTTAAACGACGAATTGCGAGAGTTTATGTTAGGTTTTTACAAAAATTTTTTGGTTTGAAAGTGGTAGGAATTACTGGTAGTTCTGGAAAAACTACAACTAAAGAAATGATAGCTTCAATATTGAGTCTTTCGGGAGAAACTATTTACAGTTTTGCTAATATAGATCCAATCTACAATATCCCAACAACAATATTAAGGTGTAAACCATTTACAAAATATCTAGTTTTAGAAATGGGAGTCGAATACCCTAATGAGATGGATTTTTATTTATGGTTGGTTAGACCAAATGTAAGAGTAATTACAAACATATATCCAACACACACACTTTTTTTTGAGAACGAAGAAGGTGTTTTTAAGGAAAAGTCAAAACTTGTAAAATCTTCATCTGATAATGAATTTTCGATTCTTAATTTAGAAAACAAATATTTAAAAGGCTTGAAGGGAAAGCTTGAATCAATGACTTTTTGGTTTGGAAAAGGTTCAGAAATTTTTGCTTCCGAAATAACATTTACAAGAGATTTTAAAACTAAATTTACGCTTAATATAGATAAACAAAAAGTTAATATAAATTTACCTATTTTAGGAAATCAATTTGTAGATGATGCTTTAGCTTGCGTTTCTACTGCATACGCTTTAGGAATCGATTTAAGTAAAATTAAAAGAGGTTTAGAATCTTTTAAAAATCAGGATCATAGAATGAAAATAGTAAATCATAAGTCGGGAGCTGTTTTAATAGATGATTCATATAATAATAATCCGAGTGCAGCTAAAGAGGCTATCGTAGTTTTAAAAAAGGTGGCTGGAAAAAAAGGACAATAATTATTTTTGGAGATATGCTGGAATTAGGGAAAAATGAAGTTAAGT
>CAZTGB010000004.1:0-1288 GCA_964612965.1 uncultured Gammaproteobacteria bacterium | reverse complement strand
ATTTATTAAAAAGCTAAACATCGACTATGTAATAGGAGTTGGAAATTTATCAAAATATGTTGTTTCAGATAAAAAACTTTGGGCAAAAGATTGGCAAGATGCAACTCTAATTGCGAAATCTCTTATAAAAAGGGAGATGATAGTTTTGGTAAAAGGCTCAAGGTCAATAAACCTGGATAAACTAGTTGAGGTGTTATGAAAAATAAAATCAAAGTATTGGTTTTAATGGGTGGAAAATCTCCAGAACACGAGATCTCTATTATCTCTGGTCGAGAAGTTGTTAAAAATTTGGATCAAAAAAAGTATGAAATATTACCTGTGGTTATATCAAAAAATGGACTTAATTGGACGCTTACAGATGAAGATTCACTTATCGGGATAGTGGATGCACTTTCCCTCAAAGGAACAGATAAAGATATTGTTTTGAAAAAATCGCAAATAATTCCTGGCGTAAATAATCTTTTAGATAAAAGAATTGATGTTGCTTTTATAGCAATGCATGGACCATATGGCGAAGATGGAACAATTCAAGGACTATTGGAATTAGTTGGATTTAAATATACGGGATCTGGTGTTCTAGCTTCTGCTATTGGTATGGATAAAGTAATGTTTAGAAAAGTAATGCTTCCAGAAGGGATTCGATTACCTAAATATGTTGTAGTTAAAAAAGACGATGATTTGAATAAAGCAATAAAAGTTATTGGTAAGTTTCCATATTTTGTTAAACCCGCAAATCAAGGCTCGTCGGTAGGTGCCTCAATAGTTAATGATGCTGGGAAATTAAAGGAAGCGGTTAAACTTGCTCTAAAATATGGAAATGAAGTTTTAATGGATGAGTTTATAAATGGTCTTGAGTTAACTTGTGCTGTTATTGGAAATGAAAATCCATTAGCCTTGCCGGTTATTGAAATACATCCATTAAAGGGTAAATACTTTGACTACGAATCAAAATATTCTGAAAGCGGATCGGAAGAAATTGTTCCTGCTAGAATTCCTAAGCCTGTTTTCAAAAAAGTTCAGGAGATTGCTATTAAGGTTTATAAAATCTTGGGTTGTCGAGGTTTTGGAAGAGTAGATTTTATTCTCAAGGATAATAAGTACCCAGTGGTTTTAGAGATAAATACTATTCCCGGTTTGACACCAATGTCACTTCTTCCTAAAGCGGCTAAAGCTGGAGGAATTTCATATACTCGTCTTTTGGATAGGATTATCAAGTACTCTATCCAGGAATAGCTTGTGGTAACACAACATATATTACAGATTTAAATTAACCACTTCTTGAGGGGTT
>CAZTGB010000003.1:66821-87335 GCA_964612965.1 uncultured Gammaproteobacteria bacterium | reverse complement strand
ATATAAAGATCAGGTAAAAAGATTTTACCTAAATTCGTGATAAAAACACTTAAAAAAGTAAAATTTCCTTGTGCAATCATCATCTTGATTAAATCAAACTTGATAAAACTGGGCGTAACTGCTCCAAAAAATCCTAATCTATAAACCAAAAATGCGCTAAGTGCAATTAAAAACGACCGAAGAAGTGTTTTCCCAAATCCAATTTTAGCTATTGCCAAGCTAAAAATCAGATCGAAAACTAAAAAAAATGGCAAAAGACCGTGACTTCGAATAGGGTTAACAGCTAAAGACACGGCAAAAAGAAAACATCCAAATATTAGTTTCCACACTTTTCCTTTATAAGAGTCAATTAAAAAGGTTAAAGATAGGAATAAAAACAACGTAACTAAATATACATTCATGTGTAAAACATAATTTGAAGATTCGATCCCGGCGTATCCTATCAATATAAAAAGTGATCCGGTTAAGGCTATTAATTTAGATTTAATGAATTTGAATAAAAACACATAACCTGAAAGAGAAGCCAATACCCTCAGAGACATTGAAACAAGAAAATAACCATAACTTTCATAACCAAAGAAATTCCTAATTATCATTAAACACAGATTCATTACACCCCAGGGTTGAGAATATCCCTCAAGAGCAAGGAAGGGAAAAGTTTTCCCAGGACCATATGTTTTGTCTATGACATAAAACATAAACCAGTCATCACCAAAAAGAGCAAAGTCTAAAGATCTACCTAATGCTATAAATATTAATGTTACAAAAAGGATAATAATCCCCACATTCCAAACAACTGGGTGAAAAAAGCCAATCCTTTTTCTGAGTTTATTAAACATCTATTCTTTCAGTATAGTCTATAAAGCGCATCAAAAAACCAAGTTTGAATTGGATGTGGAAATCTAGAACTAATAATTTTCCATTCAGAAGGTATCGGATACTCTTTTTGTGTAATCCAATGGTTATCCTTAGTCATTGACCTGTGCCATTCTTTTATATAACAAGTTCCTTTTGTCAATCTATCAATTTGTTTAATAAAATTCTTTATTTGATTTCTCCTCATCTCGTGCAAAGAACTAACATTGATCATTAAATCAAAGCTGTTCTTGGGTAAAAGTTCTATTTGATCGGCCATCAAAAACCTTATTCTTGAAGACTCAAATTCTTTCTTTATTTTTTTATATGATTTAAACCTTCTATAAAAAAATATTTTCTCCTTATGAAAAACTCTAGAGAGGTACCATTGAGATACAAACAAAGCAGGTGGAATATCTATGATTGTATATGTCGCATTTGGAATAATTTTTAAAAATATATATGCTAATCTTCCATACCCCGCTCCAATTTCAGCAATATTTTCAATATCTGTTAGTTTTCTAGATTTTATAGCGCTATAGAATTCATGAATTGAATTACACAAATCCTGTGATAAAACTCTTCCTTTATATTCTATTAGAAAAGGATTCCCAATAGAAGGTTCTCTTACTTTTTTAAAGATATTTAATTTATCGAAGCGAGAAACATAGTCAAATAAATTACAAACATAAACTTTGTAAAGAAATGCCGTTACATTGTTAAATTTTTTAACATTACCTTTAAGAGTCAGGTTGTAATTTCTAAATCTACCTGAAATATAAGGTTTAAAATTTCCTCTAATAAATGAGTGTAAAAAGGGAAGAAATTCATGGATTATAATACCGAAAACATTCCAACCAAATCCAAAATATTTTCCGTTTATAGACCTTTTAAAATTTTCGAGGCCAGAATCACTTAACTGTTCATTGTGCTCCATATTTAATTCCATCCAAAAACGAGATGGGTGATATATTTTTGGCGCTGATTTAAGATCCCTCAACATCTCTGCTAAGCTCGTTTTGTTACGTTTTACTTTCATAAATGCTCACTTTTTAACCAAAAAGTCTATGGTTTTATCCTAGTTAGGGTAGTATAATATCACAGCCTTTGCAAGCAAATAAATGAATAAAAACAAAAAAATATTCGCAATATTTATCGCTTATAATGCCGAAAAATCTTTGGAAAAATTCTTCAAGAATTTTCCAAAACATTTATTTAACAAGATCATTCTAGTTGATGATGCATCTCAAGATAACACATACATCCTGGCCAAAAAATTGGGCATTAAATCATATCGAAACCCCAAAAACTTAGGATATGGAGGGAACATGAAAAGAGCTATATCAATCGGCTTGAAACTAGGAGGTGATGTTCTTGTGGATATTCACCCAGATGGAGAATACAAACCATCAGGAATAATCCCTGCTTTAAAAAAGATTAACGAAGGCGCTTTATTTGTACTTGGTAACAGATTCTATTCATCAAAAGCCCCACTTAAAAGTGGTATGTATGTTTGGAAATATTACCCTCTTAGAATTTTAAATTTGATTAGCGGAATGATTCTTGGTTTAAAAATAAATGACTACCATCAGGGGTTTAGGGTTTATACAAAAAAGTTTCTAGATAAAGTAAATTACAAAGCAAATTCTTCAGGGTTTCTTTTTAGTTTCGAACTAATAGCTCAAGCGGCCTATTGGAAAATTCCAACTACTCAAGTACCGGTAGATACGAAATATTCAGGAAAGAAAAGGGGTGCAACTTTAAAGAAAAGTGTCATTTATTCACTTGAAATTTTCTGGGTTTTACTCCTTTATATTTTGGCTAAGATTGGCTGTAAAAGTAGTATTTTTACAAAACCAAATTCTTAATTAAGTCCAGACTCTCATTTGTTGACTTCTCCCAAGTAAATTTTCTACTCCAAAGAAGAGCCTCTCTAGACATTTTGTTATATAAATTGATATCGTTAAAAAGTTTGATAACATTCATGGCCAATCCTTCATAATTTCCCAATTTAGACAATAAACCAGTTTTACCATTAACAACAGAGTCTCGTACACCCGAAACATCATAGCCAACTACCGGGGTCCCTACAGAATTTGCCTCAATATTAACCAAACCCCAACCTTCTCTAATAGATGGATTCAAAAGAATATGAGATCTAGATAATAACTTAAATTTAGTTTTGTTATCAACAAATCCCCAAAATTTTACCCTACTTTCAACTCTCAACTTTCTACACAATGTTTTCATTTCGTTTAAATAATTTTTAGACCCGTGTCCAACAACCCAAAATTGAGATTCAGGTTCTTTTCTGTTCACAAACCCAAATACTTTAATAGCATCCTCAATCCCCTTATCTCTTGCTAAAGCACCCAAATATATCAACGTTTTCTTTGCTTCCTTTTTGGATCTAACCGATACCGTGCTCACACCATTATAAATCACTTTAATTTTACTAGTAGATACACCCCAATTAACCAGATCTTTTTTTGTAGACTCCGAAACTGTCATAAAACTGATATTTCTATACAGAAATTTAAAAATTAAAGGTTCAAACAGTGTTCCAAAAATTGCAGGTATATAATTAAAAGGCTTAGGCCATGTATTTAGCCACCAAACTTCTTTGGCAACTTCGTGTATAAAAGCTAATTTTTTTGTCCTTACATAGAGTGGTATAAAAAACGGGATACCATGAAACTCGTCAACAACTAAATCAAAGTTGGAATTTTTACTAAATAAATACCAAACGAAAGCAGCTATTTTAACCCCAAATGCATCATCACCCCTACGTATAATTCTAATTCCATTGAAAAGTTCCTCCGTGTCAGCTCCTTTAAAATAAGAGGTGAAGAGTGTTACTGTGTTTCCTTGGCTTACCCATTTCTTTGCGTGTTCCAGAGTGGCAATTTCTGCTCCACCCGACAAAGGATGTTTCGGTCCTCTCCAACTTAAAATAAGTATATTCATAAATTTATATTAATTTCATTTTAAAATATGTGATATATTTCAAATCTAAAACAAAATAGTATTTTTACTTTTGTTTATTATATATTACTATTTATTGATTCCAATAAAATAACATAATAGACACTGAAGTCTTTTTTTTGAATAACTTTTTTGTCTATTTATAAATTACATGATATCTCATCAATACAAATGCATTTTTATCCACATACCACGTACTGCAGGAACAAGCATAGAAAAATGGATTGTTGGAAAAGATTGGTGGAAAATAGAGCCAAATACAAAACATCTTTTAGCTAGCCAGGCTAAAAAAATATATAGTAAGTATTGGGACGAGTACTTTAAATTCACTTTTGTAAGAAATCCTTGGGATAGGATGGTTTCATGTCTGGGATTTCCAACATATTACGGTATAGATTATAATGGCACACTAAATTTTGACAAATACAAAGAGTTGTTTGGATATCCCTTAACAATCGAGAACGACTATCGGTTTAGTAATCGCAAAGAATTAATTACAAAAAAACATAAAAAGAACTCTGTTTATTTAAATTTTATAGATGAAAAATTAGATTTCATTGGAAGATTTGAATCCTTACAAAAAGATATCCAATTTATTAAAAAGAGGTTAAACATTAAAGAAGATTTTCAATTCCAAAACAAAGTTGTTGCCTCAGAAAGGAGACCAGACTACCGAGACTACTATAATGATGAAACACGGAAGATTGTCGCCGATCTATATAAGGGAGGTATCAAAAAATTTAATTATAAATTTTAATTTGAAAATAATTACTTTCTAGAAATCATCTTCTGTCCAATTTTTTCTATTCGAATAATCATAATAGTGTAAAATTTTCAATCTATAAAAGACAGCTGCTGTATCCCAAAACATTGAAAAAACCGTTCTTATAAAACCCTTGGAAACAATCGTAGAAGCTTCAGCAAATTTCATTTTAAGTTCAACAGGCGCCTCATAAATTCTATTAAAACCTAAGTAGTTTGCAACTGAAAGCATCTCTATATCAAATGCAAAAGCCTTAACTAAAAGCCTCGGAAGTATTTTTTTAACAACTTCTCTTCTAAAAAATTTCATTCCTACTTGCGTGTCCTTAATTTTGAGGCCAAAAAGTAATGCTACTAAAATTTGATAACCAAAGGATAAAAACTTTCTATACCAAGGGTAAAAAACTTTAGAGGCAGGATGACGCTTCGACCCTACTATTATATCGGCATTATACCACTCAAAATGTTCCAAAAGCATTGATATTCCATTTGGATTAAGTTCCACACCAACATCTACAAAACCAATAATATCTCCCTTTGCTCTCGTCATTCCATAACGAACAGCATTCCCTTTTCCTCTGTTTTTATTATATCCAAATACTTTTATTTTTCCGGGAAAAGACTTTGCAAATTTTGAAGCCTTCTTGAAAGTGTTATCCAGTGAGCCGTCGTCAACGCAAATTATCTCATAAGGATAACGGATAACGTCTAAAGTTTCCTTAACTCCCAAGAGAGTTTTAGCGATTACCTTTTCCGCTTTGTAAGCTGGAATTACCACTGATATTAGTTGTGCTTTCGGTGAAAAATTCATATCCAAGATATATTATCAGTAAAACAAGCAAAACTAAAGAAATGGCTAAAGAAACCCCAACAACTTGTAGAATTGATGAATGAAAAAACCAGACAAGGGTGACTTGCACTATTGATGCAACTAAAGACATATAAACCGGTTTCGTAACATTTTTAGAGAGAAAATAATTAAGAATAAGTGAATTAATAGTGAAAATAGACATAAATACACCAAACCAAACTAGATAACTAGCGCCTTCGAGATATTCAGACCCATATAACATCCCAATAACCATTCGTGGAAAAAGAGAATATATTCCCAGAACCCCCAAACAAAGGATTAGAGTTAAAATAAGGCTCAAAAAGAATATCTTTTTATAATTTCCTTTCTTGGCAAAGCTTTTGGAAATCAAGGGAAACATTACCGCAGCAACAGGAGCTGTACCATAAAAAATTATCCTTCCCAAGGTAGAAAGTGAAGCATAAATTCCTGATAGATGAGGATCAAAAAAATGTTTGGCCAGGATTACATCGCTCATATACATAGAATTTGTAGAAATAGACATTACAAAAATTGGTATGGAATACGCCCAAACACCTTTCCCATTAGAAAAACCTCCCTTGCCTTTTTTATTTTTTACATACTTTTTCAGATAAAAAACTGACAAAAGTAAACCGAGTGCAGATGAAACAAAAATCCCCAAAACTCCTCCAAACACACCCAAACCAATAAATACAAAGACAACACCCAAAATAAGCCTACCCAACAAATCAAGGTTTGAAATAATAACCACTTTTCCAAATTCCAAAAGACCTTGAAGAAATGCTCTATAAATATATGCAGTAAAATAAACAAAAAGAATTGGACCCGCAAGGACAACAGATAGGACAGAAGAATTCAAAAACTTGGCGAGAAAGGTTGTCGAAAGAAACATTAAAATACCTACAACCGCAGCTGCTATTAATGTTCTGGTTTTAACCCAGTTATAAAATACTGGAATATCTTTTTCTTTACTACCCGATACGAATTTCATTATAACTAATCCCAAAAACCCAAACGTAACAGAAAAAAGACCTATTAGATTAATAATAGACGCCAGCTCCCCATATCCTGCTGGACCCAACATTCTTCCGATTACAAGGTGATATACATAAGCAAAAACATTAGCGATATTACTGCCTATTATCATCACAGCACTTCCTGAAAAAAGTGGATGGGAAATTAAATATTTAATTCTTTTAATCATGATTAGGCAATCCAATAACCCCTAATAAACAACATTATCAAAATTATTCCGAGTAGAGCCGAAACAAGAATAGCAGGTTTAACATATTTTCTAAATTGGGTAATTAAATAAGGCAGAAATAAAACCATAGAAATAAGCACATATCTAGGCTGTGAGGAAAATGTTCCAGTTAAAGTCCCAAGTAAAAGTGTAGTGATAGAAAAAATCCAATAGCTTAATCTCATTTTCTTAACAAAAGCGATAAGAAATCCCAATGGAACCAATGTAAACACAAATTCCAAAAATGCATTGAAGAAAGGCAAACTTAAAATATTAGTTGTTAAAAATATCTTTATATACCTATAAACAACTTGTGGAAGAAAAATTATTTCAGAAGTTTCTCTTCCAGCTCCAAAAATTGGCTGACTATTTAAGAAATAAAAAGGATCCCCAAACTGTATTTTTAAATAATACATATAACATATAAGACCTAGCGGTGTAATCAACGTCCAAACGAAATTTAATTTCTTTTTACTTTTGTAGGCTTCTATTAAATACAAAGGAATAAGAAGAAGTCCAGTGATTCTTGTGGCAGTAGAAATCATTATTAAAACCGCCGCCCAGAAGAAATACTTTTTTCTAACTAAAAAGATTGAAGAAACCGCAAGAAGTAAAAACAAGCTTTCCGTGTAGATAGATCCAAAGAAAAATGAAGTAGGAAAAACTAAAAGAAGAACAACTGTCAAAAGCGCAACATCCTTTTTGAAATCAATACTAACTAACTTATATAAAACATATAAAGCCAAAATAAAAAATAAATTAGATAGTATTATTCCAGAATAAAAATATGCGGGGTCAGTATAAAGAGATGTGTTTAGGCTTAAGTCATGCGGAAATATAAAAGCGAAGGACCTTACAATCAATGGGAACAAAGGGAAAAAAGCTTGTGAATACTGAGCCAAATATCCATCTTGTGCAATTCTTAAGTAATGTACTCCGTCAAAATTTCCAAATCCCCATATCCAATATGATAAATGTGTTATTTCAAGAACTCTATCTGCATAAGGAAATCTGGCTCCAAATGTAGGAATAAAAAATATAGATAAAAAAGCCACAAAAAAAAGAGCCACTCTCCACACTAGAAATGAAGTAAAAATATTCTTAAACATGTTTGTACACTTCCAACGTTTCTCTTGCAGTCTTTTCCCAGGTAAAATTTTTAACTAAAACCTTACCGCTTTCGATTAATTGATTTCTAAGGATTTTATTCTCTATCACCTCTTTAATTTTACTTGCCATTTCATTAACATCTTTAGGATCAACAAATAAACATGCACCCTCGCCTATCTCTACCAACGCTTGAGTTTTAGAGGCAACAACTGGACATTCTGCTGCCATAGCTTCTAAAAGTGGCATACCAAACCCCTCATAAAAGGATGGTTGGACATAGCAGGTTGCCAAATTAAATAGCTTGTTTAAATCTTCATCACTAACATATCCAAGTTTAATTACATTCGGACTATCCAATTCTTTTTGTACTTCTTCAAGGTGTGATATTTGTGGATGTTGAATACCAAGAATATTTCTAATCAAATCAAATGGTCCATTAATTATAGGGCGGCTATTCAAATTAAACTTTCCAATATTCTCTGTTTCTTTACCTACAATAGCCAAGGGGACTTTGATTTTTCTACATGCTTTAATGAGAGTAGGAATATTTTTGTTGTAATTAACCCCATGATCAAACAACACAAATTGTTTTGGAAGATTATATTTCTTTCTTAATTCATTTTCCCAAGTCCCTGATTCCAATTTTCTTATAACCTTCTTGGGTGCTATATAAATAACCTCAACCATTTTAGGGTCAACATTTAAAAATCTACAAATATCTTTTTTAGAAGTCTCAGATATCGTAATTATCTTATCAACTACTTTTTTAATTAAATATTTGTTTATAAGAAATCTAACCCCACCTTTTAATCCTGCAGGATAATGATCTGGGTAGATTAAGGGTATTAGATCGTGAATAGTTAAAATCAACTTTTTACTCGGTTTTATAAAAGGAAGTGAAATAAAAAACGGATGAAACTTAGTAATGTGGGTTATATCTGCCTTTTGGGGACTGTCAACTATTTCAATTTCCGGTAAACTTAGATCTTTAATCTGCTCAATTAATAATTTTGTGTGAGCCCCCACACCTCTAAAACTATCCAAACTTTCATTTACTCCTCCCAAAAAAGCAATTTTCATTTATCTTTACTCCCTTCTGCCCAATACTTAAAGTAAGCAATTGGAAAATGAAGTGATGAGAAGAGAGACCAAACAAAACCCCTCATTCCATCCAAAAATCCTTTATGTCGAATGTAAAGATTGAGAAATACCATAGTCGGTTTAACAAATGAGTAAAAAAGTAAAACACCAAAATTTTTTGATAACTTTTCTTGTTCAAACTCTTCTTTTTTAAGATCAGTATATCTATTTAGTCTCCATAAATACTTGCTAAATGTTGGAGAGTCATAGTGTAACAGACTCTCATTCAACCATCCAACTCGTCCATTTATTTCCATCTGTTCATGAACCGATTTTCCAGGAAGCCTGGCCTTTCCCTTTTTAAAAAGTCTTATTACTCCATCCGGATAGACACCCGCGTGGACTAAAGGTTTTCCTAAAAACACATTAACTCTCGGTATAAAATAAGCAACAACCTCTTCACTATCATTTCCCAATTTACCATCTCTTTCTTCAATCAGCTTTTGATGTCTTGAAAAAAGTTTTTGTTTATTGGGATCCTTAACTATTATTTCTTCTCCCAATAAAACTTTTTTAATTTCCATGGCCAACTCAGGTGTTATCACTTCGTCCGTATCTATTTGAAGTATCCAGTCACCCCTTGCCTTATCATTGGCCTTTTGCTTAGTAATATGAAAGTTGTCATGATGTGGTTCCAAGAAAACCTGCGCACCATGTTTCTTTGCTATCTCTCTCGTTTCATCCGAAGAATACTCATCTACCACTATCATTTCATCTGCGATATTCTTGACCGAATCAAGGTTCCTTGCAATATTTTCGGCTTCATTTCGCGTAGCTTGGACAACTGATAGTTTTTGATTTGGTCTTAAGCTTTGTTTTTGTCGTAGATTTAAACCTTGTTTATTCATATATTTTGGCGGTTACTAAATAATAGGCTGATGCGCCATTAGGGTATTTTATCTCGGAAACAGTATCAAATAAAAGCTTGTGCCTTAAACCAGTATAACTTGATGGCGTGACTACATATAGTATGTGGGGTATGGGCAAGCTCTCTATCTCATTCCATAGTCCAAAATGATATTTCCAGTAGCTAGCAATAGTATTTGCGGACCTTGAAAGTGTCTTGTTGTATTCAACATTCCCGAGGAAAATAGGAAGAGGAGTCTTAAGATAGAAAATATAGAAAATATATGGCTGTTGCCTTTCCGCCGTCATATAAACCTCATCATATTCAGGATGAGCATTAACATATTCAACAATCTGCTCCATTCCATATTGCCATTCAATAGCATATCTGTCTTTATACTCAGTAAAATAACTATTCCAATAATTAAACAGTGACGCCCCAAACACCCCAATAATTACTAAACCAACTAAAATTCTAACAACTTTATTTCTTAAAAGATCTAAAACTGTGTAAATCCCCAAAGCTATAATTAGATGCCAGCTTCCTGTCATGAACATAGCGCGAGCGGCATGAGGGGCTTCAGTAGTAATGCTAGATGGAATGGGAGCAAGTAGCGCCCAAGCAAGTATTATTAAATATTCTTTTCTGCCTTTTACAATTCCCCACAATATAACTAAAACCCCCAGGATGAGAAATATCATATCAGCTTTATAGAAAGTTCCAGTTTGCGAGGAAAGCCTTGGATTGCTGTCCCCTTTTTCAAAAAGAAAAGTATTAGTAAAATGCTTTAGATATTTATCCTTTATAGCTGTCAGAGATCTTCCCTCGGTTGATGTAGTCTGACTAAATCTTGCACCCCCCAATAAAGCAGGTTCAATAAAAAGTAGACCAATAAAAAATGAAAATGCTAAAACTCCCAATAAGAATAGTTTCTTAACCCTTAACAGGTCTTTAAGATATAAAATTGTTATTAAAATTACTACCGGCGGAACAATCACCTTTGCACTGTGGTAACCCAACAAATCCAAACCTAAACTTGCAAAACCCCAAACTATCAAATAATTCCCTTTCTCAATTCCTTTTAATAAAAGGTAAACTCCCAACATAAAGAAAAATAAAACAAAATTTAATTCATGGTTAAATCTTGAAAAATGAATATTATAAGGTGAAATCGCTAAAACAAGTGAAGCAATAATCCCAGCCAAATTGCTTTTACCACTCAAAGAAGATCGAAAAAGTTTCCTGGCTAAAAAGAAAATAATTAGTACATTGAATGTTCCAAATAACGCCGAGGAAGCGCGAACCCCCATCTCATTAAGTCCAAAGGCAGCCACTGTGGGAACTGTTAAATAAATATGAACTGGGTGTTTGTCGTCTTCAAAGGATTTAAAAACCAAGGGAAGCGCTTTGCCCCACTCATCTCTTCGCCAGTTTAAAATGCTCCAAGCATTATACCCAACAGCAGCTTCATCCCAGCTTAATGATGGAGGGTTATCAACCAATTTATAGAATCTCAAAAAGCCAGCAAAGCTCACAATCAATCCAACAATGATAATTAGTAGCCATTTCTTCACAAAATTTTTATTTTGAATCATAGTTTTTTAAATTGGAAGTTGCCAAAACTCTCAACAGTAGAAAAACCCCATTTATCAGGAGCGTTGTATTTAACAGTGTTTCTAAATTCTTGTGGAGAATACTTCAAATAATAAAGAGCGAATATATAAGGTTGGGCAAACTCATCTGAAACTACAATCTTGTCTTTGTTTCCAGATTCCTTAATGCTCTCAAATAAAATTTTATATGGAAGCTGCCATGACTCAGACGTTTTTAAGTTGTAGTTATTAATAAAATCCATAAAATATCTTCCAAAAAACCAAAGATAAGTTACCACCAAACTAACTAGGAAAAATTTGCTGTATTTCTTTATTTCGTATCGCTCTAAAAGTCTAATAATTCCAAGAGATGAAATTATAGAAAAAGTAGGAGCAAGAAGAATTGATCTTAAAGCATGAGGAGACTCCCTAGTTAAAGCCGCTGGAATTGCTCCAATCAATAGAAATGTAATTAGTACCCAAGAGTATTTACCATGAAGAGGCAAGCTCTGCTTATCTTTACTCCTTAAAAGCATAACAATACCCGCCAAAAAAAATGGTAAGCCTACAAAAAATGATTGTCCCCAAGAAGGAACCTGGCTCCTATCATTAACATCTCCCTCTTTGTATAAAAAGTCATAGCTAAAATGAGAAAAATAATTTGCAATAAATACTCTCGGATCACGAATTCCAACTGTAGTAAGCCTTGCCGCTCCCGCATCAAACCTATAAAGCTTAACCACTGGAATGAGACATACTGCGAAAATAATTATGGCAAAAGCCCCAAAGATTGGCCTTTTTATCTTCTCTTTATCAAACAAATAGGTTTTTAAAAGCCATATTCCAAAAAATATTGGTATTAAGATTCTAAAAGAGTTATAGCTATAGAAAGAAAGTATTGCAAAAACAGAAGCCAAGAAAGGATTCCATTTGCTTTCACTGATAAAAAGCAAATAGTAAACAAAACCCAGGAAAAAGAAAAGTCCAGCCATTGCCTCATAGCCTGTTCTGCTAAAAATAAACAGCCATGGCGAGATAGTTAGAAGAAAACTAGACAGGAGCCCCATGTTTTCTTTCTTTGTTATTTTGGTAACTAAAAAGTAAACAGCAATAACCGTTCCTAAACCATATAAAACCGCAGGCAACCTAAGAGTAAACTCATTTACCCCAAATAATTTTGTTAAAATTGCCACACTATATACATAAACAGGCAGCTTAAACTCACCAAATGCCCTAAAATGTAGGGGTAGAGTTTCCCCCCACTCATCCTTCAGATCAGTTGTTATTGAATATGCGTTATATCCAATTGAAGCTTCATCCCAATAAACAGATCCGGGAACAGAGTTGATTTTATAAAGTCTTGTGGCCAAAAAAAGAAGAATTATAAATCCAAGCCAAAAATATTTTTTCATTATATTCTAATAAACCACGTTCATTTTACCCCTACTATTTCAAATGCTCTATCTCCATTTAAAAAATCAACATTCAAAAGTCTTGGTAAATTATCTGGAAAATCCCCCTGTTTCCCAATAAACAGTATTTTCTTGTCAGGACTATCTTTCCTAATATCCCCAAATCTTGTACCTTCATCCCCAAGATCGGGGAAATAAAATTTATCAAATCTTAGAACTCTCACCCAATCATATGTCTCAAATCTATTTAAGTTATGGTCATTTTGAAACTTAGCTGGATCCCAAGTCATAAAGAAAAGTGTAAACATATGGGGTTCACCGTAGTGTCTGCTAAAAACTATTAAATCATACTCTTCATAATGATCTTTAATGAAAGCTACCACCTGCTTGTATCCATATTGCCAGTCTCTGGAATACAAATTAGGATATATATTGTAGTAATTATTTAGGTAACTCTTCACGCTTAATAGCATGGTTATAAAAACAGTTGCAAGGATTAATGTCTTTAAAACTTTTTTCTTCTCAATCATTAAATAAAATTCATAAAGCCCATAAGCTGTAATTATTTGGTATGGAACAACTGCTATTAGTGTTCTTAGCGCATGAGGAATGCTGTCACCAGTAATCGAAACCGGAATAAATGCAAGTAAAATCCAAGAAATAAGCAGCCCCCCATGCTTATTTTTCTTTTTAAGCAGATAAATTAGTCCAATGATTAGGAATGGCGCTTGAAATGTATAAAGCTCACCCACATTCTGCACATGGTGTTGTTTGTGCCCTGCACCATTAATAAACAAAAAGTCCGGAGTAAAGTGAGCTAAATAATTTTTCCCAAAAACATAGGTAAAATGTGTCACTTTGTTGTGAATCAAGCGCGGTAACTGGCCAGGAAGTTTAGATAATCCCCTAGCTTCATTAATGCGCAGTACAAACCCAGGATCATCCGTAATGCTTACAAGCTTTAGTCTGGCTGTGGCCTCTCCGCTTGTAAAAAATAGAAAAAGTGGGATTAATGATATTGCAAAAAGAAAAATGCAAAAAATAAATGTTTTGATTTCTTTTAAAATATCTTTTCTATAAAGAAGAAAAATTACCCCTAAAAATAGTGGTGTAAAAACCCTAGCTGAGTTATATGTATAGATAGATATCGCAAATGGAATAACAGAGACAATCCACCACTTTGGCTTTTCAAAACCCTTAACAAGGAATAATGCTCCCAAACTTATCCAAAAAACAGCAAATGAAGATTCAAAAGAGGCCCTGGTTAGGTGTACATGCCAAGGAGAAATTGCTAAAAGTAAAGCTGAAAACAAACCCACCCATTTATTTTTAAATAAAAGACTAGCCAAAAAATAAACTATTAATACTGTCAAAGTCCCGTAAATTACAGGCGTAATCCTCACGCCAAGCTCGTTAAGTCCAAAAATAGCAATTCCAGGAATTGAAGCATAAATTTGGGCTGGAAGCTTGTATTCACCGTATGATCTAAAATGAACGGGGAATGTCTCACCCCATTCATCCCTTCCAGTTTTTAAAATAGAATAGGCATTATAACCAATTGAAGTTTCATCCCAATTAAGTGATGGCGAAATTTCCGTTACTTTATAAAATCTTAACCAAAAAGCCAGAAAAGTCACTAAAACGATCAGGCAAGGAAAAACATACCTTTTCATATCAATACACTAGTATATGATATCTTTACATCGCGAAGCTAGGACGTTTGACCTACATTTAGATTTTGGATCTGTTTGATAAGCTCTTAAGTAACTTTCCCCATCTATTCCCACCACCTTAAAAAGAAATTTAAACTTGTGTTCCTGAGCTTGAAAATCAGAAATAGCTAAGATATCTCCAACTAAAATCTGATCTTTATAAATATCTTCTTCCCAAACGATTGGTCTTACTTCAATATTATTAATATTGTACTTTTCCAAAATCTCCACATCTTTTGAATAATATGGAGTTTTTAATTGAGACTTTAGCTGATTTTGCAATTCGATAGGGTCATATTTCGCAAAATATGCTAAACGAAGGCCTTCACCATATTCACGGCTTGAATCAATCACAACTTTATTGTCTTTATACTTTTTCAATTCGTTGGCTAATGTAATATATACATTGCCATAATCCTTTGCCCTTTCGTATTTAAAAAGAACAAAATAAGAAATATAAAAAGAAAAAAGAATATGGACTAAAACTATTCCTAAAACCACCAATCTCAATTTTTTACTTAACAGATTTAAAATCACAAAACATCCGACTGAAATAATAAGACCAAAGATCCAAATAAGGCTTAGAGACCTTAAAGGATAATATTCATCCCCCGTTAAAGCTGCCGCAATTGGTAAAATTATTACAGTTAAAATAAATAAGTGAATAAACTCCTTTTTAATAAACTTCTTAAGATTAAATAACCCCACAAAGAAAGGTATTACAAAAATAGTATAAAAAACTCCCAAATTTGGAGGCATTCTTCCCAAATCGGCTCCTAAATCAAAGAAAAGATTCCTCGGGTCAAAATAAATTAAATATCTTCTTAAAAACTCAAGTATTAATGGTCTGTCTCCAATATATCCTACCTGAGTCAGTCTTCTGGTTAGCGCACCACTTGTAAGTATAAGTACGTGTGGGAGCATTAAAACAACAAACACCCCCAAGCCCAAAAATAACCATGTTCTATTTCTGTTCCATAAATAACCTCTAAATAAATAAATAAAAACAGGAAGAAAAAGTACAGCAACAATACGTTCACTGTAATAAGCGTGTGTCGAAATAGCTAGTGCCATGGTCGCTAAAGGAAAAGCCCAGGATTTTTTAAGTGAAAGGATAAAAAGTAAAAAACTTAAAGAAAAGAATGTCACCCCCAAATTCCCCTCCGCGACTAAGCGACTAAAGTATATTGACCAAGGGGAGATAGCTACTGTAAGCGCTGCAATTATACCCAACCAATGCTTATTTTTAGTATCAAAAAACTCCAAAACAAAAAGGTAGGTAATAATCACTAAGAAAGTCCCAACAACAGCAGAAACAGATCTAACAGAGGCAATTGTATTACCAAATACACCAACTGGTATCATTGCTAAGTACGTATAAATTGGGGGTTGATACGAACCAAACGATCTAAAAAGAACGGGGGCTGACTGCCCATATCTATCTCTTCCTGTCTTAAGAAGCGAAAAGGCATTGTATCCATGTGACTCTTCATCTGGATGTATACCAGATGGAATTTCACTCAATTTATAAAATCTCAGGAAAAATGCTAACCCAATTATTAATAGTAAAAGAAAATATTTTAATTTCATTTCAGATGAGATAATTCATATAAATACTTATTTGCAACAGGAAAAACTCTGTTTAAATAAAATCTAACTACTTTGTTTTTGGTATAAAAGACCCCCATTTCATCTGAAAAGTATTTGTATCTTTTATTAAGCTCCATTTGTTCAACCCCAGATATTTCATATAGGTTTCTATCAAAAAGTGGAATTGTTAAATAAACAAAGATAAAAAGAAGTAAAGCGTTTTTCTTTGTCATTTAAATCTCGTATCACCAAAAATGCCTTGTTTATGAAGAAGATACTTAAATATCGTCCAAAGCCCATCTAGTACAAATTTTGATCCCTTTAAAAATTGAATGGACGAGGCTTTATCGTGATATCTTGTTGGAATTGCAATCTCACCAATCCTAAATCCATATGATATTGAAGAAACTGTCATTTCCTGGTCAAAAACAAAATCATTTGAAAACCTCTGAAAAGGAACTGTTCTAAGTAACTTTGCTGAATACGCCCTAAATCCCGAAAAATGCTCCGTAAAATTTACTCCTAAAAGCACATTTTGTATTAAACAAACAATTCTATTTACATAATACTTAATGGGCGGCATCCCCCCTTCAAGCGCTCCTTTTTTATTGGCAATTCGACTTCCAAACATAAAGTCAAACCTACCCTCCACAATTGGCCTTATCAAATCCTCTATTCTTGAGCCATCATATTGATAATCAGGGTGAAGCATTACAACAACATCTGGTTTAAGTTTCAAAGCTTCCCAATATAACGTCTTCTGATTCCCCCCATAACCTAAATTATTAGGGTGTGCATAAACCTGAATACCAAGTTTTTTTGCAACTTTTAGGGTCCCATCCTTTCCCCAATCATCAACAAGTATCACATGTTTTCGAAGTTCTTTTGGAATCTCATAAAACGTATCAGCTACTGTTTTCTCAGCTTTATAAGCAGGCATAACAATTACCACCTTTGGATTTCTTTTTATAGCCATTTTTTACAATTTACATTTTTTTGCTCAGAGAATAAACATTTTTCTCTCGGATTTGTTGAATACCCTCTAATAGACACTTCTCCATTTAGATTCCTTATTTCAAATTCCAATTTAAGTTTATGTTCTTTTACTTGATCTTCAGAAATAGCTAAAGTGTCTCCTGCTATTATTTGATCTTTATATACATCCTCCCCCCAATCAATTCCCCTCACCTCAACATTCTTAATCTTATATGACTGCTCAGCATCTGTTGATGAATAATAACTCTTTAAAAAAGGTTTTCCAATTTCTTCTTGAAATAAAGCCGGATCATACTGCCTAAAAAAGGCCGCTCTAACCCCAATAGAAATATCTCTTGAGTAATCAATTACGAAATTTCTATCAGGCATCTCTTCCGTAATTTTTATAAGCTCTCTATTTGAATAACTTACAGTATGCGATCTTTCATACTTAAATAACACAAAATAGTTGATATAAAAAGAAACCAGGGAAAATACCAATAACACTAATACAATCAAATTTCTTAAATTATTTTGTTTTATTTTTGTAAACAACTGCCATGTTCCAATTGCAATAACCACAGTAAATACCCAAAGAAGTTCAAAAACTCTAAGGGTATAAAAAGGTTCTGTTGTAACAGAGGCCGGAAGCGAAGCTAAAAACATTAAAAGAAAAAGGTTCTTAACAAATCTTTCTTTGTAATTTTTGATTATATATGCAAAGCCAAAGAAATAAGGAATTATCATCCATTTATAAAAAACGCTCAAATCCGGCATTGATCTTGCTCCTTGATCGTCTGATTCGAAAAATAAACTTCTAGGAGAAAAGTACGCAGAGTACTGACTTGCAAACTCTCTAACAACTGGTATGTCCCGACCAAAATAAGTAACCTGCTCAAGTCGTCTGGTTAAAGCACCGCTTCCCAGGATTGTCAAATGAGGAATTTGTGTCAAACCAAAAATTACAATACTAATTAAAAGCCATTTTTTATTTTTTAAAAAATATTTCCAATTAATTAAAACAAAACTAATCAAAAGAAGAGGACTAATAATTCTTTCAGAATAATAAGTATGGGTTGCCAAACCCAATAAAAGTGCGGCTAATGATAAATATTCAATCTTTTTGGTTGATTTTAATAAAAAATAAAATCCTGAGATGAAAATAGCCAGAGCTGGACTAGCCTCCGTTGCCATACGGCTAAAGAAAATTGCCCACGGAGAAATCGCCACAACCAAACTAACAAAAAGAGCTAACCCATCATTTTTCTTAAAGAAAAACTCTTTTATTATTAAGAATGTGAATAAGACAACAACTAAACCGGAAAGTACTGAGACCATCTTTACAGCAAAAATTGTTGGCCCAAAAATTTTAATCGGCAATGTTGTCAGATAGGTATAAATCGGAGGCTGATAGGAACCGAATGACTTAAAAATAATTGGCATTACCATTCCATACCTATCCTTACCTGTTTTTGATAATGAATAGGCATTATATCCTTCCGAAACTTCATCGACATTCAGTCCCGGAGGAACGTTTCCAAGTTGCCAGAATCTAAGCATTCCAGCCAAAAGAAGTATACCGATAAATAATAATATAATTTTTAATTTCAAGGCCATATTTTAATAATTTTTGATATACCAAGATATATAACAGTCACAATAAATGGAAAAATAAGAATTGGCCCCAAATCATATCCAGGAAATGCTAGGCCACTTATAAGTAAAGATAAAACAAAATAAAAAATCGTAAAAATAAAAGTTCCTGAAAAAAGAGTTGTCAATCCAACAATAAAGATGGGTAGAAATAGAAACGAAAATTTTTCAAATTCAACAGCAATAATCCTCTCCCTAGGGTGATTCGCGAAAAAATATAAGTTGGGATCTAAATTATAAGCCATATTTGTTAAATACCTAGATGCGTATGGAAAAACATTGTAGTTCAAATAAATAGCAATTCTATTACGATATGCCTTTCCCAAGCTTTGTGCATAATACTCATGCCTATGTTCAACCCTGTCATTATCAAGAGGAGAAATATATAAAAGATTTGTGTCAAAAGTATTTTTTAAAAGAAAGATACTCAAAATAGAAAATAATATAAGAGTCCCAACCCTCATATTAAAAACCAAAAAGAAACTAAGTATAATTAACCCTAAGCCAAGAAAAAACGAATGATCAAAAATCCTCCAAATCCATACATTTGCAAATAAAACTAATAGAAAAACTATAAATTTTTTATTCATAATCCAATTCAATACTACAATTCTATCGCATAGAAAGCAGGAGCAGTTGTTCTGTAATAAAACGTTTTAATAATATTAGCCCGCTTTGAAATATCAATCGGCAAACTCCATGGACTTGCAATGATTAAAGTTCTTTTAAGCGCCTGGTCGGTCGGCCAAAAAACAGCACGAATCGAGAATTTATCAAATTTCGTCTCTCTTACTTCTTGATCTCCAATCTTAAACTCTTTCTGCATAAGAGCTGGGTCATAATAACCGTAGTAGGCAAGATAATAGTGTGCCCCGGTTCCAATCCAGGGAGCAAATTCCCCAAATTTTGGATCAAAAACTATCAAATCATATTTGTCATAATTTTCCCAAGCAAAACGGGCAACATCCTCATACGGATAGTGGAGCGCTTCACTTCTTTCGATTGGATAATTAACTACATATCTCTTTCCAAAAAATACGAAATTGAGAGCCAAAAGAGTTAAAATACCAAATAAAACCAATTTTCCAAACCTCCTGTAGAAATAATAAATACCAACAGAAGAAACTATGTTAAGGAAAGTAAAAGAAGCAATCGCTCTATGAGGACTATGCTCTTCAAATGTTAACCCACTTGGAATCATAGTAATAAGTATCCACGAAAGGACAAAAAGGCTTCCCATCCTATTTTTCTTTTCTTTTATTAACAAATAAATTCCAACCAATAGAAACGGTATTGTTACCGGGAAAAGTGGCCCAACATCACGCCTCCCCTCAGTCATGTCCAATCCATTCAAGAATAAGTATTTAGGGCTAAATTGCTTTATATAACGAATAGATGCTGCCTTTATCAACTTAATCCTATCTGCTCCTCCAATTGTTGCGTCTTGAGTGATAAATACAGCCTTCGATCTGTTACTTGCGTCTGGATTTGTATAAATCATGTAATAAAGCGAAGAAACAACTAAAAGAAATATAAATACTCCCCTAATTAAATACTTCTTGGCCTCTTTCCAAAAAATTACGAAGTAAATTGCAACGAGAATTGGAACCAAAACGGCCTGTGCAAAATAAACATATGAAGAAACACCTAAAACAAACATCCCCCAAAAAGTTTTTTTCTTTTTTAGTAATACAAAACCAACAATCATTAAAAACACGCCAGTTTGATTTTCAAAACTCTTCCTGGAATAGAAAATTTCAAATGGACTTATGGCTGTCAAAAAAGCTGCAATTAAGGAAAGTTTCT
>CAZTGB010000003.1:41079-66767 GCA_964612965.1 uncultured Gammaproteobacteria bacterium | reverse complement strand
GTTCCAAAAAGTGCTCCAACTACCCGAGCCGTATATTCTTCCCAGCCAAAAAATCTAAAAGCAACGCTTGTGGCATAGATATAAAAAGGCGCTTTGTAATCATTAACCGATTTAAAAATGAATGGTAGATGATTGCCGTAAATATCATTCCCTGTCTGGGCAATTGATATAGCATCATAAAGCTGGGTTACCTCATCATGTCCCAAATGAATAGGATATTCAGAAAGTTTAAAAAACCTTAAGAATGCAGCCAAAACAAAAATAATTATCAAAATTTTATTTTGAAACAATAATTTTAATCTATTCTTTAATACGAAATTCATAAGTTTTGTCTATTGGAATTGAAAATACTTCTTTTACTCTCTCTGGATAATCAAACCAGTAATCTTTAACAAAAAAGAGATAGTTAATCGCTATCAAAATTAATATCACAAATCCAAACCTTTTTGGAGTTGCAAAAAAGCCGATTGTTGAAATAAGTGTATAAAAAGGAACCAAAGCCAAAAGTCTGCTTGCTCTATAAACGTCAGGGACAAAACCAAATAAAAGTGGGGTTAAGAAAAATGAAGCAAGAATTAATGTTCCGAATGATTTTTTTTCTTTCAAAATTTTACCAACACCAATCACAAAAAGTGGAAGCGAAGCAACCAAAAACATCCCCGCTTTTCCAGTTGAATGATAAGCTGTCGCATCTCCCTTTAAGAACATAAAGCTTAAGTCAAAAGTGCTTAAATATCTAAATAAAAAGTCGTTAACTGATTGAGCTGCACCATTATAGTGGCCAACCACCGCCCCAGGATAATAAAAATTAGCAACATAAAGGAGGATAAAAAACGGAATTAACCCAAAGAGAAAATAAACACTCTTTTTTAGATCTTTTCGAAGATAAAATAAAGTAATTAGAGATAAAACGGGAACAATAAGACGCATACCTAAATAGGAATAAATTCCCACTCCAAGTGTGGTTCCACCTAAAAACAAATAAATTATCTTTTTAGTCTTTTCATACTTAGCTATCATTAAAAGCCAAAGAAAAATAAAAGGAAGAACTGCAATATTCTCAAGTGCAAGATGGGACTGAATCATAATAATTGGAGTTGTTATTAAAACGAAAAAACTAATAATAAAGAATTTGAAATTAAACATTTCGCGAGTTAGAAAATATAAAATAATTATCGAAGTAATTACAAAAAGAATGCTAGCTACTCTTAAGCTCCAAAACGAAACTACAAAAATCTTAAATACTAAAGCGGTTGTATAAACACTCACCGGCTGCTTCCAATCACTTCCTTTAGCAAAAATAAAAAGGGGCAAAAAATTATCGTTTTCATCGGTTAAATTTTTCGATATTAAAATGGCATTGTGCCCAATTCCCGATTCATCCCCGTTGATGCCCGGAGGAACTTGGGTAATTCTAAAAGAAAGAAGTATGAATGCGAGGATAATAAAGAAGATTAAAAAAAATATTTTTTTCACAATTTTTAAAATGAACTATTTATCGGAAATTATGACATTATCGTAAACTTTGGGATATTTACCATATTGATTAATAACCAAATTGGGATCAATTTTTGCGTACACTGGATATGCATACTCAATACTGTCTATTTTTGTAGACAAAGTAACTACGTCCACCTCACCTCTCTTAGAGATTGCCATGAGTGAGGCTTTTTTAGCATCAGCTGACCAGAAACTTGCAAATTTATTTGGTGCGAAAAAATAAACCCTTTGTAAAACAATAACTAACTGAATACCAATCAATATCGCCAACAGAGCGACAAACTTTTTAGAAATTTTTGCCATTGCATATGCTGATATTAGAATAAAAACCGGAAGCATTAATGCATTCCTAAGTCCATGCACGTCATCGATGAACATGCTTGCAAGTGGAACTATCAAGATCCAAGAAGTAAGAAGGATTAACTCTCTCTTCTTGTCTTTCCATAAATAAACAATTCCAGCAAAAAGAAGGGGCAATTCCGCCAAGAAAAGCATCCCCCATTCGCCAGGGTTGTGTCTTGGATTACCGTCTCCCCTTAAGTACAGAAATCTTAAAGAAAGATTATCCATATAATTTTCCAAAAGAATACGCGAGTATTCGAGTGGTCTATTAAAAAATATTGGTTTAAAACTCTCAGATAGAGTAGAAAGGGTTCTTTCCTCGTTAATCCTCTGAATCATCATCTCTCTCAACTTGGTATCAGAAAAGACATTAATATTTAAAAATCTTTCCTCGCTTCTACCCATTAAGGTTTCTCTAATCGCTAATCCTCCAAAAAGCGCTAGTACTACAACAGAAATAATAAAGGTCTTATTTTTAGCCAAAGTCTTTAAATTGCCCAACCAAATAAGAACAAGAAATACCAACGGAAGCGTTAATTTAAAAGTCGGATAGGTGAATATTGCAAATCCCCATGAAACTGTCCAAATTAAATATTTGCCGTATAAAAATGAAGTTATTCCAAGAAGGGCTAAGAAAAGTGCGAAATGTGCTTCAAATCCTCCTCTTGCTAAATAAATGTCCCAAAGTGAGACTGAGGATAGGAAACTTGCAATGAGGCCAACTTTTTCATTAAACAGTTTCTTTCCCAAAAAATACATGAGAACGATTATTCCCACCGAAGACAAGATTGACAGACTCCGCACCCCCCATTCGGTAGGACCAAACAAATAAACAAAGGGGACTGAAGCGTAAATATACCCAGCTGGCCTTCCTGCTCCCATCTTAAATGTTAAGGGAAAAGGTTCACCTGTAGCATCTTTGCCTGTTTTAAGAATGGAGTAAGTGTCATATACCATTGTTAACTCATCGCCGTACATAGGCATTTGAGTAACTCTATACACTCGAATGGCAAACCCTAGAACAAGAATTGCTAAAAAAAGAAGAATTGATTTCCTTGCCATACCTCCATTGTAATACAATATAACTATGGAAAAAATACTAATGGGGTCAGTTGTAGGATTTGCCCTGCTTACACTTCTCTCCTATCTTTTCTTAGTCCTAAATATTCCTTTTCTAATTATTCCAGCAACTTTAATTCTTTTAGCTATTACCTTTAAGCCTTTGATGTATGAGGTAAGAAAGATAAAAATCAAATTCAATATTCAAACAGTAATTATTTTAATAGTCTTCACCTTGGGTATGGCTGGCCAATTGGCCGTAATTGCACCAAGTGGGATGTTTCAAAATGGCGACTTAGTTTTTTGGAGTGCTCATGGGCATGATGGCGCCTGGCACATCGCGCTCATGGAAGAAATGAAGAAAGGCTATCCTTTTCAAAATCCTGTTTTATCTGGTGAAAAACTAGTTAACTATCATTTCTTCTCAGATATTCTTCCAGCCATGGTAAGTAAATACACTCCACTTACTAATCTCGACCTATACTTTAGAATATTTTCATTTTTCTATTCTCTTTTCTTAGGTGCATCAGTTTATTTTTTAACAAAGAAAATTACCAATAGTTTCTCCGCTTCCATCTGGGCAACTATTTTTACATATTTTGCAGGAAGTTTCGGATTCATCCTTACTTATATTAAAAACAAATCAATTGGTGGAGAAAGTATCTTCTGGGCTACCCAACCTCAAAGCTCAAGTGGAAATCCTCCGCAAATCATTTCAAATTTCCTAGTTTTAACTGCCTTATATTTTCTAATTACTTTTCTGCAAAAGAAAAATAAATTTAATTTTGCCATCTGCGTTCTTCTTTTTGGGACTCTTTCTGCGTTCAAAATATATGCTGGAGTCGTACTTTTAATCTCCTTGGGAATTGCTGGAGTCTGGCAATTGATTAAAGAAAAAAGTTTTCAGCTCCTTCTTCTCACTATTTTAAGTGGAATCTTAGCCGCAATTTTGTATTTACCTAATACCTCCGGTTCCACCTCTTTTCTTATCTTTGAACCCTGGTGGTATATACGAACAATGATTGTTGAACCTTCTCGCCTAAACCTCATAGATTGGGAATTAAGACGTCAAACCTATATCTATGAACACAATTGGAAAAGGGTAATATTCTTGGAAGGATTAGGACTATTAATATTTTTCTTTGGAAACTTGGGAATGCGGTTTGTCGGACTTTGGGACTTACTAAAACAAACCAAAGATTCATTAAAAAATTACTTTAGTCTGGTCATGGTCTCAATAATTGCTCTCTCCCTAATCCTACCCCTTCTTTTTCTTCAAAAGGGAGTAGCAAGCAATACCAGTCAATTTCTGCAATATTTTGTTCTGCTTTTTGGAATACTAGCTGGAATAACAACAGCAACCATAACAAAAAGATTGAAGTTTTTAATCCCTTTAATAATTATATTAATGATCCCTACACAAGTTGGACTTCTTTATGAATTCTATTCTCGAACGGCATTCGCAAAGATTTCATCTCAAGAACTTCAAGCTTTGGAATATGTAAAACAAAACTCAGCAGAAGATGATGTCATCCTAACCCCGCCCTATAACCAATATTTAAGTTTGGGAGACACTACTCCAAACATCTGGGACTGGTTCGACACTTCATACGTATCGGCATTTACTTCAAGAAGGGCATATATGGATGACTACGAACAAGTAGATATCATGGGATATGATTATAGGCCAAGATATGAAATTAAAAAAACTATTTTTGAAAGCGAAGATTTAGAAAAAGTTAAATCCGCACTTTCACAAACAAACGCCGATGTTCTTTACTTCCCAAAAGCTGAAAGGCCAATAACAAACCCTGAAAGTCTAGGACTAACTAAAGTTTTTGAGAATCAAGCTGTAGAAGTCTGGAAAATAAATTAGAGTAGATTTCATTTACCACACTAAATTTGCTATCTGGCCTGTGATAAGTAACAAGAGGAATCCCCCCTTCATACACCTTTTCATCATATGTAAATTCTAAGATGTCATCTGTGGGTAAATCGTTATAAAAAACCTCTATGGTTTCCTCAGAACTGGCAGTCGGAGACAAAAGAGTAAAAGAATATTTTTGCTCCATTGAATTTGGGATCGCCCCAAAAACAAATTTCACAAATCCGCCATCCTCTAAGTTTTGGCCATTTAAAACCGATGTTCTAATTAACACTCCATTTGCGTCATATAAATTAAGTATTACTTCTTTCTTATTCTTTAAATTAGGATTCCTTATAGAGGTTCCGATTGCTGTTAAATTCTTTTCCTTCGAAACAAATTTCTGTGTTACCCCTCGCTTCCCATATATAGCCAGTCTTTTGTCGGAATTATATCCTGGCTGATCAGCCGCAGGAATTATATCTAAGGCCAATCCTAAAATAGCAGGTGCGACAAAAACCATAAATAAAACAAACGCTGTTGTAAGCCAAATCATCTTTTTCATACTTCTCCATCCTTTCCAAGCAACTTATAGGCAAGCACCAAGCTTCCCCCAGCCAGTGTAGATTGAGCAATAGTTTGAAGCTTAACTGGATCATAAAACCTTTGCAAAACTACAAAAGGAGTTGGCAGTAAATCAAACCAGGTGGAATAAATCCTAAAAAGGGAGATTGTCATTGATTTATCATCATAAAGCATGGGGATTATAAAGGTGATTACTGCCAAAACAAAAAAGAATACTGAAAGCGCTGGTTTTTTGCAAACCAAAACAACAATAAACGGTGCAACCCAAAGGAGCCATGAAACATGGAAATGGGTGAAAGAAAAAATTAGAAGAAGCAGTATAAACCAATAATCAAATAGTTTGATTTTCTTCTCAATTATCCAAGCATAAAAGAACAGTACAGCCGCCAAGATAGTAAACACTGGGTTGGCAACCCTTGTAGTCCATCCTGATATAAGAGCTGACTGAACAAAGGCTTGAGACCAGAATGGAGCCGTCATGAGTCCCAAAATAAATATCGGTGCCAAGATAACAGATATCTTTTCTTGCATGCCTTTTGCCTTCAAAAACAGGAAAGGAATAAATAAAACCGGATATAGCTTAAATCCTGCAGCAAGTCCCAGCATGACTGATGCTTGCAACAACTTTTCCTTTTTGACAAGCAATGTGGCAATCAAAGTCAAAATAACTGCAAACACTTCCACATTGGAGAATACATAAATTAGAAGTATTGTAAAAGGATTAAATAACCACAAAGTAAAGGCTTTTTTGCCCTTTTCTTTATCGTCAAAATATTTCTTCAATAAGAACGCAATTCCTATATCTGCGATCAAATACGGGAACTTGAGCACAATCAAATATTTAAAAATATTAGGATCCTTTACAACCGAACTAGAACTGGCATTGGCAAGCCAAGAATCAAAACCAGATCCCAGTATTGGAGAGGCTACCCACTGATATCCTCCAATTACCAAGTATGTTAGTGGAAAATAAGCAAATTCCTCTTTAAATGGAAGTGTCTTTTTATTCTCTATTAAGTAGGAATAGATGTTAAATACTCCTTTTTTAAGAAAAGAGGATTGGAAATTATAAGTTTTAATATCCGGATGGAAAAGCAGTCCCGCAACAAGAAGTCTCAAAACGATTGCCCAAATAAGAAGTTTCTTCATGTTGATTATTCTACTTTATAAATATTAGCATCATCATTCTCAAAAATCTTTTTCATTGGGTATTCTGCTTCTGCCATCGGAAGCTGATATATTTTTGGGAGATAAACATAAGTTATATTGTTGTCCTTCAAAAATTTTTCTGACCACGACAGATCTTTTTCACTAAAGAATCTATTGGCATCAATTACTCTTCCTTTATAATCGGTATTAAGTACTATTTGCTGCTCTACATCCTCTATAAAAACGCTTTTCCCCGAGTGTGCTGAAACATATGCGTTATCTGCATATACAGCTAAGGGAAAAGGATCCTTGAATTTCCCTCTTAAGTCGCTATTGAATGGATACTTTAGAACCACACCGTCGCTTTGTGTTGAAAGATATTTCAGTCCCTCATATTCAGTTTTTGACAAATACGCAGGCGGGTTTGGATACAGCCAACTTCTGAAAGTTGCGATGCTACTAATAGGGGTTATTAGAAGAACGATGATTGTTAATGCAACTGATGCCCTCCTTAAACTGTATGCTGCAAATATTCCTGAGAAATATAGGAAATAATAAAAGAATTGAACTATATTCCATGCATTCCCCTTCTGAATAAATATTAGGGGTGGTATTAATGAGGCAAGCATCATCGCAAATATTAAAATAAATAAATCGTTTTTTATTTGTTTTTTCTCTATCCCAAAAACACCAATTATTCTTGTTCCTAAATTGCCAATTAAAAAGATAAATAGGCCAATTAACTCAACGGCAAATAAGTGCAGGTATTTATTTTCTGCCTGATAGGCAAAACGTCTCGCAGTAAAATTTGGTATTCCTACCCGATCTCCCGCATCTATCATGGTGTCCACTAGCCAAAGGGGTTTAAATTCGATAAGTCCAAGAGATGATTTACTCTGAGGGAGGATTATCAAAAGTGAAATTATTAAAGAAATAAAAGAAACGCCAATTATCTTAAAATCTTTCTCAAACAAAGCTCTTTTAAATCCTAAAACAAAAAGGCCTCCTAAAAGAATGGCTCCTGCATATACTTTAAATCCTATTAATGTTCCAGAAAGTAAAACAATAATTAATCCTTTAACAAAATTTGATTTATTGATAAACGAATGAATGACAATGATGGTAAAGATGATAATCACAAGAGAAATTGCGAATGGGGGATTGATATTCATTGAAACAGGCTGGTTAGCCCAGAAAGCAGACTCCCCGCCTATTTCTTTTCCTTTAACTAAATCGACAATCCAACCAAAACTGCTTGCGAAATAAGCAAAGAAAACTGAAAGAATGGCCACTTTCTTTTCCTTAAAAAGAATTAAGGATAGTTTGTATGTTCCCACCCCCAAAAGAATTGAAAAGATAAGAGGAAAAAATCCATAAATCAAGAAATTAGCTGGAATTCCAAGTCTAACGACCAGTGAAACGAGTAAGTCATAATAATAGTGATAATTAGTTAAGCTCATCTCTGAAAAGCCTGGATTTATTGGCGGAATATTTTTTAAGAGTTGACCAACAAGAGCTTCATGCCATACCCCATCTCGAGCTAGAGGGCCAAAATATGGAATTCCAATTCTCCCCAGCATTCCAGTTCTAAACATGACAACAGATTGAAATATGGTTCCTAAAATGATTAAGACAATTGAAATAATCATGATTTATCTGCTTCTTTTTTGGGGAAATAACGATATATGTAGTATGCAGCCACAGAAACAAATATTGTCTGCAGATAGCTTCTAGTCATATTAAGATTCACATTAATTCCCAAGCTCTCCCAAATGCCAACTTGGCCATATAGGTCAGGTGATATTGGCGAGAATAGCCAAACAGACAATCCCGGATCAAACAAACTAACCTGTCCCAGCCAGCTTAAAAAGATGATTAGTACCAATGGCCAATGTTTGAGTCCCGATTTAACCAAATCGATTACAAGAAAAGGAGTTGCCCAAAGTAGCCATTGTGGGTGGTAGTGTGTAAAAACAAAGAATAAAAGAATAACAATAAAGAATCTGCTCCAAATACTTTTTAAGTCCTCCTTTTTGAAAAGGAAAACTAAATAGAAAAATAAAATTAGGAAAGGAAATAGAATAATAGATTCTCCACCTGATATGGGAAGAGTCGCATACATGCTCTTTGTGGTCTGCCCCGCAACAAGAGCTGTTGCACGAAATCCTGAAGAATTAATAAAAGGCAGGATTGTGGCAACATAAGTTAACACACCAAGTCCTACAATTTTTATTCTATCGATCCATTTATTTTTAATTAGAGCCAGAGGGATCAAGAACAAAAATGGGAATACCTTAAATGACGCTCCAAGCCCTAGTAGTACCGCAGCTAAGAAAAATTTCTCTCTCTTAACAGCTAAGTAAAGTGCAAAAACGGTCAGAAATGTTGGAATCACATCAAATTGCCCCATCATATAAGTTGCATAGAGATTAATTGGGTTAAACATCCAAAGTGTAAAAGCTAAAAATTTGTTTTTTGGTTCCTTAAAAAACTTAAAAAGTAGCAATGCAACTCCCAAATCAAAAACTAGATAAGGAATCTTGAGTGTTAAAAGAAGAAAATTAAGTTGTATATTCCCCAATTGATTTGGTAAATCAAAAATAAACCCATGCATTAACTCCCTGCTAAAAGGAAGAGAAATAAGGTAGCTGATAGGGCCCAAGAAAAAGTAAACCAAAGGGGGATAATTAAATAAATAAGTAGGATAAATTCTTAGGATTGGGTCGTTAGAAGGCAGATTACCAAGGTAATCATAAAAATTTGATACATTGCCCTTAGCAATAACTTCCCCAGCAAAATAAAAAGGTTGAGTATCGGAGTGGTAAGTAGAAAACGCGAGCCCCAAGCGAAGTAAAATCCCCAATATCAGAATCCAGATTATTTTAGTAGGCACTGCCAAGCTTTGCTTATTTTTCATTTCTTTTCCTTATGACCATTGTAATAGCGATGATTACGCTAAGTAAAGAAACTATATTTAAAATCATTCTAAAAGGAGTTTCTTTGAATGAGACTTCAATTATATGTTTTCCAGCCGGAACATCAAACTGAACTTGACCATACGGCTTTCCAGCTCGCACCTCAACTTTCACTCCATCTATTTTGACTTCCCAGCCAGGGAAGTAATATTTATAGTAATCAAAAACAAATTCTTCTTTGTAATCAACATTAAACAAATTATTTAGTCCCATGTAAGGTGATCTCTTGTCTGGTCTAACCTCAGTATCTTTTGGTAGTCTCAAATATTCCTCTTGAGTTTTTAGGTACTCGGAAGATGCGGCAGGAGTTGGAATATATCTATTTAAGTAGTATTCATCGCCTCTACCCAAAAAATCGTGGGGTTTAAAGAAACTGAAATTAAGTGCAATAACTCCAGTTACAAGTAGCATTCCTATTTGCTTACTATATTTAAATCCATCAAGAGCAATCACTAATATGGATGTTGCGAATGCAGTCAGTGATAAGAATCTCCACGGAAATTGGAAATAAGCAATTAAAGGAAGATTGTCCCAAAAAACGGTGGAACGAAAATTCATCATAAACACAGAAATGGCGATCATTCCAAGCGCCCAAAGAGATATTTTGTTTAGTTTCTTGAAAAATATTATTGCTGTCGCAACTAAAACTAAATTGACAGTCCCCATAAAAAAGCTCATTCCGTCATACGGACCGGGAACCGATGCTCCGTATCCGAAATACGGCGTAATTAACTGCTTAATTGTTGGAAAATGGTCAATGTAGTTGAAATTCCCGGTTCCGTACTTCATTAAGCTACTTTCAACTATTACCGGCAGCCAGAAATAAATGCTTATTAAAAGTCCCAAGACAAACCCAAAAAAAGTTTTCAATTTAAATCCAATCAGAAGCGAAAGAATAACTAAAAAGGGAAAGAACATATAAGCCATGATGTTGTGGGAAAGGATCAGTCCCGCAGTTGAAATTCCCAACAGCGAAACCCACTTCCAATCTTTAGCGTGAAGCGCCAAGCTCTGCTTATCTTTTGCGATCTTTGAAATGGCAAAAGCAACAAGAGGAGGAAAAATAAAAGCAAAAATCTCACCAATTGCACCCCTTATGTAAATATCTGTTGCCCTGTATGGCGTATAGATATAAATTATTGCCCCAGCTAAGGCCAGCCAAAAAGAAGTGTGTTCCTTTAAAAACTTGTACATGAAGTACCCCGAAAACGGCAGGCTGATCAAAAAAACAGTTTTGATGCTGCCAACAAATGATAGCCCCAATAAATGGAATATTTCACCAACATAAAAAGGAAGTGGAAAAACAAAATTAAAAAGTGGATAGCCAAAACCAAAAGACAAATCAGGAACAAATCTTGGAGGAAATTGCCCCAGTCTTAAAGTCGCGTCCATTTGATGAAGCCAGGCTATGTGAAGATCATCGCTAGCCCCATAATACCCAGGAACAAAAAGAGACCAAATAGCGGGCAAGCTTAAAATTAGGATTACAAAGAAAACATATTTAACCACTAAGCTTTCAATTTTTTTATTTAGTAAATATTTTTTTATTTTTTCCATATAGTAAAACTCCGACTAGCGCCAATAAGATTATCAGGGTAATTGTATTCCCTAGTGTTCTAACCGGCGTATTCAAAAACTTTCCAGATACGCTATATTCTCCTGAGGGCAGGGTAATCATAATCCTTCCAATAACATTTTTGTTTGAATGGGGATATCTTTCTCCATTTACATAGACTGTCCAGTTTGGAAAATCAAATACAGGAACCTCAATAATTGCTTCCTGGGCAACATTAGTTCTAAAGCTCCATGAATCAGATTTGTTTACATAATCACTCACCACCGCTTCTCCTCTTGCGACTAACGGCTCGGATGGCGCCAGCTCTCTTGGTTCAAGTGCGGTTTTAGGGAGATAATCAAGAAGAGATCCTTTTTGTTGATCAATGAAGCTCTGTCCCGAGAGCTTAGTCTCATCATTTATATCTTTATAAAAATGCTCAGGTCTAAAGTATTGCCAATTAAGCACCACTGTTAAAGCAATTATTGATATCGACAGCCACTTTAGAGATTTATCTTTAAATAAAGTTAAGAAGTAAGCTCCCAATAAGCTCCCTGCAAAAATAACTACTGAAAGAAATCTCCAAGGAAATTGAACAAAAGAAAGGATCTCAAAACTTTCCCAAATAAAAGATGATTTATTGTGAGTCATTAATATCCCCATTCCAAAAACCAAGAACAAAAATGATACAAGAAGCTTGTTCTTTCCTTTAAGAACAAAGGCAAAAACTGTTCCAAGAAATGCCAATAGCCAAAGCGGCCAGCCTATTTGATAAGAAATTGTATTGCTTGATTGTGGAGCAGATCCTGAATAGTTCCAAGATCTATCAATAAATAGCTGTGAGACTTTAACAAATTGAGCTCTGAAGTCTAGCTCTGCACGGGTCAGTGACTCTGTCTGCACCAGCCCTTTCTCAGAAAATGCTGGCAACAGGAAAAATGCTGCCAAACCAAAAGAAATGATTAAGCTTAAAAGGGCAAGCTTAAACCCTTTCCATTTTTCCTTGTAAAGCCAGAATAATATCCAAGTTAAAAGAATAGGCGAGAAGAGTAAAGTCATTATATTGTGCGACACAAAGAAAAATGCTGTAGATATTGTTGCCAATATAAAATATTTCTTTTCTTTTAATTTAATTAATTTTAAATAGAAATAAAAAACAAAAGGAATAATGGCAAGGGCTACCCCCTCCCCCACTGCCCCGCGCACAAATGAATCAAGCGCCCTATATGGCGCAAAAAGATACAATACCGCCCCTATTAGTCCAGGAGTTTTTCCAAAGAGTTCTTTGGCAAGTAAATACATTCCAACTCCGCCAAGAGCTAATGGTAAAAAGAATAATAGCTTTGCTGCTCCAATGTATCCAAAAATATAACTTACAATAGCTCCAAAGTAATATGAAAAAGGTCCATAGAAATTAAAAATTGGATAGCCATTACCATATCCCATATCAGGTACCCAACGGCATGGAATTTGAAAATCGGCAAAACACTTTCTCATTTCAAAAATCCTCATTACATGAAGATCATCATGATGAGAAAAATACCCAGGAACAAAAAGAGGCCAAACAATAAACAAAGATAGAATAACAATTAAAACTATTTGCCAATTAGAAAGGAGAAATTTTTTCATTAAAGCTATATGTTTTTATCCAAAAAAGACTTTAATTCAGCCAGATCTTTTTTGTCAGAATCATAATAGTACGAAGTTATTCCAACTAACTGAGCGCTCTTAACAGCCTCAGGATTGTGTTCAAAGTAAACAACATCTCCCCTTCCTAAGCCGAAATGTTTAAGCATTATTTCGTAATACTTCGGGTCGGTTTTTTCAGGATTGTGTTTTAATGTAAAAACTTCATAGGGCATCTTATCCAACCCAAACTCTTTAAATTGCTCATCATTGGCTCCTGTTAAAATAATTTTTCTATTTGGAAAGGTATCAAGCAAGTCTTGCATCTCAATAAAAATCCCTTGCCCTTCAATTACTAAAGCATCCACAGCATCAACTAAAATATTTTTCATTTTTTTAATTTTATCATCAAAAGACCAAGAGCACCCAAGCTTATTAATGTTAATGCATTTCCAAGCAATCTAATTGGGGTATCTTTCAATCTTGCTTCGATATTATGTTTGCCTTCAGGGATGCTAAATGTGATAAGACCTCTACAGTACCTTTCATCTCTACAATCATTGTTTACATGAGGAACTCTCTTTCCATCTACTGTAACTGTCATTCCAGGAAAATCAAAAAGTGGAATGCGGATCAAAGAATCTTTTGAGACCTCAACTACTCCTGTTTGATAATTGCTTCCCTTTTTATACTCCAAAAACTTCACATCACCTTCTAAGACCTCAGGAAACTCAGGGGCTTTACTCCAAGGCGGAAGAGTTCCATAGATAGGAAGATAATCAAAAATGCTTATCGTTAATTGTTTTTCCCAAGACGTTCCTGAAAATTTTTCGGCATCAGTAATATTTAACCAATCTTTTGGAACAAAAAATGAAATGTTTAAGGCAAATAAAATCATAATAAGAAGTACCCCTAGAACATATTTAAGCCTCCCTGAGAAATAAATGAAAAATCCAGTTAAAAGACAAAGTAAGAATATGCTAATCGCTAAAAACCTCCAAGGAAATTGTAAATACCAAAGAAATGGAAGTTTTGCCCAAATAAAACTTGATTTCATATGCATCATAAAGATGCTAAGTAGTGTTACCCCCGAAACTAAAAGTGCAAGGATTGAAGTTTTTCTATCTTTTTTAAATTTGATAAAAGCAAGTAGAACCACAAGAATTCCTACCACCCACTGAATAATCCCCAATGAAAGATTTAATTTTTCATCAGGAAAACCAGATGAACCATATCCCCATTCCATTGAAAGAAAAAGTTTCTGAAGACTAACAAAGTGCTGTCTGTAGTCAAAATATCCTGAAAGTACGCTTTCTACGTGTGCAAACTTTTTCTCAAAAAACATTGGGAGAAGAAAAAATGCTGAAAGGCCAAACCCGAGCAGTCCTCCCCAAATAACTTTAAATAGACTGTTCCACTTAACTCTCATTAACCAATAAAGTGCCCAAAGTCCTGCGATTGGGACAAATATCATAGTCATTAGTGCATGGGTTGTTGCAAGAAAACCAATCGACAGTCCCATCAAAACTATATATATAACCTTTCCTGTTTTAATTAATTTATAGATAGACCACAAAATCAGAGGGAAAAATATTTGCGCCCAAAACTCACTTAAAGCACCTCTTACGTACACTTCAACTGCTTTATACGGAATATAAGTATAAAGAATTGAAGCGACAAAACCCGACCACCTGTTGGTTAATTCGCTTACTAAAACATATATCGCGAGTGCTGAAAGGATATAGCCTACAATGAATAGTATTTTTACACTATCTATATATTGAAT
Source organism: uncultured Gammaproteobacteria bacterium (assembly GCA_964612965.1). Taxonomy (GTDB): domain Bacteria; phylum Patescibacteriota; class Microgenomatia; order UBA8517; family UBA8517; genus CAZTGB01. Next base: position 52,326 of record CAZTGB010000003.1, on the reverse strand, counting down.
TCCCACCCTGTGAACAAGAGCTCCTAGATAGTATGGAAGCGGAGGATAGAAATTAAACTGTGGATACCCATATTGATATCCAGCATCAGGAACCCATCGGCAAGGAATTTGAAGATCGTCAAAACACCTATCCATTTGGTGAACCCTAAAAGCCTGTAGATCATCTTGCATTGGGAAAAATCCAGGACGCAAAAGATTGAAAAACGCTGGAATGGTCAAAAGTGGAATCAATATAAGATATATGCCAAACTTTTGCCCCAAAAGCATCGTTAAGTAAATAAGATAATGTTTAATTTTCCCATGATACTCAATGCTTGAAGGAATAAGTCTGCGCCATTGATCTTTTTCGTCAACCAAACCTTTCCCACTCTCACCATGATAATGAATAACTTCTGCTTCGCTTAGATAAAATATTTTAAGTCCAAGTTTTTTAAGTTTTCTACAATAATCTATATCCTCAAAGAACATAAAATATTTTTCATTCAAAAGGCCTGCGTCCTTCAATCCTCGGGGAGTTATTAAAAATGCTGCCATAACAGCGGCATCAACTGTTTCAGAATCAGGAATATATTTATCCAAAAATCCTTTGCCATTAAACCAATATTTTTTAATAGCAGATAAAATAGATGGAAATTTGAGAGCTGATGGCTGAGTAGTTCCATCCCCGTTTAATAACTTTGGAACAACAGCTCCAGCTTCTGGATAAGAAACTGCAAACATATAAAGTCTGTCTATGCTTCCCTTCTTAACTTTTGTATCAGAGTTTAATAGAAGAATGTATTTCCCCTTCGCAGTTTTTATTCCTTGATTGTTTGCTTTGGCAAAACCCAAATTTTCTTTATTTTTTATGAGTTTATAATCCCTCGAAGCACTAATTGAATCAGTCGAGCCATTGTCTACAACAATTATTTCATAGCTAACATCTGGTTTTGATTTTTTAATCGAATCAATACAACTTAAAACCAAATCCTTGGTGTTGTAATTAACGATTATTATGGACAGGTCTTTTTTCATTGCATTATCCTTTTTTTGGCGATAAATTTATTTATTTGGTAAATGATGCAAATATTGCCTCATCTGAAACCCAAGTTTCTTTAATTTCTTTATTTCTAAGTCGGATTACATCCTTTAATTTACCGAGTGCCATGAATACTATTCTAATGTATCCCGGCCCTTTAAGGATTCTTCTAACAAGCCCCACCAAGTGTTTTCTGAAAAGACTAGAGCTTGTTAAATTTTTCCAAATTAAAAGTAGCTGATTTCTTTCCTTCATCCTCTCAAAATATTTCTTTGGCAACTTTGAATAAGTAGTCTCGTGTTCATGGATTACCTTAGCACTAGGCTCCCAAATAAGTCTAAATCCCCGCTTAAGAGCTCTGTAACAAAGATCAAGATCCTCCCAATATGCAGGGAACAATTTTTCATCCATTCCCCCTAGTTTCATCCAATCACTTCTTCTAAAAACTCCGCTACCTCCGCTTACCCAGAAAGTATATTGTTTGAAATCGCTTTCCGCCCCCGGTTCATGAGCTATAAATCCATCTTTAAAGGCTGCAACAGAAGGCCCGTATCCTTTCTCATGAAGTGAAACCCCAAACACTCTTTTATCTGAAAAGTGTGTCACAGTATTTACCAAAAAATCTTTCTCAGGTTTAACGTCTGAGTTAAGTAGAACTATTAAATCCCCCTTGGCAAACCGCGCACCTGTGTTAACAGCAGCCGAAAACCCACGATTGATTTTATGTTTAATAAGTCTAACCTGAGGAAAGTTTTTCTTAATGAAATTTACGCTTTCATCGGTTGATCCATCATCAACAATTACTACTTCCGCAATTCTATTACCCTCCAATTTCTTAGCTTCAAAAACCAAAGGGAGATTTTCCTTTAAAAGATTTTCTCCGTTGTAGTTTGGTATGACAATTGATGCTTTCATCGTATTTTTAGCGATAAATTTATTTACTTCGTTAGAAGCAAACTTGTTTATTTTAGATTAAAGACAATATTTCTTTCTCAAATCTTTCATATGAGAATTTTTGAGAATCGTTCTTGGCAACTTTAGAAAGACCAGTATAAACTCCGCGTCCCGAAATTACTTTCTTAGTTTTAGAAATCAAAGATGATGTGCTTTCCCAGACAAATCCATTAACTCCGTCTTTTACAATCTCTTTATGCCCGCCAGCATTATATAAAATAGGGACAGCCCCGGCAGACATCGCTTCAACCGGAGTTATACCAAAATGTTCGACTTTCTCAGGAAATTTCTTTTCATCCTCCCCGTACCCTGAAGCACTCCAAAAAATTCTAGCTCTACCATACAAATCCTTTAGAATTTTGAAATCAGGACTTTTCATAATCTCAATTGGATATCCTTCTGACATCTTTTTTAACTTTTCTAAATAGTCTCCAACGCCAAGTTCGATTCCACCGGCTAAAACCAATTTCCAATCCACCAAACCACCATCAAAAAGCCTTTTAAAGGCTTTAATCAAAACGTCTTGTTTTTTGCTTTGTAAAAGTGGCGAAAACCTCCCTACATACATTATTATGTTTTCTTTTCTTTTCGGTTTAATATCATGCGTAGGAACCGGGGGATAAACCACTACACTATTTACTCCATATTCCCTGTCAACAACCTTCTTCGTAAACTCAGAATTACAAACTATTTTATTTATCCTAAAAAGTTTCATTCTATTTAGTAAACTCTTTCCTCCGACACCATGGAAGGGAACTTGAAAGTGAAGAATGTTTTTTCTCGATTGCAAAGTTGGAATACTGCCATCACATACCCAAAAACAAAGGTCGTAACCATCACCTCTTTTGATATCGTCAACTATTCCAATCCCACCTAAGTCCATCCCAAATCTTTCCTCAAGCAAAGATTTAATCTTTGGATCGTTCCATGCAATATCGACCTTCCATCCAGAAGACTGTAGAACGCGAGCAAAAGAGAGAGTATATCTCTCCCCTCCTCCTAATGTATCTAGATATGGATTATGAATTGCTGCGCGCATAATTTTTTAATTGCATCTCCCACAATTTGGAATAGCTAATTAGTCTACTAAACACTTGGTACATTCCGTATATTACCCCACGTGACCCATCCATGAAAGCAACTTGCCTAATCATTCTTAAATAGAACTCACGTAGTCCCGCAGTAAAAAACCTAAAAACATTCATAGGTGGATGTTTTGCTTCAAACATCAGTCTCGCCTCAACCTCACTCCATTTATTTGTCTTTTCAACCATTTCACTTAAGCTACTGTGTTTATTATGAATAAACGGTGCTTTCAGATAACCAAGTTCTCCTTTTATCTTTGGTTGTTCGTGAAGTTCACCCATATAGCCCATAAACTCAGACTTTTTGATAAGTCTAATGACAAAATCTGGCCAAAGGCCACAATGTTTCATTTCTTGACCAAAAACAATGTTTCTTCTAGGAATTGCATACGCACTAAACTTTGATTGACCTCCATTAATTGTTTCTAAAATCTCATTTTTTAGAGACCCTGGTACTTCTTCATCGTCATCAACATAAAAAAGCCAATCTCCTTTGGATTTTTGAGCAGCTTTGTTTCGTTCAGAAGAAAAATCTTTGAGTTGGCTACCATCCAAAATGATTACCTCATCACAAAAGTTCAGAGATTTTTTAAGATCGTTCAGGTCTCTATCTCCTCTTGTAAGTATTATTGCCGATATCACTTCCATGATCCCTTCCCAAGATTTCCTAAATAATAATCTCTGACACCAATTCTCTGCCAAGGCCTCCCATGAAAAAATAACTTTACACTTTCGCGTAATAGAGCAAATTTTGTGCGTAAACTCGCATAAGCCATCCCAAATAACATTCTATTTCTAGATATAAAATAATCATTATTAGCGCTCCCTATACCGGAGCCTTGCGCAACCTTGTGCCAGACAATACTTCTTGGATTAAACATAATTTTATAACCTGCTTTTTTAATTCTTTGTGATAAATCTGTATCTTCATAGTACATATAGTACCGTCCATCAAACATTCCAACTTTCTTAATAACCTCACGGCTTAATATCATATAGGCCCCTGTAGCAAAATCCGTCTCGCAAATCTCTTCAAATTGTCCACTATCAACTTCATCCACCCCGCCCGTTGTACCATAAACGTTATTCCAGTCAATTATGCCCCCGGCATACCAAATAACCTTTCCCAAATCACTATCTTTATATTTTTTACTACCGTCAGGTAGCAAGCTTTGCTTATACTCATATCCCTTAGTAAAGTATATTTTTGGAGATGACGCCCCAATTGAATGGTCAAATTCCATTAGCTCAACAAGTTCCCTTATACTGTTTTTCTCTAAAATAATATCGTTATTTGATATAACAATGTAATCCGCGCCACTTTCCAAAGCACGCTTTATACCAATATTGTTTCCCTCCGCAAATCCCAGGTTTTCTTTATTTGCAATCAAATCTATCCCATTAATTTGTTTTAACTTTTCAATTGAATTATCCGTAGAGGCATTATCTACAACAATTGTATTTAAATTAAATCCATCTGTATTTAATTTATTAGCAGATGCCAAACACCCAAGCGTGTCATCTATTCCATTCCAGTTTAAAATTACAAGTGAAACCTTTAACATTTTTAGAAGATTTTGAACTTTCTTTTAATTAGTTCCATTACATTTCCGGTTTCTGTAAAGCTTGCATCCGCAAACCAATGATTAAAATCTCGCCTTACTTTTCGAACTTCATTTTTAATATTTACTATCTCTATTTTTTCTTCTTTAAATCCAGACTTCTGCCAAAGTTTTAAATATAAGACAATCTCAGAAAAAGCTTGAAGAAGAGAAACGGCAAAGCCATGTAATCCATCTTTATAGGCTTCTCCAAAAAAGAATCTGCTTAAAAATTCATTCGCAGGTTTTCTAATTAAATCTAAATAATTAAATTTATATCCTTCTTTAATTTTTAGGTCAGCTTGAACTGAGGTATATCTGTTTAACCTCTCCACATACTGTTCGATAGAGTCATAGTGGTGATGAATAATTGATAACTCTTCGCGGTCCGGGATCTCCGCCCCTTTTCCAGTTGTCATGGGTACAGCGTGAATTATTTCACTCCAAGAAACGGATCCTTTCTTAAAAAAACGAATATTGTAGTCAGGCCACCACCTGGAATGCTTCATCCATTTCCCAAAGATTAAATTCTTCCTTGGAATTCTAAAATAATCAGCAGACGGCTTCTTAATAATTTCCTTTAATTTTCTGGAAAGGGCGCCAGCTACTTCCTCATCCGGATCTAAAATCAAAATCCAATCCCCTTCAGCCATAGAAATTGCATAATTTCTGACAAGTTCAACATAATCTACCTTTTTGTGGGTAATGACTTTGGCTCCAAGTTTTCGGGCAACCTCCACACTTCCGTCAGTTGACTCCATGTCACACACTAATATCTCATCGGCAAAATCTCTGACTGAAACAATGGTTTGAGACAAGCTTTTAGCCTCATTAATGGTGTTTATCACTACTGAAATTTTAGCCGATGCGGCCAAGCTTTGCTTATGCACGACTTATTTTACCATTTCGCCCAGAAATGGCCAAGCTCTGCTTACCACCCCAACCTACCTATTTAGAAGGGTCTTGAAGCTTCGGCGCACATCCTCAACTAAGCCCATTCCCATGATAATAAACATTATTGAACCGTAAACAAACGATCCTATTAGGGTAAGACCTATCATTGAATAATAACTGTAAGGCAAAAATCCTCTGGCCACAAAAAGCGCTATTCCCATAATAATCGCTCCAAAAAAAGGCTTAATCATTGAATTAATGAGCGAGAATTTAACAAATCGTCTTGCAATTATTATCGCAATAATTGATGAAACCCCAACCAAACTGTAACCGATTGAGGCGCCAACTACCCCGTACCTAACTGCAAGAAGCGGAATAAGCACCCAGGAAAGAACTGTCCACATGATCATTAAGTAAAAAGTAATTTTAATCTTCCCAATTGCATTTAGAAGATTTGTAAGTTGAGTTGTTGCTGCCGCAAAAAGAAAATTAATAGCTACAAAAACAAGTGGAATTAAAGCGGGAGTCCAATGATTGTATTTTGGAACCACACTGACTAAAATCGGAGCTAAAATTACGATTCCAACTAAACTTGGAAAAACCAACAAACAAATAAAGAATATTGATCGGGTTACGCTTCGCTCCAAGTGCTCTCCTGCGTCTTGCATTCTTGAGAATGCCGGAAAAGTAACCCTGGTTACTGTATCCATAAAGAATGTAAGTGGAATTCTGGCAAGCTTTTGAGCAAATGACAGAATTCCTACCCCGATTGGTCCCAAAATTCCACCTAAAATTAAAGTTATTCCATCATCCTTAAAAGTAGCCAGGAAAGTATTTACTTGGTATGGAATTCCAAACTTAAATAGCCCCTTTAATGTTGATTTAGAAAATGCAAACCCTGGAAGCCATGGCTGAAGAATATAAATTGCGATTAGTCCTGTAAGTCCCCTTGCCAAAACCGCAAAAGTAAAACTCTTTAGTCCAAATTCTCTCATGGCAAGAGCAACAAGCACCATATAGTAGACAGTCTGTTCAAGAATCTGAGGAAAAACCAGCTTAACAAACTCAAGTTTCCTTTCAAGAAGTACTGATGGAATACTTTTAAGTGATGAGAAAAGAAGCGAAACAGCCAGGGCATAAAGAAGCATTTGCCCATCACTTGTTAATGAATATTTCTGAACAAAGAAAGGGGTAAGGACAATTGTAACTCCGATTACAATTAAGATTAATGTCTGCTGAACAAAAAATGTAGTTCTTAGGTCAACCTCAGTTGGCTTTTCTTTCTTTTGAATTAATGCAGCCGCAAGGCCGATGTCTGAAAAGTAAACAAGGAAATTAACAATTGCGGTTACTATCGTAAACACTCCAAACTCATAACTTCCTAAATATGCAAAAAGTAATAGCTGAGAAAAAAGAGCGATAGCCTGGAGAAAAAATGTTCTGCCAGTGAGTACTACCACACCCTTTACAGCACGCGACTTAACAGTCTCTAAATTAATCTCATCTGTGGGGTTTAAATGGCTCTCTTGGTTATCCACCTCAAAATTGTAACATTAACATTGACTTCTTCAAACAAATGTATAATATTGCATATATAATTCTATGAATGAGTTTTTAGACACCCAAACAATCGATAAACTAGTCGAAGAGATCAAAATGACAAAACTTTCAGGTCCGGGTGCTGCGGCTAGATTACTTCAAGAAGGTGTTGATCCAAAATCACTTGAAGACATTTTAAGAAATAAGCTAAATTTTTTCGCAGTTAGTGATTCGGACGGTTACCATTTAAGTGTAAGTATCCGGCCCTATGAAGGCGAGTTGCATCCAAAAATAAGAGACGTCAACCCCAATTATCATTGGATGTCAGAATTAGAATAAACTATTTTACCTCAAAGAAATATAATACTTCCTGAGGTCCGTATAAGGTATATTCCATAGATCCCATTCTTCTTGGAGGCTTTTCGTAAGAACTAATAAGCTTAAGTCCAATCTTTTCAGGATCCTCAACTAGTCTTGATTTATTAACTACCAGATATGTTTTATTGCCCGCAGATTTTGATTCTGAAAGACTGCCTGGAACTTTGTTTATCCCAAGTCCAACACCAATAACAACTACATTAGGGATGACCTGCGTATACATTTCAAGTCCTTGGGGTAGAGTTCCAAAATATCCCTCTGTCCCAACAATTATTCTTTTGTCTGGTTCTTTTACATGCTCAGCTTTAATAAACTCGGCTATTTCTTTTATCCCCTGTCCCGCAGTCCACTCTTCAAGGTACCCTGACCTATCTCCCAATGGAAGTGGAGCATCTTCCACCTTGGTTAAAAGTTTAAAATCAAAAAAAGCACTTTGAATTGTAAAAAGAATAAGAAAAGTTGTACTTAAATATTTAATCCACTTTGATTTTGAAATAAATGCAGATGCAGCCAAAATTATAAAAAACGGAATAGTAAAAAGAATATATCTGGCAGTAACCACTTTTGAGTATTCGGCAATAACCACAAGAGGACCAAAGGCCAATGCTGTGACTGGCAAAATTGTGACTAAGTTCTTTTTGAAATGTGTTAATATTCCTATCACAAAGAGGGGAACCAAACTAAGTGGAGCCAGTAGAATGAAATAATTAATAATTCCTCCAGAATGACCCTTAAATGGATTTAAAGGGTCAGTTAAAATGTGGCTATATGGATAGACATAATCTAAATTCCTTAGGGCAATTAAATGATAATTAGGACCCAAATGAAGAATCCCATACATTCCGTAAGCGATAATAAGTGAAACTCCGTAAAGTGGTAAAAGTTTAAATATATCTGACTTTTTCTCAACCAAAAACCAAGTAAAAGGTATCAGGAGTATAAAAAATATCGCTGGAGATTTTGTTAAAAGCATAAATCCCAAAGTCACCCCCATAATCATCGCTAAATCTAGTCTTTTAGTTTTAACCATTAATACACTCAAAAAAACTGACCAAACTCCAAAAAGATTGAGCATTGAGTCAACTAATGCCAATCTATCAAAAAAAACTGAGAAAGGAGAAATTGCATAAAGAAAAGTTGCAACTAATGAAACTCTTTTATTTTTAAAAAGAAGATAGGATAGCTCAAATATTCCAAAAAGTGTGCCAATTCCACAAACAACAGATAGGAGTCTTCCTATAAAAAGTGGATCTGAAAATCTATCAACAAAAAGCATTAAAACCCACATATAAAGGGGCTGTTTACCGTCAGAAAGAGGCAGAAACCTTAATGTAGCTTCATTTGCCATGATCTGGCTCCATCGAATGTAGATCGCCTCATCAGCAAAAACAGGTAAAAGCGTTAAATTAAAAAATCGAAGAAAAAAAGCAAGACCGACAATCCCTATCAGTATTAATACTGTCCATTTCCATTCTCTTATGATTTTTATCATACATTGTACTTTCCCAATACTGCATTCCAACGCACATGAAGTAAATCTTTTAATCCATCCCATGAGTCTTTGACTGGACTCACAGCCTTCCTCTCTCCATATTCATACCATTCAACTGGTACCTCAGCCACTTTTAGTTTTAATTTCCTGGCAATGTAAAGTATTTCAAGATCAAATCCTGCATTAACAGCAGCCCCAGCTACACTTCTTCCTTCTCTAAAAACCTGCATTCTTTTAAAAATTTCGTTAGCAGCTTCTTTTTTGAATGCCTTAAATCCGCACTGTGTATCTTTATATGGAAGCCTCAAAATTATAGTTCTCAAAAACATCCAACCATAGGCCATAATTTTTCTAATATAAGTCTGTCCTGGCCTGCCACTTCTACTTCCAATAACAACATCATATCCGGATTCAAATTTAGGTAAAAACTTTTCTACTTGATCAATTGGAGTAGATTGATCCATATCACTAAATAAAACTATCGCACCTGTAGCTTTAAGCATTCCCGCAATCACCGTTCCTCCTTTTCCTCTATGTGGTTCTTTTAAAATTCTAAAGCCCTCATGGCTCTTAGCAAATTCTTCCGACATTTTAACTGTTTCGTCTGTCGAGCCGTCATCAGCTACCAAAACTTCCCAAGAGAAATCTTTCTTTTTTAAAAAATCATACACTGAAGACAAAACACCGCGTCTTAAATTTTTAACCTCGTTATAAGCGGGCAAAACCACAGAGAGAAAAGTTTTTCTCATATTTATGTACTAATTCTACCTTATCCAGTTGTGACTAATCCAGCCCGAGGGAATAAAAAGCCCAATTTTCCCAATTGTAAAGGTATCCTTTTTGGTTCCTGCTGGAATTACAAATTCAATTAGCGGATCTGTATCTTTTCCGCTTACTGACACTTTGTGATAATTAAGTAAATATCTAAACCCAGTATCTTCATTTAATGGAACATCAAACGAAACATTAAATGGCTCAGAGTTTTTTGTCATTTTAGCTAAAACTCCAACCACATGATCTTTCTCCCTTACATTTAAGTTAACACTATTAAGTAGTGGTAATGCTCTGTAAGAAAAGTAAAGCATAACCACAACAAGAATTAAGATTCCCAGCCTTTTCCAGTAATTAAGTATATTTGCTAATAATATCAATAAAGGAACAAGTAAGTAATTGAAATAATATTCGGAAGGATTTTTAATAAAAAGATAAAAAAGGAATAGACTTGCCGCCCAAACTAGGCCAAGACCAAAAAATATTCTGGATTGAACTTTATCTTTTATTCTTTTAGCAAAGGTAAAAAAACCAGCAAGTCCAAATATGTATACAAATCCTCCCAATATCCTTGAGATCTCTCCCCCAACCATGAAAGATGATGTCCTGTCCCACACAGGTAAAACTCTATTTATTTCGCTCCCCGACTTGGCAAATTCAAGCACCTGCCTAATATTGAGAAAGTTATGCCTTAAATCAAATAGAATAATTGGCAAAAAAGGAATAATAAATCCAACAACAAAATAAATCAAACCCTTAACCTTTTTATTCTTGAGAACTTCATGAATAAGGGGGATTAGTATTGGGAAAATAAACAAAAACTGCAAATGGAAACTTGTCCCAAATCCAAAAATTAGCCCCAATAAAAATAAGTGTTTTACTTTCTGTTCTTTGTAGAAAATGTAAAGCAAATAAATTAAAAGAAGAAATAAAAGAGGAATAACAACTGGGTTCCAAGAAATTGTGTCAATTGAAACGGCGAGGGGATTAACCGCCCAAAGAGCCAAAAAGATAAGTGCCATCTTTCTACCAAATATTTTAGTGAGAATAAAATATCCAACAAAGAAAGTTAAGATTGCCCAAAAGACTATAAAAACATTCATAGCATATGGACTTAAAGTCATTATTTGATAGAACGGAGCTAATAAGTAGAAAAAATACGGGGGAAGGAAAAAACCAGCTGGTCCCTGAACCCTAGGACCCAAAAATGTAAAGTCCCCTGAAAGAATAGCAGCTATAGCATTCGCATCACGTTCCTGATCCCAGCCAAAACCAATTCGCTCTGAAAGGTTATAGCTTCTAAAAAAAAGAAAGATCAAAAAGATAGCAATCAATAAGAAATGAGGCTTTATTCTCTTAATCCCTACTAATAAAATCAGCCAGACAGCTAAGAAGACGAGGGAAACCATATTGAAAAACGACTCAATTGGCGTCTGGACGATCTTCCATGAAATATAATTTTCACCCTCTTTTACATTTTTAACGTCAAAACATATCCTTCCACCACAATTATTG
>CAZTGB010000003.1:35940-40999 GCA_964612965.1 uncultured Gammaproteobacteria bacterium | reverse complement strand
CTTTACCATTTATTTCAAATTTATACGCTTTTGGAAAAAAACCTAAGCCAGTTGTTATTATTGTTCCATTTGGATTTTTAGGAACTCTAAACTTAACAAAACCATAAGTATTTCCGCGCTCAACTTCATGTTTAATTTCTTCCTTATCAGTCGCGATTAATGGGACATCAAACCAACATGCTTCTGCCGACCCTTTTGCAATTATGTCATCTCCTAATGTTGTTGTTGAATAACGGTGGTAGTGAAATTTTTCAAAATCATCATATCTATACAAATCCTGAACAGATATAGGTTGAGGCAGTAAATGGTTTCTGTTGCCAATAAATCCTAAAATTACCACACCGACAAAAAAGGGGATTAAGAGATACTTCGAGTCAATTTTATCCAAAAGATATGAAAAAAGACAACTAATTGTGAAGATGGCAATTCCTAAAAGTCTCCAGGAGAATTGAATTTCCTGTAGTGGTTTTAATACCTCCCAAACAGGAATCGACCAAGGTAAAATTAAATAAATTGTCAAAACCGAAGCGATGAAAGTCAAAATTATCCAAAGATCAAACTTTCCTTTAATAACTAATCTATATACTATCCAAAAGGCAGCCGCTCCCAAAACCACCCACTGAGCATACCCCAACATAAAACTCATCCCATCATTGTGAGTTCCCAGAGATGAATAAAAATATCCCCAAGGGGATTTAATAAGCTGTCCCAAAGTTGGAAAGTGTTCTTTCCAAAACAAAAAGTTCTCACCTATCCTTGTATACTGTTTTTCAAGTAAGGCTGGACCAATAAAAAATGCACTAAGTCCAAAACTCCCAATAAACGACATCATGAGCCAACCTATTTTTTTAATATCCACTTTCAAGGTAATTGACTTGGCAACTAAGTAAACAAGGATTATCGGAAATAAAAACATAACCGTAAAATTATGTGAGATTGCAAGAAGTGCCCCAACTAAACTTGCCAAGAAAGCATAAACAACTGTTTTCCTCCCACTTGATTCTAGAAGTAAGACGTACAGATAAAGTACGACAGGCAAAATTGCGTAAGCCAAAAATTCAGGGCTCCCTCGTACAAAAATTAAAGAAAATCTATACGGAGCATATAAATAAAGCAGGGCTCCACCTAAAGCTGCGATATCTTTCTTCGTTTCTTCCCTCATCCAAAGATAAAAAAACAAAGTTCCAATTAAAAGAGATAAGAAATCAATTATTTTAAGAGCCATTATAATATCTGGATTAATGCTGTTAATTAAAACTACCAAATAATAAATTAAAGGATAAAAGAAGTTGTAAATGGGAACTCCGCAAAAGTAATTAAGGCTTCCTGCCCAGCGCATCGGGAAATGTCCTTCGGAAAAAGTCTGAACAGCATCAAAGCTTCTTGCTAAATGATGGTCTAGATCGTGGGTACTAAAAACATTGTATTTAAAAATCCCTTTACCCGCCCAAATTACCGAAATTAAAATAATAAAAAAAATAGCAGCTTTCCTAACCCACTCTTTTTTAAAAAGTTTTTTCAATTGAATCATTATTTATACCTTTCTCTTCTCTGAACAGTAATACCCCTAAAAACTATCTCTTCCTCAACTTTTCCAATTTTGTCCTGACGATCTATCCAAGGATCAAGTCGCCTTGCAATATCATCTTCATATAAAGTATATAAAAGACTGGTGTTCTCCGTTAGTGGGGATTTTCCATATTCCTTAGACTTCCATAAAAATAAATAGTCGTATGCATATGGAATAACTGGTGGAACATAAGCATCCACATTAAAATCATTCTCCTTTGAATCTTTATAAATCCAATCAATTGCCGAGAGCTGTTCTTTAAAACCAACATTACTTCTACCATTAATTAAATAACTTTTAACAGCAGGTAGATGTGTTTTAAAAAACAAAAAGGAAAAAATCAGTATTACTAAAAGTCCCAATTTGTTCTTTGCCAAAAGTCCCAATCCGGCTGAAAAAAATAAAACATAGATTAAGTAGTAACCAGTAAAATAATAGTCGAAAACATTTCCTTCGTTTCCTTGAAAAAAGATCATTCCAATAAGTGGAGCTATCCCAAGTAATGTTAGTATCTTAAATCCATCTTTTTTCCAAAGTTCTTTAAAATTAAAAACGATTAATGAAAATGATGTTAAGAAAAAAGCAATAAATTTGGGATCCTGCCCAGTCCAAATTTTAAAACTGAACATTTCCCAATAAAAAGGCAGTCTTATTTTAATTATTTCCCAAAAAGAAAGTTTAAAACTCCCATCCTCAAGTAAAAATCTCTTAATTGCAGAGGTTATTACTCCCCCCTTAACAAAATCAAAAATAATTTGAGGAAGAAAAATAATTATTCCTGCGGCTATCGAGATTAAAAGTATTTTTTTGTCTGGCAAATTCTTTCTTTGCCAAATTGCAAAGATTGCAACAGCAGGAATATAAAAAGCCTCAGTCGCACTCCCAAACTGCATAGATAATGCCAAAAGAAAAGCTACAAACACCCAGGCATACTTTTTGCCTTTAGTAATCAAAAGCAGGGACAAAACTAAAAGCATACTAATTAATAACATTGGAGTGGGATTGCTAAGCCAACGAGAAGCTACCAGCAAATAGTAGGAGAGTGAAGCAATTGTTGCCGCAATAAGCCCAGTTGTTCTCCCGAAAATTTCTTTTCCTAGAATGTAAAGAATAATAATTGCTAAAACCGTAGTTAGTGCAAGAAAATTAGCCGGCCAAACTGGATTTCCACCACCCAAAAAATAAAAAGGCAATATCAGCCAATAGTACCAGGGTCCCCTAAGTATTCCTTCAATTCCAGTTGTTGGCCCCACCAAAAAGAAATCTCCTTTATGTAAAAAGTTCCAGATAACAAGTGCGTCCCGCCCTTGATCATAATAAAAACCCAGTATTTCCTTTGTATTGTAAATTCTTACAAAGGTAGCCCCAATTAAAACAATGGATAAAAGCAGGTAAATTAATTTATGATTTTTAATTTCCTCTAGAAGTCTTTTAAACATTAGCTGAAGGTCGGCTTATTTTCTCGCATCCAATTTAAAATTGTGTCCGTAGCCTTTTTGGTATTAAATGTTTTTATTTTTCCTCCTCCGGCCCTATCATGCCCGCCGCCTATTTTCATTTTTTCCATCATCTCACGAACATTAATCGAACCTGGCTGTGATCTAAGTGAAATAGAATGTGTCTGGTCATGCAGCCTCGGTGTTATAACAATGCCCCAATCAACACCATTGATAGCCCTCAAATAGCGCATAAAGGTGTGCGCCCCATAGCTTGTTTCATTGTCAGTTAACTTGTTTTTTTTGATAAAACTTGTTTCTAGAAACGATATCATGAATTTCGGCCAACGAGGAATCTCCATAATTTTAGAGTTGGAAATCAAACATGAAAGACAAAAATACTCTTTTTCGCTAATTTTATTGTACAAACTTATAAAGGTTTGAACATTTATATTTCCAGATTTAATTAAGATTTCAGCTATACCTAAAATATCAGCTTTACTGGAATCAATAAATTCAAAATTACCCGTATCACCGAGAATTCCCAAAAGCAGAATCTCACTTCTTTTTTTATCTAGATTTTTACCATCATAAAAAAGCTTATAAACCAATTCCGCAGTTGAAGTTGCTTCTTTGACATTCAAGTGAAAATCAAACTCAGCCTCGAGCACTGGATGATGATCTATACAAAAAGTTACGCCTTTGTAATTTCCAACTTTTTCATCTCTACTAAACCTATTCCAAAATGACCCGTCTAAAAGAATCATTAAATCAACATTTTTAACATGATCTGCAATATCTTTTACAAAATTTATTTTATTGAAATTCTCAAAATACTTCCATTTATTATTAAGGTCACCTGTGTACAAAATTTTTATTTTGTTTTTGGCTATTTTTAGGTAACCTGTGAGATAATGATAAACTGAAAGAACAGATGCAATCGAATCATCATCTGGAGAAAAATGCGACGTAATCCCAATTAATTTAGCAGCCTTAACCCTTTTTTCGAATGAAGTAATAAATTCTTTAGTTATTTTTTTATAAAGTATTTTTTTCATTTCTGTAAAGATTTTATCTCTTCTTTTATCGAACTGATAATTCCTCTCAACACACTTGTGTCATCCCGCAGTTGATCCTCATACGAGTCACCAAACCTAGTTCTAACTACATCACTATAACCCAAACTCTTCTTCGCAAGTTTTAACTCATATTTTTTTAGTTTGTCCTCAAGTTTTTTTACCTTCTCATTCTTGTCTATCATTTTGCGTGGCCTAATTTGTAGATATTTACTCCGGAAACCTCCCAAGACTCCAGTATTGTACTCCAACCGAAGTTAGTTATCCAGGCTGTCGGATCATGAGTTGGATCACATTTTTCTTTTGGCCTTTCACAAACTACAAATAGTTGATCAGTTACCGTATAAAAAACAGAATTTGGATCGGTATCTACCACCTTCGCTCCCCAAATTAAAAGAAAGTATTGATATACATCGCGATTAGAGTTTTCAGAAAGTGTTGCCAAATTAAATCTTGCACCATCCGCTTTTTCATTAATTGATGAAGCTATCTCAATACTTCTTTGGAGTTGTCTGTTTGGTAAATACCTTAATGGATTATCTTTTAAATTTAAGGTAACTAATAAAAACACTGTTATATAAATTAAATATTTAGGCAGCTTTGAAATAATAGCTGTTAAAAGTAGGAAAAAGGCTGGAAATAAAAATCCCATATAATGATCAAATACCTCACTTTTATACATAGCGAGCCCAAAAACACCAACTAAAATCCATGTTAATAGAATTGAATTCAATTTCTTTTTCTTAAATAACCATATAGCTCCAATAACTAAAGCTGTTGTAATAATTACCCCACTCCATTCATTTCTTCCAGAAAGAAGCCTCACGCTTGCATTATTTAGAGTAGGAATAAAGTTAGTTATTCCATTTATAGGTCCCTCAAAACTTCCTCCACTTTCAACTGAGAACTTTTTCATTGAAGAAAAATTTTGAAAATTATGTCGCAGGTCAAAAATCAAAAGTGGTGACATTAAAATT
>CAZTGB010000003.1:0-35919 GCA_964612965.1 uncultured Gammaproteobacteria bacterium | reverse complement strand
CTCCAATTGTTGAACTTTTAACAAAAGATTTAACATTGTTAGTATTCTTAATTTTTAAATAAGTTAACAACCAATAAAGTCCTAAAACAGGAAGAAGAAGTAACCCTAAATAGTGAGATTGAAGAACAAAGGCATACAAAATCGCTAAGTAAATTAGCCAATTAAATTCTCTTTTCTCCCAAACCTTCCAAATCGAATAAATAGAAAAAAGCGCAAAAAACGGCATTATATTTGGGTTCCAGGAAGATTTCGAAAAAATAATAATAGTTGGAGCGATTGAGTAGAGGCCCGCCGCAATTAGCCCTGCCGTTTTCCCAAACCATTCCCTGCCGACCCACCAAACAAGCGCGATTGTTGCTATCCCTAAAATAGCAACCATAACAGCAGGTCCCACTGGAGAAAAATTGACAATAAGGGTTGGGATTGCCATCATGTAATAATAGAGGGGACCCAAATACATATTACCAATTGAAGTTCCCGGCCCAATTAACGGCGGATGAAATTCGACAAGAAGTCTTCTAACTATAATCATATCCCGCCCTTCGTCTCCTAAAAAAATCATATACTCTGCTATTTTGTAAAGCCTAAAAAAAGCACCCGTTCCTAAAATCATCAATAAAATAGCAGCTTCCTTTTTCGTAACATTATGGAAATTCGCCCACAGTTTAAAAACATCTAAAATACTTTTAATAACAACTTTTAATTTTGCCCCCGTTGGAGTCCCAGAAGTTCTGGGATAGTGACTTACACCAACCTCCACGAATTTAAAGCCTTTTTTCCTAGCTTTAACTAACATTTCAATCTGAGTCACTTTTTCCTCACCCACCAAAGGTTGAATTTCTGTATAAACAGATTTTTTAATCATTTTAAAACCGCAAGAATAATCCTTAGCTTTAAGTCCAAGTATAATTCTTGCAAGAGTTGCCCAACCGAAGGTAAATACTTTACGTGCAAAAGAATCTGCTCTATTTTTTCTATAGCCTAAAATTAAATCTGATTCATCTTTCTTTTGAATAAACTTTGTAATTTCAGAAAAATCAAATTGAGCATCTGAGTCCATAAAAGCAACCCATTTATATTTTGCGTTACTAAATCCGGTTTTAAGCGCCCCACCATAACCTTTGTTCGGACTATGAGTCACTACACGTATCCGACCATCATTCTTGGCTAATTTTTTTGCTATCTCTGGAGTTTTATCAACCGACCCATCATCAATTATTATTATTTCCCATTTATCAGCTACTTTTTCTAATACCTTTTTGGTGTCTTCTGTAACTTTCTCTATATTTCCTTCTTCGTTATAAGTTGGAAAAAAAACCGACAATTCTTTTATGTGTAGTTCATCACTTAATTTTGACATTTACCCTCAAAGTCTAGCATAAATAGATACCCTCGTGTTAAGATTCAAATATGAAGAAAGTTTTCTATATTGCACTCTTTTCTCTAATTCCCACTATCTTAATCTGGCTACCTTTTATCTTCCGACTACCCTCTTTTTGGAATATTCCACTTCCAAAAGATGGACTTGCAGTAGTTGTAGCCAACTACGATGGACCACTTTATATAGTTGCTGCAAAAACTTTCTATAATAAAGAACAGATTAAAACAAATTATCAACTACCACTTTCAACTGAATATTTCACTGCTCACTTCCCACTATTTCCAGCGTTAATTAGAACTGTTTCAGCTGTAACTAATTATCCGTACGCAATGCTAATAGTAACCATAGCATCCGCTTTCTTGGCTCTTTATTTTTTCTACAAACTAACAGACTCTTTATGGCTTACATTTGTTTTCTCAATTTTTCCGGCTCGTTGGTTAATAGTGAGATCGGTGGGTTCCGCCGACCCACTCTTTCTGGCTGCAGTTATAGCCTCTCTCTATTTCTTTAAAGAAAAGAAGTATTTGTGGGCAGGGATTTGGGGGGCTATCGCCCAACTCACTAAATCTCCGGGAATCCTGCTTTTTGTTTCATACGTTATTTATTTGCTAATGCCATTTGTTAAAAACAAACTACAAGAAATAAAAAAGGCTTTCCCAATCCTTTTAATACCACTATCTCTTTTAATAGTGTTTGGAATATATCAACTAACCCAGAATGATTTCTTTGCATATTTCCATTCAGGAGACAATATTCACTTATTTTTTCCACCATTTCAAATTTTTAACTATTCTGCCCCCTGGGTAGGAACTTTCTGGCTAGAAGAAATCATATTTGTTTATTTAATTGGCGCAATTGGAGTATTTAAACTTTTTGATCAGAAAAAATATGAGTATGCTATCTTTGCAACTATTTTCTTTGTATCTACTCTTTTTGTATCTCACAGGGATATTATTAGATATTCTCTTCCCTTAGTTCCATTCCTATTTTTAGCCTTTTCAGAAATGCTTCATAAAAAAGAATTTAAAATTGCATTTTCGGTGATAATCATTCCTATCTATTTATTCTCCCTGGCTTTCATTTCCCAAAATGTAATGCCAATTGCTAACTGGACACCCTTCCTTTAAATAACCTCAAAAGATATCGTGGGTTTTTCGTAAGTCTAGAGACTAATAATATGCAAGAGTTTAATTACTGCATAATTATGGAAATACCCAGGCATTGGAGGCTAAAAAAACAAAGATATGGATTGGTAGGTGAAGTTTGCCCTCATTGTGATCATAAAATATTTCCACCGCGAGATATTTGTTCAAATTGCTGTGATGAAGCCCATGAATTATTCAGCTTTAGTGGCAAAGGTGAGGTCTACTCATATACAACAGTCTATGAGGCTCCCGCTGGATTCGAAGATCAAATTCCCTACACCGTAGCATTAATCAAACTCGAAGAGGGGCCAACCATTACTGCACAATTAACAGATTTACATGGTGAGGTCACAATCGGAATGCCGGTCGAAATGGTAACTCGAAAAATGAGAAATGACGGAGATGAAAGAGGACTAATTATCTATGGTTATAAATTTAGGCCTATCGATTCTTAACCCATGGAAGTTTCCAATTCTTCCAGATAAATAAGTTGTACATTGTGTAGTTGTAAGGCAAAACCACAAAAACAATGATTACCATGAGTATTATTGCGTCGTACTGCACTCCAACCAGCTTTACACCAAGCGGCCCCAGTATTGATTGAATTATAATAGCTCCCACTGAAGTTAGATTAAATTGCAAAAACTTCTGAATTGTTTTTGATAGTCCTTTTATCTCACTCTCTTTAAATGTCCAGGCATTATTTAAAACATAGTTATTTACAATCGCAAGTTCAGTTGAAAATACCCAAGATAAAGTCTCAGTAAATCCTAAATTTCTAAACAGTCTCAAGAAAAGAAAATTAACCACAAACCCCAAAAATCCTACTGTTCCAAATTTTAAGAATTTCAAAAGCTTAGGATTGTGCATTTGAAAAAGAAATATAACTCTAATAAAATCACCTAGTTCATTTTTAATAAGTTTTGATTCCCCAGTTTTACGAGGCTTAAATTTAATAGGAACCTCAACCACTCTTTTACCTGAATTTACCATTTCCGCAGTCATCTGAATTTTATATGCAAAGCTATTTGAATAGAAGCCATCAAGATTGTACTTGTCTAGGTTTCCTTTTACCTTGGTAAGTTTAAAGCCAGTGGTAAAGTCGTGAACACTGAGCATTAAAAACCCAATCCTACAAATTAAGTTTCCTACGACACTAAAAAATTTTCTTTTAAATCCCCATTCCTCAGGGATTGTCCCCCCGGGTACATATCGTGAACCTATAACTAAATCATATCCTTCATCAATTTTGCTTAAAAGTGTTGGTATATCTTCAACTCTGTGTTGGAAATCACTATCAAACTCCATCACATAATCGGCATTTAGCTTCTGCATCGCATACCTAAAACCTGCCTTGTACCCACCGCCTATACCCGCTTTTTTCTCATTCATAACTATATGAAGCCATGGGTATTTTTTCATTTTTTCTTGAACTACCTCGTAAGTTTTGTCGGGTGAAGTATCATCTGCATAAAGTAAATGCATATCGTAATTATCAATTTTTTTAAATAGCTCTGCTAAAGCCTCAATCATTCTAGGAGTTTGTTCACGCTCGTTATATGTAGGAATAACTATCACCACTTTTTGCATATGAGTCCACTTTATCACCTAAAACTGATAAAATACAAGCTATGAAAATAAGAAAATCTTATCCTTTGCGAATAGACATTCTAACACTCTTTCCAAAGATGTTTGAGGGACCTTTAACTGAGTCGATTATGTGGCGGGCAAAAGATAAAGGATTCGCTGAAATTAACATCCACGACTTAAGAAAGTGGTCAATTGACGCTCGAGGGACGGTTGATGATAAACCATATGGAGGGGGGGCCGGAATGATACTTAGAGTTGATGTAATTGAACCGGCAATTAAAGAGCTTAAAAAGAAAAATTCTAAAGTAATACTTCTTGATGCTCGTGGGGGAAAGTACACTCAAAAAAAGGCACTCGAGTTCTCCAAATTAGATCACTTAATTCTAATTTGTGGACACTATGAAGGGGTTGATTATAGAATTATCGAACATTTAGCAGATGAAATAATTTCCATTGGTGATTATGTCTTAACTGGAGGAGAAATTCCCGCAATGGTTTTAACTGATTCCATAGTTCGTTTAATCCCCGGAGTAATTAAACCAGAGTCACTTGCAGAAGAATCATTTTCAAATGGAGATGTCTTAGAATACCCCCAATACACTAGACCTGAAGTATACCGCGGATGGAAAGTCCCAGAAATTCTTCTAACGGGAAATCATGCAAAAATTCAAGAGTGGAGAAAAAATAAATAATTCATGAAAGATAGAGGAACAATTGTATACGCCAAGGAAAAAGAAAAAATCCAATCTATTAGTGTGAGAGAATTTACTGCTGAAATAGCCGAAGTTCATAGATTAGATGGATTATTTGACCCAAGTGATTTTGGAACTGAGAAAAAAGTCAAAATTGAAGTAGGTATAGGCGTGTCCGGACGCATTGTTTACGGAAAGCTAATTTAGATCTGAGAAATAAATTCATCAACCATTTGTCTCCAAGTTCCAAATTTAATTCCCAATTCTTTTTCTGTTTTTTCAACTTTTAGTCCACCAAACTTGGGGTATCTTACAGGATTGCCAACATTATCAATTGATGATTTCTTTATAACATTTTTGACCCCTTTTGTTTTTTCTAGAAGATAAGAAAATAACTCAAACGGAGTAGTAGTATTACTAGAACTTGCATGAAAAATTCCAAATCTTTTTAACTCAATGATTCTTTCTAAAGCCTGACAAGCTTTATCAATGAATATTACAGACACCTGCTGATCCATAAACATTGGGTAAAGCTTGCCTTGATCAAATAAATATAAAGGTTTCCTTACATAATCAAGTTTTCTATCGTAGTGTGATCTAAAGGGATAAATTATTCGAAGTATTGTTGATTTTCTTTTTAGCCGACTTAAGATTTCTCGTTCAGCTTCAGCCTTTGTAAACCCGTACCAGGTTAATTTATCTGAATTTACTTCGGGGATATCGTCCTCATTATAAGGACCAGGTTTTTCTTTACTTCCAGAGAAAACATTATCTGTTGAAATCTGAATAAAGTGTGTGCCGGAAGGAAGAGCACTAATCAGGTTTTCAACTCCGTCAACATTTAATCTCCAGCAAGCACCTTTCTTACCCCTTTCTTCTTCTGCGGCATTAAGATTGGTGTGTGCAGCGAAATTAACCACCATTCTTATATCTTTACCCCGCATATAACCTTCCGCGCTTTCTTTCTCTGTAACGTCCATTTCAGAAGAAGTTGGAGTTAGAAGTTCATCTTTGTTCTCATGAAGCTCTACAAATCTGGAACCAACCAAGCCAGTTGATCCTGTTACCAAAATTTTTTCGCTCATTTAAATTTTTCAGGAAAAAGCTGTCTTAATGTTGGATTTCCTCTGTCTCTCTCTGAGACAATTGGATTTTTAACCGGCCAGGGAATATTCAAATCTGGATCATTAAATGCTATTGCCGTAGTGTCTTTGCCGTCATAATAAGCATCGACCACATATAAATAATTAACGTCGCGGTCACCAGTTACACAAACAGAATTAGCAATTCCGTTTGGAACAAAAATTGCCTTATGTTCACGCTCTGTATCAAATTCTAAAATCTCATATTTACCAAATGTTTTTGAATTGAGTCTGACATCAACTAGTGCCAAAAATACACTTCCGGTAATGGGATAAATAATTTTATTCCATCTCTCAGCATGAACTCCACGTATCACTCCGGGACGCGAAAGTGAATGATTTATTTGAACTGGTTTAAAGTTAATTCCGGAAAACTCTTTAAACTCATTAAACCTAAAGACCTCTCTAAAAAAACCGCGTTCATCCGGAAATGTTGGTCTCTCAATTACCAATAAGCCGTCTATTTTTGTTTTTTTAATGTTGTCCTGTTTTTGCATATAATTGTTCTGCCTTGTTTTTGAGTGGTCTCCACCACCATTCATTATCCTTATACCATTTCACCGTTCTTCCTAACCATTTATCAAAATCGTATTTTGGCTTCCAGCCTAATTCTCTGCTTATTTTACTCCAATTTACAGCATAACGTCTATCGTGTCCCGGCCTATCTTTAACAAACTTTAAAGAAGTTTTATCTTTACCAAAAAACTTTAATAACTTCTTTGCGATTTCAATATTATTCACATCTTTTTTAAGTCCACCGACTAAATAAGTTTCCCCAACTTTGCCTTTACGAATTACCAGGTCGATAGCACGACAGTGATCTTCGACATACAGCCAATCTCGAACATATTTACCATCTCCATAAATCGGAATCTTATCTCCATCAATCAAATTTGTAATCATTCTGGGTAAAAACTTTTCAGGATCCTGGTAGGGTCCAAAATTGTTTGATGCATTAGTAATTGTGATGGGTAGACCAAAAGTTTCATGATAAGCGCGAACCAGATGATCGCTTCCAGCCTTACTGGCAGAATAAGGGCTTCTGGGATCATACTTTGTTTTTTCATCAAATGTTCCCTTACCTAGCGGCAATGACCCAAAAACTTCATCTGTTGAAACATGATGAAACCTTTTTACTTTATGTTTTAGGGCTAAATCCATTAAAACTTGAGTTCCAATTATATTTGTTTTGATAAATACTTGAGGACCCAGTATTGATCTATCAACATGACTTTCTGCAGCAAAATGGACAACTATATCAACGTCTTTCATTGCCCTATCAACTATTTTTGAATCACAAATATCCCCTTTAATAAATTTATAATTTTTACCACCAGAGCTGGAATCCTTTTTTTCAAAATCGCGAGTTGAACTTAAGTGTCCAGCATATGTCAATTTATCTAAATTAATTATCTTATCTTTCCTATACTTCTTAACCCAATAATGAATAAAATTGGATCCAATAAATCCAGCACCACCTGTTACTAAAATTTTCATTTCTTTGATTTCCAAAAGTTAGCAACTTCCATTAAAGAATCGAAAGTTCCAGCGTCACTCCAATATCCCTTAAGTTCTGTCCAGTTAAGTTTCTTTTCTTTAAGATATAAATTGTTTAAATCAGTAACTTCAAGTTCACCTCGTTTAGAAGGATTAAGTGATCTAATTTTATTAAAAACAGTTTTATCGTAAATATAAAGACCGGTTACCGCGTAATCACTTTTTGGTTTCTTTGGTTTTTCCTCAATCCTAACTACATTCATTTTTTTGTTAAAAACGGGAACCCCAAAACGTTTTGGATCCGGTACCTTTTTCAAAAAAATTTTCCCACCCCTTTTGAATTCCTTTACATCCTTTTTAATATTTGCATCTGTACAGTTATCTCCCAATATAACAACAATCGAATCTCCATCTGCAAAGTCCTCCGCTAGTGAAAGCGCAGCCGAAATTCCTCCCTCTCCTTCCTGAAAAGCAAATTCTAAATGTTTAACACCAAGTTCTTTGCCATTTTTCAAAACTCTCATAAAGTGGCCAGCATAAGGTCCTCCGACTACTATTAAGATTTCATTAATTCCAGCATCAACCAAAGTTTTTATTGGATAAAAAACCATGGGTCTATTATAAATCGGGAGAAGATGCTTATTTGTAGCGTGCGTAAGAGGATAGAGTCTTGTGCCAAGCCCACCAGCTAAGATTACACCTTTCATTAACGTTAATTAATATAACACTAAGTATGTTTATCCGCAACCGATGAAGCCCCCCAACTCTCAGGTTTAGTCTTTGCTTCAAATCCGCTACCTCTCACCATTCCAACAACTTCATTGATCATGTCACGTGTTGGCCCTAAGGGGCCCACATCAATGTGAATTTCAAAATCATATTTGGAAGGAGAAACTTTTTCTCTTAAAAGAGGTACAAATTCTTGAGCGGTGGTAAGCGACATTGTAGTTTCAGTATATATTTTCTCCCTCAAAATTGGCTTTTTAATTATTTTTTGTTTCCTCCAAAAATAAACCGCTCCACTCCCAGTTCTATGCACTACAATAGCTGTAACAAAATCTATTTCAGAATGAGAATTAACACGTTTTGCCTGTGAATCACTACCTATCACAACTCTATAAAATTTTTCAGGTTCATCATTAATAAACTTAGAAATTTCATCAATTACTTCTTTTATTGATAAACTCCCCTTAGTCGGACTGGTAAAATTTTCGTTGGTAATATCCATGTTTGAACCCCCCGGATTATACCTTGTCAGACTCTAATTACCAAAGTGAAGAGAATAATGAGGCCAAGAGCCGCAATCGTTATATATTCAATTACTGTTTCAGTGTGAAGATCATGGTGTAAATGGTGATGAACTATACCCCAAGCTACATAAGCTATGGCTGTTGCTATACTTACCCCCACTTGAAAACCTTTGTCGTATGAAAAAAGAACTAGTCCAGAAAAGCCAGCAAGAAGTATTCCAAATAGAGCTGTGTAGTGTGAAAGATGTTTAATAAAGGTTCTCATATAAATATAAATTTAAATAATTTGCCCAGCTTTAAGAATTAAGATGACTGCCAGTATCATCCCCAAAAATGCTATATGGGCAATTGTCCGTCCTCCTATTCTCATTATTCGTCTTCGCCTTACAACAATCAAGTCGACAGACAAAACCAAAAGTAGAACCCCAACAACCCCTAATGAAACATTCTTTGTTGAAGAAAAAGGCGAAACAAGATACGAGGTTGATACAGCTGTTGCGCCAGGCGTCCCAGTTGGCGTTGGCGCAAGAGTCGGCTCAACTGTTGGAACAGGTGAAGTGGTTTTAACAGAAAGAGCAACAGACGAAGCCTTAGGAGAGACATCTGCCGGAACCTGAGCGCGGGCTATAGGAATAGAAGCAGTTCCTTCACTTCTTGCCCCAAAGAACTGAACTATTATAGTAGTCTCAACACCGCCTAAATTTCCTTCAACCACCCCAATACCAATTTCTTTGTAATTACCGTTTAAAATATTATCCCTGTGGGTTGGTGAATTCATCCAGGCGGAAACCGCACCCTCAGGATTACTAAAGTCTCGGGCTAAATTCTCTCCTGCATATCTGTATTTATATCCAAAATCATTGAAGAACTTCCAGGGTGATGTTCCATCTGGCGCAAAATGTGCCCAATAACTTTTAGCTAACATATCATTTCCTTTTGCAAGTGCAGCTTGCGAAAGCGATCCATTTTCACTTAAGGGTGATAGCCCCGCCGCAGTTCTTTTTTCATTAGTTAGCCTAATTACTTCGGAAGGTGCAATATTGGCAGCATATCCTAAAACTTTTGGAAATACCTTTGGAGTAAAAGAAATTACAGATTGAAAAAAAAGGAGGAATAAAGATAATACTAAAAGTCCCGACGGATGGAGGACACGAGCCTTCTGATTATTGCTTTCATGAGGAATGAATAAATGAATTAAATATTTTGCAAATGACATAACTATTTAGTATGACACCATAAAAGTGACATGTCAGTACCTATCATAGACCAAAACGCATTAATAATTTTTTGTATTTGTTTCCAAATTTATCTAGTAAGACTGTTGCAACAGAAGCCCCAAATGAATCAAAAAATACATCACGAACCCTGGGTTCACGGCCATATGTAAAAGATTGATGAATTTCATCAGTGATTCCATAAAAAATTGCAATAAGAGCTGCCCAAATCAAAGCTTTCTTTTTGTTAACACCTTCTCCAATTAAAGCCCTATATGTAAAAATTGCTAAAACACCGTAAAAAAAGATATGAGCACTTTTTTTAAAAATAAAATCTTTCCAGTAAAAATCAGATGTAGCAGGAAGAGACATTGAAGACAATAAAAAAATAATTAGAGCCCAGCCAAAGGGAGGAACCCAGAGATTAAGTTTCTTGGGCAGACTTTTTAGCATTCTTTAATTGTACTAAAGCTACGCCTATCATTACCAGCCCCGAGCCAATAAATAAAACTGGAATAAGAGGAAACTTCTTCTTAGAAGAATCAGAAACTAAAGGAGTAGCACTTGGAGTCTCGGGTTCAGGGGTAGAAACATCTTCCTCCCCCAAAACTTCAGGTGAAGGAGATGGGCTTTTACTTGGCTTTGGTGTGGGACTTTTAGTTGGGATGGGTGTGGGTGATTTAGTTGGAGTAGGAGTTGATGTTGGACTTTGGGTAGGTATACCTGTCGGACTAGGAGTGGGAGTTAAAGTTACCGTCGTTAACTGAATTGTGAGAATATTTGATTCTTCGCTTGTTGAGCTTGAGCTATTACCTGTATAGCGTTTGACTTTTAAATTATAATCTCCAGGCCCATCATAATCCGAATCATCTGGATTATTCTTAACAATCAAACTTCCATTCCAACCATCATCTACAGGTGTAAATGAAAAAAACGTATTAGCAATATAACTCGACTCTGGTGATCCATTATACTCATACCACTGACCACTATTGTTTTGGGTCAAACCAAAATATTTAGTTTGACCTAAAGATGTAAACATTCCTTGTAAATAGCAGATTGTGTTAGGACAACTTTGAGACGATAGACCAGAAATCGAGACATTAATAGTGACTACATCACTCACTACTTGAGGTTCACTTATAGTTAAATTGACTGCTGAAACTGAGATAGGAAAGATCAAAAAAAATGAGACAAGAAACAATAATGTAAAAACAAATCTACTGAACATGTAAATATAGACTTATCAGGTTGTCTCCGTGTTCTATATAAACTATGTTTATAGTACTACCGCTACAGTTTTGAGCTGACTTAAATAATGTCCCATCAGCGGGAGCCCTTATTACATCACTTGATGTAGAAACCATATCAAGCCCTGTATGGTTTCCTCCCGAATATGAATATCTCCAAGAGTAAGGTGTGTGCCCATAGAATTGAGTCATCCGCACACTGTCTTCAATCGGCCACGGCCAACTTCCTGAGCCAACAGTCACGCTACCTCCACCATCTTGTTCATTAATAACTGTTTTAGATTGTAAGTATGGCAATGGATCTGTCCAAACACCATTTTTTCTAAGTTCAAAATGCAGATGTTTTCCACTTGAACAACCAGGATATCCAGAATTACCAACTAAGGCAATTGGATCCCCCCTTTTAACTGGCCCCACATTAACACCAGATACCAACGCCTTTTCAATAGCTGCCTTCTCGGCCAATGCTTGTGACAAAAGCTGCTGATATTTCTTTTCATCATTCTTAGTAGCAGTCAATAAAGCTGCCTTCGAAGTTTTTTGACTATTTAAATTCTTTTTCTGTATCTCAAGTTCTTCATGTAAATCTTCCTGATCAACTTTTTCTACTTTATAATTTGTTTGAGCAGTCTGGAGCCTCTCAAAAAGATTGCGATCAGCTTCTTGAATCTTTTGTAAATAATGAAATCTAGAAACAGTATCTTCTATATCTGGAGCTGTCAAAAGATATACAAAATTACTCTCAAACCTTGACAGTTTATATGTTTCAACAGCACGAGATGAAAACGCAGTCTCTAAACTTCCAATTGAATCTTCAAGTTGATCAATCCTTCCACCTAAAAGTGATATTTTTTCTTCAGTTTGTGTGATCTTAAGAGTAGTAAGTTTTATTTGTGCGTCAAATTGAGCAATTTGATTTGAAAGAGTTTTTGATTGTGTAGAAAGTTTGGAAAGTTCAGTATTTAAACACCTTATCCTTTCATCAAGGTTACCAATATCCTGACAGGATTGAGCACGAACAAAGGAAACAAAACCTAAAGATAACCCTAAGGTAATTGCGAAAAGAAGTATTTTTTTTGCATATTTTTTCATCTTGCTTTCCTGACACGCGATATCGCAAGTAAACTTCCAGAAAGAGCCAGGACAAAGCCAAAGACAATTTCAGCTCCCAGAATTATTCCAAAAAGAATAAGCAGATCAAGAGTTTGACGGGGTAGAACTGGAATATCGCCAAAATAGGAAACTATACTTGGAGCTGAATAAAGAACAATTATAAACGATGTTGCCCAGCCTATAAGAACTCCAATAGCTGAATAAATCAGGGCTTCAAGAATAATTGGACTTCTAATGAATCCTTTTGTTGCCCCAATCAAGTTTAATATTTCAATTTCTTCTTTCCTTGTCATCATTCGCATTGTAATTGTGATAAGAATAACCATAAACGAAGCAACAGATAAGATACCTGTAAATATTCCGCCTCCAATTTTAATGTAGGTTGTTACAGTTCTAAGTCTCCCCACAACATTTTCAAGGTCGCCTTCTCCACCAAGAGCAGCTGTGAAACCCACCGAATCAACTATTTGATCTTCTTTTACTTCATTAATGACATCCTGGGCAAATGATAAATCCTTCACAGAAAACTCAAGTGAAGCTGGAAAAATATCAGGGCTAACAAGCTCCCCCAAAAGGGGATTACTTGAAGTTGCCTTTTTATAAATAGAAAGAGCTTCCTCACGACTTACATATTTGACCTCACGGATTCGTTCGTCTCCTTGTAGTTTATGTTGTAAATCGGCAATTTCATCTTCTTTTGAAGTATCTTTCAAAAAGGCAATTACTTGAGGGCGTGTTTCAAAATATCTAAGTACCTGAGATGAAGAATAAAGCAAGATTGAAACAAGAGTTGCCACAAAAAAAGTAAGTGATAATACAAAAATGGCAGCCAAAGCCTTAAAGGGTGATCTTCTTATTGAATCTAGCGATGTTTTAAAATGAGTTGCCGCCATATTTACTCCTTAATTTTACCATCTTCAAGATGAATTACTCTTTTTTTATGTCTTTTAATTATTTCTTGATTATGTGTAGCCATTATTACGGTTTTTCCCTCTTTATTAATTTTTTCCAAAATTTCCATAATTGAATCTGAAGTTTTCCAGTCTAGATTTCCGGTAGGCTCATCCGCAAGAAGAAGTTTTGGATTAACTATGAGGGCACGAGCTAGAGAAACTCTTTGAAGCTCTCCTCCAGAAAGCTGAGACGGGAACATATTAACTTGTTTTTCTAGTCCAACCAATTTAAGTACATGCATTACTCTTTCTTCCCATTCGTTAGCGGGAAGGCCGATTACAGCCAATGCCACATTAACATTTTCTCCAACCGTTCTTTCTGAAAGTACCTTAAAATCTTGAAAAACTGTACCTATTTTCTGTCTAAAAAGGGGTAAGTCATTTGTGGAAAGAGCATCAACATCAACCCCGTCAACTTCAATACTTCCACTATCAGGTAAGGTATCCCCCAAAATTAGCTTTAATATCGTGGTTTTCCCAGCTCCTGATGGACCGGTTATGAAAACAAACTCACCATTCTTAACCTCAAATGAAATTTTATCTAGCGCAGCCACACTACCAAATTTTTTAGCAACTTCTTTGAATTTAACCATGGGCAATAGCAGTATCAGAGTACCAAATGAAAAGAAAAATTACCAGAGCAGTGAAGTATTTACTCAGTTACTTTAACTTTCATTACATCCATCAGCCATCCAGCCTTCTTAGCAGAAAGGGTTTCTCCCCAGACTGTAACATTTTTACCGACAAAGCTTTCAAGATCAATTACACTTGAGGTAAGATATACATTTTTGGAAGGCCCTCCATCTCGCTCTAAATGATGGGTCCCTTCTCCGTTAATTCCACCTTCAACAAGTTTTCCTTCGGCAGTATCACCTTTGAAAGTGCTTTCATCTAAAATTCCTGCTTCATTGGAATTTATAGTTACATTCGGAGCAGAACTTCCGGCTGATTTTAATGATGGCTTTCCTGAAAGGATCCATCCTGTGACAACCCCAACCACAACAACCGCAAGGGATCCCAAAATCAAAGGCATAGATTTCTTAAAATCAAACCTAGAAACATTTGAAACTAAATTCTGCGGGGTTCGTAACATTGTTTGTCCTTGTGGATTCATAACTAAAGTCAATATATCACATATCAATTAACTTGAACAAGAATTATTTGTCGACCAAAAACTTATCAGGCAAAACTCCGTTATTTTCAAGAACAAATTTATGTCTATTGTCAAAAAATTTCCTTACTTCAGGTAAAACAATCTTTCGATCCCAGTCCTTCATTGCCTTGTTAACATTAGACTGAATAAGGTTGTCTAAATCCTTATCAGAGTTCTCCCACAAATAAATCGACATAAAAGGACCAACTAAATGTGATGCCCCATCAGCTGACGAAACAATCTGAACTTCTATGGGAGCTGTTCGTAAATCAATTTCCATCTTCATTTCAAAAAGAATTAAATATTCTATAACTCTTTTTATAAAATCTTCTTTAAAACCGATACCTAACATTAAACTTTTAATCTCTTTCTCAAAGACATTACTATTCAAATTCTTAATTTTTATAAAATCGTGTATCCAAACAAGAGAAACTACCAAATTTCGATTAGCTTCTACATAAACATCGCATAATTCAAGGGCTATTCTTTCTACTATATTTAAATGCCACTTAACAAACCAGGCAGAGTGTTTAAAGTTTTTATCAACAGCCAACGCTTTTATTTCCGATCGTAAGGAGTCGGTTAAATTTTTCATAATTATTTTATTAATTTCAATTCCGCCTCAATAAACTCATCTATTTCACCATCAAGTACCGCGTCTGTGTTACCCGTTTCAACGTTGGTTCTTAAGTCTTTAACCATTTTATAAGGATGAAGAACATAACTTCTAATTTGTGTTCCCCAGGAAGCGGGTCGATAGTCACCTTTTAGTCCCTTCTTCTCATTCTCAGCTTTTGCCTTCTCAAGTAACCAAAGTTTTCCTCGAAGTAGATTTAATGCTATTTTTCTATTTTGCTCTTGAAAACGTTCAGTTGAAGCGGTTACTACAATTCCTGTTGGAATATGTGTTAGTCTTGCCGCGGTTGAAACTTTATTTACATTCTGCCCACCATGTCCACCGCTTCTTACAAATTGCCATTCAAGCTCTTCATCTTTTATGGAAACTTCAAAGTCTACTTCATCAAGCTCTGGAAGTACCTCAACTAAAGCGAAAGAGGTTTGTCTTAATTTATCTGCATTAAAAGGGGATTGTCGAACAAGCCTGTGGGTTCCAGCTTCCGCCTTAAGATAACCATAGGCGTAACCACCAGTTACTTCAAACGTAACACTTTTTATTCCGGCTTCCTCACCAGCTGTATAATCTACAGTTTCTGTTCCCCAACCTCGTCTTTCACAAAATCTCAAATACATTCTATAAAGCATTGAGACCCAATCCATAGCCTCCGTTCCACCTTGGCCTGCGTGAATAGAAATTAAAGCGTTTTTCCCATCATAATCACCAGACAAATACGACATTAGTTCTAGCTTTTGAAGTTTCTTTTCAACACTTTTTAATGATTCTTCCTCACCCAGTGTTTTAATTATTTCAAGATCTTCAGAAAGTTCTTCAATCTCAGCTACTTCTTTCTTAAGATCTGATAATTCCTGTGTTACTTTTCTAGCTCTTGATTGATCATTCCATAAATTAGGATCAGCAACTTCAAATTCAAGAGTTTCTATTTTTTTCTTCTTACTTGGTAAATCAATAACTTCTTTTAATTTATTAAGGCGATCTATTAAATCATCCATACTTACCTGAAGTATATCAGTTTTAAGGCTCGCAGATGAGAGATTTAACTTTCTTAATCTCGGAAGGATCAAGACTCTGAAGAAGGGTTATGGCATCATTCTCATTAGGGTCATTTGAGGCAAAAGACTTAGGTATTTCATCAGTAATACCCAATACTTGAACTAATTTATTTCTTCCCGAATCAATGGCAACCTGAAGCGGTTTTGGAGCATTTTTCCAACCCATAACTTCAGTTAACGCGGTTCTGCCTCCAATTATTAAAAATCCTTCCAAAATTAAAGCAAGTAAAAATCCAAAAAATATTCCAAATAGAGCCCCTTTAAAAGACCAATGTACATAATGTCTTCTTAGTTGAGCCAGGGTTAAAAGTAAAAAGAAAATTAAAACAACTATAGCAATCGCCTTCCAAGTAGATGCTGAAATATTAAGATTGAGATAATTAAAATTAAGATTGTTAGACAAAAAATCAAAAACACCTTGCATACAATAATTGTAGCACTATCTACTGAGGTGTTGTTGTTGGTGAAGGTGACGCTGAAGCAGAAGCGGACACACTTGGTTTAGGAGTTCCACTCGCCGTAGGAGTAGATGATGGTTTAGCAGTTGTTCCTTTTCTAAGTCCTGTAATTATTACTGCATCCATTGTGGCCGTGGTTGATGTTTTGACAGTGACTTCTTTGTATAACTCTTTTAATTTTTTAGTCAATTCATCAACAATCTCAGCCGAAAGACTTTTTGCAAAAGTAACTATTGTGGCCGTTGCGTCTTGGCTTGAAGCATTTCCAACGGTTATATTAGTGTATCCCAATGATTTGAGCTGGGTCTGAAGATAAGCAGCCTCTCCGGTAATCCCAGTACCATTCTGAATTTCAATTTTTACTTTACTTTTATCTGCTGGTTTTGAAGTTGAAGTGGGTGTAGCTACTGGTTCTTCAGTAGGTGTTTCAACAAATGGAGTTGGTGTTGCCTCGTTTGTATTTTCAGATGATGCATTTTTAAAAATCACAAATCCTAAAATTGCAACAAGCGCTAAAATCCCAATAACTAAAAGGGTTTTTGCTCCACTTGATTTTTTTGTAGGTTGTCCAACAGTTGGAAAAGATACTCCAGCACCTGAAGTTTCGTTTTGTTGAACTTGCTGTTCTTGATTTTGGTTCTCTTCCATCTAAGTGCGCAAGTATAGACATACACTTAACCGTTTGTCAACCCCGAAGTTTCTCCATCAAAATAGAATAGAAACGAAGATTATGAATTGTTGCAAGTCTTCCCGCAGTAAAATCTCCAATCTTAAATAAATGAGCTAAGTATGCTCTTGAATACCGCTTACATACTAAACAATCACATGCGTTTGAAATTGGTTTGTCATCATTAATAAATTTACCTTTAGTTAAATCCAAAAACTCATAAAAGTTATCATTTCCAAGATTTATATTTTTAATCGAGGGTGCCTTGTAAATATATAATCTTCCATGTCTGGCATCTCTAGTGGGAAGTACACAATCAAAAATAACGTATCTCATTTTTACCAAATTTACAATTTCATGAGGTTTTCCTATCCCCAAACCATATAACAAATAATTATCTGGCGAGTTTTCCGCAATAGTTTTGGCTGATTCATAATCGAAAGTCTTGTCTTTATTTATTGGCCAACCTCCATATCCAAAGCCGTCGAATCCAATTTTTACCAGTTCTTCAGCACAATATTTTCTTAAATCCTGAAAAAATCCTCCCTGAACCACTCCTAAAATCAATGGTCTAGTTTTTTGACTTAATTTTTTTTGCCTACATATTGAATCAAATTCTTCCTTGCTCATTCTTGCCCATTTAATGGTTCTCTCAACTGAGTCCTTAGCCTGCTGGTAAGTTGCCTTTGGATCGGTAAAATCATCTAAAGCAACTACCATGTCGCTCCCCAAACTCATTTGAAATCTAATTGATTTTTCCGGAGTTAATATAACTCTTTTTTCCCCAATGGGTTTAAACATCACACCTCTATTTGAAACAAAGCCCTCTGATGGATTCATTTTGATCAAACTTCCGACTTGAAAACCTCCCGAGTCAGAAATTACATAACCCTCCCAATCCATAAACTTCCTAATTCCACCTCGCCACTTAATATAATCTATTCCCAAATCTTTATAGAGATGGTAGGTATTTACCAATAATCCAGGAGTTTTTGTACTTTCTATGTCAGATGTATCCAAAGATTTGATTAGCCCGCGGGTAGCATCCGGAAAAAACACAGGCAGAGGAAGAATCCCTCCTTGAAATCTTAATCTTTTTTTCATTTTCACTTGGAGATTATACCAAAAGCTCCTGCTCCTAGATATGAAATAGTTCCAAACTTAATTATTTTTCCAAGAGTCACAACAATCAAATATTTATAAACTGGAATTTTAGATGCACCTGCGATAATACCAGCCAAGTCAAAAAAGGGATTTGGAATAGCAGCTAAAATAAATAAAGTCCAAAGTCCGTGTTTATCCATCCATCTTTTAACTTTTTCAATTTTCGTATTTTCCTCTATTAAATATTTTCCACTAGCCCCCGCAATGTATCCTGTTAATTCACCTATTGTAGCCCCAACTGAAACCACAATTGTTACCCAAAAAGGATTAAAAATCCCACCACCTAAAAATGCCGTCAAAACAACTGGGGTCGGAAGAATAACAGTTGCATTACCTAAAACACTAATTAGAAAGAGACCCAAATACCCATACTCTTCAAGATCTGTAAATCGATCCCTGAAAATAAAAATCACAACATTAAGAAGCAACACAAAAACTAAACCAAAAAACTTTTGATATTTTTTAAGGAGGTTTGTTAAGTTCATTGTTGAACTTTGAGAAGTTCTACTTCAAAAATTAAAGTAGCGTTTGGTGGAATTACATCTCCGGCTCCAGCTTCTCCATAACCCAAAGATGGTGGAATTGTTAATTTTCGTATTCCTCCAACTTTCATCCCAGCTACCCCCAAATCCCATCCTTGAATAACCTCACCAGCTCCTAAAGTAAAATCGAAAGGAGTACCCCTATCGTATGAACTATCAAACTTGGTTCCATCAGTTAAGGTTCCTGAATAGTGCACTGTAACTAATTTTCCAGCTACAGCTTCCTCCCCCGTTCCTACCTTTATATCTTCCTTTTTAAGTTCTGATGTATCAACCGGCATATCAGTATTTTGCCCTAATTCGTCAGGCAGATCAAGAGCCTTATCATTATTCCTGTTAGCAAAAAGGACTCCGCCCAAAACCAAAACAAAGCAAAAGATAAAAAGAAGTAACTTTTGCCAATCAAAACTCATTTCATTAGTCTCACTGACCAAGCTTTGCTTATTTTCATTCATATTGAATATTTTAAACTCGTATATTTATCCAAAATTTTTTCTGCCCAATAAAGCCTTAATTTCTTGTTTGATAAATCCAAGTTACTGAATTCTACACCAGATTTATTTAAAAATCCTAGTGCAATCTTATTCGATCCCTTTGCAAGATAAAAGGCAGATCTATATAAGTTAGCTATCTTATCTGACTTTTTTGAAAATTTGTTTAATGCCATAGTTCTTGAAAATATCTTTTGACTATATTAACAAACCTTTCTCGCTTTATGGAGTCTAAAATTTCCATACTGTCATTTCCAAGTCTCGGCCTGATATTTAATACGGCGGTAGTATCAATTATTTTATCTTTTAAATTGATCCCCCCGCCCCAAATATTATCTGATTTACTCCCCTTCTCAAGCAAAATATTTTCCCCGTCTGCGTGAAGTTCACATCCTACAACAATACTTTCAATATCAAGGTCTACAGTGACTTTTACATAATCGCCAAATTCTTTTCTTGTTTCTTCTATTTCGGTCTTTGATAGATCTTTATTGAAAAATCTCATTTTGGCATTTGAGGATAATGGCACTTTTTCCACTTAAGTGGCTTGCCTTCACTGTCAGTTTTTCCGCACCAGCAAGGATCATTTCTGCCTAGTTTCTTTTGAAATGCTTTTTCTCCTGACTTGGCAGCTTCATTAGCTCCCCCAGAAAGTCCAGTTTTGTCTGATGTGTCAACATTTTCTCTTGCTAAGTTAAGTGGAATTTCAGTTTGCGGAGTAGCAACTCCAATTCTAAATATTCTTCTTGAAAGTTCTTCATCAATTTTATCTATCAAAGTTTCAAAAAGTTGATACGCTTCATTTTTAAATTCAATTAATGGGTCACGCTGTCCATATCCCCGGAGTGATACCCCTTCTCTTAAATCATCAATATGGTCAATATGATCCATCCAAAGATGATCAATGGCACCCAAATATGCATACTTTTCAACTCCCCTCATAGTTGACTCTCCCAAATCTTTCTCTCGCTTCCCGTACACATCCATGAGTACTCTTTCCAAAAACTCTTGTTTATTGTCAGCCTTTTCTAGTTCTGATTTAATTCTTTTAATTGATGTGTCATCAAATGGAATAATTTCAGCAAGTGCAACCCCGTGATCTATATCCAAGAAAGTAATTTCTCTATCTGTGATTTTAACTTTCCAATTATCTCTTCCTTTAAGTCATCTGACTCAAGAATTCTTTTTCTTAAGGTGTAGACAATTTCTCTTTGCTGATTAGCAACGTCATCAAATTCAACCAATCTCTTTCTTGTATCAAAATGAAATCCCTCAACCTTAACTTGTGCTTGCTCAATTGCTTTAGAAATTAAAACATTTTCAATTGGAGTGTCTTCTGGAAGATTCAATCTATCCATTATTCCCGATATTTGCTCCCCTCCAAAAATGCGCATTAAATCGTCCTCTAGAGAAAGATAGAATCTGGAACTTCCCGGGTCCCCCTGTCTACCCGACCTACCCCGGAGCTGATTATCAACGCGTCTTGCTTCATGCCTTTCGGTTCCTATTACATGAAGCCCTCCTGCTTTAACTACTTTTTCGTGTAACTCTTTCCACCTTTTTGTATCTTCCCTAGGTCCTCCAAGAACTATGTCAACACCGCGCCCCGCCATGTTGGTTGCAACCGTAACAGCTCCAGGTTTTCCAGCTTCCGCAATAATACTTGCTTCTTTCTCGTGATTTTTAGCATTCAAAACGTTGTGTGGAACTTTCTTTCTTTTTAAGTACTCGGAAATAATTTCATTTTTCTCAATTGAGGTAGTTCCAACAAGGACAGGTTGGCCTTTTTTATAAAGTTCAGAAATATCATCTACTATTGCTCCATATTTTCCTCTTAAGGTTTTATAAATCGTATCCGATTGATCAGCTCTCGCCATTGGCCTATGAGTTGGAATAGAGACTACCTCGAGTTTATATATCTTTCTAAATTCTTCGGCCTCAGTTGCGGCCGTACCTGTCATGCCTGATAGATGTTCATACATTCTGAAGTAATTTTGAAAAGAAATTGTAGCTAGAGTTTTGCTCTCCTGTTGAATTACTGCCCCCTCTTTTGCCTCAACTGCTTGATGAAGTCCGTCACTCCAGCGGCGTCCGACCATTAAGCGTCCCGTAAACTCATCAACTATTGTTACCTGATTATCACGAACTACATAATCTTTATCACGTAGGTAAAGTGTTTTTGCCCGAAGAGCATTTTCAATATGATGGATGCTTTCAAACTCTTTTTCATATAAGTTATCTACCCCAAGGATCTTTTCTACCTTCATTATTCCCTGTTCAGTTAAACTTGCACTTTTAGCTTTCTCGTCAAGTTTGTAATCTGTATCAGAATTTAACTTTTCAACTAAAGAGGCAAATTTGTAATATTTTTGGGTAGGTTCCGTATCAGGTGCTGAAATAATAAGTGGGGTACGAGCTTCATCAATTAAAACCGAGTCAACTTCATCAACTATTGCAAAGTAATGTCCTCGCTGCACCATCTCGGTCAGTGTTGAAACCATATTGTCCCGAAGGTAATCAAATCCAAATTCATTATTAGTTCCGTATAATATGTCACTTTGATATGCAATCTTTCTTTCAACCGACTTTAGATGTGCCAAGCGTTCGTCTCCATGACTTGTATCATTAAATTTTGGATCATATATGAAAGATTTTCCTTCTTGAATAATAGATCCCGTCCCCATTCCTAAAAAATGAAAGATCGGAGCATTCCATCCAGCATCACGGCGGGCCAAATAATCGTTGACCGTAACTAAATGGACCCCCTGGCCCGTTAAGGCTCTTAAGTAAAGTGCGGGAACCGCAGAAAGAGTTTTTCCTTCTCCTGTTTTTTGCTCCGCAACGCGTCCCTCAAAAAGTGCAACAGCTGCCATAAGCTGAACATCATAATGGCGCATTCCAAGCACTCTCTCTGTGGCTTCACGAACGAGTGCATATGCTTCAGGTAAAACTTGTTCTAAAGTTTCTCCTTTTGCAAGTCTCTTTTTAAATTCTTCGGTCTTAATGGAAAAATCCTTATCTTTAAGTCTTTTAATTTTAGATTCAAAAGAGTTAACTTTTTCAACAATCTTTTGAAGACGGTCCACTTCCCTTTTGTTTAAATCTAAAAATCTGGAAAAAATATTTAACATAAACAAACTCAATTGTAATTATAGCCCAATGGAACTTATTTTTTAGAAGCAATATAGAGCAAGATTCCAGCGATTGCTAGAACACCACCGGCTATATAAAAAAGCAGTAACCCTTGATCAATATTTGTAAGTTGCATGTTATTTTCTTGAAAAGACTAAACCAATCATAACAAAAACGACAGTCGTGAACAAGCCCAAAAGAATTGTCCCAATTGAAAGTGAAGAAAAACCAGGCGAACCTGGCTCAAAAAGTTTCAAGATCAGCGAAGCAAACGTTAATTTTGATAAGTCAAACCAATATCTCGAAAGTTCTGTAACCTGTTTTTCGGAAAGTTTAATTTTCATTAACTTAAAGTATAACAAAATAACATTAAATTGGCCTCGGGGTAAAAATATTCGACTTTTGGATAAATCTTTTCCAGTTTTTCGCCAAATTTCAAAGCCGTTTGTTTTTTATCTTTAAAATAAGGAGAGCTTGGCCAGCTTCGCTGGTAAAGCCTATTAAAAATAACTAATTTATTTTTTGTAAGTTTCTTTAAAAACTTCTCATTTTCAAATTTTTTAGGACTATCACTAAATCATATCCGGTTGAGTCAAAGTCATACGCATCCTGGATTTTTATTTGAACATCACCAAGGCCCAAGTACTTCTTCCCTAACTCAACCATGACTGGATCTATATCAACTCCGGTGATTTTAACCCCCGGCCACCTTTCTTGAATAATTTTGGCAACTGTTCCTCCACCTAAACCCAATATTAAACAGTTTTTAATATCCTGATTTTTGATTTTCCTAATTGTTGATTTCCAAATAGATTCAACTATCCCTCCTGACTGAGTTAAACCATTAGCCTGAATATATGTACCCATCCCAAAAGTTTTTACAACTTTCAAGCGGCCATTATATTTTGAATTCAACTCTTCCAAAACCCTTGTCCCAAGCATATGATCGAATTATGACACAGGACAACTCCTCCGCCAAAATTATAAAATACATTAAAAACATAGAATCCAAAAAGGAAATCGTATTGGCTGCTAAAGTTCTTAAAGAATTAGAATTAAAAAATTTAAAACAACCATACATTGCATCTGGTTTTATAAGAGGTTTTTTAACAAAAACTCTCCCCTCAGATATAGATATCGCCTATGTAGGTAAGGTTCATTTTAAAGACGCCCAGTCTCTTTTATCTCAAGTTCTCAATGAATTAAAAATAAAAACAAATAATTGGGATGTAAAAGGAATTTGGAATGCCCAAATTGACAATCCTCAAGTTAATAGCACAGAAAAAAATTACTTACTTTTCTATGTAGACAGTATTGATTCTGTTTACTTAGCATCAGACGGAAAACTTCATGACCCCACAGGATTTGGATTTAAAGACTCATTAAATAAAACATTACGAATGAACAACTTTTTAAAAAACGGCTTTAATTACAAGGTAAAAGAGATTGTCTATTTTTGTCTGGAAGGTTGTAGACGTATAGCAAAATTCGGCTGGAAACCAACAACCAGGAGTATAGATCTAATAAAATATGGACTTCCTCTCTGGCAAAAGTTGAGAGATGAAGAAAAAGAGTATTTTTATAAAAAGAAGATTTTATCTAAGTATAAAAGTGAAGAATTTAGCAAAGCTAAAGAAATTTACGACAAATACGGATGGGGGTTTATATTTGACAAAGCCAAAAAATATAGTGATAAAATGAATTATGTCGAATGATAAAAACGATAAAAGAGTTGGAGCTGGAATTGGTGTAGTTTTAGTCAAAAAAGGAAAGATCCTTCTTGGAAAGCGTCATCCTAATCCTGACAAAGCTGATTCCGCATTTAGAAGTGCGGGGGAATGGTGTTTACCAGGAGGAAAATTAGATTGGGGAGAAACATTAGAAGAGGGAGCTACTAGGGAAGTAAAAGAAGAAACTGGAATAACAATATATAATCCCAAAGTAATTTCAGTCCATAATTTTAAAAATGAACATGCCCATTTCGTAACAGTGGGTTTAGTTGCAAAGGAATGGAAAGGCGAAGCTCGAGTGATGGAACCTGATGAAATTACTGAGTGGGGATGGTTCAGTTTGAAAAAGCTTCCTCATCCCAGATATTTTCCAAGCTTTGGGGTAATTAAAAACTATTTAAAAAAGAGATTTTATATAAAAACTACCTAATTTCAATCTTTTCCTTCCTCATCCATTTTTGAAGAACCTTGGGAATATTAACTGATCCATCCTTTTGTTGATAATTTTCTAAAATTGCAATAATTGTTCGTCCCATTGCAAAAGCAGT
The DNA here is from genome assembly GCA_964612965.1 of uncultured Gammaproteobacteria bacterium. Lineage (GTDB taxonomy): Bacteria > Patescibacteriota > Microgenomatia > UBA8517 > UBA8517 > CAZTGB01. Next base: position 11,118 of record CAZTGB010000003.1, on the reverse strand, counting down.
TGCATCATTCATATGAACAAATTCAAATTTGTCTCCAATTTTAACTCTCGTACCAAGCCTTCGTGATTGATAGTCTGTCATATAATCTGACGTGTGGGTCTCTCTATACTTACCCTCCCCTGGCATCCAAGATTCAATATCTATTTGACGAAAATCTGGCCCACCCATATCCCCTGTGCAAATTGCAACAACTTGATATGGAATTTCCAAATCCTGCATTAATTTCTCCTGAATACTTACAAAAAAATCTTGCTCATTAGGTCCCTGCGCAGGAGTTGAAAAAGATTCCATTTCTAGTTTATCAAATTGATGTTGTCTCAAAATTCCCCTTGTGTCCTTCCCATATGAACCCGCCTCTCTTCTAAATGCTGGGGTAAGAGCAAAATATCGAAGTGGTAAATCTTTTTCATTCAAAACCTGATCCATATGCATAGGTCCCAAAGTATGTTCCGCACTTCCTATAAGATATTGATTGTCCCGTGGTATAGAATATCTTTCTATTTCAGTCTCGGGACTTAGTCTTGCCATTCTTGTGTAAACCTCAGGATTAATAAAAAGTGGGGGTAAAACCGGAGTAAATCCTTTTTCAATTAATATACTCATTGCATGCTGATAAAGAGCGTTTTGAAGTAAAACAGCATCTCCTTTTAAATAATTAAATCTAGCTCCAGCCACTTTACCGGCCGTTTCCATATCTATAATTCCAAGGTCTGTTCCAAGTTCTAGATGGTCCTTAACATTGAAGTCAAATTTTTTAGGAGTTCCCCACTTCTTAATTATCTTATTTTCTCTTTCATCTTTTCCTATTGGTGTATCATCCGAAATCAAATTAGGTATTTTCCAAAGCGCACTTGTAAACTCCTTCTCAATTTTACTAAGTTCAGGTTCTAATTTTTGAAGCCTCTCTTTTATCTCTTTTCCCTTCTCAATATTCTTTTCCTTTGCAGCTATATTTCTTTCTGCTCTAATCTCTTCAATTTCTTTGATCAAAGCACGCCTTTTAAGATCAAGGACTAAAACTTCATCAACCAATTTAATATCCATCTGTTTATTTTTAACAGCTTTCTTTACTTCCTCTGTTTTTTCTCTAATTAGTTGTATATCTAACATAGTTTCATTATAAACAAAGTTTGCAAGCTTCGCTTATACCAATAAAAAAGCACGCTTATCTTGCGTGCTTCGGGCTAAACGAGGTGCCACCTAAAGCTAATACTTAATTTATAAGCTGTTACGGGCTTTCCCGAAGAAGTTTTTTACCCTTCTTAGCTTGGAGTATGGAATTACTCCTCAGACGCTTTTAGACTCATCCAATATCCATGGTTATTTATACCACAATCTCAAATTATTCTCAAATTTTGAATAACTACTATTTTTTAACACATTCAAATATAAAACTTGATGGGACAAGTCTTGCCTTTTGAATAGAATAATATTTTTTAGGATCACTATGAGCTCTCGCTGTGTCTATTGGTTCTGGTTCATAATATCCTACAATTTCAAACCCAGCCTCTCTTAAAAGTTCAAACCAAGTTGAAGTTTTCCTATATAAAATGTGTGCAGTAAATCCCTCCTTTTTCCAATTCTTAATCTCTAAAAGTTTTTCATCGTGGTATGAATAATTAACTACAAATTTACCTTTCTCGTAACCTACATCTGTAAAAATTGTATGATCCCAACTCCAAATAAATTTACCTCCAGGCTTTAAATATGAATAAATATTTTTAAAAGTCTTTTTAGGGTTTAAGGTCCACCCTATCCCATAAACCGAGAAAACAACGTCGACTGGTTTAATGGAAATCTTATCCTCCATTGTGAATTGAAATAGTTGTACTTTACCAGATTTAATTTTATCTAAATTATATTTCTTAGCCTCAATCAGTTGATTTTTAGAAAAATCTAATCCATATACTTTTTAGCACCCCTATCTGTTAAATATTTTATGAACCTACCACTACCACAACACACTTCAAGAAAAGTTTTACCTTTTATATTTGTAATCAATTTTAAATTTTTACCTACACTAAAAGGACCCCAAACTGGAAGTGAACTAGCCTCTAAAAACAGATCGACCATACCATCCCAAGTTTTGTTGTTCGTTTTTGTTTGACTATCCATCGCACTACTTTATCTCCTTTTGTAAAATTTTCAATGCTTTCTGTAAAAGTTTTTTATTTTCAGAGTTATGTCTCCAGGTACTTGCTCCAGATGGGTGAGGAAGTGGAATTATTAAAAGTTCCTGATCATAAAGATTATATGGGTTTTGTGTAAAAGTCTTTCCAATATAATCACCTAATAAATTAATTTCACAATTCAAACAGTTCGCAAGCGAAAGCTTTCCAATGGTAACAACTAAATCAGGATTAAAGTCTTTAATGGTTTTTCCCAATCTTTTCTTCTCCTTTAAGATTTCTTCTTTTGTAGGAACTAAGTGAGAACCATTTTTGGATCCAGGAAAGTAGTCAACCAAAGCAGAATATAGAAAATTTTGCTTCATGTGATCTTCCGTAATTCCAATTGAGTACAACCAAGCATTTAATGTTGGCCAATCATGAGGATTCCTTTTTACCCTTGGCATCGCTTGACCTATAAAGATAACTCTCTTCATTAAATTTAAAGTCCCAGTTCTGAAGAAATTCCTTGCATCGCAGTTAGTGCAATTTCAATAAATTCAGGAAGTTTAATTCCAAGTTCTTTCTCACAGTGCTCTATGTCTTCCCTTTTAACCCCACCCGCAAAGCTTTTTTGGCTCCATTTAGAAAGAATATTATCAACTGTAACTAAAGATAATTTCTTTTCAGGTCTAACCAAGGTAACTGCAGTAATAAGTCCCGTTAGCTCATCACTACAAAAAAGTGCCCACTGCATTTGAGTTTGAGGAAGTTTCCCTTCATGAAACCATCCATGTGATTCAATTCCAGTTAGAAGCATATTGTCGGTCTCTCCGGTTTCTCTTACCCAACTTGCCATTAACTTTGCGTGGTTAGCATGATCCTCTTTTGTAAATTCGTAATCACCGTCATGAAGTAGTCCCACTATCTCCCACATTTCCTCGTTCTCTTTAAAATGTTTAGCTAGAGATTTCATTACTGCCCCAACTGCATAACAATGTTTACGCAAGTTAACAGACTCCATTTTGTATATTATCAGAATCTCTAAAAGCTACATATGGGTATTTCCCATCAAATCTCTCCACTCCTTTGTTCTCAACCTTCATTTCATTTAGCTTCTTAACCACTTCATTTAGTTCATCCAAAGTCCTCAGTTCAAAAGCAATATGGTCAAGTCCAATTCTTCTTTCATCAAATCGGTCACCTGGATATTGCTTTTCCCATTGAACAAACCAGCAAGGGATCTCGACTCCCAGTAAACTAAATGACTTAGAATCATCCATCGCTAAGTCAACATCAAAAAGACTTTCATAAAATGCTTTAGTCTTTTTGATGTCAGAAACGGTTAGGGTAGCGTGAGCTATTCCATACCCCTTCATTATTTACTCTTTCCTTTCTTTTTAAATCTGTTAAAAAATTTAAGTCCTTTTAGACCACTAAATGCGTAAGCCAAAAATGTGTAAAGGAAAACTGCTCCCGCAACAACAACTATCCATTTAATAACCATATAAGGGTTAATTGTTGGAAAAACAAATCCAAGTCCAAAAATAAGTAACATTCCAAAAACACTAAAAGAAACTGACATTAAAAAGTTTGTCATATGTCCTTCATTATTCATTCATTATCACCTCTTTTCATCTCTTTACCTTCAGGTCGAAGTAGTGGAAATAGTACAGCTTCGCGAATTGGTAAGTCTGCTAAAAACGAAAATAATCTTTCACTAACTCCGAATCCAGTTACGGGAGGCATCCCATACTCAAGAGCGCGAACAAAATCATAATCTTCCATTTGAGCTTCATCATCTCCCTTATCTCTCATTTTTTGTTGTTCCCCAAATCGCTCCGCTTGGTCCAAGGGATCATTAAGCTCACTATATCCATTCCCCATCTCACTTCCCGCTAATATCACCTGATATCTCTCAACAAATCCTGGATTGTCTTCCATTCTTTTGGCGAGTGGGGAAATCTCAACGGGATGCCCAACTAAAAATGCAGGTCCTGAAATAGTTTTTCGAACATATTTCCACAAAGAATCAATTAACCTAGCTTTTGAATCGACCTTGTCATATTTGATTCTCAGCTCATCCAGTTTTTCTTTAATCTCTTTATCTGTAGCCTTGGCAATGTCTATTCCTGTCTTTTCATTAATCTCCTTTGTGTAGTCAATCTTCTTCCAGGTCTTTCCTAGATCCACTTTATGTTGTTCTCCAATCTCAAATTGTAATTTCCCAAATGTCTTCTCAGCAACAAATTTATACATAGATTCAACTAGCGACATTGAATCTTCGTAATTTGCATATGCCCAATAGAATTCCATCTGAGAGTAGTCTTGAAGGTGTTCCCTGCTAATTCCTTCATTTCTAAATTGACGTCCTATCTCAAATGTTTTTTCAAAACCTCCAACCATGAGTCTCTTCTGCCAAAGCTCACCCATTGAAATTCTGAGATATAAATCAATATCCAGAGCATTGTGATGTGTAACAAATGGATTAGCATCAGCTCCCCCAGCAGTGTTTTCCAAAACCGGAGTTTCAACTTCCAAAAATCCTTTCTCAATTAAGAAATTTCTCATTGACTGCCAAAAGATGGCTTTCTTTCTAAATAAGTCCTTCAAATCTTCATTTATAATTAAATCTACATATCTTCTTCTATACCTCTCTTCTTCGTCTTTAAGTCCGTACCAAGTAGAAGGAAGTTGTCTAAGTGCTTTTGTAAGCATTTGAAACTTACTAACATCAACTGAAATTTCCCCCGCCACAGTTTTAATAACTTTTCCGTAAACCGCAATAAAATCCCCAATATCTATAAGTTTTAAGGGTTTAAAGTCCTCTCCCAAATTCTTCTTTTGGAAAAAGGCCTGCATTTTGCCCGACTCATCAACTAGGTCTGCAAAAATAACATTCCCATGACCGCGCCAACCTAAGATTCTTCCCGCAACTCCGACCTCCTTTCCCTCTTTATCCAAAGCTTCAGATATGTCCACTCTTTTGAAATTTATTTTTGAAGGATAGGGATTAATACCCTGCGACTTGATCTCTTTTAACTTTAAAAGTCTGTCTTCCTTTCCTGAAGCATTTACTTTTGTCATGACTTTTAGTATAGGCACGGAGCTACTCAATAGCAAGAATCTGATAGAAAACCTTTCCAGCCGGGGCTTCAACTTCAACTTTCTCTCCAACCTTTTTCCCAATTAAAGCCTGTCCAAGCGGGGATGTGTGAGAAATCTTTTTATTTATTGGATCCGCCTCCCATTCCCCTACGATACTGAAAATATTGTCTTTGCCGTTAACTTTAACAGTTACTTTCGCTCCGACAGAAACTCCGTCACCAGCTACTCCAGTAGTTGTAATCACTGAAGCATTTTTAAGAACTTCTTCAATTTCCTCAATTTTGCCATCAAGAAATTCTAACTCTTCTTTGGCGTTAGCATAGTCGCTATTTTCAGAAAGGTCTCCTTGAGACCTGGCATAGGAAAGTCTGTCAACCATCTTAGGCCTTTTTGTGTTCACCAAAAGGTCAAGCTCTTTCTTTAAAGCATCCAATCCCTGCTGTGTGATTTTAATTTGATTGTTCATGTCTTTTTAAATGAAAAAATCCCTCCCGGATCTTATTTGGAGAGGGACTTTAAACTGATTCTCTCCAAAAAATTAAAGGCCCTTAATAATGAGGGTCTTAAAATATCTTGGTGAGAGATTCAATATCATGTTTTCTAGCCTAATGAGGGTGATTGTATCCCCCCTAAATTCCAATGTCAAGAATATAAGAACGTATCAAAAATACTCAGTGACCCCATTGGAATTCGAATCCAAGTTCTCAGAATGAGAATCTGATGTCCTAGACCACTAGACGATGGGGCCGTAATCGCTATTTTATCAAGAATGGGCTAATTACGCTAATTTCTTCAAATTTTTTAAAGTCTTTAACATTATCTGTAGCCACCGAAAAAATTTCATTTGCCATAGCTGTTGCCACCAAATAAACATCAAATATTTTGTTTCCCATCAAGTTATATTTGTCTATTAATTCCTTAAACAAAAATAGGGATTCCTGATTTGGTGTAATTAGCCTAATTGAGTTTGCTATCGCCCAAACAGCTTCACTTGCTCCCACCGGATCCATTGGAGAAGAGAACTTCGGATGAGTCAAAACTCTGATAGATTCCAAGATATTTTGATGAGAAAGACATAATTCTTCGATATTACTTTTAATAAACTCCTGAGATTCAACCTGTTTAGGTGAAGAGGAATTAACAGCATAAACAATCAAATTTGAATCAAGGAGCATCATAATAATCGTCTCTAGTTAGATTATCCAAAGGGGTACCTAAATCATGAGTTTTGAATATTAGCTCTTTAGCTCTTCCTTTAGCGCTTTCTCTTAAATATTCTTCTAACGCTTTATTAAAAATATTCTGAAGAGTTGTGTCCTCATATACAGCACGCTTCTCAGCAGCTTTCTTTAAATCACTTTTGACTCTTAATGTGGTCCTTATTAATTGCATACCTAGAATATTGACATAAATATGTCAATATGTCAACTATTAATTTGCAGCCAAAACAGAATAAAGTGGAGTAAATACCTTCTCTGATTTCTTTCTATTCTTCCAGTCTATTAGAGCAACTTCCAAGGCATCCTCAACCTGTGTTGCAAATACAAACTTAATATCTCGCTTGACCATCTCAGGTACATCCTCAAGATCCTTTTTATTATCCTTTGGAATAATAATGGTCTTTAACCCCGCCCTATGCCCCGCAATTGATTTCTCTTTTAACCCCCCAATCTCAAGAGCCCTCCCTCTTAGAGTTACCTCTCCAGTCATTCCAACATCGCGCTTAACAGGAATTCCAGTTAATGCGGAGGCTAAAGCTGTAGTAATTGCAATTCCAGCAGATGGTCCATCTTTAGGAACAGCACCCTCAGGAACATGAATATGTACATCAATCTTCTCAGCAAAATTTTCCTTCAGTCCCAGTTCTCGGAAGTGGGATCTTGTCCAGGTAAAAGCAGCCCTAGCACTTTCCCTCATAACCGAACCCAACTGTCCAGTTAGGGTTAGATGACCCTTTCCAGGCATTAAGGAAACCTCAATAAACAAAATCTCTCCTCCAAATGGAGTAACAGATAATCCCGTCGTCATCCCAACTTCATCTTCTTTTTCTGCTATCTGAGAACTAAATTTACGAGTTCCCAAAAATTTACGAATATCACTAACTTCCACTTTTTTCGGATATTTTTTCTTCTCAGCCATGAGTCTGGCAATTTTCCGGCACAGTGTAGCCAAGTTTCTTTCTAGGTTTCTAACCCCCGCCTCCCTTGTATATTTATTTACCACTTCTTTTAAAGCTGAATCGGCAAGAGATATACTTTTAACTTCAAATCCATTAGATCGAAGTACTTTAGGCCAAAGGAATTTTTTAGCTATATGGAATTTTTCAGCTTCAGTGTAGCTTTGGAAGTTAATAAACTCCATTCGGTCACGAAGCGCGTCGGGAATTGTATCAACCATATTTCCAGTTGCTATAAACATAACCTCTGATAAATCAAATGGAACTTCTAAATAATGATCAGAAAACTCTTTATTCTGTTCAGGATCAAGTACTTCAAGAAGTGCGCTAGTTGGGTCACCCCTAAAATCAGTTCCAACTTTATCTATTTCATCAAGCATAAATACAGGGTTCTTAGTTCCCGCATTTTTAATTCCTTGAATAATTCTCCCCGGAAGCGCCCCAATATAAGTTCTTCTGTGACCTCTGATTTCAGCCTCATCACGAATTCCACCTAAGGAAACTCTAACAAATTCCCTCCCCAGTGCTTTTGCAATTGATCTTCCAACAGAAGTTTTTCCAACTCCGGGAGGGCCCATAAAACAAAGGATTGTTGGATGATTACTCTCTTCTTTTTCTTTCTTTAGGTATTTCCTAAGCTGCATTACAGCCAAGTATTCCAAAATCCTATCCTTAGCTTTATCCATTCCATAATGGCTGTCAGAAAGGATTTTAGAAGCATTCTTAATTGATACATTATTAGGGGAAACTTTATCCCAAGGCATATCAACCAACCAATCTAAATAATTTCTAATATATCCCCCTTCAGGATTATTAGGTGGCATTTGTGTTAGTTTCTTTAGTTCTTTCTCAGCCTTAGTGCGAACTACTTCAGGCATATTAGCAGCTTTAATCTTTGCCTTATACTCCTTTGTTTCTTCATTTGAAAATTCTCCCTCATCCGTGTCCATTTCCCCCAATTCCTTTTCAATAGTTCTTTTCTTCTCCCTAAGCATGGCACGCTTCATCTGGTCCTCAAATCTCTTTTGAGTTTTGGTTGATATCGTTCGTTCAACCTCAAGAGCATTAACTTCTTTTGCTAAGTGTTCAAGTACTATATCTAGCCTTTTAACCAAACTTAATTCTTCAAGTAATTTCTGTTTTTCAGAAACACTAATTTCCAAAATTGAAGCAACTTGATCAACAAGCTCCAGTGATTCAACTGTCCCACCAACAAGTTTCATGACAGTCATTATTTCAGCTTGCTTACCCAAATTAACTGACTTTTTAAATAGATCCTGAAGTTTATTTGATAAAACTTTGACTTTTGGAGACTCTTCAATCTCCTCAGTTAATTCCTCAACTTTACCTATTAAATGAGGTTCATTTGCAATAACTTCATGGAGTTTGATCCTAGCTTGACCACGAACAAGAGCATGAATTTCTCCTTCCGTCGACATCATTTGAGTAATAGTTGCTATCGTTCCTACTTTATATAAGTCACTCTCTTCAGGATCCGTTGCACGGGAATCTTTTTGAGCAAAAATCGCAACCACTTTATCCTCTTGGAAAGCTGTATTAATTGCAGAAACGCTTTTTGGACGTCCAAAAGAAAGAAGCGTATCAGTTCTTGGAAAAACCACAGAACCCCTAACTGCAACAATTGGGACACGGCGAATCATATCAACTGATTTCATAATAATATATTTAGCAGTCTAAATAATTAACTGCTAATTGTCAAGACTAACTTTTCTCTGCTTTCAAGAAAAGTTTAGAAAAATGAGTCTTCTCTATTATAACGGCAACAATAGTCCCGAGTAGCGCTCCTCCAATAATATCAATTGGATAGTGAACATTTGCCATCACTCTTGAAATTCCAACCAAAAAAGCTCCAGCCAAGAAAAACCAGCCAACGCGCCTATCATGAAGAAAAACTGTAACAGCCAGCGCAAAAGCTAGAGTTGTGTGTTCTGATGGAAAAGCCGCATCCCGAGGAATTGTTAGGGTTAATACTTCAGCACCGTTAGCAATAAAAGGCCGAATTGTTGGGAAAAATTCTTTTACAAGAAGTGCAATTACCCAAGAAACAAAACAGGCAAAGACAGCATGAATTACCTGTTCCTTTTTAATCTTTCCATCAATAACCCACAAAATCCCAAGTCCTAGAAAAAGAAACCAAATAAGAAAGCTTGCTAAAAATGTAATGACTAAACTATTCATGTACTACTACTCTTGTCCCTGGATTCTCAGGAGTTGACCTTACATATCTTTTCCCCTCAGGCATAACAGGTGTAGTCCAGTAGTAAAGTCTTTCTGCGATACTAGTTGGCAAATTTACGCAGCCATGAGATCTCTGCGTTCCAAAACTATTGTGCCAGTAAGTTCCATGAAGTCCGTATCCTCTCCATCCAGGAACATTTTCATTCTCAAAAAACATAACAAAAGGAACATTCGGTAAGTTGTAATAGTATTTCCCCTCTCCCCCCTCCATCTTAGTGGCTCGCACCTTCGCCCAAACCCTAAATTCTCCTTGTGGCGTTGGCCACCAAGGAAGTCCCGATGAAATTAATGTTTCCAGAAAAACCCCAGTCCCTTCCCATGCGGTAAGCTTTTGATCTGATAAATCTACTTCAATCCATTTCTCTCCATCATTTACCCCAAGTACTGGGGTGGTTCCGCTTACCTCTGCTAAAGCAGGAACATCAAACCTTTCTCCTTCAAAATATCCATATTGCTCACCTAATGATATTTCATCCCCCAGTCCTCCCGATCCGCACGCATTAGAAGCTCTTGCTAGCTTTCCTTTGGAGACAAAAACAACTCCCAGAAGAACCAAAACTGAGAGTGAGACAAAAACTGCAAATACTTTCGTTCTAGTTGAAGTTTTACGCTTCACCATCTAAACTCAATCGTAACATATAAATGGCACTGGAATCAAAACACTCACTTTTAAAAAGTTTTAAGTTTGCACTAGATGGATTCGCTGTAGGCATAACCAAAGGAAGAAACTTCAGAATCCAAGTAATAATTGGCATTATTGCCTCAATTCTTGCAGTAGTACTTAAATTTAACCCAATTGAATGGGCAATCCTAACCATTACAATTGCATGCGTCATAATACTAGAACTCATGAATACGGCAATTGAAGCAATAGTAGACATGGTAAGTCCAGAAATTAAAAATGAAGCTAAAATAGCAAAAGATGTAGCAGCTGCATCAGTACTCATAGCCTCAATAGCATCAGTACTTATTGGAGCATTTCTCTTCCTTCCAAAATTCCTCTAAACCCCAATTTGAGGTATAATACGCAGATAGTTAGATATTGCCTCGTCAGCTAACGGTAGGCTTGATGGTTCTGGACCATCCAATCTTCGTTCGAATCGAAGCGAGGCAGCCAAGGTCAACTATCAGTACCAACTTCCCCTGTGAAGAATCACATCCCAAGAATTGTATAGATCTTGTGAACTAAGAAGGCAGGCCAAAGAAGAGCCTTTAAAAATCCAATAACGCCTTCCTGAAAAGTTGTTGCACTTTGAAGGTAATAAATTAAAACTCCAATAAATCCTAGTCCATAAGCTCCTCCGCCCATATGATGTCCTCTATACTTTTCTTTAATAATTACCTTCTCTTCTTTTTCTTTCTTTTCCATTTCTTTTTAAATATTACTACCCAGATTATCGAAATACAATAATTTGTATAGGACGGGTACATTTCAGACTTTTGTTGTAAATCTTTGCATGTACTCAA
>CAZTGB010000002.1:79624-89851 GCA_964612965.1 uncultured Gammaproteobacteria bacterium | reverse complement strand
TTGAAGCTAAATCAAACCAAAATTCTTCTATCTAAATTAGTGGGGACAAGTCAGGAGGGATGCCGTTGCGATGGGACTAGTTATTACAGAAATAAATGGGAAATTAGTAATAAGGGACCCCAACCTTACAGATAGTGATATGGAAGTAATAATTAAAAAAGCCCGGCTAATACCAAAAGAAGAATGGGTTTCGTCATAGTCTTCAACTTGGAATTATAATTTTATCTTTAAATCAAATATTCCTAAGGCGCCTTTAATTGGAATTGGGGGACTTATTTTTTTAATGTTTCTTAAAAACCAACTATGTGCTTTGGGGTAGACTTTGACACAGGCTTTCTTTTCATCAGCTTTTACCATTGGTTTGACATCATATAGTTCTACCTTTGCCATGGCGAATCCTGCTGGATAGATATTTGGAATTTTACTGGAGCAGATAATTAATTCGCCTCGGTAGTTTGTTGACCACTTCCTGGTTTCTATCGTTTTTTTACCTTCAGAAACAAGGTTTGCCCATGGCTGTTTAAGGGAAATGGCTTTATAGGTTTTCATAGGGGAAGTCTATTTTTAACATAGGTGCCGGGGTAGATGACCTCATACCCACCAAATGATTTTTTGAAGTGCGTGAATCCCAGCCAGTCTTTATTTGGAAATCTTTCATCGAAGACTCCTTCAAAGTCGAATATTTTACAATTCTGTCTTTTAGCCCATAGTATACCTTGGTGGAGGAGAGAGTACTGGGATAGGGAAGTGCGACCTTCGGAATTAGTAAATGCTTGCCAATAATAAGTGATATAGTTTGATCCTTCGTGTGAAGATATTGTGAAAATCGCTCCACCCATAATACTGCTAGATTTATTGTGCGACGCAAGGAATATGGAGTGGTGGTGAGAAAAACTTTTACCTAAGTTTATTAGTTGATCTGTGCTTGGTACAAATCGGCTTAATTTTACGCAACTTTTCCATCCATCTCTAAATTTTTTTATTTCATCGAAGGTTGAGTACTCCTTAATTTCTATAGCCCCTCCCCTCTTAATAGAACCCTTTGCATCTTTTTTGAATGATTTAAATATTTTTTTCTTAGATTGAGTGAGGTCGATTTGAAGCGTCTTTGATGGTAAATAGGTGCTTTTAGCAAGCTTAAAGCCAATTGAGGCTAGAAAATTAGCATCCATTTCGCTTTTAGGCTCAATTATTATCTGAAAAGCTCTATACTGCTTGGCTAGCTTCCTAATTATGTCTATCCTTACTTCTTCTGGCCTTTGAACTTTAATTACAGAACCGATTAATGGGAGTTTTTTTATGAAATAATTGATTTCTGCTATCCTCTCAACTGTCCAACCCAGCCGTTTTAAATAGTTTGCGTAGTTGACGGATTGTCTAATATCAATCATGAATAATAGAATTATTGTTAAAACTTTGGCTTCTTAAACTTAGTGACAAATCTTAATAGTAACCAGCGGATTTCTTCTGCAATCTTATATGGATAGTAAAGAGGTGAGGTTGGAAGATCCCAAGTTCCTATAAACTCAACTACTTTGGGATTGTAACCTTCTTTGAACTTTGTAAATCCTTTACCCTCCTCTCTCCCCCAGAGATCGAATGTTTTTAATCCCTTCGCTTTCCCAAACTTAATTGTTTCCCACATAACAAGGTTATTTGCCATTACTTCTTTGTGTCTATCGGTTGAAGCACCGTATGGATAATAAAGAAAATCATGCCAAGTAAAAAGAACCCAGGTGGTTATTATTTCTCCTTGGTACCTTGCCACCATTAAGTGTGCAATTCCAGCAGGTTTTAGGATTTGCCACATAAGCCTGTGATACTTTTCAGTGTGAGCATAGAATCCTTGCCTTTGTGAGGTTTTTTTAGTTAGAGCTAGATATTTTTCAAATGCTTCATCTGAGTTGTCTTCCGAGATTTCCACTCCTCTTTTTTGGGCAAGTGTGATGTTATATCTAGTTTTACTTGAGAAACTCTTAAGTAATTCTTCTTCGGAAAGAGTTAAATCAATCCAGAAAGAAGTTGGAGTAAACAATCTTCTTCCTTTTACAAATCCTAGGGATTTTAATTGGTTTGTAAGTTTTTGATCAAATAAAACATTTGGTTCAAATTTAATGAATATTGCATTATTTTCTTTTGCTACTCTTTCTACTTCTTTGACACTTTCTTTAGTGGGTTTGGGACCTCTTATTACAGTTCCTATCGTAAGGCGCGTATATGGAACAATACTAAATATTATTTGGCAATCACTTAATCTAACTACTTTGTTACTCCAGACTTCTCTAAACTCTCCCCACTCCCAGGACTGAAGAGGATGAACTGAATCTTTATTGAATTTATCTTTATCCATTCTTATATGATACAACACAGATCTTGTTGGCTAAAATTTGTTGTAGTAGAATTTAGCTATGGATATAGAACCAAACCTAGGCGCTTCAAGGGAGCAACTCCAGCAACTTCATGAATTTGCTCAATCATATCTGAAAGAAAAAGCAGATAGAGAAAAGAGAGAATCTGATAAATTAGAGAAAATGCGTCAGGAGTTAAACGGAGTTGGTAAGCCGTTTAGGGATCTGTGGGCAAGCATGGAGAGTCATAAAATGTTGTCGGTTCCTCATGGAGAAAATTCCTTTTTAGTTGTTGAAAAAAGTTTTGATAGATTGCAAATGGCAATTACTGCTGATGGAATAAATGGATTTGGCGTTTATAAAGGGCATACTCCGACATTTGATCACATTTCGGAATGGCAAGATATAACTTTCGATGGGACTGGTAAGGACAAGACGGTTAGGTCGATTTATCATTGGGACAAAGGGCAGCTAGATAAAGTAACTAAAGAATGGGGGCCATACTGGGGTTCAGCAACTGAAATAAGGGTTGGCAATTTTGATAAAGTTTCACCTGATGACTTAGTAAGGAGTTATCAGGAAGCGTCAGTGATTATTAAAGTACCGCAAGAACTTTTGTTTACTAAAGAGTAATTCAGTTTTATTTCAAATATTTCTCAATGATGTCATCAAATGTTCCTTTGAAGTCATCAGTTTGTACTTTCTCATTATAAACTTCATTGGGCAGTCCTCCCAAGCTTTCTAATAAATTCTCTGGAATATCCATTATGAAACGGCTTGGAGGATTGCTTAATTTTTCTCCAAAGTAGAGTCTAGAGGTTGCGTAACTTAAATATAATTTTTCTTTTGCTCTAGTAATTCCTACATAGGCGAGTCTTCTCTCTTCTTCAAGCTGGCTATTATCCATTAGACTTCTAGAGTGTGGGAAGAGTCCCTCCTCCATCCCGACAATAAATACAATTGGAAACTCCAGTCCCTTTGCTGCATGAAGAGTCATGAGTGTTACTGCGTCTCTATGATTATCTGATTTATTGGTTACTTTTTTACTGTCTGTTTGTTCTGCTTCAACTAAAGCTACGTTTTCCAAGAATTCATGAATCTTTGGAAATTCTGTTGCCACGCTTCTTAGTTCCTTAATGTTTTCTAGTCTTTGGAGATTTTCTTCAGTTTCTTTTTGGTAGAGAGTTAGATAATCAATCTTTTGAATTACTTCATCTAAAATGTCAAGAGTTGTGAGTTTTTCTAAATCAGTGACTATTTTTCTGTATTCTTCAAACTTTTCAAATTTTCTCTTTCCTATTTTTTCTATTCTTTTTCTTGCGACTGAATCTTTTGGATTAACTAAGTATTTTAAATAGGAGAGAATATCTTTAATTTCTTTTCTGTCATAGAACCTCACTCCCCCAACTAACGTGTATGGAATACCTGCATGAAGAAATGCTTCTTCTAAAACTCTAGACTGGGCATTGGTTCTATATAGAACCGCACAATCTTTAAATGCATATTTATTATATGAGTTTAATTTTGAAACTTCATTGACTGCGAAGTCTGCTTCATCAAATCCATTTCTTGCGGGGTAAAGAACAATTTTCCCGCCATCTTCCTTGTCCGTCCAAAGTTTTAAAATAGGATGACTTTTATTTTTTGAAATTACTGAGTTTGCTGCAGTTAAGATATTTTGGGTGGAGCGATAATTTTGTTCTAGGTTAACTACTTTTAAATCTTTGTAATCTTTCATTAAATAATTAATGTTTCGGTAGTCAGCTCCGCGCCAAGAATAAATCGATTGGGAAGCGTCCCCGACTGCTGTTAAATTTTTTCTATTTCCAACAAGAAGCTTAGTCAGAGAGTATTGAATTTTATTTGTATCCTGCCATTCATCTACAAAGATGTGAGTTAGGTTGTTTTGCCATTTAGCCAGGACTTCAGGCTTTTCTCTGAAGAGAAATACTGCCTTAATTAAAAGGTCGTCAAAGTCCAGTGCTTCGTTTTCTTTTAACGCTTTTTCGTAAGACTCATATACTTTTGCAACTATTTCTTGCCATTCACCTCTCACAAAATTTGTGTATTCGGCTGGAGTTAGCATCTGATTTTTTGCTTCACTAATTCCATTAAGGATTGCTCCGGGATTATATTGATCAGTTGGGAGATTTAAGTTGTCCAGAATTTGTTTAACCAAATCTTTTTGGTCGGTTGCATCATATATTACAAAGTTTGGAGAGATTCCAATTTGTCTTCCATCAATTCTAAGAAGCTTTGCACAGAAAGAGTGAAATGTTCCACTAAAAGGAGCTGCTCCTTGAGTGATATTAACTATTCTTTCTCTCATTTCACTACTAGCTTTATTAGTGAAGGTGAGCAATAAGGCGTTTTCAGGCCTAATTAAACCTTTTTGGATAAAATAGGCAACACGATGAGTCAAAACTTTAGTTTTTCCTGATCCTGCCCCTGCCAAAACCAAAAGAGGTCCGCCTTCATATGTAACAGCTTCTTTTTGTTGGAGGTTTAAGTCTGATAGAATGTTCATACCGCTCTGGTAATTCTAGCATGCAAAAAGTAAAAAGAATCTGGATTATTTTGGGAATTTTAATAGCAATTCTTGTATTAATTCCCACCATACTGGCTTTGAGATTTCGGTGGTTTATTGGCCCATTTTTGTCACCATTTGAGGGAAGAGTTAATGTTTTGGTTTTAGGTAAGGGCGGGGTTGGACATGATGCCCCTGATTTAACTGATACAATGATGTTGGCTTCTGTTTCAAGTGAAAAAACAAACCTGATTTCACTTTCAAGAGATATTTGGGCTCCTGAAATTAGAGCAAAACTAAACAGTGCTTACTATTGGGGAAAGTTTAGAAAGGAAGGATTTAAGCTTGCTGATGAGTCAGTGGGTAAAATTACTGGGGTTAATGTTGATTACAACTTGGTAATAGATTTTTCAGTTTTTAAAGAAGTTGTAGACAGCTTAGGGGGAATTGAGGTGGATGTTCAAAATTCATTTACAGATGAGAAGTATCCGATTGAGGGCAGGGAAAACGATTTATGCGATGGGAATGGGACATATACTTGCAGATATGAAACTTTAACTATTCAAAAAGGCAAACAAATGATGGATGGGGAGACCGCCTTGAAGTTTGTAAGGAGCAGAAATGCGGAAGGAGACGAAGGGACTGATTTTGCAAGAGAAGCCAGACAACAACTAGTAATTGCTGGAATAAAAAACAAAGTTTTAAGTGCCGAGGTGATACTAAATCTATTAAAAATTAGAACACTTTGGAATATTGGAATGGATTCAATTGAAACAGATATTCCACAAAATATGTTAGGGGTTTTGGCTCGAAAGGCGTTTGACTCCAGGGACAATATTAATTCAGTGGTAATTCCTGAGGAGATGTTAATAAATCCCCCAATTTCAAGGATATACGATAATCAATATGTTTTTGTTCCAAAAACTGGTAATTGGGAAGAGGTACAAAAATGGATCCAAGACCTTCTAAATTAAAACAAGCATTTCTACTTCTGGCAATTTTCTTAATTTCTATTGTTTATCTTTTCTTAAGACTAATTTTTCCTGAAACAATTGAGTTTGGGTATGATCAGCCACTTCTTACTATGAGTGTCTTAGATTTTCTTAAGAATCCCTCTTTTATAGATTCATACAAATATGTAGGGATAAATCCTTGGGGGGCTCCGTCTTGGGGTCCTGCCCAGTTATTTTTTTGGGCACCTTTCCTACTTGTTACCAAAGAGCCTATTTCGATATCTCAATTATCAGTCTTATTTAACTTAATTGGTGTGGTTGCTATCTACTTTTTAGGGAAGAAATTCTTTTCACCAACAGTTGGAATTTTATCGGCCTTAACTGTGACGACACACCCATGGTCAGTAATATTCTCAAGAATGATATATCAGCCAACACCTGTCATAACGCTTGTTGTTGTCTGTATGTTTTTGAGCTTCTATATTTTTGAAAACCCAAAAACAAAAGTAGTTGCCGTTTTAGTTTTACTTTGGGCATTTATCTATCAGATTTACATTCATACATTTTCTTTCGTGGTATCTAGTTTTGGATTTCTTTTAATAAATCTTGAAAGAATTTCAAAAAGGTATTTCTTTTTTGGGGTTACTCTGGCGATTTTATTTTTCCTGCCTTCTATTTATTTCTTTGTTAAAAATCCTGACCAAACAAACAATTTTTCAAGAGTTACAAATAAATTTTCAGAACTAAGAAGCCAGTCCCCCTACTCTTTGGGAGATATAGCATTTGAATTTTTTGGAGTGATGGGAGGAGGGAGATTTAATTGGCAGTTGGGATATGGATATGAAGATTTTATTAAATCTTTCCCAATGACAAGCAGTTTGGAGTTTTTGGGATTCTATTTAGTTGTTTTTACATTTTTTTATCATTTAATTAAGGTCGTTACAGATAAAGAGATTAATACTGCTCCTTTGGCTTATTGGGCCTATTTGGTTTTTAACGGCAATTAAGACCCCGATCGCACTTCCAAGATATTTTCTTTTAAGCATCCCTTCATTTGGTTTACTTTTTGCTCTGATGATTGAAGAATTGGCCGTTAAGGTTGATAGGTTAAAGTATTTTGTCTGCGCCGTTCCTATTATATTTGCTTTTTTCTGGCCTTTATTTATTTTTAAATACTACAATTTTGTTATTAGTTATAAATATGACAAAGGATTTTTGAGCAATTACTCAGATGTCCCCTATTCATTTTTAGTTGATGCTTTTAAATGGGTCGAAAATGACTCATTGGCTAAAGGATATGATGACTATATCGTAAGTAGTGATTTTAACTATTCCAAGGAATTAAGACTTAATACAACTCAAAGATACTATTGGGATGTTATTTTAGATAAAAAGGGCGGGGGTTCAAAAGGTAATATTGGATACTACCTAATGTACTTTAGCCCAATTGACCCCAATCATTTAGGTGAATACACCCAATTCGGTCCGTATATGGTATATGAAACTAATAAAGATTAGAAACTAACCCAACCAAATTTATTAATCCAGATTACTCCCCAGAGATTTACTAAAATACCCATTGTAAGAAGTATCCAGTGATGCCATTTAAGACCAGTTCTTGCGACCCCCTTAATAGTTAAGAATGTGAGAATGGGATAAAAGTCCACAGCAAATCTGTAGCCAAATTGTGTAAATCCCGTTGTTCCATGGGAAAAAATTACTAGTGAAACTAATATAATTGGAAGCCAAGAGAATAAAACCAATTTATCTTTAAAGTTGTTTAACAGAGCATAAATAAATGCTGGGGTAGTAATCCAAATGGAAAGCCCTGCCCAGGAAGGCTTGATGTAGGGAGATTCTTTCATAAAAATTGGGTAGGAAGCAAACATTGCTTTTAGGTGATTGGGAATATTGGAAAGGTTAAAAAGCCCCTTTTGATACCAGGGTTCTTCAAGCACTCCAGGAATTAAGACATACGCTTTATCCCAGATAACACCAAAGCGCAGGAAGTTATAACTAAAATTAAAAAGTGCGAATGGAATCATGCCCATTGCCATATTAAAGTAATTTTTGAACCAATCTTTGCCACTAAATAAGTAGAGGAATAAGGGAAGAGATAATATTGTGTGAACTCTTGAAAGATATGCTGCGCCTAAAAATATTCCCACAAGGAATGCACGCTTCTTATTAATTGATTCATATATTGCTGTGGTTATAAAGAAGGCTGCACTAATTTGTCCTAGATACCACGATGATCCAACAGAAGAGAGGTACCAGATAATGCTTCCAAGTCCTATTAAAAGACCTGCCCAAATGGCTAGCTTTTTATCTTTTTTTATTGAATAAGAAATAAGCATGGTTAGGGCTGCAATTGCGGCTCCGAGCAGATGGGCAAGATACTGCTGTTCGAATAATTTTCCCAACAAAAATCTAAAAGGAAGTGATAAAATTGCCGGCATTGGGGGATAAACAACGTAGAATCTATCAACTCCAGCTGGTATTAATTCATTAAGCCAGGGAGGACTTTCAGATAAATAATATTTGCCTGTTAAAAAAACATCTGAAAGTCGGGTAAAATAATCAAAGGGAGTTGTTCCCGCTGAAGTTATAAAATAAATGAAGACAAGTATTATAAAAAAGATAAAAGATGTTAAGGCGAAGTTTAATTTAGGCAAGGAAAATTTTTTCATACCCAATATTGTATACGTAATGCTGTTGGGATTCATAGCTCGACTTGTCCTTTCGTTCTTTGGCACGCTTCAGTTGGATCATGGGACGTTTATAGCTTGGAGTATTAACCTAGCTCGCGATGGACTAGGGAGTTTCTATAACGGTTGGAGCGATTATTTACCGGGATACCCGTACGTTCTTTGGTTATTGGGGAAAATAAACTCATTTAACTTAATTCCCCAACCACTACTATATAAATTTCCTGCAATTTTGTCTGACCTCTTAACTTCGTACTTAATTTTCAAAATTTTAAAAGGAAAAAGGGGTCTAATGGGTGCCTCTATTTATATGTTTAATCCGGCCGTTTTTGCAAATTCGACGCTTTGGGGGCAGGTAGATGGTCTGGTGGCACTTTTTTCTGTGCTTTCAATTTATTTAATTCCTTCTAATTTTATCTTATCGGCTGCGGCTTTAACTATTGGGACTTTAATTAAACCTCAGGTTGCTTTTCTTGTTCCATTAATACTTCTTTTGATGATTAGAAATAAATATAGTTTTAAAAAGATAATCGCATATGGAGTTATTGGGATTACCGGATCAATTCTAATGTTTTTACCTTTTAAAAATGAGCCTAACTTATTTAATTTTATAATCGCTAGGTTGACCTTGTCTGCTAATCAGTATCCATATACTGCGGTTAACGCTTTCAATTTCTGGGGTCTTTTTGGTCAGTGGAAACCGGATAGTGTCTATTTTCAATTTGGAGGGTATTTAGCTTTCTTGGCATCCTTCGCTTTTATGGCGAAAAAGTTTTGGAAAAATAACAATTTTTCATATTTAATGGCAGCTTTTATTTTTTCTTTTACTTTTCTCTTCTTTACAAGAATGCATGAGCGTCATCTTTTACCACTTTTTGCTCCGCTTACAATTTTGGCGGCTACTGAGTTTATTTTATTAATTCCACTAGTTGGATTTTCTCTGGTTTATTCACTTAATCTTTTGTATTCATACAGATGGATAAGTGAAGATTTTTTTGTGTCCTTTGAACCGTTTCCAATTATAGTTTTGTCCTTAGTTTGCTTTGGAGTTATGCTTTATTGCTTGTTTAAGCCCCAAAATGTAAAGAAGTTTATAAACTCCCTTGTTAATTTTCTAAATAGAGGTAGAAAGCCTGTAAAAGAGAATTTACCAAAATTAAGACTAAATGAAAAAGTGTCTAAAATAATTTTAATATTAATTCTTTCTTTCTCACTATTCACCAGGATTTATAAAATAAATATTCCCGAGAAAGATTATTTTGATGAGATCTATCACGCTTTTACAGCAAGAATAATACTACATAACGATCCCAAAGCATGGGAGTGGTGGAATCCACACCCAGAAGGATTTGCATATGAGTGGACACATCCACCACTATCTAAATTAATGATGGTGGCTTCCATGAAAATATTTGGTGAGAATTCGTTTGGATGGAGAATCCCTCAAGCTATTTTTGGAACACTATCAATACTTATGGTTTATCTTTTGGCTAAAAGAATATTCAAAGATGAGATGATTTCCCTTCTTTCTGCTTTCATTTTTTCTCTTGACGGTCTTTTTTTGGTTCTAAGCCGAATGGCCATGAATGACGTTTATGTGCTTTTTTTTATGCTAACAAGCGTTTATTTTTTCTTGGATGAAAAGGATCATTTTTCTGCAATTTCTCTGGGACTTGCGATTTCTTCTAAAT
>CAZTGB010000002.1:64993-79614 GCA_964612965.1 uncultured Gammaproteobacteria bacterium | reverse complement strand
GACAATACCAATTCTTTTTGTTCTTTGGCTAAGGCGCAAGAATAAGGCAAGCTTGCCGCTTGGTGGTAAATTTAATTTTAAGTTCCTTGGTTCATTTTTAGTTTTCCCTATCGGAGTTTATCTTTTAACTTATTTACCCATGTTTTTTACAGGACATGATTTAGGAACTTGGTGGGGAATGCAGCAGCAAATGTGGTGGTATCATACGGGCTTAACCGCTACTCACCCTTACACATCTGCCTGGTGGAGCTGGCCGCTGAACTTGCGGCCCGTCTATCTTTATACGAGTGATGAGATAGGGGGGAATGTATCTAGAATTTATGCGATAGGGAATCCAATGGTCTTCTGGTTTGGATTAACATCGATAGCATCTTCTTTGGTTTATGCGTATTTTGAAAAGAATAAAAAATTAGGATTTATTGTTTTTTCCTATCTTATCTTTTTTGTTCCTTGGGCAGCATCTCCCAGGGTAATGTTTTTATATCATTATTTGCCATCCATTCCGTTTATGTGTATGGCTAGTGCTTATATTCTTCGTCGTTTTCCGAAGCTTACAATTCCGCTACTTGGAATGGCATTTTTGACATTTGCGTATTTCTATCCACATTGGGCTGGCCTTCAAATCCCACTATGGTTAGATAAAAGTTACTATTGGATGAATTCATGGAGGTAACTTCTCCACTTAGTGGTAAAAGTTATTATTGAATATCTCGTGGGGATAATTTAGAGAGCCAGTAGAAGGCTTCCGATTATTACAAGTATTCCAAGTCCCATTCCAAAAATGCTTGGCCAAGAAGTCCCTGAATCTGGAAGTGATGGCTGAGAGGCGGTTGGAGCTGGAGTGCCCGTACATGTACAATCAGTTTCTGCTACACAGCTTGGATTTCTACAGAAACCTTGATAACAGACATAATTCCCCTGACAATTATTGTTGCTACCGCATGTTCCATTACAAGAGTTTGGTGTAGCCGTTGCGGTTGCTGTGGAAGTTGATGTCGATGTAGCTGTACTTGTTGCTGTACTTGTAGCCGTTGTGGTTGCTGTACTTGTTGCTGTTGCTAAAGCAAAAGAAAGCGAACAAGTATTTGCTACTGGAGTGGGAGAAGCTTCCTGTGCTTTTGGTTTACTACTTGGGACATTGGGGGCAACTGGTTGAGTTCTTAACTGGTAAAGCCTGATTGCTGTAAAAATTGCAACTGCCGCCAGAATAAAGGTTATTATTAAAATTATTACTGTTGAGATTTTTTTATTCATATTATTTCCACCCCAATGTTGGATGGTGAATTTGAGCTGTTACGGCAACTGTAGTTGTACCCGCCGTAATCGTATATGACTGACAAAAATCAGTTGAACTTGGCCTTTGAGTTGTTGTTTCTGCTTGAGCCACACTATTGATGGTAAACTTGGCTTTATCAAATATTCCTTGTGTTGTTGTTCCTGCTACACAGAAGTTAACTTGTGAGCCAACTGTTAAGGCGGATAATTGAGTTGCGGTTAACTGAGTCCAAGTTGATGAATATGCTTTAACATTTTGGCAACTGGCGGCTTGAACCCCCGGAGGTGGAGTCCCTTCTGGCGGGATGTCTTCTTCGCCACACCCACAACTACTTGAAAAACTTGTGTGTCCTGACCCAGTATCAACCTGTACTACACCACAAAAACAACCATTAATGTTTCCTGTAAATGGAGTTCCATTAGTTGACGTGCAAGCTCCAGTGTGCCCCCTTGGACAAATATAAGCACCCGTACCGAAATTACAAGTTGACTGGTTGGAGCATAGCTCTGTACATTGATTGTCAGCGGCTGAGTAAGATAAACCATCTTCAACTTCCCAGAAACCATTACTTTGTCTGACACAGGTAACACTTCCAATTTGAACAACATATCCCAAATCCTCAGCAGCTCCGTCACACCCAGTTGTAGAGGTGCGATCAATACAAAAATCATAAGAAGTTCCCCTCGCATCAGTGCCTTGGCATCTAACATCACAATTGTTTCCATCAGATGGATCACCACCATCACCTCCCCAAGGGTTATCTGGAGGATCAATAACTGGACCATCATAGTCGTCGCCCGATCCACTTGGCCTACAACCACCGCTCCCATCACACTCAAGACCTGGACCACAAGGATGAGCTGCGCAGGCACCGGCTTTTTCGGCGATATTTTGATTTTGTTGTGTTAAGACTACTCCTCCTGCAATTCCACCTGCGAGTACTAAAAATCCAAGTATTGTTGCTATGATTTTTCCTCCGCCAAATTTCTTTTTTGGAGGGGGAGTTACTGAAAAGTTTTCTGTGGCTGGGGCCGCACTTCCTTTATCTGAATCTTCTGGTTCGCTGATGGGTTCTACAATGGGTGGAGTTGTTGTGGAAGTCGTCGTATCTATTGGCATGGTTGAGGTCGTTGCCGATGAATCTATAGTTTGAAACGCAGGTGTTGCGGGAGTATTTGTGTCACTAGGAGTAGTTCCTACTGGGGGAACTTGATTGTTATTTTGGTTGTTCTGTGTTGGGTCAGGCATCTGAATGTTTCCAAATAGCAAAAGACAAGGTCATTACCCCTAGACCCAGAATAGAGAAAAGAATGGTGGGTGTCAAGGTACCTGTTTCAGGAACCGGCGCTGAACTTACTGTAGCCTTGGGAGTTATGGACGGCGCCAACGAACCTTTTGGTGTTGTGGTCGGTGTTGAAGTTGGGGTTGCAGTTGATGCAGAAGCTGATGCTTCAAATGCGGGAGCTTCTCCTGCCTGAACTACAAAATTTCTTGTTAAGCTTCTTGTTATACCTGTTACATCTTTCCAGGTAATTGTAATTTTGTGAATACCTTCGGCAAGATTCTCAGATGGGGTCCACTCCCAAGATCCATCACTCCCTACTTTAATATCTTCTGTGATTGGATTTTCTGATTCAACTTTAATTGTGATAATTTCACCCTTTGGGCCATCTCCAAAGAATTCAGGTTGGGTACTAGTTACTGATTCTCCTTCATCAATACTTTCTAAAGTTACAATTTCTGAACTGGTTGGGGTGTTTATATCATCAGGGACTGAAAATTTTGAATTTTCTTGTGAGTTTGAGGGTAAATCAAGTGAGGCAGCTGGAACATCACCGCTTTTTGAGGCTGGCAAGCTTTTGAAATCATGAGTTTGCCCTAGAATCATGGGGGGGGCGGGTTTACCTGATTGCGGAAAAATTTGAGCAGAAGAAACGCCAAGAGATCCTGTTTGAACAAAAATTTCAACTAAGGTTTGGGATTCATCAATCTGAACATAATTTGATAGATCACTTGACCTTGTATTTGCTATTTGAAAGACGTAATTTCCAGTGTCTGAACTTAGAGTTGAAAACAAATATCCACCAACATTTGCATAGATCAAAGCTTTCTTAACAGGTTGACCCGTTGCTGTTAAAATTGAACCTGAAACTAGTATAGATTTTTTATTTAGTCCAAGGGATGTTCCGGTTTTTGTTTGCCAGGCAATTCCTTTGTTGTCTACCAGTGTTCCATCCGAATTAATTTTGTAGAAATAATTTGTTTGGGGACTCAGACCGTTAATGGTTACACTGTGAGTGTATGATTTTTGATCATTTTCCTGTTCGATTGTGTCTACGCTTGATTCAGAATCTCCCCAAACAACAAATCCCAGACTTTGAATATCTGTAGCCCAAGACAAAGTAAAAGATGTATCTGTAATGTTACTTACTCTAATATCTTTCGGGGAGCTTTCCCCTTCAGCACCAAGCCTGAATACTTGTCTACTATTTATTAAAAAAACTCCAAAAAAAGTTCCAAGAACAAGAAGAATTATCCCCAAAATTGTAGGTAAACTTCTTTTTTTGATTGTTGTCATGGAGTTACTCCTCCTTCGGAAGTTGGTGTAGCAACCGGCGTTTCAAATGAAGAAGTCGATGAGGGGTCAGGAGATGGGGTTATAATTGGAGTTTGCGATGGTGTTGCCACTGTGATAATAGTTGATGGTATTTCGGCAGGGCTTACAAAAGTTTTTGATTTTATTTTTTCAATAGCGGCTTTATCTAATGTGGGGGTTAATTCTCTTAAGATTTCCTCAGACACACTGGCTGGAGCCTCCTCTGTTACTGAATGATAAATACCAAGACCAATCCACATGATGGAGGTTATGGTTGTTAAAATAAGTATTGTTACCAAGTTTGGTAGTTTAGGTTTCATTTTAATTTCAAATCTATTTAATATTTTGTCCCAAAAAAGGAACTCTGCCAGAAATGACAACAACAATTGTATTGCCAGATTCAGTTTTGGAAGAGTTAATACCTAAAATATCCATTCTAATGGGACGCCTTAAATTTTCTATATCTTTCAAGAATGAAATTAAACTTGGATAGTTACCACTGATGCTTATAGAAATTGGCATATCACGAGCCGGAACAGGCAAGGGTTCAAAATCTGAACGCGAATTTTTTTTCTTTTCATCTTCTCCAACAATTACGGTTTCTCCTATAGAAATTCCTAAAACTTTCACTAAATTTCTATTAGCAAGTCCTTGAATTTGGCCCGCAAAATCGTCGGGAGAGGGAAGATTTGGAATTGCAGATTCAATAATAGGAATTGACGCGGATTCAGCCTGATAATTGGCTTTTGCAGTTGTCAAATTTCTTAGTTTTATCTCCAACTTAGAAATAGTATCTTCACGCTCACCAATTTCTTTTAATAAATTTATAATTGTTATAGCAGTTGGTTTTAAGGCAAAAATAATAAAGACGATGACTGTTGTTAGAGACAACATGGTTTCCAAAAACATCCTAAGATCTGGTTTCTTTTTGTAAAGATCCAGAACATTCAGGAAAAATTCTTTGTATCTATAGTATTGTCCACGCCATCCGAGTGCCATATTAGTATGTTATTTTAATAGTAAAGACAATCTGAGTTCCATTTTCTTCAGATGATGCTATTTGTCCGAGTTCAACACTCTTAAATGATTTATCAGCTTTTAAGTTGGAAATAAATTGAACAACCCCAACTTCGTTTGATGAAACCCCTTTTAGTTGAAGCGAATTTTCCTGATATGAAAAAGATTGAATAATAATTTCCACAGGAACCTTTGACATAACTTTGCCTAGGGTCTCAGAAGCAGGAGTTTCTTTTCCTAAATCTTGAGCCACCTTGAGTCTACTTTGTAGATTTCGAAAATCTTTTTCAAATGAACTTTGGGCTGAAACTTGAGAAGCAGTCACTCTTAAAACATCATTTAAATCGGAATTTTTTGCGTCAAGCCAAAAACGAGAGAGAAATGCTCCCATAACAATCATTTCAGTGATAATTACGATGAATCTAAATGTGGTCATGGCCCAACGCAAGAGTCTGCCAGTTATTGAACCTTCAAACTCTTCTTGAGGAAGAAGGTTTATAGATTTGTTTTTATTCTTTTTGGGCATAGGACAACTGCAAACTCAATATAGCACATGGAAAGTTGTGAAAGAAGTCATTCCCGCTCAGTGAGGTGGGTAAAATTATTTTTTCTTAGAAGTAACTGTGATTTTTGAAGTTTTCTCTTTTTTGGGAAGAAGTCTTGCGAGTTGAGATTTAATTCTTGCGGCCTTATTTTTATGGATTACTTTTTTCTTTGCTGCACGATCAGTGAGAGATATTGCAGAAACAACCAATGATTCCTTTTTTCCTTTGACTGCGGTTCTAATTGACGCCTCAAGATGGCTAACAATAAGCTTATTTACCGATTCTTTCTTTTTTGAGCTTCTTCTTGCTCTTTTTGCTGTTTTTGTTACTGGCATATGAATTACCCCGCAAGTATAATTCAAACCAAAGAAAAAGACAATGTTAATATCGTGGTCAATACAAATATGGTAAATAGAATTATAGCCAAAGGTAAAAAAATTTTAGCCTCTCAGCAGACATCTGTTCTTTCAGCGGCTACATTGATCATGCTAATGGTTGTTGCGTCTAGGGTATTAGGACTTATTCGCCAAAGGACTCTTGCCCATTTTTTTACAGCTGATCAACTCTCTTTATTTTTCGCAGCCTTCAGGTTACCAGATTTAATATTTGAAGTACTTGTTTTTGGAGCTTTTTCATCAGCTTTTATACCTGTTTTTACTGGACTATTAAAAAAGGGGAAAAAGGAAGCTTGGCAGGTGGCTGCGACAATTGTTAATTTGGGGATTTTAGCCTTTTTAGTGATTTCGGCGATTCTTGTCTTTTTCTCCCCCCATCTTTATGGGATTCTGGCTCCTGGTTTTACAAATGGGCAGCAGGAGATGATAGTGAGTCTTACCAGGATCCTATTTATTGCTCAAGGATTTTTTATAGTGAGCTATGTTTTAACTGCGGTTCTTGAGTCTTCAAGACGTTTCTTGGTTCCTGCAATTGCCCCCCTTTTTTATAACTTGGGAATAATAGCTGGTACATATATCTTTGCCTCGAAACTGGGGCTTATGGCTCCTGTAATGGGGGTTATTATTGGTGCCTTTTTACATTTTTTGATTCAACTTCCACTTTCAATGAAGCTGGGATTTAAATTTATACCAAAAATAGTAATAGACACGAATGTTAAAAAAATAGGCCACCTGGCACTTCCTAGATTATTTGAAGTTTCAGTAACACAAATTTCAAAAACGGTAGAACTTTTTCTTTCATCACTAATTTCAACGGCGTCTTTTACATATTTTACCTTAGGGAGTGCAATTTATCTTCTTCCAGTTGGGCTTTTTGGAACATCCCTAGCAAAAGCTGCACTCCCCACATTAGCAAGACAGAGAGACAATAAGATTCAGTTCAAAAAAACACTCTACGGGGCCTTGTATCAAATGATCTTTTTGATTCTTCCTATTTCAACCGCCTTAATAGTACTAAGAATTCCTGTTGTCAGACTGATCTTTGGGACTGATATTTTCAGTTGGGAAGCAACGGTGCAAACGGGACTTGTAGTTTCGGCATTCT
The DNA here is from genome assembly GCA_964612965.1 of uncultured Gammaproteobacteria bacterium. Taxonomy (GTDB): domain Bacteria; phylum Patescibacteriota; class Microgenomatia; order UBA8517; family UBA8517; genus CAZTGB01. Next base: position 72,680 of record CAZTGB010000002.1, on the reverse strand, counting down.
CTTTTGGGGTAATTTTTCAAGCAGCGAATTCACTTCTATCAAGATCTTTTTATGCACTACAAGATACAAAGACCCCAGTTATAGTTTCAATTATTTCAATTGCATTTAATATAATTCTCGCCCTGATTTTTATCAGGGTTTTTGATCTTCCTACGTGGGGTTTGGCTGCAGCATTTTCGTTAGGTTCTTTTATCCAAGCAATTGCTCTTTTTACTATTATGAATAGGCGACTTAAGAGTGGTTCTAGTTTTTTGCTTCTTGTCCCTATTTTTAAATCAATTTTTGGATCAATCGTTTCCGGAACTGTTATGTTTTTAATTCTGAAATTTTTTGATAGAAGCGTTTGGATTAAAGAACTTTCATTTTTTGGAAAAGTAGACGGCGTTCGGAATATTCCATTTGAAAAGTTTGTGCTTGATACCAGATATACCTGGAATTTGTTAACCTTAACCCTAATTGTTCTTTTTGTTGGAGCTGTAATTTACTTTGGGGTACTTTTCCTACTTAGGTCAAGAGAGCTTGCATATTTTGTAGACCTTATTAAAAGGATATTTGTAACCAAGAAAGTTGAGCCTGTTCCACTTAAAGAACAAGAGATGGTTTCTCCAAACCCAACGGATACTCAGACACAATGACATCTTTTTGGGATGACATGTCAGTTTAAATAAACTGTCATAAAACCCCTTGACAAGTATTAGCACTCATTATATATTAGTGCTAATTAGATATGACAGAAGGACTTACAGCCAGACAGACACAACTACTTAAAGCAATCATTGATGAATACATTGCCACAGCTTCTGCTGTTGGATCAGAGGCTTTGGATAGAAAATATAATTTGGGGATCTCTCCCGCAACCATTAGAAATGAGATGGTTACACTAACCAAATCTGGATATCTTAAACAGCTTCATACTTCAGCGGGGCGGGTTCCTACTCCCGTTGCTATGAAATTTTATATAGATCAATTAATGGAAGAAAAACAAATGAGTTTAGTTGACGAGGTTCGTGTAAAGGAAGAGGTTTGGGATTCTCGAAACGATCTCAAAGATCTAATGGAGGAGGCGACACATGCCCTTGCCGAGAGAACTCAAAGTTTGGCCGTTTCTGCACTTGGTGAGGGGAATGATAAGAAGTTTTGGCATTCGGGATACTCATATATTTTTCAAAATCCTGAGTTTTCAAGTGATTTGGGCGCTTGTTCTGATCTTTTTTCATTTCTTGAACAGGGAGATAAACTAGAGAGATTGTTTTTTGAGATATCAAGACCTACCAGTATTATGGATGTCCTTTTTGGAGAGGAACTTGGGATGCCAGAAATTGATACAACTGGAATTGTAACAACACATTTTAATGTTCGCGGAAAACCAGCAATGATTGGTATAATTGGGCCAGCCAGACTTGAATTCCCAACGGTAATTCCAGTTGTAAGGTATTTTAAAAATTTGATAGAGGAAGTAGCAGCAGTTTAGAATAAATTGGTTTATCTAAAGTTATGAAAAGCAAAAAACAAACAAATATCAAAAAGGATGAAGATCAAACATTAGTTTTAAGAGATCAGCTTGCAAGAGTTTTAGCAGATTACGATAATTTAAAAAGAAGAGTAGATTTGGATAAAGCTAACTTTGAAAAACTAGCCAACTTAAGGCTTGTTATGAAGCTTCTTCCTGTTCTTGATGTACTTAAAAAAGCTCAGGAACATGTTAAGGACTCTGGAATAGCGGTTACTATTAAAGAGTTTGAGGAAGCACTAAAACAGGAAGGAATAGAAGAAATTAAAGTTGAAGTGGGGTCTGAATTTGACCCTGCGACACAAGAAGTAGTTGAAGTTGTTGCAGGATCGGATAATAATATGATCGCAGAAGTGATTCTGACTGGATGGAAATTTACAAATGGACCAGTCGTAAGACACGCAAAGGTAAAAGTATTTACAAAAAATATATAATAAATGTATGAGTAAAATCATTGGAATTGATTTAGGAACGACAAATTCAGCAGTTTCTGTAATGGAAGCGGGTCGCCCCGTGGTTATTTCAGCTTCAGATACAGGACGGAATGTTACTCCATCTGTCGTTGAGCCGGAAAAGAATTTGGTTGGAGATGTTGCAAAACGCCAGATGATTCTTAACTCCAAGAATACTGTTTATTCTGCCAAGCGCCTTATGGGCAGACGATTTGAAGATAAAGAAGTAGAGAGAACTATAAAAATGGTTCCTTACGAAGTTGTTAAAGGTAAAAATGGAATGGCTGATATTAAAATTGGAGAGAAAGTCTATACTCCTCAAGAAATTGGAGCAAGGGTTCTTATGAAACTTAAGAAAGATGCAGAAGCTCACTTGGGGGAAAAAGTTGATTCAGCTGTTATAACAGTTCCCGCCTACTTTGATGATGCCCAAAGGCAAGCCACAAAACAGGCTGGGGAAATTGCGGGACTAAAAGTAGAGCGAATAATTAATGAACCAACAGCAGCAGCTTTGGCCTATGGACTTGACAAGAAAAATGCACACAAAATTGCCGTATATGATTTAGGGGGTGGAACTTTTGATATTTCAATACTTGAACTGGGAGAGGGAGTATTTGAAGTAAAAGCTACAAATGGTGATACTCACCTCGGAGGAGATGATTTTGATGAAGTAATAGTTGATTACATTTGTGATGAATTTAAGAAGGAAAACTCAACTGACTTAAGGGCTGATAAACAAGCACTTCAGAGAGTACGCGACGCCGCTGAGAAAGCAAAGATTGAACTGTCTGCCGCTAGTGAGGTTGAAATAAATCAACCGTACATTACTCAGAAAGATGGACAGCCTATGCATTTAACGATGAAATTAACTCGATCTAAGCTTGAAGGCTTAGTTGGAGATTTGATTGAACAAACAATGAAACCGGTTGCCGCTTGTCTTAAAGATGCAAAACTAGATCCACACGACATAGATGAAATCATTTTGGTTGGAGGAATGACAAGAATGCCAAAGGTGGTTGAGACCGTTAAGAACTTCTTTGGAAAAGATCCAAATAAATCAGTTAACCCTGATGAAGTTGTTGCAATTGGAGCAGCAATTCAAGGTGGAGTACTTGGAGGAGAAGTAAAAGACATACTTCTCCTTGATGTCACTCCTCTAACCTTAGCAATTGAAACTCTTGGAGGAGTAGCAACTCCCATGATTCCTCGTAATACCACAGTTCCTACGAGTAAGACTGAAATATTCTCGACTGCGGCAGACAATCAAACACAAGTTCAGATTGTTGTAACTCAGGGTGAGCGTCCAATGAGTGCTGATAATAAAGTACTTGGAACTTTTACTCTTGACGGAATTCCGCCAGCTCCACGAGGAGTACCTCAAGTTGAAGTTACTTTTGATATGGACGCCTCCGGAATCCTAACTGTTACCGCAAAGGATAAAGCCAGTGGAAAGACTACAAATATTAAAATTACTGGTGCAGTTGGACTATCAGATGATGAGGTAAAAAGAATGCAGGAAGAGGCTGAAAAGCACAAAGAAGAGGATGAGAAGAAAGCAGAAACCATTAAAACAAAAAATAATGCAGATTCACTGATCGCAACTGCTGAAAAAGCATTAAAAGATGCAGGAGACAAAGTTGATGCAAAGATTAAAGAACAAGTTGAAGAAAAAGTAAAAGTACTTAAAGAGGTTGCACAGAAAGAAGCTTCTACAAAGGAAGAGATAGAAGCTGCAACAAAGGATTTAAGTGACACACTTAGCCAGATTGGACAGGCGATGTACGGGAATCAAGGTCAACCTGGAGAACCGGGAGCAGAAGCTAATGGACAAGCAACTAGCGAAAAGACTGAAGACACAAAGGAAGAAAAGAAGAATAAAGACGAGGTCCAAGAAGGTGAAGTGGTTGAATAGTAAAGATGCTCACAGAATTAGATACTCCTAACCCAGACAAGATAGCAAGAGAGGCTATGGACCCAGAATTAATTAATATTCTTCAAGAATGTGAATCACAAATAATATTTACACAAATGACAGTCGGTGGAGATGAGCTTACTTTGGAGCAAATGAAATTTCAATTAAAAGGATTTGCTAGAGCAGAGGAGGCAATAAAATAGTATCATAATCGATTGGGAGCTACGAATATGAGTTATTCTATCTTCACTTGTGATGGAACTCCACTGTTTGTATAATTAGCACTGAAATTATATGGCTGCTAAAACTGATTACTATGACATTTTAGGGATTTCCAAAAGTGCTTCTCCTGATGAAATTAAAAAAGCATACAGAAAGCAGGCTTTAGAATGGCATCCTGATCGGCACAAAGATGAAAAAGAAGCTGCAGAGAAGCGATTTAAAGAAATAAACGAAGCATATCAAGTTCTTTCCGATCCACAGAAAAAGAATGCATATGATCAGTTTGGTCATCAGGCTTTTACACCTGGAGGTGGAATGGGTGGAAATCCTTTTGCTGGAGGGTTCAGACAATCGGGACCATTTACATATACATATTCAACAGGCGGAGGAGAAAATCCATTTGGAAATATGGATTTTGGTGATCCATTTGATATTTTTGAATCATTCTTCGGAGGGGGAAATCCATTTGGTGGGGCAAGACGTGCTCAAATTCCTAGATATTCTATAGATATTGACTTTATGGAGGCGGTACGGGGAGTCTCAAAAGAGGTTTTGATTAATGGAAAAAAAAGAAAGATTAAAATTCCAGCAGGAATATATGAAGGAGCCAGGATTAATTTTGGAGACTTTACTCTTTCAGTTAACATTAAACCCCACAAAATATTTGAGAGGCAGGATGATGATATTTATGTAACAGTTGGGATTCCTTTTTCTTTGGCAGTTTTGGGGGGTGAGATTAATGTTCCAACTATCGAAGGGGATATAAAAATTAAAATAAGATCAGGAACCCAAGGGGGAACAATGATGAGACTTAGAGAACGAGGAGTAGAACATCTCCATGGAAGAGGACGAGGAGATGAATACGTCAGGATTAATGTTATAACCCCTGAAAAGTTAACAAGAGATCAGAAAAGTATAATTGAAGAGATGAAAGAAGAAGGGTTGTAAGATTGATAACTTAATTAAGTCGCTTTAGAATAACCCCAATGAGACCAGACGATGAAAGAAAAATGCTTGAATCGGCCTCAACGCTTACAAAAAGTACGGTTGTATCTCTTTTAAGACAAGATGTTTTTGGTAGAGCATTCAGAGGAGTACTTAGAAATACCGGAGATTATGAACAGGGGTTTATGACTGGTTTTGGATCTCGGAATCATAAATTTTATATTCACGAGCCTCAAACAGTAGAAGAAGGATCATTAGAATTTACAAAAACAACAGGTAAAATGCGAAAAAATTTGGAAGTGCCTGTTATTTTTGTTCACACTCACAATTTGGGATATGGTGATCCCATGGCGTGGATGCCGAGTACTCCAGATTTGATGAGCCTTTCTGGTTATTGGATAATGGATAAGGATACAGAATTAGATTTTGATTCTGTGGGTTCCTTGATTCTTTTAGGGAGAAAACCGGAAGCTTGGGTTTGGCAAAATCCGAAGGAAGAAATCGTTGAAAGAGTTAAATTGGCGTCAAGAAATTGGGATAAGTCTCTTGTTGGGAATCCAACACATGGGGATATCGATACATTTGAACAAGAATTAAAAAGAGCTGGTCTTAACTTGATCAGACAAAAGTTGGACAGAAATAATATGTTAGATGATTTTATAAATTTAATTGCTTTTAGTAGTTTTAAGTTTGGCATAAGATGATACGAGAAGGTGAATAAAGAAGAACCTAAACACATCTTAATAATGGTCTTTTAGTTTGACTTCGCGAGCTTCTTGAGCTAAACTTCAGTAGGTAACTAAGATAGTTTGAATTTGGTGGGAATTTAAGCCCGCCATTTTTTTTAGATAAAAATATGCAACAAACAGCAAGAACAGAATTTAGTCAGGCGCTTAAAGCAATAGCTGCGGAACGTGGCTTGGATCCTGCTATTATTCTTGAAACAATTCAACAGGCAATAATTGCTGCTTTTAGGCGTGATGCTAAGGAGCGTGGAGAGGAAATAGCTGAGGAAGTTGAAGTGGTTGCAAAGATAGATTCAGTTAACGGAGAAACTAAAGTATTCATTGAGGGGAAAGACGTTACACCTCCAGGATTTGGTCGAATTGCGGCTCAAACTGCTAAACAGGTTATTCATCAGAAAATTAGAGAGGCTGAAAAAGGAGCTATTATTGAAGAATTTACGGAGCGTGTTGGAGCTTTAGTTTCTGGTCTTATACTTCGTTTTGATGGACCAAATGTAAGAGTTGATTTGGGAAGGACCGAAGCTATTATGGAAGCTAGTGAGCGGATTCCTAACGAAAGATTAAACCTTAATCAAAGACTTACGTTCCTTCTTAAGGAAATTAAAGAAACTCCAAGAGGAAAAGATTTGTTTTTGTCCCGAAGTGATCCAGAATTTATAGTTAAACTCTTTGCAAGAGAAGTTCCAGAAGTATCATCTGGGTCAGTTGAGATTAAAGCAATTGCCAGAGAGGCTGGGGTTCGTACCAAACTTGCTGTTTTCTCTTCTGTCTCTGGGATTGATCCTGTGGGATCCTGTGTAGGACAAAAGGGTGTACGTGTACAAGCTGTTACCAATGAAGTTGGAGGGGAAAGAGTCGACGTTATTGCTTGGAGTGAAGACACTACCGAGCTTATTAGAGTATCTCTGGCCCCAGCCGAAGGATTAGAAGTTAAATTAGATAAAAAAAATAAGACTGCTAAAGTGTTATCTCCTGAAGATCAACTATCTTTGGCAATTGGAAAAGACGGACAGAATGTAAGATTAACCGCCAAATTAACAGACTTTCGAATTGAAGTTGAAGGAACTGGGAAGGTGTTAAACAAGGTTGAAGAAGAGAAAGAAGAAGCCAAAGTCGAGGTAAAATCTCCAAAAACAGTTGAAGAGAAAGTGGAGAAAAAAGAAGATGTAACTGAAGATACTCAATCTGATCAGTCTGAGGAGACAGCTTCTATTGGGGGATCAGAAGATAAAGAAGTTGAAGTAAAAGAGAAAATTGGGGAAGAGGAAAAGACCGAGGAAATCAAAGATGAAGATCAGATGGCTAGTGATGGAAGTGTGAAACCTGAATAAATAACATGTTATTTTTACTCATAGAATAACCAACTTTCAGTTATCAAACTTCATTAAAAAGCTTCTCTGATCTTTGCGAATAAAAATATGCAAAGACAACCAATTGTTACAGTACTGGGGCATGTTGATCATGGGAAGACTACCCTACTTGATGCTATTCGAAAAACAAGTGTAGCCTCTCGCGAGAAGGGTGGAATAACTCAGGCGATTGGGTCTTCTGTGATTACAACTGAGTCGGGAAAGAAAATAACCTTTATTGATACTCCGGGTCATGCTGCTTTTACTAAAATGAGAGGTAGAGGTGCTGCTGTTTCCGATATTGCCATACTAGTAGTTTCTGCTGATGATGGAATTAAACCTCAAACCCGTGAGGCTATGGATATTATTCACGAAGCTAAAATCCCTTTTATTGTTGCTGTAACCAAAACTGATATAGCTGGAGTTAATCCTGAAATGGTTAGGGGGCAGCTTGAAAAAGAGGGAATACTTTTCGAAGGACGTGGAGGGGAAGTTCCTTTTATTCCTCTTTCTGCAAAAACCGGAGAAGGACTAACAAATCTTCTTGAGAC
>CAZTGB010000002.1:24200-64975 GCA_964612965.1 uncultured Gammaproteobacteria bacterium | reverse complement strand
TCTCTGAGGTAAGTGAATTAAAAAGCGATTCTGCTTCCCCACTTGAAGCGGTTGTTATTGAAACTTTTAAGGATGCAAGGGGGCCTGTTGCCAACATTATAGTTCGCGATGGAAAAATAAAAGTAGGTGACGTGATAGATATCTCCAATTTATCTGGAAAAGTAAGAGGACTATTTAATGACAAGGCGAAATCAGTTAAGGAAGTACTCCCCGGGGAACCTGCTCAGGTGATAGGGCTAATTGGAAAAGATGATAATGCTCCCAGAAAAGTATTGGGAAATGAAAGAAGACTAGCTGAGGATGAGTTTCCAATTGTACTAAAAGCTTCTAACGCGGGAGCGCTTGAGGCAATTACTGCTTCCCTTCCTCCCAAAGTAGTGGTAGTTGAGAGTGGAATTGGGGACGTACTCGGAAGCGATATCCTAACTGCAAAGGTTGGGAATGCATATGTTTTTGCTTTTGAAACAAAGATTCCAAACAATATAGCAAAACTTGCAGAAGCTGAAAAGGTAAGGGTAAAGAGATTCGATATTATCTACGAGTTAATCTCGGAAATTGAAGAGATTTTAAAGGGAGAGAAAGTCCAAATATTGGGCAGAGCTCAAATTCTTGCTTCTTTTCCTTTTAACAACAAGAAAGTTGCAGGAAGTAAAGTTCTTGATGGAAAAATTACAAAAGGCGACAAAATTACATTAACCAGAGCTGAAAAAGAGATTGGAAAAGCTAAAATAGTTTCACTTAAAAAACAAAAGAGTGAAGTTTCAGTTGTGGGACAAAGCGAAGAGTTTGGAGCCATACTTGAACCTCAGCTTGATTTTAATGTTGGCGACGTGTTAGTATCCACTCGTTAACAAATGGATGATAGTTTTTCAACATTAGTCGATGAGGCTAAATCGATATTGATACTTTTGCCTTCTAAACCATACTTTGACCAAGTGGCAGCTGGGCTTTCACTGTATCTTTCACTTCGAGATAAAAAATCAGTTGTGATTTCTTCACCTTCTCAAATGATGGTTGGATTCAACAGATTAATAGGCATTAACAAAATAGTATCTGAAATTGGAAACAGAAATTTAACAATTACTTTTCCTAACTATGATGCAGGAAACATTGAAAAAGTCTCGTATGATATTGAAAATGGACAGTTTAAATTAACTGTTGTTCCCAAAGATGGACTACTTTCTCCGCAAAAGGAGCAAATTGGAATATCAAATACAGGTATTTCTGCTGACCTTGTAATTTTAATTGGGGGGGCTAACGAAACTCATTTTCCAGCCCTTTCATCTAATGAGTTTGTTGGAGTTAAAATTGCACATCTTGGAACTCGTGTCTTAAATAACGAGGGACGGGGAATAATGTCATTTGCAAAACCCGCTTCAAGTGTTTCAGAACTTGTTGCAAGTCTTATTAAAGAAGCCGCACTTCCGATGGATGTAGATTGCGCTACAAATCTTGTGATGGGGATTGAGGAAGGTAGTAATCATTTTGAGAGTAGTGAAGTTACTCCTGATACATTTGAGCTATTTGCACACCTTCTAAGGAGTGGTGGACAGAGACCACCAAAAACAAAACTTGAGCCACGCAACTTTCCGCAAGGGGCTATTCCTAGTCAACCTTATTCAAACTCAGTAGGACAAGACGTTTTACAACAAACGCAGGCGGTTAATGAGCAAGTTGAAAACAAAGAGGAAATTGTAGAAAATCCTCCACAAGACTGGTTAGAGCCAAAAGTTTATAAAGGGACTTCAGTTAGTTAATTATTTCAATGTTGGGAATTCCTCCAGTCGGAGAAGGTTATCGTAGAAACACGATTAGAATTATTGAAGGAAATCAACCTTATCATGGGGTCTCCGATTATTCGAGGTTTCTAGGATTTGAGAGAGTAAAAGACTTTTTAGAATTTATCCCAGTTAAAGCTTTAGTGCTGGATGTTGGATCTGGTGAGGGAGGTCTTCATGAAGAGTTACCTCTTTTTAGGTCAGATATAAAAGTAATTAGCTTGAATCCAGCTCTTGCCGGGTACCATTTTCGAAAAGAATTTGGTAGTTTTGGATTAGCTGCTTTAAACCCCAATCTTCCTTTTAAAGATAATTCATTTGATACAATTTTTGACTTGTTAGCTAGCATATATCATGCAAAAACTTATGGTGTTGATGAGTTTACAATGGTTAAAGAAATTGTACGTGTAACTAAACCCGGGGGAAGGATTGCTTTGGGGCCTTTGTATTCAAATATTAAGTCTTTTGAGCTTCAGAAAGTGTTGGTGAAAACTAAAACAGTGGAGTTTCAAAGAATAGATTTTGAGATACCTGATCCAGACCGTAAAGATATCATTCAAGCTTTTTATATAAGGAAGCTTTGAAATTGTGGGGAATTTGGTTATTTTACTTATCCACAATGTGTGTTAATATACCTCCAGATGTTAACAAGGTTAGCCCTGAAATGAGCCTACTTTGTTCCACATGACAATATGGCACTTGCTAAAGATTTAAAGCTCGAATTAATAAAGAAATTTGCTCGCGAAAAAGGCGACACAGGTTCTCCTGAGGTACAGATAGCACTTCTATCTACGCAAATAAATAAATTAATAGATCATCTTAAGGAACATAAAAAGGACGTTCATTCAAGACGAGGACTCCTTTCGATGGTAGCCAAAAGAAGGAGACTTCTTGCTTACCTTAGGAAAAAGGATGAAGCTCGTTATAAAGAGCTAATTAAGTCCTTGGGACTGGATAAGTAAATTGACAGAAGAAAATTGGTAAGCAAAGCTTGGCTAATTTAAGAAATTGGTAGTAGAAATACTAAAGTAGAAACAGTTACAATATAACCACAGTTCTATTTTTAATTTCCATTACTAATCTCTTCAAAATATATAAACAAAACATACAAATTAATGAAAAAGATCGAAAAATCAATTGAACTTGGGGGAAGAACCCTAACGTTAACAATAGGTGAGCTTGCAGAACAAGCTGCAGGTGCCGTTATGGCAAGACATGGAGACACTGTGGTACTTGCAACTGTAGCTTCTGCTCCGCTTAAGATGGAGCTTGATTACTTCCCATTAACACTTGAATATCAAGAAAAGCTTTATGCTGGAGGAAGAATTAAAGGTTCTCGTTGGGTAAAGCGCGAAGGCAGGCCAACCGATGAAGAAATCTTAAGTGCAAGATTAATTGATAGATCCATTAGACCATTATTCCCTAAGACTTATAAACGCGAAGTTCAAGTAATTGTTACCGTTCTTTCTGTTGATATGCAGAGCGATCCATCAATCTTGGGTGCAATTGCAGCTAGCGCTGCCATTCATGTATCTAACTTGCCCTGGAAGGGTCCAGTTGCCCCACTTACTGTAGGACTTGTTGATGGAAAATATTTAATTAATCCAGTTACAAAAGATTTAGAGGTAAGTCAGATGGATTTGACAGTTTCTTGTACAAAAGACGCCATACTAATGGTTGAGGCGGGAGCCCGTGAGGTTACAGAGGAAGAAATTATTAAAGGTGTTGAGTTTGCTCAAAAAGAATCAAAGGCGGTTCTTAAACTTATTGAGGATATGGCTAAAGAAGTTGGAGTCACACGCGAAACTTACAAAGAAGAGACGCCATCATCTGAGCTTGAAAGTCAGGTTAAAAAGTTGGTGGGAGACAAAATGGTTTCGATTGTTGACAGTTTAGTACACGTTGAAAACGGAAGAAGCAACGAGCTTCAAGATTTAATTGATGCGGTTGTTGCAAATCTTACAGAATCCGATGCTAAATGGGTACCTGAAATTGTTGATCGCTTAAAGAAAGACTTTATTCGTGAACAAATTCTTAAAAAAGGCATCCGACCGGATGGAAGAAAATTAACTGAGATTCGCGAACTTTCAGGTCAAGTTGGTTATTTACCAAGGGTCCATGGTTCAGCTCTATTTAAAAGAGGACAAACACATGTTCTATCTGTTGCCACATTGGGTACGGAAAAGATGGGTCAGCTTTTAGAATCTGCTGAAGGAGAAGTCGAAAAGCACTATATGCATCAATACAACATGGCGCCATTTGCCAGTGGTGAAACAGGAAGATTTGGAAATCCTGGAAGACGAGAAATAGGACACGGTGCACTTGCTGAGCGAGCCTTAATTCCTGTTATTCCATCAATTGACGAATTTCCGTATGCAATCCGCGTTGTATCTGAGGTAATGAGTTCCAATGGATCAACATCAATGGCGTCGGTTTGCGGTTCAACTTTATCCTTAATGGATGCGGGGGTACCTATAAAATCACCTGTTGCTGGAATTGCAATGGGACTGATCATCGAAAATGATAAGGAATTTGCAGTTCTATCCGACATTATGGGAATTGAAGATTATAACGGGGATATGGATTTTAAAGTTGCGGGTACACATACTGGAATTACAGCACTTCAACTTGATGTTAAAACTCTAAATTTAACCAGTGGAATTTTGGCGCAAGCTTTGGAGCAATCAAAAGATGCGAGAGCAACTGTTATGAAAACAATAACAGACACGCTAGCCGCTTCAAGGCCTCAAGTTTCAACATTTGCACCAAAGATTAAAGTTGTAAAAATTCCTATTGATAGGATTGGAGAATTTGTAGGTCCTGGCGGAAAAGCTATTAAGAAATTAATTGCTGACACAGGAGCTTCAATTGAAGTTAATGATGACGGAGGGGTAAGTATCTCGGCAGTTGATGAAGAAGCAATCAGCAAAGCTGTAACTTGGGTTGAAGGGTTTGCAAAGGAAGTTGTGGCAGGAGAAGTGTATGAAGGAACAGTTGCTCGAGTATTAAATTTCGGAGCATTTGTTGAAATACTACCTGGGAAAGAAGGAATGGTACATGTAAGCGACATGGGAAAGGAAGGATTTGTAGCAACAGCAGAAGATGTGGTTAAAGTTGGAGATAAAATTCAAGTTCGCGTAAAAGAGATTGATGAAATGGGGAGAATTAACCTTTCTATGAATATGGATCCAGCCCGTGACGCTCAGATTAAAGCAGAGAGACAAGCTTCAAGAGGAGATCGTGGAGGTTCACGAGGAGGATTTGGTGGACGAAGCGGGGGGCGATCATTCGGAGGCGGAAGAAGTGGTGGAAGCTTTAGTAGAGAAGATCGTGGCGGAGAAAGCGGTGGACCACATTTCCCAACATCAAGACTAATGGGTGACGACAGTAAAAAAGACTTCAGTAGATAATCTTCGTGAGGAATGTGTTTTCGTGATAATATTGATTTATGGATTCTGCTGCCCAGGAAATTACAACATTGGTTGATAGAGTAAAAAAAGCATCCCTTCCGGATAAGCTACGCGAACTTGTTTTAATTAGGTTAAACCAACTTTCAAAGTTAACAGCTTCTGCGACTTTTCTTCCTGAATTTGACCGTATGGAAAAATATATTGATTGGATTACGGTTTTACCATGGGACAAAAGAACCCAGGATAACTTGAGTGTGGATAACGCAAAGAAAATTCTAGAAGCTCATCACTACGGACTTGACGATATTAAAACTCGCGTACTTGAATACATGTCTGTTATGAAACTTAAACAAGAAAAGGGGGAGGGTGCCGATGTTTACCGTGCCCCCATTCTTTGTTTTGTGGGACTTGTGGGAACTGGAAAAACTACAATTGCATTCTCAATTGCTGAGGCTTTGGGACGCCCCATTGCTCGTATTCCATTTGGAGGAATGGGAGATCCACTGGATCTTCGAGGACAATCTCGAATGCATCCTGAGGCGGAACCTGGGAAGATTATTAAATCTTTGAGAGACTGTCAAAGTAGGAATCCCGTAATACTACTCGATGAAATTGACAGAGTTACCGATCAGGGAAGAGCCTCCATAATGGGAGTTTTGGTTGAACTGCTTGATCCAAAACAGAACCATGCTTTCGTTGACCATTATATTGATTTTCCATTTGATCTATCTGAAACTCTTTTTATAGCAACTGCAAATAATACGACTAATATTGCAACAGCTGTTATGGATAGGTTGGAGCCTATTTCCATGCCTTCCTATACTGATCAAGAAAAAATTGTTATTGGCCAAAAATATATAATGCCAGCGGCCATGAAAGCTTCGGGGCTGCCCGAAAATTCATTCTCAATTGATGAAGATGTTTGGGCAAATATAGTCAGACCTTTGGGGTATGATGCAGGAATCCGTACTTTAGAGCGCAATATTGATGGAGTTGTTCGCAAAGTGGCCAGAATGATAGTTGAGGGTAAATCACAAAGTGTTCGTGTGACTTCTCAAAATGTTAAGGAATTTCTACCACAATAAGACTTGACACGTGCTATACATTGTGTATACAATGCTTGTATATGCAAATTCAAACATTAAACATATCTCTCCCCCAAGAATTGGTTAAAAAAACAGATTTGGTGGCTAAAAGTGAATATAAAACCAGAAGTGAGCTTATTAAATCTGCTTTAATGTCGTACTTGAAAAATAAGGCTGTTTGGGACGATCTTTTCACTTATGGAAAGGGAATAGGTAATAAGATGGGTATTAAAAGTGAAGAAGATGTGTATAAGATGATAGACAAGTATAGAAATGGTAAGACGAAGTCTAGGAATAGTAATTGATACAAATGTAATAATTTCCTCTTTGGTATTTGGTGGTGCACCAAAAAGACTAATAGAAATAGTTGTTAAGGAGAGATTAGAAGTTTTTACATCACCCCAGCTAATTTCTGAACTTTTGGAAACCCTTCGTAAGAAATTTAATTTTTCTGAAGAGAAAATCAAAGAACTGGAGTCAGAAATCTTGAATATTTTTAAAGTTGTCTATCCCCAAAAAGAACTTTTTGTTGTTAGAGACATAAAAGACAACAAGGTTTTAGAGACAGCCGTTGAGAGTAAAAGTAGAATTATCATTACAGGAGATAAAGATCTTTTGGTACTTAAGAAATACAAAAATATTTTAGTTGTTACTCCTAAAGAATTTCTTAGTTTTTTTGAAAACGAAAATTAATATGAAAATTTTGGTAATAAGCGATTCTCATGGAAATATTGCAAACATAAAACATGTAATGGGATTTGCAAAGACTATTAAAGCTGGAGGGGTTGTTCATTGTGGTGATTGGGATAATGTTGAATCTGTTAATGAGGTTTTAATTTTTGAGATCCCCTTATATGCTGTCTTGGGCAACGCAGATATTGATCATGACGTTGAAGAAGTTTTGAGGTTTAATGCCAAAAAGTTTGATTCCGATTTTTTAAAATTCGAAATTGATGGGAGAAAAATTGGGGTTATTCATCAAGCAAAATTTGATGACAAAAGATTTGAGGGACTCAATATTGTTTTTGGCGGACATTATCATTCAAATGCCGAAACCATGATTAATTTTGTAAAATTTGTAAGGCCAGGAGCACTTTCTAATGGAATCAACTTTGCTGTTTATGAAACCACGACTAATGAAGTAGAATTCTTTAACCTATGATTAAGAACTTAGTTTTTGACTTTGGAGGGGTTATTTTAAGTGAAGATGATAATTGGGTGAACTCTCGAGAGGTAAAGGATCTTTTTAAAATTGAAGATGAGCAGCTAGATATGGGTTGGATTGCCGCTTGGCCGGATGCACGAGACGGTAAAACTAACGAGGATCAATTCTTTCATACTTTTTTAAAAAATAGTGTTGGGGACCACACAGAACTTCAAGTTATCAGTTTAAAAGAGATCTATAGACAAATGATTGAAAAGTCAGAAACTTTTTCCCTTTTACCTAAGTTAAAGGATAAATATAAAATATTTGCTTTAACGAATATAACTAAGGATTGGCTGAATTTAAAAACAAAAGAATTCAATTTGAATGACTATTTTGACTTGATTATTAGCTCCTGCAACGAGGGGATAGGTAAACCCAACAAGGAAATATATGAATCCCTAATATTAAAGGGGAATGTGATTCCTGAAGAAACTATATTTATAGATAATTTAGAAAGAAATATTTTTCCAGCAAAAGAATTTGGATTTAAGACAATTCTTTTTGAAAATAGAGATAAACTGATAGTGGAAATGAAAAATTTGGGAATTGAAATATGAGTAGGTACGAAGAACTTCACAAATTAAAAGATGAGATGGAGAGGGATGATTCACTTCCTCTTAAAAAAGATGCGACCCAATTGGTATTTGGAGCTGGCAATACTGAAGCTAGAGTTTTGTGTATCGGAGAGGGTGCTGGAAGAATGGAAGACCTAAAAGGGCTTCCATTTGTGGGGCCTGCTGGTAAATTATTAGATCAGCTTTTATTACTAGCCGGACTTCAAAGAGAAAAGGTTTTTATTACAAATATGGTTCACCATAGACCTCCTGAAAATCGTGACCCTCTTCCAGAAGAAATTTCTGCATATGGAAAATACTTGGATAAGATAATTGAGATTATCAAACCTAAGGTTATTTTGACTTTGGGAAGATTTTCTATGGCAAAATTTTTGCCAAATGTTTTTATCTCGGCCGTTCACGGCAAGAGATACGAAGTATTTCTGGGAGAGAGAAGAACTGTGATTATCCCTATGTATCACCCAGCAGCGTCACTTCGTAATGGGAATGTTCTTGAACAAGAGAAGAAGGATTTTTTAAATTTAAAAGAAATGTTACCTGAGATTTTAAAGCCAGAAGATGATAAGCTTAAGGCAGAGCAAGCAAGTTTAGTATGAAACCAACCCTCAAATTTATAGCCCTCTCAGGTACAACAGATGTTACTGAGAACCTCTATGTTTACGAAACAGAAAAAGACATGATTATTTTGGATTGTGGTGTTGGTTTTCCTGATTTAGAAATGCCAGGGGTTGAGCTGGTTCTACCTGATTTTTCATATATTGTTAAGAATAAAAATAAGTTAAGAGGAATAGTCGTATCTCAAGGACATGATGATCATGTTGGAGCCCTACCTTTTCTTTTAAAGGAGCTAAATGCTCCTATCTGGTGCCCGCCAATTGTTACGGAATTTTTAAAAGTAAAATTTGAAGATTATAAAGTTGTAAATTATAAATTAAATACATTTAATCCAGACCGTGACACGTTTGAAGTTGGTGAGTTTAAGTTTTTCCCATTTAGAGTCACACACTCGGTACCTGACACTGTTGGGTATGCAATTGATACCCCTGCCGGAAGGATTTTCCATGTAGCAGAGCACAAAATGGATCAGACTTCAACAGACGGAATGATTTTTGATATTCCAAAAGCTAAAAAGTTGGCAAGTGAAAAGCCAGTTTTATGTTTAATGTCTGATTGTTTGGGATCAAATGATCCTGGAATGGCTCCAAGTGGAGTTGGAATTGAAGATAGGATGTTTAATATAGTTAAAGATGCACCTCAGGCTGTTTATGTGACTGCAATTTCGTCCTCAATCGGAAGGTTTCAACAAATTATTAATGTAGCTCAAAGATCTTCAAGAAAAGCTGTACTTGTGGGGAGATCAATCCAAAGCAAACTTGAGATTGCCTATAATCTTGGTTATTTAAAATGTTTACCAAACGAGATTGTCGATCTTAGGGACGCCTCAAAATATTCGCCAAATAAAATCATGTACATTATTGCCGGGTGCTACGGCCAACCAGGAAGCTCCGTTTATAGACTTGCTTTAGGGGAACACAATAGAGTTGAAATAAAACCGAGTGATACATTCATTTTTTCTGCAGACCCGGGACCTGCATATTCCAAAGAAAGCGAAGATTTTATAGTTGATAATTTAATAGACAAAGGAGCTGATGTTCACTATTACGATTTACATGAAGGATTACACGTATCAGGACATGGTACCCAGGAAGATATCAAAGAACTTTTTAAAATGATAAAACCAAAATATTTTGTGCCGACAGGAGGAACAATCAGATATATGAAGTCTTATGAAAATCTTGTTGTCTCAACAGGTTCTCCGGCAGCTAACGTCTTTAGACTAAAACCCGGCGAAAGTGTGGTTTTTGAAAATGGAGAGGCAAAACGAGGTGGAACAATTCCTGTTAAGGAAGTTTTTGTCCACGGTCTTGGAATTGGTGATATCGGTAAAGTTGTTTTGGAAGACAGAACTTTACTTGGAGATGAGGGAGTTGTAGTTGCAGTAGTTAAAGTTAATAAGGGAACAAGAATAGTAGGGAAACCAGAATTAACTAGCAGAGGATTTGTTTTCCAACAAAAATTTGGTGGGGTTCTTGATGACGCTGGAGCCCAGCTTATGAATCTATTGCAAAGAAAAAATTTAACAAACACTTCATCAGTCAGAAATCTAACAAATCAATTCTTAGAGAAATACTTCTTTGATAAAACAAGAAGGAAACCGATGGTTTTAACTGTTGTAGTTGAAGTCTAGCTTCCTCTTGCCTTTTGATCATTATAGGGTTATATTTGCTTCCAGTAGTCCGTACGGGGGTACATTCACAAAATAAAAAGGAGATTGACATGGCACTTTTGATTGTGGGTTTATTAAATTTTGTAGTTGGTTTCGTTTTAGGGGTTTATAAGACAGCTCTAAAACTCGTCCCAGGATCTGAAATAAAATTATCTCCCCGCCTTGGTTTGATACAAGGTATTTTTATTGTGATTACGGGGGTATGGGTAATTTGGACTGGTCCGAGTGATTACGTGGTTTTTATTTTAATAATCGGGATGATGAGTTTTTTGGTTGGATGGATTTTTGCTTGCTTTATAACCAGGATAATGTGGGTTGTAATCCTGGCCATTGTAGGAACAAAATAATAATGGGGCTGTGGCTGCTCACTAATCATTTCACAATGATTCTTGATGCTTATTACCACTGCTCTTTGAGTTTCTAGATTTTTGGGAATTCAAAGAGTGGTAATAAGTTGAAAGTTAAAAGATCCTTAATTATGTTTAGTGCAACATAAAGCGGGATCTTTTTTGTTTATCTTAAGTTCGTATATAATGATTCTTGCCATGAGTAAGAAACGTCACAAAAGAAGGTTAGATAAAAGAGGTTTTAAATTAAAACTTAAAAGGGAGACTGCCTTTTCTATCACACAGGTTGTATTTTTTTCTCTTGCTGGTTTGGTATTAATTTCATTTTCAAGATCGGGAGCCATTCTTATGCGTTTTAATGATTTGATAATTAATTATTTCTCGTGGTCTGCTGTATTACTTCCTTTCCTTTTTCTTTCGTTTGGACTACTTGTTTCAAAAGCTAAAATGATTATTGGGCAACCCAATGTTGTGGTTGGATCACTTCTTCTTTTTATTTCTATAATGTCACTTGGGAAAGCTGGGGTGGTGGGGGTAGAATTTTGGGGGGCGATGTCAACTCTTATTACAGGATTTGGGGCAGGACTTGTACTCCTTGGAACCACCCTAATTGGTTTAATAATTTTATTTAATACCTCAATTGATCAAGTATTTAAAATTGTTGTTAATTTTTTCTCAGCTTTTAAAGGGTACATTTATGGGGGGTCTTCTATAAAAATGGGTGGTCAGGCTTTCTCAAAATCTCCTCTTAAGGTTGTAGGAGGAAATCAGTCAGATAAATCTCAAATACAGCCCACAGCCCCTAAAGAACCGCTTGAACAAAAACTTGTAAGCAATATTCCAGGAGAGGATAAAGTGTGGGCTTATCCTTCTGCTACCCTTCTTTCCGAGGAGGAAGGTGGAAAGGCAGAAAGAGGGGACATCAAAGGAAATGCTGCAATTATTGAAAAAACACTTGAATCATTTGGTATTACAGCTCGTGTGGTTGAGGTTAACCTGGGACCAGCTGTTACTCAATATGCTTTGGAAGTTGCACTTGGGACAAAGCTTTCAAAAATTACAAGTTTGGAACGAGATTTGGCTCTTGCCCTAGCAGCCCCTAATGGAACAATTAGAATTGAAGCTCCGATTCCTGGACGAAGTTTAGTGGGAATTGAACTTCCAAATCGTGCGGCCGAGTTTGTGCCTCTAAGAAAAATGATTGAGAGTGATGCTATGAGCGGTAGCCGCTCGAAGCTAGCTGTTGCCTTAGGACTTGATGTAAGCGGAAAACCTGTTGTAACCGATATTGCCAAAATGCCCCATGTACTTATTGCGGGCCAAACAGGAAGTGGAAAAAGTGTTTGTATCAATGCTTTTTTGGCATCACTACTTTTCCGTGCTTCCCCTTCTGAAGTTAAATTGATTTTGGTTGATCCTAAACGTGTTGAGCTGACGGGATACAATGGGATTCCACACTTACTATCACCTGTGATTGTTGAGCCTGAAAAAGTTATTTCTGCACTTCGTTGGGTAATGGCTGAGATGGATAGGCGTTACAAGCTCTTTGCAGAAGCAGGAGCTCGTAATATTGACGGATACAATGAAATGAGCGGTTTCCAGGCCTTACCTTATATAGTGGTTGTTATTGATGAGCTTGCAGATATCATGTTATTTTCTCCAGTTGAAGTTGAGGATGCGATTACCAGAATTGCCCAAATGAGTAGGGCTACTGGAATTCATATGGTGCTTGCTACACAAAGGCCATCAGTTGATGTTATTACGGGGCTTATTAAGGCCAATGTCCCCTCTCGTATTGCTTTTGCAGTTTCGTCTCAAGTTGATTCCCGAGTAATACTTGATACGCAAGGAGCCGAAAAACTTCTAGGACGTGGAGATATGTTGTATCTTCCCCCAGAACAGGCAAAACCCATGAGAATTCAGGGGGCTTTTGTTAATGATCGTGAAATTAATGCGCTTGTTAGTTTTATCAAAAACCAGGGAGTAGCCACTCAATACACTGAGGAGGTAACATCAATGGCCAAACCGGGGACTGTTACTGTTTCTGGGGTTGAGGGGGATATTGATGATAATTTCAAAAAAGCAGTTGAGGTTGTCTGTCAGTATGACAGGGCATCGGCCTCACTTCTTCAGAGAAGGCTTTCAATAGGTTATGCAAGAGCGGCCAGAATCATTGATCAATTGGAAGCTTCGGGAGTTATAGCTGCCAGCGATGGAAGCAGTAAACCAAGAGAGGTGCTTATTAATAATGCTGAAGAATTTTTAGCAAACCTCAGTAATAAACAATGAAAACAATAAGCAGAGCTTGTTCTCTGTTAATATTATATAAATAAATGAAGACAATAGGTGAGGTAGTAAAAGTTGCTCGTGTTCGGAAAAAATATTCCGTTGCTCGTTTGGAAGAAATAACCAAAATTAAAAGTGGTTTTATTGATTCTATTGAAAATCAAAAGTGGGAGACGCTTCCTAATTTTTCAACAACCTTGGGATTTGTAAAAAGTATTGCGGGAGCGCTTAATATTGATGAAAAAAGGGCTGTTGCGCTTTTTAAAAGAGATTATCCGCCAAAAGTTCAATTGGTTAATCCCACGCCTGATATTGGGGGAAAATTTGTTTGGAGTCCTAAACTTACATTTGGAATAGGGGTTACTTTAATCGTGATCATAATTTTAGGGTATTTGGGAGTTCAATATTTTAAATTTACTTCAGCTCCAGAAATTAGGGTTGAAACTCCAAAAGAAGGAGAGAATATTACAGGTAAATATGTAGTAGTTTCGGGAACAACTGATACGGATGCAAAAATAATTGTAAATAATCAGCCTGTGTTGGTTTCTGCTGATGGAAAGTTTTTGGTGGGTATTGAAATTTCTCCTGAAACGCGAGAAATTGAGATTAAAGCAATTGGCAGAAGCGGAAAAGAAACTATCATAAAGCGTAATATTGGTGTAAATTCAGAATAACAAATGGACAGTGTACAGACATTATTAATCGTGGTTGTAGTTTCACTTACACTTCTTCTTGTTGTGGTTGGGGTTCAAGTCATGTTCATCATAATTGATTTAAGGCGGGCCATTAAGAGATTAAATAGTATCCTGGAAGATTCAATACTTGGGGGGGGACTGATTCGTCCTGAAAAATTAACCTCTGTTATGGAGATACTTAGAAAAAACAAAAAGTTGGAAACCCATGGGGGCTAATCAGCCCAACTCCAAACCTCAACATTATCATCACCTGATTGATTTATTCGTCTCCTAACTACAAAGGCTCCAAATCTTCCCTTTCCCTTTTCTTTTTCAACTAAATCGGCTGCTTCTTTAGATATTTTTTCATTCCACCCATCCTCATCGACCTTTTCCCAAATCTTTTTATATGGAATAGTTTCAAGAGGTATACCGTACTCCAAAAGTATGAGTCCATTAGTTTCTATTTCGTCTTGTATTCTCCTTTCTTTGCTCATTGCGCGATTTTATCAGGCTTCTGGATAATAATCTAATTGAAGGTTATACTTTAGCCACAATGATAACTTCAAAAGAAGTCAGGGAAAAATTTATAAAATTTTTTAAGAGAAAAGGGCATAAGGAAATTGCCCCCTCTCCTCTGGTTTTAGAAAATGATCCTACAACTCTATTTACATCTTCTGGAATGCAGCAGATGATTTCATATTTGAAAGGCGAAAAACATTCTTTGGGGGTGAGATTGGTAGATTCTCAACCTTCGATTCGTCTTCAAGACTTGGAAGAGGTGGGAGATAATCGCCATACAACATTTTTTGAAATGTTAGGTAACTGGAGCTTGGGCGATTATTTTAAAAAAGAACAACTAACTTGGATTTGGGAATTTTTTACGAAGGAGCTTGGAATTTCCAAAGAAAAACTTTATGTTTCTGTTTTTGAGGGGGATGGTAGTGTCCCAAAAGATACAGAATCTTTTGAAATCTGGAAGAGTTTGGGAGTAGCTGAAAACCATATTTTCTTTTATGGAGTTAAAAAGAATTGGTGGAGCCGTAGTGGGACACCGGACTTAATGCCTACAGGTGAGATTGGAGGCCCTGATAGCGAAATATTCTTTGAGCTTGATATTTCTCATGACCCCAAATTTGGACAGGAATGTCATCCAAACTGTGACTGTGGAAAGTTTTTGGAAATAGGTAACTCTGTTTTTATGCAGTACAAGAAAGAAGGAGATGGAGTTTTAAGTGAACTACCTCAAAAAAATGTTGATTTTGGAGGGGGGCTAGAAAGAATTGTTGCAGTTTTAAATAACAACAGCGATATTTTTAAAATAGATACCTTTTCAGGGATTATTTCTAATATCGAAAAGGAAACTACTATTGATTACGGAGCAGATGAAGAAAAAAATAAAAGCTTTAGAATAATTGCTGATCACTTAAGGGCTTCTGCTAATTTACTTGCCGAGGGGGTGATTCCTTCAAATAAGCTTCAGGGGTATATCTTAAGAAGGCTTGTTAGACGAGCCGTGTTCCATCTCCACCTACTAGGTGTTGGAATTTCAGGACTTGCTCTAAGTCATATTGCGGAAGACCTTAAAAATCACTATCTAATTATTGAAAAGAATTGGAAAGCAGTTGAAGAAGGGCTATCCGAGGAGGGATCGAGATTTTCTGATGCATTAAAGCGGGGACTGAAGAAACTAACTGAGATAGTTTCAAAAGGGGTTAAGATCGATGGAAAAGTTGCTTTTGATTTGTATCAAACAGAAGGATTTCCCTTGGAATTAACACTTGAAATTCTTAATCAAAATAAAATTGGTTTTAGCGATGATGAAGTTTTGGAGTTTAAAAAAGAATTTGAAAAACACAAGGAAAATTCAAGAACTACTTCTGCGGGGATTTTTAAGGGAGGACTTGAGAATAAATCTGATGAAACAATTACAAAACTTCATACTACCACTCATCTACTTCATGCATCACTTAGGGGGGTTCTTGGGGAGCATGTGTCTCAAAAAGGAAGTCATATTACCTCAGAAAGACTAAGGTTTGATTTTTCGCATAGCCAAAAATTAACAGATGTGCAAATTGTCCAAATTGAGGAATTGATTAATCAGAAGATTAAGGAAAACCTTCCTGTTTCATTTAAAGAAATGAGTCTTTCGGAAGCGATAAAGATAGGGGCACTTCACTTCTTTGGTGAGAAATATGGGGATGTTGTAAAAGTGTATTCTGTAGGGGATTTTTCAAAAGAAGTTTGTGGTGGACCACATGTCACCTCCACCTCTGAGATTGGGCATGTTAAAATAATTAAACAAGAGAAAATTGGATCAGGAATAATTAGAATTTATGCTGCCATAGAATGAACATAAGCGAAGATTGAGTTATGAACATAAAAAATTTTTTTGCTCAAAAAGAAAACCCACCAGAGCTTTTTTGGTCATTAGTTTTGGAGGAAGCCTTTGTACAGGCCGGAATTTGGTATATCAAAGTGGACGGGGTAGCAGAGGTAATAGCAAGTTCTCCCCCCACCCCCTGGGAAGAAGAGGAAGATCTCTTGGGCTCTACTGATGCTGCCCTTTCTTCTTGTATTCAAAAACTTCCAGAGGATTTTCCGGAACCTACCAAAACTGTCTTTGGAGTCCCGTCTTCATGGATTAGTGAAGGGGAAATAAAAGAGGAATATTTAGGGAAAATCAAAAGGATTTGTGCGGAACTTTCCTTAACCCCCACGGGGTTTGTTATTCTTTCTGAAGCCTTTGCCCACCTTTTTAAATCGGAAGAAGGAACACCTGTTAATGCCGTAATCTTGGGACTGGGGAAAGAAAACTTGGAAATTTCTGTTTTTAAGCTTGGAAATTTAATAGGTAGTGCGCAGGTTGCAAGAAGTGTCTCACTTATCGATGATGTGATAGAGGGGCTATCACGTTTCAAAGAAGCATCTCCCCTCCCTTCTCGCATTATAGTTTTTGATGGTAAAGAAGGTGAGATTATGGAAGCTCGTGATACTTTAAGCAGTGTAGTTTGGGAGGAAAATGAAAAAATAAAATTTCTACATACACCTAAAGTTGAGACGCTAAGCGCAGAAAGAAAGATCTTGGCAACTTCACTGGCTGGCGCTTCCGAAATTGCTAATGTGTCTAAAATTGAAACTAAAACTGAAGAAAGTCCACTGAAACAAGAAACGTTTGAAGAAAATATTGGACCTGCAACAGAGATGTCGCAAGCTCAGGAGTTAGGGTTTGTGGTTGGAGAAGATGTTAATGAAAGTACTTCAAGGGCAGAAACTTCTACTGTTGTTGGGATTGGAAGGGATATTCCTGCTAATCCCACACCTATCTTTAATGTTCAAGAAAAATTAAATCTAACAAATAAGTTTAACCCTAATCAATATTTGGAAAAGACTAAAAATTTATTTCATAGTTTTTATGAAAAGTTTACCTCAACAAGATCAACACAGAATCCAGTGGGAAAAAAGAAACTGATTACTTTATCTATTATTTTGGGGGTGGTTTTGATTGGATTACTATCTTTTTGGTGGTTTTATCCGAAGGCTTCGATTTCAATTTATGTGTCTCCTAAAAAGTTTGAAAAAGAATTTGAAATAGGTTTTGAAGATAATGAGATGGTTACATCTCAAATATCTGGAGAAAAAACTAAAGCCGCTTCAGGAACAAAACAGGTTGGGGAACGCGCGAAAGGAACGGTTCAAATAAGGAATGGGACGGCATCAAATATTAATTTATCTGCAGGAACGATAATTCTTTCTGCTGGCGATTTACAATATAGTTTAGATAGTTCTGCGTCAGTTTCAGCGGCCCTTTCCCCATCTTCTCCGGGGACTTCCAGCGTTAGTGTTACAGCTGAGGCCATTGGAGCTGAATATAATTTAGCTAAAGATGAAATTTTTAAGGTCGGTAATTATCCAAAGGCTGAGGTGGATGCAACTTCGACATCGGATTTTTCGGGGGGAAGCAGCCGGGATATTTCGGCTGTAGCCAAAGAAGATCAAGAAAAACTCCTAGAAGATTTGACAACTGAGCTTTTAGAAAATGCTAAAGAAGATCTACTCTCAAAAGCAACTGCTGATCAGATTTTGATTGATGATTTTGTTGAGACTGAAGTCTCTGACGAAACCTTTAACCACAAAGTTGGAGATGAAGCAGATAACGTTAAACTTTCAATGGATATTGAAGCTCGTGCGGTTGTTACGGACCGCGCAAAGTTGGCTGAAAAAGTGCGAGAAGAACTTAAAGATTCAGTCCCTTCCGGATTTGTTTTAAGGGATACCCAAATAACCTATAAATTTGACTTTGAACAAGAAGAAGATGGAAAGTTTCTTTTTAATGTTTCAGTTGAGGTAAACTTTTTGCCTGAGGTAAAGCAAGATGAAATAATTAAAAAGATATCAGGTAGAAGTACTGAGGTGGTTGAGAGTTATTTAACAACAATTCCTGGTTATACTCGAGCAGAAATTAGACTTAAACCTCGCTTTCCAGGACCTTTTGGTACATTGCCTCGGGTTGCCAAAAACACTAGTATAGAAATCGTTGCAGAAAGATAACTTCTGGTAGAAATATTTATTATGAAAAAAATCACTGTAGTTACAGGTGGAAATCGCGGAATGGGTTTTGAAATATGTAAACAACTTGCTGAGAAGGGGTTTGAAGTGATTTTGACTGCAAGAGGGTCCAGAAAAGGTAAAGAAGCTACAAAAAAACTTAACAAACAAAATATACATTTTTTTAAGTTAGACGTCACAAACACAAAAGAAATACAGGGCTTATTAGCCTTTTTGAAGAAGAAATACAAAAAGATTGACGTTTTAATTAATAATGCTGGAGTGGATATAGATGAAAGCAGAGATATAATGAAAGTATCTTCGGCAACGATTAAGGAAACGATGGATACAAATTTTTATGGACCTCTTGAACTTTCAAGAACATTGGCACCTATTATCAGGGATGGTGGGAGAATAATTAATATATCAAGCAGAGCAGGGCAAATGACTGGTAGATTCTCCATTTCAAACCCTTGGCGAGATCCTTCATATGGAATATCTAAAGCTACTTTGAATGCTTTAACAATAAAACTTGCATTAAGTCTAAAAAATATTATGGTTAATGCAATTTCCCCGGGCTGGGTACGGACGGACATGGGCGGCAAACTTGCCCCGAGATCAATTAAGAAAGGAGTTGAAACCGTTATTTGGCTAGCAACAGAAAGTAAAGTTCCG
Organism: uncultured Gammaproteobacteria bacterium; assembly: GCA_964612965.1. Taxonomy (GTDB): domain Bacteria; phylum Patescibacteriota; class Microgenomatia; order UBA8517; family UBA8517; genus CAZTGB01. The sequence goes on along the minus strand of CAZTGB010000002.1, from coordinate 46,103 downwards.
ACAGGAAAGTTTTTTGAAGATAAGAAGGAAATCAAATGGTGACTCTGTAAAGCTTTCTGTGGCTACATTATTCCTCTATTATTCGCTAGAATGTAGAAACTATGACTCACAAAACAATCCTACGATTAGCTGCACTTGTATCAGGAATATCAGGAATAATTATTCTGATTGGGGTAGTATATCCAATTGTTTCATACAACAGCACTTATTCTGCTAAATATGCATCAAATTTGATATCACCTGTAAAGGAAGTAAAAGAAAAATTAGAACCCAATGTTAGCGAGGTTGATTATACCCAGGCCAGTAATTGGTTTGTTGGGGGAGCAAAAAAAGATGAATTTGTTTCAGAAAATGTTGAGTATTACACGATAAGTATTCCAAAACTTAAAATTGAAAATGCAACAGTTGCCATTGGTGGGGAAGATTTGAGTAGTCATATAATTCAGTATCCAGGGACGGCCCTTCCTGGAAAACGTGGAAATTCTGCTCTTTTTGGCCATTCAATTTTACCTATTTTCTATGATCCAAAAAACTATATCTCGATCTTTTCACTTCTCCCTACTCTTAAAAAAGGAGATGAGATCGATGTAAGTTACGATGGTGTTTCATATAAATACAGGGTTGAGACAATGTTTGAAGTTCTGCCTACTGATATTCAGGTTTTAGATCAAGATACAACCGACTCATTTTTAACGCTTGTGACATGCGTTCCCCCAGGAGATCCTAGAAAACCAAAAAGATTAATAGTTAGGGCACGTATTGTCCCCCCTGAAGAGTTAGATTATTAACAATGAAAAAACGAGTAACAGATTTTAAAAAAATCTTAGGAATAGATTACGGAAGAAGTAAAATTGGGTTGGCAATCGCAGAAGGTCCTCTTGCATACCCTTTAAGGGTTGTTCGCTTTAATACTCTCGAGGAAGTGCTAAAAAAAATCAAAGAAGAGATAGAGAAAGGGGAAATTAAAAAGGTTGTTGTTGGAGTTTCGGAGGGGACAATGGGGGGGGAGTCAAGAGCATTTGCAAAACTAATTAATGCAGAAACTTTTGATGAAACACTTTCTACATATGAGGCACAAAAAAGATCAATCCTGGGTGGAGTTGGGAGAAAAAAAAGACGGAAAATGGAAGACGCTTATGCAGCTACAATAATGCTTCAAAATTATTTAGATTCTTAAAGGTTGACTTAAGTGATTGCATGATATAATTTACCTATATGTTTAGAAATGTAATAGCGCCTATCCAAGCCTGGTTACTTTCTCAAGGAAAATGTGTGGGATGTGGAATGCCTCTTTCAAAAGGAAAAGTTAAGAAGCATGCAAAGGGTGAACAAGTAACTTGTAAATGTGGAAGAATTTATATTCACGACTTAAAGAGTAAAATATATAGACGTGCACTTTTGGAGGAAGTTTAACTTCAATAATGAAGAAATTATTAGCCCTACCTGTTTTGGCAATTATCTTTTTTTCTTTGGGGCTTTATTGGTTTTATATTAGTTCACAATCTGTTTCGCAGGATAAAAATTTCAAGGACTTTTTAATTGTTAAAGGAAGTGGAGCCTCGGTTGTTGCAAATAAATTGAATAAAGAGGGGCTAATTAAAAGTCCATTGGCTTTTAAAATTTATGTACAGTTTACAGGAAAGGCTGGAAAAATTCAGGCTGGAGAGTATAGATTGACTTCAAGTTACAACCTCTTTCAGTTAGTTGATCAACTTGGCAAAGGTCCTGCCGAAATTTGGGTTACAATTCCGGAAGGATTAAGGCGAGAAGAAATTGCTCAAAGATTTTCTGACTCACTAGGAAAAGATGACACTTTTATCAAAGAGTTTTTAAGTTCGTCGGTGGGAACGGAAGGTTATCTTTTTCCGGATACTTATCTTTTTCCTAAAACCGCAAGTGCTTCGGCGGTTGTAGGTAAGATGGTTAGAACCTTTGAAAGTAAAACGTCAGATCTTAATTTAACTCGCGATCAAGTGATACTCGCCTCACTTATAGAGCGTGAAACTAAAACCAAAGGTGAACGCCCGATTGTTGCTGGAATAATATTAAATAGACTTAATGCGGGTTGGCCACTTCAAATTGATGCCTCGGTCCAGTACGCAGTTGGAAACAAAGATAATTGGTGGCCAATTTTAACTAAAGATGATCTTGCTACCAATTCAGCCTTTAACTCATATAAATTTTCTGGACTTCCTCCAACTCCAATTGCTAATGTTGGAATAACATCACTTGAGGCTTCCGCAAACCCTGAAGATTCAGACTATTGGTACTATATACATGACGACACGGGTCAGATTTACTATGCAAAAACTTTGTCTGAGCATAATGAGAATATAAGACGGTACTTGACAAGATAAAATTGTTTCGTATAATCCACTTTAGGCGTACACAGATGGTACGTTCGTCCCTTATCTACATGTAGGGACTTTTGCTGTTTTTTAAAACCAATGACATCAAAAACCAACCGCAGAAATTTCGGAAAAGAGGAAAAAAATCTTCCTGAGATTAATCTGTCAGAAGTACAAAAGCAAAGTTGGCAATGGTTTTTAGGTGAAGGAATTCGCGAAGAACTAGTTAGCATTTCTCCGATTGATGATTTTACGGGTAAGAATTGGCAATTAATTTTAGGTGATCATACTCTCCTTACCCCTACAATTTCTCCAAAGTTGGCGCAAAACAAAGGCTTAACCTTCTCCTCTCCTTTAAAAATAATCGCAACACTCGTAAATAAAAAATCAGGTAAAGAAGTTACACAGGATGTATTTTTGGGCGATATCCCCCAAATGACCAATATTGGCACTTTTATTATTAACGGAATTGAGCGCGCTGTTATAAATCAAATAGTCAGATCCCCAGGAGTTTATTTTTCAGGTGAGCTTGATGCTTCAAGTGGAAGAATACTTTATAAAGCAGAGGCAAGGCCACTCCATGGAAGTTGGCTTGAATTTGAAGTAACGAGGGGAGATCTTATTTATGCAAGAATTGATAGGAGACGTAAAGTTTTAGCAACTGTTTTCCTTCGCGCAATGGGGCTTGAAAGCGACAGTGAAATTATGGCTGCGTTTAGTGAAATAGATAAAAGTAAAGATCACAAATACATTACAGCCACACTTACTAAAGACATAACCAAGACTAAAGAAGATGCTCTCCTTGATATTTATAGGAAATTAAGACCGGGTGAGCCTGTTGTACTTGAAAACGCTGAAGGACTTTTTGAAAGTTTATTTTTAGATCCAAGGCGATATGATTTGGGGAAAGTCGGAAGATTTAAAATAAACAAACGTTTAGGACTAACTCTTCCTAACGAGAAAAATACTTGGGTATTAACAAAGGCAGATATTGTGGCTGCTCTTAGTTACTTGATTGGACTTCAAAACGGTGAGGGGAAAGTTGATGATATTGACCATCTTAGTAATCGAAGATTAAGACGAGTTGGAGAACTTGTTGCTATAAACGCATTTCGTGTGGGACTTCTTCGCTTGGAACGCTCAATTAAAGAAAAAATGAGTTTGATTTCACCCGATGACCGTCCTGTTCCTGCAAACTTAATTAATGCCAGACCTTTAATTGCCTCACTTAATGAATTTTTTAGAAGCAATCAGCTTTCAGCAATTTTAGATGACACAAATCCCCTTAGCGAAGTTGATAATTTAAGAAGAGTTTCAGTACTAGGCCCTGGTGGAATAAACCGTGAACGCGCTTCTTTCTCGATTCGCGATATTAACGCTTCTCAATACGGAAGAATTGATCCTGTTAGGTCTCCGGAAGGGCCAAACATCGGACTTGTTACCTACTTGGCACTTTATGCAAGAGTTAATGAGCATGGATTTATTGAAACTCCGTATAGAAAAGTAGAAAAAGTCAAAAAAGGCGGTAAAACTGTAGCTCGTGTAACAGATCAAATTGATTATTTAACCGCTGACGATGAAGAGAATTTCTATATTACACATTCCGGGGTCGGAATTGATAAAGACGGGACATTGACAGATAAAAGAGTTCCTCTTCGCCATATGACCAAGTTTATTGAAGGGGTAAGTGAACTGGTTGATTATATGGATGTAACTCCAAGACAGGTTATAGGAGCTTCCGCTTCTCTTATTCCATTTTTGGCGAATGATGAAGGAAATCGTGCCCTAATGGGTTCTAATATGCAGTGCCAGAGTGTACCTCTTGTTAATCCAGAGTCCCCGGTTGTAGGAACTGGAATGGAATCAATAATTGCCTCTGGTATGGGAAGGGTACTTCGCGCAAGAAATGCTGGAGTGGTTGAGTATGCCGATGCGGAGCGTGTAATAATTAAATTAGACAAGAAGGTTGATGAGAAGGGTGTTGAAATTGATGAGGATATAGAGATATCAGATAATGGAAAGAAAGAGGTTTATAGCTTAACTAAATTTAGAAGAACTGCTCATTCGACTTGTTACAATCAGATAGTTAGAGCATTCCCAGGACAGAGGGTTAGTGAGGGAGATTTGTTAATAGATGGCCCAGCTTCACAAAACGGAGAGCTTGGATTGGGACGCAACTTAGTTATTGCTTACGCAAATTATGGAGGTTATGGGTTTGAAGACGCCATTTTGGTTTCTGATAGATTGGTAAAAGATGATCTATTAACCTCGATCCATATTGAAGAATATGATGCTGAGGTCGTTGACACAAAATTAGGACCGGAAGAGATAACAAGCGACATTCCAAACGTGTCTGAGGACCAACTTGCAAACTTGGGAAGCGATGGAATTGTTGTAATTGGAGCAGAAGTTACACCAGGAGACATCTTAGTTGGAAAGATTGCTCCTAAAGGGGAAACTGAACTTACTAGTGAGGAAAGACTTCTCCGCGCTATTTTTGGAGAGAAAGCGCGTGAAGTACGTGATACATCTCTTCGTGTTCCGCACGGAGAAAAAGGAATAGTTGTTGATGTACAAATTTTAGATCGCGATTCGGGGGATGAACTGGGACCGGGAGTGATAAGGAAAGTAATAGTTAAAGTTGCCCAAATTAGAAAGATTACAGTTGGAGATAAAGTTGCTGGGAGGCATGGCAACAAGGGGGTTGTTGCCAAAATTACACCGGTTGCTGATATGCCTTATTTGAGTGACGGAACTCCGGTTGATATTGTTATCTCTCCGCTTTCGGTTTTGTCTCGTATGAATTTGGGGCAGCTTATGGAGACCCATTTGGGTTGGGCATTAAGTAAAAAGGGCGAAAAGGGAGCACTTCCAGTATTTGATAAATTTGACCAAGAAGTAATTGCAAAAGAACTTAAGGAAGCAGGGCTTCCTGTTAACGGAAAAACAAGATTATATGATGGAAGAACAGGAGAGGCTTTCTTGGAAGATACTGTAGTTGGAATTAATTACATTATGAAGTTGACTCATATGGTTGAGGACAAGACTCATGCCAGATCCACCGGTCCATACTCTTTAGTTACTCAACAGCCACTTGGAGGAAAAGCTCAAATGGGAGGTCAGCGTTTGGGAGAGATGGAAGTCTGGGCACTTGAAGCACACAGGGCGTCACATACTCTTCAGGAGATGTTGACTATTAAATCAGACGATGTCATGGGTCGTGCCAAGGCGTTTGAGGCTATTGTTAAGGGAACTGATATTCCTGAAGCTACTATTCCTGAATCATTCAAAGTTTTAGTTCGCGAGCTTAACTCACTTGGTCTATCTATTGAACCTCGAGGTGTAAGCTATGAAAAAGAGGAAGCCATGAATTTGGAAGCAGGACTTGAATTAGCTAAAATAGCGGGGGCTGAAGTAGTTGTAACAGATGATCTTGTAGCCGATGAAAGCCCAATGGAAATAGAGGAGGTAAAAATTTAATTATATGGATAACCAATTAAACGATTTAAGAAATTTGAGTGATTTTAGAAGTTTGGTGGTGCGTCTTGCCTCGCCAGATGAAATTCGTGCCTGGTCTCGCGGTGAGGTTACAAAACCAGAAACTATTAATTACAGAACACTTAAACCTGAAAAAGATGGACTTTTTGATGAAAGAATTTTTGGTCCAACTAAAGACTGGGAGTGTTATTGTGGGAAGTATAAAAGAATTAGATATAAAGGTGTGATTTGTGACAAATGTGGAGTTGAAGTTACACAAAGTAGAGTTAGACGAGAAAGAATGGGGCACATCACTCTTGCCACCCCTACTGCACATGTGTGGTTTTTCAAGGGAGCTCCAAGCAAGATCTCTCTTATTTTAGGAGTTGCGCCACGCGGGATTGAACAAGTAATTTATTTTGCGAGATATTTGGTAATTGATGTTAATGAAGATGCTAAGAAAGAGGCTTTGAAGAGCGTACAAAAAGTTAAAGACGAAAGACTTAGCGAAATTGCTGAAAGTTATAAAGTACGACGCGAAGCGTTAAATATTGAGGGAGCTAATGCTAAAAAGAAGATTGAAGAAAAGATTAAGAACAAAGAACAATTGTCACTAGCAATTAGTGAAATAGAACTTGATTTAAGAAAGAAAGAAGCTGCAGTCAATGAAGAAGAGAGATCAACGGTTGGTAAAACCGAACAACTTTTTGAGAACTTAGCCTCAGTTGTTAAGGCGCTTAAAACACTAAGTATTTTGAGTGAGGAAGAATATGATGAGCTTTCAAATCATGGAGCAAGCGACTTTTTCACAGCAAAGATGGGCGCTGATGCGGTTCTTTCTGCAATTGAGAAACTTAACTTGGAAGAGCTTTCAAAATCACTTAAAGAAGAAGTAGCAACAATTAAAGGTGGAAGCTCCCGGTATGTAAAGTTAGTTAAAAGACTTAAGTTGATTGATGGCCTAAGGCGAGCCAAGATTGATCCTAAGTCCATGGTGCTTAAAGTCTTGCCAGTACTCCCTCCAGACCTTCGCCCTATGGTTCAGCTTTCGGGGGGGCGTTTTGCAACAAGTGATTTAAATGATCTCTATAGAAGAGTGATTAACAGAAATAATCGCCTTAAACATTTGATGAGTTTAGGAGCTCCCGAAATAATCTTAAGAAATGAAAAAAGAATGTTGCAGGAAGCGGTTGATTCTTTGATTGATCAATCACAAAGGAAAGCTACAAGAAAATCAAGAGGTAGGCAGCCACTTAGATCTTTGAGTGACATGCTTCGTGGGAAGCAAGGAAGATTTAGACAAAATCTTCTTGGAAAACGTGTTGACTATTCGGGACGTAGCGTAATTATAGTAGGACCCGAGCTTAAACTTACCCAATGTGGACTTCCTAAGGATATGGCTCTTGAAATGTTTAAGCCATTTGTACTTCGCGAAATGATTGCAAGAGGAATTGCGCCTAATGTTAAAAGTGCAAAGAATTTATTGGAACGAAGACCTGCGGAAGTATTTGATATCTTGGAAGAAATTACAAAAGATCATCCGGTTTTACTTAACCGCGCACCAACTCTTCATAAGCTTTCTATCCAAGCTTTTTATCCGGTTTTGATTGAGGGGAGTGCTATTCGTCTTCATCCTACAGTTTGTGCAGCTTTCAATGCTGACTTTGATGGAGATCAAATGGCTGTACATGTTCCTCTTAGTGCACGCGCAATTGAAGAAGCAAAAACTTTAATGCTTCCTGAAAATAACCTTCTACGCCCTTCTGATGGAGGCCCAGCTGCAACACCTTCATCAAAGGAAATTGCTCTTGGTGTTTATTACTTAACAAGTGAAGACGCATTAGTTGCAGAATGTAAATCAATTTTTGGAAGTCGTGATGAGGTCATAACAGCTTATCAGTCAAATAAAGTTGGGGTTAGACAAAAGGTTAAAATAATGATTGATTCCAAGATCGTTGAAACTACACCTGGGAGGATACTTTTCAATGAAGTACTCCCTGAAAATTTTGATTTTGTTAATGAATCTGTGACATCAACAATTATTAAAAAATTGTTTGAGAAGGCTTACTCAAGCTGCTCTCGGGACCGCGTGGTTCAAATGGTTGATGATATTAAGGATTTAGGTTTTTACGGAGGAACTATTTCTGGACTATCATTTGGAGTATTTGATGCCAAAGTTCATCCTGGAAAGGCGAAGTTTTTGGAAGAGGCTGACTCGAAAGTTTCTGAGATAGATGATAACTTTGCTCAAGGACTTATTACTGCTGAGGAAAAGAGACGTCTTACTCAGGAGGTCTGGATCGAGACTAGTGAGGAGCTTGCTGATAAAACTTGGGATGAGCTTGAAGCTACTAACCCTATTCGTGTTGTCATCGATGCTAAAGTGGGTCGGGCATCACGCGATCAAGTTAAGCAGCTTGCTGCAATTCGCGGACTTGTGGTTGATCCGCTTGGAAAAATTGTCGAGCTTCCAATTAAGTCTAATTTCCGTGAAGGTCTTTCAATCTTCGAATATGTAACATCAGGTAGAGGATCAAGAAAGGGACTTACTGACACAGCCATTAAAACGGCTGATGCGGGATACTTAACTCGTAGACTTGTTGATGTTGCTCACGACATGATAATTCGTGTTGAGGATTGTGGAACCAAGAATGGATTTGTAATTAATAAAAACGTTAGGACAGTATCTTTTGCACAAAGATTAACTGGAAGATTCATCGCCCAAGATGTTGTGGCAAAAGGATCAAAGAAAGCTATGTTTGTGGCTGGAGATCTACTTGATGAGGCTGCCGCAAAACAAATTGACGAAGCCAATATAACTGAAGTAACAATTAGATCCCCACTTTCTTGTGACACTCGCTATGGAATGTGTTCAAAGTGTTATGGCTGGGACTTGGGAACCAAGAAACCTGTTGAAATTGGAATGCCTGTTGGAGTTGTTGCTGCTCAGTCGATTGGAGAGCCGGGAACTCAGCTTACACTTCGTACTAAGCACGCAGCTGGAATGGTTGGGGTTGACGTTACACAGGGATTACCTCGTGTTGAGGAGCTTGTTGAAAGTAGAACTCCAAAAGTAGTTTCGGCTTTATCTGAGATTGCAGGACGCGTTAGAGTTAACGAAAGTGATGAAGGTTGGAAAGTTACAATTACTTCAAAGGGATCACCAAAGGAAGAGCGCGAATATATAATTCCAAAAACTCTTCAGTTGGCCATAAAAGATGGTGAACTTCTTGATTCAGGAACAGCTCTATCTCAAGGACCGCTTGATATTAAAGACATCCTTTCCATTAGAGGTCTTCGAGCGGCTCAAGAGTACTTAGTACACGAGATTCAAAGAGTATATGAAAGCCAGGGAATTCCTATAAATGACAAACATTTTGAAGTAATTGCTAAAAAGATGAGTGATGAGGTTAGAATTGTTACCCCTGGAGATACAATATTTTTGCCGGGAGATTTGGTAAGTAAGACTACCTTTGAAGAAGAGAATGAGAAAACATTGGCGGCTGGAGGAGAGCCTGCGAGCGCCCAGCAAATCATTTTGGGTATTACAAGGCGATCACTTTATACAGACAGCTGGTTATCTGCAGCCTCTTTTGAGCAGACAACTGATGTACTTACCGAGAGTTCTCTTCTTGGACGAGAAGATAGACTTTTGGGACTTAAGGAAAACGTCATTATTGGAAGGCTTATACCGGTTTCACCAGAAAGAGCACAAATTTCTCAAAACAAATAAGTATGCCAACGATTAATCAATTAACCAGAAAAGGACGCGCAAGACTTGGCAAGAAAGCCAAAACAACTTCACTTAAAAGATGGTTTAATGCTAAAGATAGAATTTTTAAGGAGAATGCATCTCCTTTTAAGCGCGGAGTTATTCTTTCAGTTCGAACAATGACACCCAGAAAACCTAACTCGGCTCTGCGTAAAGTTGCCAGAGTTAGACTTTCAAACAAACAGGAGGTTACAGCGCACATTTCCGGAGAGGGACATGAACTTGCAGAGCATTCGATTGTAATGGTTCGCGGAGGACGAGTTAAGGATCTTCCGGGAGTACGTTATAAAGTGGTGAGGGGAAAATTTGATACAACTGGGGTAGTTGGAAGACAAAAAGGAAGAAGTAAGTATGGAGCAAAGAAAGGGCAGGCCGTAAAGGCTTAATACATAAATATGGCAAGACGAGGGGTTACAAGACCAAGAAAAATTGAGATAGATCCGATTTACGGAAATGTTCTTGTGACAAAGTTAATAAACAGATCCATGCGAGATGGAAAGAAAACTGTTGCACAGAAAGAAATTTATGAAGCACTTGAGATTATCCGCGAAAAAACAAAAGAAGATCCAGTGAAACTTTTTGTTGCCGCGATTGAAAATATCAAGCCTTCAATGGAGGTTAGATCTAGACGTGTTGGAGGAGCTGCATATCAAGTTCCACAACCAGTAAGGGGTCCCAGGAAAGAATCTTTGGCAATTCGTTGGTTAGTTGAGATTGCTAACAAGAAATCAAATTCGGAATTTCATACTTATGCTGAGAAATTAGCAGCTGAGATAATGGATGCTTCAAAGGGTGAGGGCGGATCAGTTAAAAAGAGAATGGATATGGAAAAATTAGCAGAAATTAACCGCGCTTTTTCGCATTTTAAATGGTAACCTTCAGTGGTTTGTAATCGGATTTATGGCAGAAGTAGCAAAGAAAAAAGCAGCAATAGTCTCAACGGCCACAAAAGACCGTGTTGTACCATTGGAAAGAATCCGAAATATAGGGATTATTGCTCATATTGATGCTGGAAAGACCACGACTACCGAGAGACTTCTTTTCGAAACAGGAAGAACTTACAAACAGGGGTCCGTTGATGAAGGAACGACGGTTACCGATTGGATGGCTCAGGAGAGAGAGCGAGGAATTACGATTGTTTCGGCTGCAATCACTGCCTTTTGGGATTTAAAAAAAACCACCTCAGTTGAGTCTGGACATTACAGAATCAATCTAATTGATACCCCAGGACACATTGATTTTACCGCTGAAGTTGAACGATCACTTCGCGTTTTGGACGGAGCTGTCATGGTATTTGATGGAAGAACCGGAGTTGAATCTCAATCTGAAACTGTTTGGAGACAGGCTGATAAATATAATGTTCCAAGAATTTGTGTACTTAATAAATTAAACCTTATTGGGGCGGACTTTGAAGGGTCGATTAAATCTATTCATGAAAGACTTGGAGCAAATGCTTGTCCGGTTATTATTCCAATAGGTCAGGAACATGCCCATCGTGGAGTTGTTGATTTGGTTACCATGAAGGCGCTTACTTATAAGGAGGTAGGAGATCACAGTCTAACAGAAGAAGAGATTCCAGCCGATTTGGTTGATATGGCAAATAAATACAGAAGTGAGCTTCTTGAAAAAGTTGCCGAATTTGATGATGAGGCTCTAAGTAAATACTTAGAAGGTCAGGAACTTGATGAAGTAATAATTAAAAGGGCTATAAGAAAAGGAGTTATATCAGGTAAATTCTTTCCAGTATTCGGAGGAGATAATAGAACAGCTGAGAGTCAACTACTTCTTAATGGAGTTGTTGAGTATTTACCTTCCCCTACAGATCTTCCCCCTGTTTCCGGAATTAATCCAAAAACTGGAGAGATAGAAACTCGTGAACGAAAGAACGAAGCCCCGCTTTCTGCCGTTGCTTTTAAAGTCATGACAGATCCACATGTAGGGCGCTTGGTTTATATGAGAGTTTACTCTGGAGTTATGAAGGCTGGAGAGGAAGTATATAACACAACAAAACAAAAAGGAGAGAGAATTGGAAAGTTAGTATTACTTCATGCAGATCAAAGAGAGCTTATTGAGGAAGCATATGCTGGAGAGATTGTAGCCGTTGTGGGAGTTAAAGACACATCAACTGGAGACACAATTTGTGAGGCTTCTCATCCACTACTTCTTGAGTCAATTAGCTTCCCGGAACCAGTTATTTCACTTGCTATTGAACCCGCAACAAAATCTGATCAGGAAAAGATGGGGCTAGCTCTTGGAAAGCTTTCTGATGAGGATCCAACATTTAGAATAAAGAGTAATCCTGAAACAGGACAAACAATTATTAGTGGAATGGGTGAACTTCAGCTTGAAGTATTAGTAGACCGCATGAAGAGAGAATTCAATGTGGAAGCAACAACCGGAGCTCCACAGGTTGCATACAAAGAAACTATTAGGAAGATTGGTGAGGGAGAAGGAAAATACATTAGGCAAACCGGAGGTCGTGGGCAGTATGGACACGCGCTTCTTAGGTTGGAACCTTTGGGACGTGGTGAGGGATTTGAATTCAAGAGTGAGATTAAGGGTGGTGCCATTCCTCAGGAATACATTTCTCCAATTGAAAAGGGAATCAAAGAAAAGATGGAGAATGGAATTATTGCGGGATTTCCAATAGTTGATATGAAAGCCGTAGTCTACGATGGAAGCTTTCATGATGTAGACTCTTCTGAAATTGCCTTTAAGATCGCAGGATCAATGGCACTTGAGGATGCATTTAGAAGATGTGATCCGATTCTTCTTGAGCCTATCATGAAGGTTGAGGTTTCAACTCCTGACGAATTCATGGGGGATGTTATTGGAGACCTTTCTTCAAAGCGTGCACAAGTTTCAGGAACTGAACAGAAAGGGCAAATGACAGTAATTAATGCATTAGCACCTCTTGCAGAGCTTTCTGGGTATGCAACAAAATTGAGATCACTTTCGCAAGGACGAGCCAGTTACTACATGGAACCTTCTCATTATGAAGAGGTGCCAAGAAATATTGCAGATCAGATTATTGCTAAGGCTGGGAAAATTGAGATGCCTAGGGGATAATTGACATAGATATTTTTTGTGAAATAATTCAGATAGAATGCTAGAACCGACACCTCAAGAAGACGGACTTCAAAAACAAACAGGTCCAAAGTGGGATCAACTTGATGATAAGACAGTGAATGATATACGTCTTGTATTAAAAGGTACATTACAATCAGAATCTGAAGTGGTAGTCGATAGTAATGTTGTTTTCTACCCGGCAATTAATGGGGAGAAAGATCCGCTTAGTGATGCTCACTTCAATATACTTAAAGGAGTAGTAGAATCAAAAGGTGACGAATCGGGGTTGTTCGTCGGATTAGTTCCGTCAAAAGGTAAAGATGGAATCATGTATTTTGCTACTCCGTCTAGCAAAGGTGAGGCCTTAGAAGAAAGGGACGAACTTATTCGTAGAGCAAATGATCTTATAGCAACGCTTGGAGGTAATAAATTTATTCCCCAAAGGTTGAATAATTAGGTATTGACAGGCACAATTTGCCTCGAATATAATACGATCACTGAGGCAGATTTTAAGCCTCTTGTTTTTTGAAAGAAGACAGTTATAATTAAAAGCTCAAATGGCAGACGCAAAACAAAAATTCGATAGAAGTAAACCACACGTAAATATAGGTACCATTGGTCATGTTGATCATGGTAAAACAACCTTAACCTCAGCCATTACAATGGTTCTTGCTAAGCAAGGACTTGCAACAGCTAAGAAATATGCAGACATTGATTCAGCTCCCGAAGAAAAAGCTCGTGGAGTCACCATTAATCTTTCTCATCAAGAATACGAAACAAAGAAAAGACACTATGCTCACATTGATGCTCCAGGGCACGCCGATTACATCAAGAACATGATTACAGGAGCTGCTCAAATGGACGGGGCAATTTTAGTTGTTTCGGCTGCAGATGGACCTATGCCTCAAACCCGCGAGCATGTTATTTTAGCTAGACAGGTTAATGTTCCTGCGATTGTGGTTTTTCTTAACAAATGCGATACAGTTGATGACCCAGAAATCATTGATTTAGTCGAAGCAGATGTTCGAGATCTTCTTAAGAAATATGAATATCCAGGAGATGATGTTCCGGTAATTCGTGGATCAGCACTTAAAGCTACTGAGGGAGACGCAGAATCTGAAAAGAAAATTCAAGAATTAATGGATGCGGTTGATACTTATATTCCAGATCCGGTGAGAGCAACTGATAAACCATTCTTAATGCCAGTTGAGGATGTATTTACAATCTCAGGACGTGGAACAGTTGTTACTGGCCGTGTTGATCGAGGAGTTGTCAAAGTTAACGATGAAATTGAAATTGTTGGACTTAAACCAACTCAAAAATCAGTTGTTACAGGACTTGAAATGTTCAGAAAAACTCTTGACGAAGCTCAAGCGGGAGACAATGTTGGAGTACTTTTAAGAGGTGTTGAAAAAGATCAGGTAGAACGAGGACAAGTTCTTGCAAAGTCAGGTACAGTTACTCCTCACACAGAATTTGAAGCAGAAGTATACATTTTAAGTAAAGAAGAAGGTGGACGTCACACACCATTCTTTACTGGATACAAGCCACAATTTTATCTTGGAACAGCTGATGTAACTGGAGAAGCAACCTTACCAGAAGGAATTGAAATGGTTATGCCTGGAGACAATGCTAAAATGAAAGTTAAGTTAATCCAGACTGTTGCTCTTGAAGAAGGTCTTAGATTCGCAATCAGAGAAGGTGGACACACAGTAGGATCTGGAGTTATCACCAAAATTATAGCTTAATTATTTAAGCTTTAGCACTTTAAAGGATGGCAAGCAATTTACGCTTAAGAGTAAAACTCAAAGCATACGATCATAGAGTAATTGATGAGGCGGCAGCAAAAATCATTGATACCGCTTTAGCTTCAGGTGCAAAAATAATCGGACCCATCCCTCTCCCCACAAAAAGAACAGTAATGGCAGTCAAAGAGTCTCCTTTTACTGATAAAAATGCTCAAGAACATTTTGAAGTTTTAATCCACAAGAGACTTATTGATATTATTGATCCATCTCCAAGAACTGTTGACTCTTTAGGGAACCTAGATCTTCCAGCTGGTGTTTCCATTGAGATTAAGATGTAGCCCTTATTTGACGGTATATAAATTAATAAAATGACAGAAAAAATATACATAGAAGGTCCAATATTATTAGATAATAGTCCACTTGAGTTATTAATTGATAAAAGTAAAAATGGAAATATTAAACTAACAGCGGTTTTTAAAGGGAGTACGGGAGTTATTAAAACAGAAGCTGTTTTGCCAAAAGCAGAACTCTTGAAATATTTGTCGTTTAATGAGGGAGATAGTATTCAGTTCCCGAGCTATGATTTATTTGGAGTTTGGAGGTCTACACCATCAAAACTTAAATTCGCTTTTCCACCAAACGCAGGACATAGTGTTATAGAGGTGGCTGATCTGGATCTTAAGGATGCTTTAGAAAAAATAAAATGAGTCAAGTTAAATCTCAGTATGAATATTGAGAGTTGGTCGATCCTGTTTGCCTCATGAAGAAGTAATAGATCAGGAAGTAAATAAGGCCTCCAATAACTAAATAGATTAGAATCCACTTAAGCCAGTTTTTCTTGTCTCCATAAGCTGCCATTACTCAGTTTGCCATTTTAGTTGCAGGCATGTCAAGCTTCTGCTATAATTCCCCTCATAACATATGAGAGTGGTTAAATTATCAACCACATAAGTTAGTCTTTGAGGGATGCTTCCTAAACCCAAGCGCCTTTCAGAGGCGCTTTTTTGATGTTTAATGCCTGGAGCGGAAAGCTTTAAGGTCCAAAACCAAAATGATTAATACAATATTAGGTACGAAATTGGCAACAACCCAAACCTTTTTAGAAGGCTTTAGAATTCCTGTGACAAAAGTCTTGGCGGGGCCTTGTGTTGTTACTCAAATTAAGAAGATGAACACGGATGGATATTGGTCGGTTCAATTAGGATTCTCCACAAGACGAGCAAAAAATACTTCAAAACCACTTCAGGGACACCTAAAAACACTTAACAAAGAAGAAAAATTCCCAAGAAATTTAAGAGAGGTAAGATTTGAAAGTGAGCCTGAGTTTAAAGTTGGAGATGTCGTTACCCTTTCTCAAATTTTTAAAGCCGGGGATGTGGTTTCAGTAACTGGGGTATCTAAAGGAAAAGGGTTTGCGTCGGGAATTAAATTACATGGATTTCATGGAGGACCTAAAACTCACGGACAGAGTGACCGAGAACGTGCTCCGGGATCGGTTGGTCAAACCACAACTCCAGGAAGAATATACAGAGGAAAGAAAATGGCAGCTAGGATGGGAGCAAATACTACAACTATTATTAATCTTCATATAATTTCAGTTAACCCAGAAACAAATGAAATGGAAATTTCAGGACAGATCCCGGGAAGTGCGGGATCTTTCATTACTATTCGGAAAATCAAATCAGGAAGCCTTAAAGAACTCGAACGTGAGGTTGTAGCGCAAGTTATTGAAGGAGAAGCTCCAGAAGGGGATGCGACAAAAGAAGATGGTGCGGAAGCTCCAAAGGAGGAAGTTAAGAAGGAGGAAACGGCTAATGCTTAAAGTAGACGTATATTCAATTAAAGGAACAAAATTAAGTGATTTCACTTTACCCAAAAGGTATCAAATTGAAGTCAATCTGAATTTATTGGCTCAGGCAAAAAGAGTGTATGAGGATGGAAGTCACTCGGGGTTAAGGAAAGCCAAGACAAGGTCTGAAGTAAACAGAACCCACAAGAAGGTTTACAAACAAAAAGGAACGGGTGGAGCTCGCCACGGAAGCAAAAATGCACCAATATTTGTAGGAGGAGGAGTTGCACACGGACCTAGGCCTTTAAGACGCGTACTTGAACTTCCTCGCAAGATGAAAGAAGCGGCCCTAAATATGGCAATAGCTCTAAAAGCCAAAAATGGTGAAATGGTTTTAGTTGACGGAGTTAATAAAATTGAAAAAACAAAGGAAGTTGCCGGATTTCTTAATAAAATTTCAAAAGAAATTAAAGGGGAAAGATTTGTTTTTGCATCAGCTGAAAAGAATGGCGGATCTTTAAAATTCTTTAGAAACATTAAGGGGGTATCCTCAATGTCATTTAGAAATGTTAACGCATTTAACACCTTAATGGGCGGAACATTGGTTGTGGATAAAGATGTGTTTGAAGTTGTTAAAGAAACCAAAGAGGTTAAAAAGGAGATCAAAAAAGCTGTCAAAAAAACAGTAAAGAAAACTAAATAAGCAAAGCTTGAATAGATCTAAAATATGATTAAACCTGTATTTACAGAAAAAAGCACAAGACTCGCCAAAATGGGGAAATATACATTTTTGGTTGATCCTAAGATGGACAAAAGTGGGCTTAAAGCTTTAATTTCAAAATTATTTAATGTTCACGTAAAAGTAATTAGAACTGTTAAAACCGGAGGGGAAGTTAAAAGAAATAATCGTGGTATGAATATGTCAAAATTAGCTACTAAAAAAGCAATAGTTACTCTTAAAGAAGGAGAGAAAATTGACTTATTTGAGGAAAAGAAAAAATAATTGTATAAAAGCGAAGCTTGTTAGAATATCATGAAAAAATTAAAATCAATTTTAAATAAAAGAGCAGGAAGAAGGCTTGGGGCGGTAACAGTTAGGCATCAAGGTGGGCGCGAGAAAAGATTTTTGCGAGACATCGATTTTAAACGTGACAAGAGGGATATTTGGGGAAGAGTTGAAGAAATTCAATATGATCCGAATAGAAATGCTGATATTGCTTTAATCCTTTACGAAGATGGCGAAAGAAGGTATATTTTGGCTCCAGTTGGACTGACTGAAGGACTAAAGGTTATTTCAAGCGATGTAGCACCACTTGAAATAGGTAATACTTTAACTTTAAAATCAATCCCTGTTGGAACTCAAATTCACAACGTTGAGATAACAGTAGGAAAGGGTGGACAATTAGTTAAAAGTGCTGGAAGTGCCGCTACCGTTTTTGGAAACGAAGAAAATTTTGTTTTAGTTAAGCTTCCATCGGGAGAAATTAGAAGGTTTAATCCTGAGGCTTTTGCTACAATCGGACAGGTTGGTAACATTGAGGCTAAAAATAGAGTTTACAGAAAAGCTGGAACAAAACGTCATATGGGGATTAGACCGACTGTTCGTGGGGTTGCAATGCATCCTAATGCTCATCCGCACGGAGGAGGAGAGGGAAGAAGTGGAATCGGCATGAAAAGTCCAAAGACGTTCTATGGAAGAAAAGCTGTGGGGAAGACCCGCAACAAGAAAAAGTATTCAAATAGATTGATAGTTCAAGGAAGGAGAAAGAAAGGAGCATCAAGATAAGTAGAGCTTTAAAGCCACAAGGCCAAAGCGAAAACTTATTTAGGACAAAACATGTCACGAAGTAATAAAAAAGGACCATATGTAGACGAGAACCTTACAAAAAAGGTTGCAAACGGTATGGGGACAAAGGAGTCTCCAATTAAAACTTGGGCACGAGGTAGCCAAATTGCTCCTGATTTTGTCGGAAGGTACTTCCAAGTTCATAATGGCCGCATTTTTATTGACGTATTTGTAACGGAAGATATGGTTGGGCATAGGCTTGGTGAGTTTTCTCCAACAAGAACATTTAGGGGACATGGAGAAGTTGTAAAGAGAACAATGGATAAGACGTAAAAATATGGAAAAACAATTTACAGCAACCCAAAAGTATTTGATCGTTAGCCCTAGGAAGGTTCGTGACGTGGTCGATTTGATTAAAAAATTAAGTCCACTTAATGCCATTTCAAAACTTGAGTTTATTCCCAAAAGATCATCCGAGCTTTTAATTAAAGTAATCAAAACCGCAATTGGCCAGGCAAAAGTTCAGGGAGTAGGGGAAGATGGTTTGTTTATTAAAGAAATTCAAATCTCTGAAGGACCAAGGCTTAAAAGAGGTCGTGCAGCCTCGCGTGGTAGATGGCATCCTTACAAAAAAAGAATGAGCCATATAAGAATTACTTTAGCTGTTAAGGAAGCAAAGCAGAGCTTGGCAACTAAAGAAGCTAAAAAACTTGAAGAAAAGAAAGATTCCAAAAAAACTAAAGTTAAAAAAGTTATCAAAAAAGAGGAGGTTAAAAAATAATGGGACAAAAAGTAAATCCAATCGGCATAAGAATCGGTTCATTCCTACCTTGGAGGTCAAGGTGGTTTGCAGGAACTACTAGTTTTAAAGATTTCTTAATTGAAGACATTAAGATTCGAAAGGGTCTAATGGAAAAACTAAAACTTGCAGGAGTTACTGCTGTTGAAATTGAAAGGCAGCCAAAAAGTATGGTGATTAGTATTTGGGTTAGTCGCCCAGGTGTTGTTATCGGTCGAGGAGGAAGTGGAATTGAAGATGTTAAAAAGTATATTGTTGGGATTATTTCTGAGGTACGTAAAAAAGTTACAAAGGATGTAAAAATTGACATTAGAATTAATGAGATTAAGAATCCCGAGATTTCAGCCCATTTGGTTGTGGGAAGAATAATCAGCGAACTTGAAAGAAGAATTCCACACAGACGTGTAGTTCAAAAAACAGTGGAGAGAGTAATGGCATCAGGCGCTTTGGGAGTTAAGGTCGTTCTTTCGGGAAGAATTGGAGGAGGGTCAATTGCCAGAAAAGAAAAGTTTCATGCGGGGTCTGTTCCATCACAAAGTTTAAGAGAAGAAATTGACTATGCTGAGGCCCCCGCATCCCTTAAACAAGGGTATGTAGGAGTAAAAGTTTGGATACACAAAAAAGTAGAAGAATAAGCTGATCTTGGCTTTTAGCTAAAGCAAAGCTTAATTAGGACAAAGATTATGTTACAACCAAAAAGAAGAAAACACATTAAAGATTTTAGAGGGAGAAGAGCTGGAATGGCCACTCGTGGAAGCTCTATTTCTTTTGGTGAGTATGGACTTAAGGCGCAAGGGGTTGATTGGGTAACAAGTGCTCAAATCGAGGCCGCAAGACGAGCGATTACACACTGTTTAAAAAAGGGGGGCCGTGTCTGGGTTAGAGTTTTTCCTGACAAACCAATTACAAGCCGTCCAGCAGGAAAAAGAATGGGATCTGGAAAAGGAGAAATTTCAACTTATGTTGCAGTAGTTAAGCCTGGAATGATACTTTTTGAGGTTGCTGGAGCCTCTTTTGAAATAGTTAAAGATGCATTTACGAAAGCAGGAGCTAAGTTACCAATTGGCACAAAAATGGTATCAAGAGCTGAATAATTATAAAAATTATGAAAAAGAAAGATTTACAGTCATTAAAGACAAAAAGCATAGAAGAGCTTATAAAGATGGTTTCTGAAAAAAGGGTTGAATCTGAAACTGCTAAACTTAAGGCAATTTCTGGTCAGGAGAAGAATCTAAAAGCACGCAAGAATTTAAGGATTGAAATTGCTAGAATATTAACCTTGGTTCGGGAAAAGAGGATTGCCCAAGAAGTAAATCCTAAGAAAGAGGAAATAAAATAAGCAAAGCTTAAGATAAATCAGAAAATATGAAGATTTTTACAGGAAAAGTAATTGCACTTAAAACAGCCAAAACGGCAACTGTTGCCGTGGAGCGAATAAAAATACATCCTCTTTACAAAAAAAGATTTAGGAGAGAGAGAAAATATCAGGTTCATGATGAGATTGGAGTTAAGATTGGGGATACGGTTAAGTTTATAGATACAAAACCTGTTTCAAAAATGAAGAAATGGAGAATTATTGAGGTCGTTACCCAAAAGGGAACCAAGAAAGGAGCAAAGTAAGCGAAAGCTTGTTTATGACAAAATATGGTACAGCTTAGATCAATTTTAAAACCGGCAGATAATAGCGGAGCCAAGAGACTAATGATAATTGGAGTTCCTGGAAGGATTGGTAAAGTTGCTACTTTGGGCCAGGTTGTTCTTTGTGTAGTCCAAGGAGCAGATTCAGCGGGAGCTGTCACTGATCACGAAAAAGTTCAGGTTTTGATAGTTAGAACCAGAAAGGAAGTAGGAAGACGAGATGGAACTTATGTTCGATTTGATGATAATGCGGGAGTTGTAATAGATAAGCAAGGTCTTCCAAGGGGAACTAGAGTTTTAGGTCCCATTGCTCGTGAAGTAAAAGAAGTCGGATATCACAAGATTGCATCTTTAGCCCGTGAGGTAGTTTAAAGGTAATAATATGATTAAATTTAAAATTAACGATCAAGTAAAAGTTACAGCGGGAAAAGACAAGGGTCGGGATGGAAAAATTGAAAAGATTTTCCCTAAAGAAGAACGTGTGCTTTTACCTGAAATCAATATGTATAAAAAACATGTTAAAGGAATGGGGGAGGTTAAGGGTGGGGTTTATGATCTACCTCGTCCCCTGCCTTATGCAAAAATCGCTCTAATTTGCCCAAATTGTAAAAAAGTAACCAGAGTTGGGTTTAGGATGGCGGGTACCGAAAAAGTAAGAATTTGTAAAAAGTGTAATAAAGAAGTAGACAAAAATAAATAATAAATATGAATAGATTAAGAGAAAAATACGAAAAAGAAATAAAAGCAGTTTTGTCCAAAGAACTTAGAATAAGTAATCCTATGGCGCTCCCTAAGCTTTCTAAAGTGGTTGTAAACATGGGTGTTGGGGCTTTAATTAAGAATCAAGCCGGAATGGATGCTATTAAGAAGGATCTAACGCAGATTACAGGTCAAATGCCTTCTGTTAGACTCGCTAAGGTTTCAGTTGCAAGTTTTAGTATTAGAGCTGGAATGCCTGTTGGGCTTTCAGTAACCTTAAGAGGAGAGAGGATGTATGCTTTTTTGGATAGACTATTTTCAATAGTTCTACCCCGTCTTCGTGATTTTAGGGGAATTCCAACTAAATCATTTGATAAAGCAGGAAATTATACATTAGGCCTTGCCGAACATGTGGTTTTTCCAGAAATCGATATTGCAAAATCGGCACCAGCACACGGAATGGAGATTACAATTGTAACTACCGCCAAAAACAAGGAAGACAGCAAGAAATTACTTGAACTTTTAGGTTGTCCGTTTATTAAAGAGGATTAAAATTTAACAAAATATGTCAACAACAGCAAAAGAATTAAGAGAAACAAAGAAATTAAGATACAAAATTCGATATCGAAACAGGTGTCGTATCTGTGGACGTGGACGAGGTTACATGAGAAAATACGGTCTTTGTAGATTGTGCTTTAGGGAACACGCGATGAGAGGCGAAATTCCTGGAGTTAAAAAAGCAAGTTGGTAACTAAAAAATAATATGAATTTAAATTAT
>CAZTGB010000002.1:21724-24185 GCA_964612965.1 uncultured Gammaproteobacteria bacterium | reverse complement strand
AAGCATATTTTAGCAGTAGCTGAAGCTTTGAAAAAAACTGGGTTTTTAGATGGGGTCAAAAAAGAAAAGACAAAAACAACCTTCCTTTTAACATTTAGGCACAAGCGACCAATGTTGACTGATTTGAAACTTGTAAGTAAACCGGGTCTTAGAATTTATACTGATGTTTGGGAACTTGGGAAAAGAAAGAAACCATCAATTCTTTTGATCTCAACCCCTAAAGGAATATTGTCATCCAAAGAAGCTATGAAACAAGGTGTTGGAGGAGAGGTAATTGTAGAAATACTTTAAAAAATATGTCAAAAATCGGAAAACAATTAATAGAAGTCCCAGCTGAAGCCTCGTTTGAGGTTAATGGATCTAGTGTCAAAGTTAAGGGTCCAAAAGGTGAGTTAAGCCTTACACTACCTAGAAGAATTGAAGTTTCATTAGATGAGGGAAAAATTGTGGTAACACGCAAGGGAGAAAGTAAGCAAGCCTTAAGCCTTCATGGGACAATTAGATCATTAATAAACAACATGGTTAAAGGAGTAACGGTCGGATGGAGTCGTCAGCTTGAATTAATAGGAACTGGATTTAGGGCGGAAGCTATGGGGCGAAATATTACCTTAACTGTTGGATATTCGCATCCTGTTAAAATTGAAGCACCTGAGGGAATTAATATTAAAGTTGAGAAAAATATAATTACGGTTGAGGGGACAAATAAAGAAACTGTTGGACAAGTTGCAGCTGATATTCGAGGGACTAGACCACCAGAACCCTATAAAGGAAAAGGGGTTAAATATGTTGAAGAGGTAATTCGCAGAAAGCCTGGTAAGGCTGCGGCAAAAGCTGGAGCGGCTGCATAAGCAATGCTTGCATCGATCTAAAGTAATCTAAATTAAATATGGGAGACAAACTTAGAAAATACAAACAAAGAAAAATTAGAGTCAGGGCAAAAATGACGGGAACAACTTCTCGTCCAAGACTTAGTGTTCACAAAACAAACAAATATATTTATGCTCAGATTATAAATGATGAAACTGGCACAACTCTAGTTTCTGCAAAGGGGACAAAAGCTGAAGAGGTGGGAACGGCGCTTACCAAAAAAGCAGTTGCAAAGAAGATAAAAGCAGTAGTTTTTGACCGTGGAGGATTTAGATACCACGGAAAAGTTAAAGCACTTGCTGAAGCAGCTAGGACAGGAGGACTTGATTTCTAGCACGGAGGGTAAATAAAGAGCATATGGGACCAAATAACAATCAAAACAATCAAAATAGACAAGGCCAGGGGAACCGCGGCTTTGGAGGGCGTGGAAATTTTAACAGAGGGGGCGACCCATCTTTTGTTAAAGAGTTTGACGAAACAGTAGTTCAGATAAATAGAATTTCTAAAAAGACAAAAGGAGGAAATCAAATGAGATTTTCAGCTTTAGTTGTTGTTGGAGACAAAAAAGGAAAAGTTGGAGTTGGAATATCAAAAGCTAAAGATGTGAGGAATGCGATTCGAAAAGCTATTGAGGCTGCAAAACGAAGAATGGTTAAGGTTGAACTTCGTGGAACAACTATCCCCTATTCGGTTTCAGAAAAGTTTTCTGCTGCTAAGGTTTTACTTAAACCGGCCCCTCCAGGATCCGGAATTATAGCTGGGGGACCAATGAGAGTTGTACTTGAAGCTTCGGGAATTCGTGACGCGGTTGGAAAGATATTGGGTACAAAGAATAAAATTTCAAATGTTTATGCTACCCTTAAAGCACTTGAAAGTATTTCTGAAATGGTAAAAATGAGAGAAAAAGAACCAGTTAAAAAAGTAGTTGAGGAGGAAAAGTAAGCAAAGCTTAAAATTAGAAACTAATTAAAATATGCCAATTAAATTACCAAAAACAGTTACTCGAAGAAGAAAGATATTGGGACGTGGAATTGGGAGTGGAAAAGGAGGACACACTTCTAGTCGAGGACAAAAAGGACAAAAATCAAGGGGTCATGTTGATATTCTTTTTGAGGGGATGAAGACTAAAAAGTCTTTATTTAAAAGACTTCCTCTTTTAAGAGGGAAAGGAAAGTTCCAGGCTGGCAAGAAGGGTGTGATAGTTAAACTTAAATATTTAGATGTTCTTCCAGCTGGATCGAAAGTAACGGTGGACTTACTTATTGAAAAGAAAATAGTTACAAAAGAAGCTAAAGTAATTGGTGTAAAAATTCTAGGTGGTAGCGAAGTAACAAAAAAATTTACAATTGAAGTCCCTATCTCTCATTCAGCACAAAAACAAGTTGAAAAAGCTGGTGGAGAAGTAAAAACCCCTTAACTGATCCTTTCAAAATTTTAGATATCAAACAAGTCTATTTTTAGGATCAGCTTTGAGATATAATCTACTCTGCTATGTTTGGTTCAATAGGTCAATTTTTTAAAAAAGCGTTGGGAACTCCATCCATTAGGAAAAAGCTCATAATTACGGGAGTGATATTGGTGGTTTTTAGACTTG
>CAZTGB010000002.1:13294-21689 GCA_964612965.1 uncultured Gammaproteobacteria bacterium | reverse complement strand
CAGCTGGAATTGATAGGAATACTCTAACGGCCTTGTTTTTAGGCAGCCCACTTCTTTCTCTCCTGGATGTTTTTTCAGGTGGAACTTTAGCTAATTTTTCTATTTTAGCTTTAGGCCTAAATCCTTACATTAATGCGTCTATCATTTTTCAGTTATTAGGTTACGTTGTGCCTTCAATTGAAGCACTTCAGAAAGAAGGAGAGTATGGACAGGAAAAAATTAATCAGTACACAAGATTATTGACAGTTCCTTTGGCAGCGGCTCAAGCTTTTGGAATGTATGCGCTTCTCAAAGGACAAAATGTAATTCCAAATTTGGATCCACTTTCACTTCTTTCGCTTGTTATTACAATGACTGCAGGAACTGTATTTTCTGTTTGGTTGGGAGAGCTTATTACTGAATATGGATTTAAAAATGGAGTTTCAATTTTGATTTTTACTGGAATTGTAGCAAGACTTCCGGTACTCCTTGGCCAATCAGCAACAATTGTAGGATCGGCTGATGTCATTAAGATTATTATATTTTTAGCAATATCCCTCCTTGTTGTGGGCCTTATTATCTTTGTTGGGGAATCTGTAAGACAAATTCCTATTCAGTATGCAAGGAAAAGAACCGGGGGAACATTATCCTCATCCTCATATCTTCCACTTAGGCTTAACCAGGCTGGAGTAATACCTATTATTTTTGCCGTGTCATTAGTTCTTGCCCCATCACTGATTGGACAATTTTTAGCAGGATCTAGTAACCCGGCGGTTGCTGGGGTTGCTAGATGGATAAGTGTTTCATTTAACCCACAGAGTTTGATTTATAATTTTACATACTTTTTCCTGGTCTTCGGGTTTACTTATTTTTATACAGCCGTTGTGTTTAATCCAGAAAAAATTGCTGAGAATTTGCAAAAAGGTGGGGGATTTGTCCCGGGAATTAGACCTGGAAAGGAAACTAGCAAATACCTTGCATTTGTATTATCAAGAATTACTGTTGTTGGAGGGCTATTCCTCGGCCTTGTTGCTGTGATGCCCTCACTTTTTACCAATTTTATAGGAGTTGCTAATTTGGCAATTGGTGGAACTGGAGTATTAATCGTAGTTTCCGTGGTACTGGAGATGATACGGGAGATTGAAGGGGAACTTGTGATGGGGAGATATGATAGATTTACCCATAATTTGAGATAATATTCAGAGATAATTTTCCAACAAAAAACCGCCTGAGCTTGTTTGCCTCTAGGCGGTTCTTTGCACTTCTATTGCGGATTAATTGCTTGATGGTGGCAGATATGGTGGATCTGTCATGGTTGAAATCCGGATGGCGAATTCGGTAAGGAATTCAATGATGAAAAATGCCGCAGCTGCGCCGATAATCAAACCACTTTGATCCACAGGGTCGGGTCGAGAAGAATAATACTCTCGCTCCGGTGCAAACCAGAAGAACCCTTGGGATTCCCCAAACTTGTGAATTCCCATATCAATCAGGATGCAAACGGTTGCATATACTGCGCGGGAAACCACGAGGAACATCCAGAACATAAAGGGGTTCGTCAGATACTGCGCGTCAATTACTGACCACAGACCGAACAGTTGCCCGATCTTGGCTACGATATACGGGATCACAATGAAAATGAGCGGATAGAAAATCAGCCCAGTGACCCTCTGTGTAAATGATTTGATGTTTTGCATTTTTTTCTCCTTTTTGGTTTATTTCAATTATTAAGAGCTTTTGCTCTTGGGTCCCCGAATGGGTTAGCGCTTTAGGCACGAGTAGTTAAACTCATACCCAAGGGGCTACCCATTTGGGGTAAAAGGAGAATTTCTTTCCGCAATTAGTTAAAGTGCAATACTTAAAAAAAGAAGAGAAACTACAGGTCGCATATTGAACCTAAATTTCTCTAATTTTCTGAGGCTAATGGTACCACCACCACATATAAAAGTCAAGGTTATAGGATAGATCTTAAGTTCTATGATATAATTTTCTTATGGTAGGTAAAAAGACTAAAAAAGTATTGAGATATAATGCTGTTTTTGAACCCTGCGAGGAGGGTGGATTTGTCGTAACCGTTCCAAAACTTCCTGGGGTAGTTACTGAAGGTGACACTTTTGAAGAAGCTGTCGAAAATGTAAAAGACGCAGTAAAAGGCTATCTCCAAGTTTTAGTCGAAGCAAATGAAACAATCCCAGATCCTGATGACAAAACTGTTACTGCTACTGTTGATATTGATTGGTCAGAAGGCAAATTTGTAGCTATATAGTGAATCCTCATGCCGAAATTGCCCAATTTAAAACCCAAGAAATTGGAAAAATTACTTCGAAAAGATGGTTTTGTGACCCTGAGACAAGTTGGAAGCCATCTTCATTTATATCATTCAGCTAAAAAGATAAGAGTTACAATTCCTATACATAATAAAGATTTGAAGAGGAAAACCTTAGCAAGTATTTTAAACCAGGCGAAAATAAAATTGTAATTCACCCTCTGTCTTTTGGCCTCAAATTGAATTAAACTTCAATATATATGAACATTCTACTTTTAGGCCCTCAAGGTTCAGGTAAAGGAACTCAAGCAAGACTTCTTTGTGAGAAATATGGATTTTTTTATTTTGAGTCAGGAGCTTATTTGAGAAGAATTGCTGAGAGCAACCCGGATCTCAAGAGGTCATTATCTGAAGGAAAGCTTGTACCGGATGAAGAAATGACATCATATCTATCTGCCTTTTTTGACGAAAAGAATATGTATGACGATATAATTTTTGATGGATTTCCAAGAACCTCAAATCAATATACTTTTTGGAAAAAGTGGCTAACTGATAAAAATGTTACCCTTGATTTAGTTGTAGTTTTGGAGATAAACGAAGAAGAAACTATAAAACGTTTGAGCGCGAGAAGAATGGATCCTGAGACTGGTAAAATTTATAATCTTATTACCGATCCACCATCATCGGATGTGGACCAAAGTAGCTTAATTCAAAGAGATGATGATAAACCAGAGGCAATCAAAATAAGACTTAATCTTTATAAACAGCATACTGAGCCACTAATATCCGAACTTAAAAAAGATTCTAAAGTAGTAGAAGTTGATGGGGTTCGCCCCATAGATGAAATTCAAAAGGATTTGGTTACTTCTATTGAGGAAATTAAAAATAAGCAAAAATGAATAGTATTAAACTTAAAACAGCAGATGAGATAGCTATAATGGCTGAGGGGGGTAAAAAACTTGCTCGAGTAAAAAAGTTACTTAGTGAGGCTGTAGTTCCAGGAGTAAGTGCTTTAGGTATCGAAAACTTGGCAAATGAGCTAATCAAAAAAGAAGGTGCTGAAGCTTCTTTTAAAAGGGTTCCTGGATACTCTTGGGCGACTTGCATTAGTGTAAACGAGGGTCTGGTTCATGGTATTCCAAAGCGAGAAATGGTTTTTAAGAGCGGGGATTTAGTTAGTGTTGATGTCGGCGTTTATTTTAAGGGGTTTCATACTGATACGTCAGTTACTGTTGGGATTGATTTAGATGGAACCACTCAAAAGTTTTTAAGTACTGGTCGAGAGGCTTTGAAGAAATCAATTGCTCAGGTCAAAGTCGGGAAACATATTTGGGATATATCTCGTGCAATGCAGGAAGTTGTTGAGGATGCCGGGTATTCAGTTATAAGGTCTCTTGTGGGACACGGCGTGGGCAGGGAGCTTCATGAAGAGCCTCAAATCCCCTGCTTCGTACCAGGAAGAGTTGAGGAAAGCCCAAAGATCGTACCGGGTATGGTTTTGGCGGTTGAGGTTATGTATGCTCTAGGTTCGAGCAAAACCGAAATTTTGGAGGACGGGTGGACAATCGGGATGGCTGATGGTAAAATATCAGCACTTTTCGAAGAGACTGTAGCTGTAACCGAGGAAGGATCAAGGGTGCTAACGGCTTGAAGGTGGCCGTTTTTTGTTGAAAAGAGGTATGAAACAAAGCGAGACAACAGAAATTGACGGGGTGGTAACACAAGCACTTCCTAATACTATGTTTAGAGTGGAATTAACTGGTGGAAAATTGATTTTGGCTACCCTCAAAGGTAAAATGAGAAGGGCATATGTTAGGATTTTTCCCGGAGATAGGGTTAAAATTGAGATGACACCTTATGATGAAGACAGGGGAAGGATTGTATATAAATATTAAAAAAATAAGCAAAGCTTGAAATTGAAATTATAATTTGATTTCAAGAAAATTAAATCATGAAAGTTAATAGTTCAATTAAACCAAGATGTAAAGATTGTAAGTATGTTAAACGTGGCGGCGTTTTATATATTATCTGTAAAAACCCTCGCCACAAACAGAGACAAGGTTAATTATGGCAAGAATAGCAGGAATAGAATTACAAGATAACTGGAAAGCAGATTTTGCTCTTACTAGAATTAAGGGTATAGGCTGGCCATTGGCGAGAAAAGTAATTGTTGATTCTAAAGTTGATTCTAAAAAAAGAGTTAAAGATTTAACAGCCGATAATGTGGCTAAAATTACGACCCAACTTGAGAATTATACAACTGAAGGAGAACTTATAAGAACTGTCAGAGGAAATGTTCAAAGATTGCAAGCAATTGGATCGTATAGGGGAATGAGACACAGTAGGAATCTTCCTTCTCGAGGACAAAGAACAAAGACTAACGCTCGCACAAAGCGAGGCAAGAGAAAGACTGTTGGAGCATTTAAGAAAGAAGCACTTTCTAAAATGACTGCAGCAAAAGTTGAAGAAAAGAAAAAGTAAGCAGAGATTAATTATAAAAAAATATGGCAACTAAAACTAATAAAGTCAAAAAGATAGTTAAAAAAGAAGTTAAACTTGCAAAAGTGTATATTGCAGCTTCTTTCAATAACACTTTAGTTACGATTGTTGATGAAAAAGGAAATACTCTTAATTGGGCCTCATCTGGAAATTCTGGATTTAAAGGAACGAGAAAAGCTACCCCCTATGCAGCTACAACCGCAGTTGAGACAGCGATTAAAAAAGCCAAGGAACAATATGGAGTTGTCGAGGTTGAAATTTATATTAAAGGACCTGGTGCTGGACGTGATGCTGCACTTCGAGCAATTCGCGCAGCCGGGGTTAGAATTTCGCTAATTGCCGATGTGACCCCTACCCCTCACAATGGACCACGCCCTAAGAAAAGGAGAAGAGCTTAAAGAATTATGAAATATACAGGACCTAAAGACAGACTAAGTAGACGCGAAGGATTTGACCTTTTTAACAAAGGAACAAAACTGACACGCCTTAATGTGGCCCCTGGAGTTCATGGACCAAAAGGACAAATGAGAGCCCCATCCCAATATGGAAGACAGCTTCGCGAAAAGCAAAAAGTAAAAAGGATGTACGGAATAATGGAGACTCAGTTCAGGAGGTATATGGATGAGGCTTTTAAATCTAAGGGTAATACCGGAGAAGCACTTTTAATTTCGCTTGAAAAAAGACTAGACAATGTTGTTTACAGACTTGGGTTTGCTCCATCAAGATTTTCTTCAAGACAAATAGTTTCTCATAGGCACATTTTTGTTAATGGAAAGAAGATAAATATCCCTTCATATCAAGTGAAAATTGGAGATGTGGTTTCGCTTGATTCTAAGGCATCTGAAATGCCTGAAGTTAAGAAAACTTTAGAACAAGAGGACTTTAACATTGTCTCTTGGCTTGAAAGAAAAGCTTTGGCGGGACAGGTTAAGACAAACCCCAAAAGAGATGATATAGTTGAAGCTATTAATGAGCAGGACATAGTTGAGTTCTACTCAAGATAATCTGTTTCAGTCAAATTAGCTGGGAAGTTGGTCTTTTTTGGCCTAAAATGAAGATAGTGTTGAAAATGCCTTAAGATTGAGGTAAAATACCGAAATTGAGGCTTAAGAAATAAAAATGGACGAACCAATTTTTGAGATTAAAGAAGAATTAGGAAAAGATGATTACGGCAAGTTTGTCGTAACTCCTCTATTGCAGGGCTATGGACTTACCCTTGGAAACTCTTTAAGACGAGTTTTATTGACTTCACTCCCAGGACTTTCAGTAACTTCAGTTAAAATTGCAGGTGTCAAACATCAATTCTCAACCCTAACCGGGATGAAGGAAGATATTGTTGAGTTTATCTTAAATCTTAAGAAAGTTAGATTTGAAGGAAGTGTCAAGGAGGCTACAAAAGCCACACTTGATGTAACAGGAGCTCGAGAAGTTAAAGCCGGAGATATTAAAGTTTCAGGAGGAGTTAGGGTTGCCAATCCAGACTTAGTGCTTGCTAACTTAAATAAAGGAACAAAGCTTTCAGCCGAAATCATGGTTGATATTGGAGTTGGTTACTCACCTGCTGAGGAAAGATCTGTTAATACTGTTGGAGTAATCCCGGTTGATGCATCGTTCTCTCCCGTTAAACGTGTAAGCTACAAGATTGAGGAGACTCGTGTTGGGAGGTTGACCAACTATGATAAGCTGATTTTAGAAGTTTGGACAGATGGAACTATTAAACCTAAGGATGCTCTAACTCAAGCTGCAAGAACTTTAGTTTCTTACTTTAATCAAGTGGTTAATCCAAAAAAAGTTGAGAAAGTAGAAGAAGTGGTTGTTGCTGATTTGGGTCCAGTTGGAAAATTATCAGTAGAAGAAGTGGGACTTCCAACCCGCGTTGCTAATGCATTAATCAAAGTGGGATACGAAACAGTTGAGGATTTGGTAAAAGCCAGGAAAGAGGATTTGGTAAAAGTTAGAAACTTAGGGGAAAAGTCTTTGAAGATTATCGCTGCAGCCCTTGGCACAAAGGGAGTCGAGTTCCTCAAGAATTAACCCATTGAATTTTTGATATGTGTTGGGGATTATCTGTTTATTTACAAATATGATTAAAAAGGTTTTTGGTCGCAAACTCAGTCGAAGTCGTCCAGCACGCGAAGCATTATTTGCAAGCTTAACCAGGGCGATGATTTTGAGTGGAAAAATAGTAACAACTAAAGCCAAAGCTAAAGCTGTTCAAAGAGAAATTGAAAAAGCTGTAACACTAGCTAAAAAGGCAACCCTTTCCGCAAGACGTAGAGCTTTTGCAACTTTAGATAATGCAAAGGATGCTACAGACAAACTCTTTAATACCGTTGCTGGATCATTTAAAGAAAGAACTTCGGGATATACTAGAATCATTAACTTAGGTCCTCGAAAAGGCGATAACGCTACAATGGTTAGAATAGAGTGGACCGAGAAGATGGATGAAGAGGTAAAGAAAGAACCTAAGGAAAAGAAAGTTAAAACAAAAAAGGAAACAAAAGTGACCAAAGAGACTAAAACTGAAAAGAAATAATAGTTAAATTATAAGCGAAGCTCGTTAGAATATTATGAAAAGAACATACCAACCAAAACAAGGAGAAATAAAAAGAGTGTGGCATCTAATTGATGCAAAAGGAGAAATACTGGGCAGGCTTTCAACCAAAGTCGCTGGGCTCTTAATGGGTAAGGGTAAGGCTGAGTTTTCAAATCATATGGATATTGGAGACTATGTAGTGATACTTAACAGTGAGAAGATCACAGTAAGCGGTAAGAAGGCGTCTCAGAAGCTCTACCGTGGCCACTCAGGCTATCCTGGAGGGTTTAAGGAGGTAACTTACGGGCGAATGATGGAGAAGGCTCCAAATAGGATAATTGAACATGCAGTTAACGGAATGTTACCCGACAATAGACTTAAGAAGTTTAGAATGGCAAGATTAAAGGTGCTTATTGGAAATACAAATACTTACGAGAAAAAATTTAAAGAAAAAGAAGTAAAAGCGGAAACTAAATAAGTAAAGATTAAAAAATGGCTAAAAAATTAAACTATACATATGCAGTAGGTAGAAGAAGAGAATCGTCAGCGCGCATTCGCCTTTTTAGAGGAAAGGGTGAAAATACTATTAATGGAAAAAGTGCTAACGAATACTTTCCAAGTGAACTTGAAAAGAAAGTTTTAGCTAAGCCTTTTGGAGTAACTGAAACTTCAGACAAATATTATTTTAGTGCGAGAGTTATGGGTGGAGGAAAAAATGGACAACTTGAAAGTTTAGTTCTTGCCATTTCAAGAGCATTAGTCGAAATCTCAGAAGAGAAATATAAAATACCACTCAGAAAAGCTAATTTATTAACTAGGGATGGGCGAGAAAAACAAAGAAGAATGGTAGGAACTGGTGGAAAAGCAAGACGCCAGAAACAATCTCCAAAGAGATAATCTACTTTAAGGGAAGAGAAGGAATTTAACTCCTATTATCAAAAGAAAGAATGAAACTACGAATCTGAATTTTTCTTGTGGAATTTTATCTACTAATATTTTTCCAGTTTTTACTCCAATAAAGGATGCAAGAATAAAAATAGGCATACCTATTAAAAGTTCTTTTGGGATTTTGGTTCCTCCTGTAATGTAACCTAGTATTCTCGAAGCATCTATCG
>CAZTGB010000002.1:0-13284 GCA_964612965.1 uncultured Gammaproteobacteria bacterium | reverse complement strand
CTCTAATGGCTCCTCCCCCAACTCCGGTGAGTCCTCCCGCAAGTCCTGAAAATATTCCTCCCAAGAAAGTGGTTTGGATTTTAGGACTGACTTTGAATTTTGGTTTGAGAAAAATAAAAACAACATATGCAATTAAGAAGATCCCTACAAGTCTCGAAAGTAGTTCCAGTGGAATTTTGAAGGTTAACCTGGCTCCAATATAGCTCGCTATTATTCCCGGAATTCCAAAAGAGAGAAGAATTTTCCAGTTAAGACCTTTTTTGAAAAGAAATATTTTCCAAAAATCTCCAAACCAATGAACTACTCCCACAAAAAGGAGGGTTAAAGGAAGAGGAAGGAAAAGCAGCATCACTGGAACCATCAGGGTTGAAATTCCAAAGCCACTTAAAGTTCCAATAGCACTAGCAATAATTGTCAGAAGGGAAATATAGAGGATCTGCATGTGAATTCATTTTAGGCACTTAGTTTGATAGAATACAAGGGTTGGCGGGGGATAGTTTAACGGTAGAATAGGCCGATGGGGTCGGTCTGGTAGGTGTTCAATTCACCTTCTCCCGAAAGAATCTTCTTCAGAATTTATTTTTAAGCGTCTGATGAAATTGGACAATTGGAATTTGAAGGGATACGGACAAATTGTCAGCATCCCTTAAAAGGTTATAAAGAAAGGAAATTAATTAGTTCTTGATATTTATTTTTATAGGGTGTAAAAGTTAGACTTAAGTTATGGCAAAGAAGAAAAATGAAGTAGAGACTCCAAAAAAACAAGAAGCGGGTGCTGCAAGACTTTCCGCAATTAAACTCGCAATGGATCAGATTGAAAAGCAGTATGGGAAGGGCTCTATTATGCGTTTAGGAGATAGAACTCCGGAGCAAATGAAGATAGATGTTATTTCAACCGGTTCAATTGCAATAGACCTTGCACTTGGGGTTGGGGGATTACCACGAGGTCGTATAGTTGAAATCTATGGGCCAGAGGCGTCAGGTAAAACAACACTAGCGCTATCTGTTATCGCTGAAGCTCAAAAAATGGGTGGACAGTGTGCATTTGTTGATGCAGAACACGCACTTGATCCTCAAAGAGCTGAAGTCATTGGGGTGGATTTGGATAATCTTTTAATGAGCCAACCTGATACGGGTGAGCAGGCCTTGGAGATAACTGAAACTTTGATTAGATCTGGTGGCCTTGATGTTGTTGTTGTTGATTCAGTTGCGGCACTTGTTCCGCAAGCTGAGCTTGAAGGACAAATGGGGGATGCTGTAATGGGGATGCAAGCACGTCTTATGAGTCAGGCACTTCGAAAATTAACGGGTGCAATTTCAAAAAGTAAAACAGTTCTTATTTTTACTAATCAGTTAAGACAAAAAATTGGAGTCATGTTTGGAAATCCAGAGACAACCCCAGGGGGACTTGCTCTTAAGTTTTATTCATCTGTAAGAATTGATACAAGAAGAATCGAAGTACTCAAAGATGGAGAAAAAGTAATCGGATCGAGACATCGCGCCCGAATTGTTAAGAATAAAGTAGCACCCCCACTTCGCGTTGCCGAGTTTGACATTATGGAGACGGAGGGCATAAGTCGCATGGGAGGGCTACTTGATGTGGGGCTTGAACTTGGGATAATTGGTAAGAGTGGGTCGTTCTTTAACTATAACGGAAAGCCGGTTGCACAAGGAAAAGAAGCTGCAAAGCTTTATTTAAGAGAAAACATAAAAGTGGCTGATGAGATAGACAAGAAAATTCGTGAACTAATGACTTCAGGAAAACCTCTTCCAAAAGAGATTGGGGAGACAGAAGAGAAAGAAGAGTAAAATGGCGTTATGCCAATTATTACTTCCATAAAGCCACAAAAGAATAAAAAAAGAGTAAATGTTTATTTGGATGATAAATTTGGATTTGGAATTGATCTGGATAATTTTGTTTTACTTCATCTTAAAGTTGATCAAGAGTTAACAGAGGAGCAAGTTAATGAAATTGTTAAAAAATCAGAGTTTCAAAAGGTACTAGATAAACTTTTAATGTGGGTAACACTCCGTCCAAGATCCGAGAAAGAAATAAAAGATTATTTTAAAAGAAAAAAAGTTCACGAAAGTCTTCACTCAAAACTTACCGATCGCTTAAAGCGATTGGAACTTCTTAACGATGAAGAATTTGCAAAATGGTGGGTTGATCAGAGATTAAGTTTTAAGTCAAAATCAAAAAGAGATATAACCCAAGAATTGAGAATGAAAGGAATAGATAAAGAAATAATTGAGAATGTATTAGGGGAGACCGAAATAGATGAAGAAAAGATAGCAAAAGACCTTTTAGGTAAGAAGGCATATAAATGGAAAAATCTTGAATCTCATATCGCTCGCCAAAAGATTTCTCAATATTTGGCAGGAAAAGGGTTTGGTTGGAATGTGATTGAAAAGGTTGTCACAAAATAGTAAAATGCACCTTAGAGTCAAAGATATGGATAAGAAGGTATTAAATATCGCTTCTTTCAAAACCCTTAAAATTTAAAGGTTTCTACATCTTTGGCTTCTTTATATTATGACGATACAAGACGATTACAAGACTAAACTGGCTAAAGTTGCCAATATGACTGTGGATGAGGCAAAGCGCGCTCTTCTTGATGAGGTTCAAAAGGATTTAACGGGTGAAATTGCTAAAAAGATTAGACAAGCGGAAGAAAAAATCCGAGAAGATGCTAATGAAAAAGCTCAGGAAATTCTTCTTGATGCCATGAAACATGGAGCTACAGGATACGTTGCAGAATACACGGTTTCTTCAGTTACCGTTCCCAACGAGGATGTTAAGGGTCGAATAATTGGGGCTGGGGGACGCAATATACGTGCTTTTGAAAAAGAAGCGGGGGTTGAGATTGAGATAGATGAAACAAATGACATTAGACTTTCCTCTTTTGATTCAATAAGACGAGAAATTGCAAGACGCGCTCTTGAGATTCTTATTAAGGACGCTAGAATTCAACCTTCTAGGATTGAAGAGGTAATCAAACAAGTTAAGTCTTCCATGGAAGATGTCCTTTTGGAAGAAGGAAAGAAAATCGCACATGAATGTGGTGTATATAACCTCCCACTTGATCTAATAAAAATGATTGGGAGATATAAATTTAGAACTTCATACGGACAAAATCTTGGAATTCACACAATTGAAGAGACAAAAATGGGAGTAGCAATTGCTACTGAGATTGGAGCAAATGTAGACACTGTTAGATTGGGGTGTTTACTTCATGATGTCGGAAAGATTGTAACTGACGAAGAAGGAAATCACGTTGAACTTGGTGTAAATCTTCTTAAGAAATATGGAATTCCAAAGGAAGTTGTAGCAACTGTTGCAGAACATCACGAAGACAGACCATTTTCTTCAAACGAAAGCGTTGTTGTTTGGGTTGCCGATGCAATATCAGGGAGTCGTCCTGGGGCTCGCTATGAACCACACGAAGGTTATGTAAAAAGGATGACTAAGATTGAGGAAGTTGCTAGGGGATTTGACGGAATTGAGAATGTTTTTGCGTTCCAAGCGGGACGTGATGTTAGAGTTCTTGTTAACCCAGAAGAAGTAGATGATGATAAACTGACAGTGCTTGCACATGACATTGCAAGAAAATTAGAAAAAGAAGCTGAATATGCAGGACAAGTAAAAGTAACGGTAATTCGTGAAACACGAGCGACTGAAACCACTTCTGCAAAATAAGCAAAGCTTAAGCCTTTGGCAAAAGCAAAGCTTAAGCCTTTGGCAAAAGCAAAGCTTAAGCCTTTGGCAAAAGCAAAGCTTGGCCAGTCAGGGCCCTGGTAGTTTTTGCCCAAAAACTTGACATATTAGTTGCAATTCATTATATTCGTCACAGGTATGACAAAAAGAGATTTAATAGAACTTGTTTCCAGGAAAGCTCATTTAACAAAAAGGGGGGCAGAAGAAGCAATTGAAGTATTTTTAGATGAAATAGGAAGAATACTTGGGAAAGGTGAAAAAGTTGTTCTTTCAGGATTTGGAACATTTGAAAGAAGTAACCTCAGAAAAGAAAAAACAGTTAAAATTCCAAAGACAGATAAGTTTGTGACAATCAAACCTCATAGAGTTCCTAAATTTACTCCAGGTAAAAAACTTCGAAGGCAGGTAACTAAGTAATTTTGGTATACTTTTAAGTATGGACAAAGCCATCGTTGTTGATCATCTGGTTAAAAACTTTGAAGTGACTGAAAAACTTCCTGGACTTGGGGGTGCTATTAAATCAATATTTTCTCCAAAGAAAAAAAACATTCATGCGCTACGTGGTGTTTCTTTTACAATCCAACCTGGGGAACTTGTTGGATTCATTGGGCCTAATGGGGCGGGTAAGACCACCACTTTAAAAACTTTGTCGGGGTTACTATACCCCACCTCTGGCTTTGTATCGGTATTGGGATTTGATTCTTGGGAGAGAGACCCTGAATTTCTTAAGCAAATTGCCCTTGTCATGGGGCAGAAAAATCAGCTTTGGTGGGATTTACCCGCCATTGAGACCTTCGAACTTAATCGAGCCATATATGAAATCCCAACCAAAACATATCAAGAAAGTTTAAAGGAATTAGTTGACCTTTTGGATGTTGATAAGTTTCTTAATACTCCTGTTAGAAAACTTTCTTTAGGACAGCGTATGAGGATGGAACTTGTTGCGGCCCTACTTCATAAGCCGAAGGTATTATTTCTTGATGAACCGACTATTGGCCTTGATGTTGTGGCACAGGCCAAAATGCGAGACTTTATTTATGAATACAATAAAAAATATGGGGCTACCATAATTTTAACCTCTCATAATATGGATGATGTAGCCAATTTGGCAAGGAGAGTTATAGTAATTGATGAGGGAAAAATTCTTTTTGATGGGGCGCTTGAGGAGTTGGTTTCTAAATTTGCAAAAGAAAAAATAATTAAAGCAACTTTAAGTAGCGAGGATAATATAGGAAACTTAGAAACAATTGGAAAAGTAAAAAGTATTAAATTTCCAGAGGTTGTAATATCAGTTCCTAGAAGTACTACCGCGGTTGCGGCTAGTGAACTTCTTCAAAACTTTCCAGTTGAAGATTTAACAATTGAGGAGGTACCAATTGAGGATGTTATTCGAAAAGTCTTTAAAGGAGAGTTAAGGAAAAAATAATTTGAATAAAAACTTGTGAGAAAATATTTAACAATCTTCAAAATTTCTTTTCAACAAGAGTTTGCATACAAAGTAAATTTCATAATGTGGAGGGTTAGAAATATTGTCCAAATTCTTATCAATTACTTCTTGTGGAGTGCAATTTTTATAAATACTTCAGTAAATATATTTGGCTATAACAGGGAGGGTATTTTGACTTATATTTTTGGAACCTTAATAGTTCGGGCTTTGGTTCTTTCGGCTCGTGCAATTGATGTGGCGGGAGATATTGCTAATGGGGATTTGTCTAATTATCTAATTCGTCCTATGAATTATTTCAAATATTGGTGGACTCGCGATTTGTCAAGCAAGGCTCTAAATTTATCCTTTGCTGTGGCTGAATTTACAATACTTTTTTTGATTCTGCGTCCTACTTTATATTTTCAAACTAATTTTGGAGTAATTCTCATGTTCATTTTTTCAATTGTGGTTGCGGTTTTTATATACTTCACAATTTTGTTTATGGTTTCATCGATTCCTTTTTGGGCACCTGAGCTTGGTTGGGGGGGACACTTTATAGTAACTGTAATAATTGTGGAGTTTTTGTCTGGTTCACTATTTCCAATAGATATTTTACCGATTAGTTTTCAAAAGGTTTTAATGATGCTACCTTTTCCATACATGATATTCTTTCCAATACAAATTTATATTGGAAAAGTTTCGACGGCTATGTTTTTGCAAGGGGCTTATATATCACTTATTTGGGCAGTTGTTCTTTGGTTCTTAATGAAATTCATTTGGAATCGTGGGATGAAAGTTTATCAGGCTTTTGGGAGATAAACAATGAAAACACTTAAACGCTATATAAAAATTTGGTGGATGTTGACGAGAAATTCTTTTTCGGTAGTTTTGGGTCAAAAAAGTGCACTTTTGATTTTTTTATCTGGAAAAGTTTTAAGATTTACTTTCTTCATGATTTTTTTATCATTCTTGATAATTGGAGCCAAAAGTTTGGTTGGATACAGCGCAAACCAAGTAATATTTTTTTTCTTAACGTTTAGTGTGGTTGATACATTTTCCCAATTTCTTTTTCGTGAAGTTTATAGGTTTAGGTCAAAAATAATAAATGGTGATTTTGATTTAACTTTAATAAGACCAGTAAACGCTCTTTTTATTTCCCTGATGGGGGGAGCAGATCTTATTGATTTATTTACCGTCCCTCCTCTTATTTGGATAACTATTCATTATGGAATTCTCCTTGATCCAACATTTTTATCAACATTTTTATATTTAGTATTGGTTATAAATGGAATTGTAATTGCTGCTTCTTTTTATATTGCTGTTATTTCGCTTGGAATTATTACGCTTGAAATAGATCACACAACAATGATATTTAGAGACTTGGAATCTTTGGCTCGTTTTCCAGTTGATATTTACAAACAACCACTCCAAAACATATTAACTTTTTTACTTCCAATTGGAGTAATGGTAACTTTTCCCGCAAAAGCTTTTATGG
This sequence comes from uncultured Gammaproteobacteria bacterium, assembly GCA_964612965.1. GTDB lineage: Bacteria > Patescibacteriota > Microgenomatia > UBA8517 > UBA8517 > CAZTGB01. The sequence goes on along the minus strand of CAZTGB010000002.1, from coordinate 6,648 downwards.
GACTAATGAGTCTTTGGGGTTTGGTGGGATCATTATTGATTGGGAGTTTATCTATGTACTTTTCACTTAGATTTTGGAGCTTTGCGTTAAGGAAGTATACTAGTGCGAGTAGTTAAAGATTTTAAATAAAATATGAAACCAAATTTCACTTTAATTTTACTTGCTTATAACGACGATAGAACTGTTGAACAGGCATTGGACTCGATTATAAATCAAGGCATTTTCAAACAAAATATTCCTTTTGAATTTATTGTTATTCCTAATGGGTGCACAGACACTACGGAACAGAGAATAGATTCTTTTCTAGACAAAAATAAAGCTGTTTTTGACAAAATATCTGTAAAGAAAATTTCAATTAAAGAGGGGCATCGAAATAAAGCTTTGAATGCAGGAGTATCTGAGTCAAAATCAGACATCATAATGTATATGAATGCTGATTGTACGATCAGCATAAATACCCTTTCCAGGATATATGAGAGTTTTGGTGAAGATAAAAACATTCAAGTAATTGGTCCAAATGACTTACCAGTATTAGACAAGATAGATAAAGACTCACTGCTTTATAAGATGTTTGAAGGAGAAGAAATTCTTTGGAAAATAAAAGCAAAATATTTACCAATAGGTAGATTCATAGCTTTTAGAAAAAATTTAATAGATAAATTTCCTGAAGATATTCACTCTGAAGACATTTGGATTGATTTAATATCCGTTCAAAAGCACGGATTAGAATCCGTGAAGGTGTTAATGGATGCTAATGTTTATTGGACCCCGCCAGACAATTGGCCATCATATATTAGTTTATATTCAAGATACGTTCATGGTCCGAATCAGCTTTTTGAAAAGTATCCTGATGTGGAGCCTACTTTTAAAGAAGTTATATCTTTAACAAACACACTTTCAAGAGATGAATTGGCTAAAAAAGTTGTTGGAGAGTTAATATCTAGAGGTTTGAGTCAACAGGAAGCGGTTGACTATGCTCAAAGTTATAAAACAGTAAGGGACATTATAAAAGAGAATGAAAAATTTATGGCTTCCGAAATGATCAAAAATAATGGGACATGGGAGACTGACAGATAGATTACTTCTTTAGTATTAAGATTCCATTTTGGGGAAGTTTTTTGAGACCTTTACTTAAATTTATATTAGCATTTGTAATTACAATGGCAACCTTTTCTCTGTCACACATTCTGTCTCCCACAAAACTTAAGTTGGCCATAGATTCAGGGATGCTCAGTTGGCTTGCAAGATTTTTAACTATCGCCCTTTCGTCCGATCGATCTGAACCAATTATCATTTCAGGCTGATAGGTTCTAAGGATATAGGCAATCTCCTCTATTGATTTTGCTTCGATTTCGAAATGACCCCCAAGAAGCGCTTTTGCAATCTGATTATCGAAAAATTTTACTTTGTCTGGATTAATAATTACTGGGTCTTTTTGTTCAATCAATTGTGTAATTTTACTACCTAAATTCTGGGACACCAAAAGTCTTTGGGTGTTTAGATCGATTCTTTTCGGATTGAGTTCTGTCATATGTAAATATTATCCGTATTATACAATATAAATGGGCTTCTTATTATTTGTAAATTTTTAATTTGAGGAAAAGATTGGGGATAGAACTTGGCACTTTATCTTTTTAGGAATAGATTTTATAGCCTTTTCTAAAAATTTAGAAGCATCTAGGATTTCTAGTAATACAGCTTTCCTTTTTGGTGAGAAATGCACAATAAGATCACCGGTTTGTTCAGCATAGTCGATCTTTTCGTTAGAAAGTTCAATCATCATTACATCGTTTTCCTTTTCGTATTTAAAATTCATTTTAGTAATATCTTCCCTTCTCGGCTGGATAAAAGGTGATTATTCTGATTATTTATATCACTTTCTTTTATATAGACAACGCGAATTATATGCCCTTTATCTAAAAGTTTAGAAACAATAATCTTTGGTTTGTCTGACTCGATGTCAATATCTTCCGGTGCTTTAATAGTTTCATTGACTTTTTGTTTTGTGAGTTTAACGCCTTTTTTTTGGAAAACAATGAATTTATTTAAAGCGTGTTTTGTATAAACGATTTTCACAGATTAATTATATAATATGACGTATGAATAAACTTCTTGTAATTTGCGGTCCCACAGCAACGGGTAAAACAAATCTCGCGGGAGTTTTAGCTAAAAAATTTGATGGAGAATTAGTTTCTGCTGATTCCAGGCAAGTTTTTCGCGGAATGGATATTGGAACGGGAAAAGACTATATAAACGGAGTAAAAATCTGGGGATATGATTTAGTTTCTCCAAAGCGGGAGTTTAGTGTTTCTAAATATTTGAAATTTGCCAATAAAACGATTGAAGATATTTTGAAACGAGGGAAATTACCAATTTTGGTGGGTGGAACCGGACTTTACATTAAAGGGGTAGTTAGTGGAATCCCGACAGTTAATATTCCAAGGAATGAAGAGCTTAGGAAGCAACTTGAAACAAAGGGTGTAAATGAGCTTTTTGAAAATTTGGCATCAATGTCACCTACTCGGGCTGGGAATATGAACTCTTCAGATAGAAAAAACCCTAGAAGGCTAATTCGTGCAATTGAAATAGCTCAATATTCGATTACAAAAGGATTTAAGCAAAAAACCAGTGTTATAAATTATGATGTTTTGATGATTGGACTAACAGCTCCAGATAATATGTTGAATGAGAAAATTGAAAGAAGAGTTGATGACCGGGTTCGTGATGGGATTAAAGAAGAAATTAAAAAACTATTAAAAAGCGGAGTTAATTGGGAGGATCAATCTATGTTTTCCTTAGGTTACAGACAGTGGAGGGATTACTTTGAGGGAGATGTTGAGGAGGATGTGGTGATTTCTGAATGGAAGAAGGAAGAAAGAAAGTATGCTAAGCGGCAAATGACGTGGTTTAAGAAAGAGAGGAATATTATTTGGTTTGACGTAACAAGTAATGAATATCCCTGGAATGTGGAAAAAATAGTGAGTGTATGGCATAATACAAATTGACGATGCCTAGAAAGATTGAAATCTCCCACAAAACTGTCGTTTTTACGGTGTTTTTCTTGATTGGACTTTGGTTTTTGTATTTTATAAGAGATATTTTGCTTGAACTTTTTGTGGCACTTCTTCTTATGACTATTTTGGAACCAATGGTCAATCTTTTTGCAAAGATTAAAATTCCAAGATCAATTTCGGTACTTCTTTCTTATATCCTTTTCTTTGGAATTTTTGGATTGGCTATTTCATTTGTAGTTCCACCACTTGTTGAACAGACCACAAACTTTGTCATGGCTCTTCCCGCATACCTTTCTAATATTGGGCTAGCCGAAACTTTAAGTACTAACATTACGAGTGAGTTTTTGGCTAGGCTAGGAAATTTACCAGGTGAGGTTATTAAATTCACATTCTCTCTTTTTGGCAACCTATTATCAGTTGTTACGGTATTAGTCTTTTCATTCTATATGCTTCTTGCCCGAGGAAAATTAAATGAAAGCTTAGATTCTTTCTTTGGTGAAGAAAGAAGAATTGAGCTGGGAGTTTTAATTGAAAGTTTAGAAAAAAGACTTGGGGGTTGGTCTAGGGGGCAGATTGCCCTAATGTTAATAGTTGGACTTTTAACCTATATTGGTTTGGCAATTTTGAAAGTTCCATTTGCGCTTCCCTTGGCAATTTTAGCTGGGGTACTTGAAATAATTCCTTACCTGGGTCCAATTTTAGCTGCTATACCTAGTCTTATCATTGGATTTGGTATTGCCCCCGCTATGGGAGTTGGAACATTAATAGTTGCTGTTGTTGTTCAGCAACTTGAAAATTATGTTTTGGTGCCAAAAATAATGGAAAAATCAGTTGGAGTTTCACCTATTATTACTTTAGTAGCTCTTGCAATTGGAGCTAGACTAGCTGGAATTACTGGAATGATTATCTCAATTCCAACTGTCATAGCGCTTCAGGTATTTTTGAAACAATATTTCTTAAAGGATTAGTTTCTTTCCATATAAAACCCCACACTTTGGTGGGGTTTATATTACTTAAGAAGGCTAGTAAGCCAGGTTCTGTTTCTCGACGATCATCTGTCTAGTGCCCTCAAACTTCGGAACTCGGTAAAAGCGACCTAGTTAACGTTCCTTTCGGAGGTTGCAGCGGGGAGGATTGCCTCTTTTCACTCGTTTCTTTCCACCTTTAGGGTGAAAAAATCGACATAGTTTCTGTGGCTCTATACTGGCTGAAACTTGAATTACTCCAAGCCCCATCCCGGCCTTGCGACCGGCACCCTGCTTTTAAGCTGCCTGGACTTTCCTCCCATATTCATCTTGCGATGGATAAAGGCGATCATCCTGCCCTCTTAAGTATGGGTATTATACCATATTTTGGTACAATTAGGCCTATCATGAGACTTGTCGTTCAGAGTGTTAAAAAGGCTAAAGTTATTACAAAGGAAGACGGTATGATTGTTGGGGAAATTGGGAAAGGACTCTTTGTCCTTTTGGGCATTAAAAAAGGTGATAGTGAGAAAGATGTTGAAGGGTTAGCAGAAAAACTGTCAAAACTTAGGGTAATGCCAGATACTAACGATAGAATGAATCTATCGGTTGGCAACACGGAAGGGAAGATTTTGGTCGTTTCTCAGTTTACGCTTCATGCTGATACAGGGTCTGGGAACAGACCGTCTTTTATTGAAGCGGAAGATCCAGCTCGAGCCCGTGAATTATATGAATTGTTTATCAAAAGACTTAGTGAAAAAGGAATAGATATAGAAACCGGTAGTTTTGGGAGGTATATGGAGATAGAATTAGTACTAGATGGTCCGGTTACGATTCTCTACTTAGATTCGAAATGAAGAAAAAATCTTTTACAGCCACGGTTGGACAGATAATAATAAAAATATTAGGAGGGAGCCTGATGATCTCTGTACTTACGACTTCAATTTTGACTTCTTATTTTGCTGGATTTTCAAAAGGTTATTTTAGGGCGAAAAACGAACTATCAAGTGAGGTGAGCGTGACTAGTGAGATTGAACCAAGTGCAATACCAACCCCGACATTTAGATCAACTTTTAAACCGGCTCCGAAACCCCCTTCTTGGGGGGGACCTGCTCTTTGGGAAGCTGTAAATAAAAGAAGGGTTGAATTTGGTGTAAATCCTTTAAACCAGCGTGATGAACTTTGCACCATTGCTTCAATCAGATTAAATCAGCTGCTTGAATTAGGAAAGCTTGATGGTCACGAAGGGTTTAGTAAATTGCCCGAGAGTAGGCCTGATCTTAAATGGATCTTTGATAAATATGATATAAGTGAGTTTTTAGTTTCAGGGGCAGAAAGTGCACAGGAGGCGGTATCTCTTTGGGAGGGAACTTTGGGACATAAAAAACTTCTTACAGGTGGCGAGTATTCGTATGGGTGTATTTATGCTCAAAATGGATTTGGGGTGGCAATAGCTGCCTATTAAATTAATTTCTCTTTCTTCAGGAATTCTTTCAACTTCTTTTTTGAAGTGAATTGCCTTCCTATTGAAACAAAGAGTCTATTTGTGTCTTGCCAATATATTTTGGGAAGGATTTTGACTAATTCTTTTTCTGTTTCTTCTGGTTTTTTAGTTTTTACCCATCCTAATAAGTTTGTAATTTTGTGGACATGAGTATCAACTGCTATAGCTGGAATTTTAAAAGTACGGTTTAGTACAAGGTTTGCAGTTTTTCTTCCTACTCCAGGAAGAATCATTAACTCTTCCCTTGTATTTGGGATAGTATTTATCATTTCGGCAAGCTTCTTAAGGTGTTTTGCTTTTGTTTTATAAAACCCGACAGGATAAATTAACTTTTCTATCTCTTTTGTATCTAGTTTTTTTAATCTCTTCAGTGTTTTTGCTTTTTCAAATAATCTTTTAGATGAAACAAGAGTGGTTGAGTCATTTGTTCTTGATGAGAGAAGCGTTGAGACTAAAGTTTTATATGGATTATCTCCAAATGCTTCTAGGGGTACTAGAATATAATTTTTTTTGAAGATTTTAAATACTTTGGAAAAATTTTTCATTTGAAGTGGATCTTAGAGAACGCAAAAGGGGCCGGTCGAGCCGGTGCCCTTTTGTTTTAAGTGATTAGAATTGAGAAAATATTACTTTCCTCCAATCTTAAACATTGTCGTGCCACAAACTTCACAAACTGCTTTTGTAGCTTTCTTACCATTTTTCATGGTAACTTCTTGAGCGTCTTTTCCTTCTCTTTTAGCGCGACATTTTACACAATACATCATAAAGTAATCACCTCCCCTCGTTAGGGCAATACTATCTCCACCCTAAGTATAGCACTAGCTCCAGGCTCAAAATGAGGCTGGCAATTATTAGGCTGCGCACGATACCTTTTTTGGCCGAGGGTAAGGCTAATTCTGTTTTTTCTTCAATTTTACGTTCCCTCTTGACACGGGCAAGGGATGTGGGATTTTGATCCCATGAATATAAAAATTGATGGTGAGGATTTTCTTTGTTTTTTCTTGTCCCTTTAGATGTCATGAGTTTTTTTCAGGATATATTTTAAACTTGTTTAGAATGTATTTATTCCAAACTTGTTTATATAATGAATTTAACTTTTTTACAATCTTCTGTTTAGGACGCGATACATTTCGGACTCTATGATATTTAAAAATGAGTCACGAAA
>CAZTGB010000001.1:83227-95269 GCA_964612965.1 uncultured Gammaproteobacteria bacterium | reverse complement strand
GTCGGCTCGAATTGTTCTTAATTGTCCCTAAAAGAAAACAGTAAAAATTTTCGTCAGCCACCCGGCTGACGCCGCCCTAATTCTCTTATATATTCTTATATTATTTCGTGAAGCCTTCGGGTCAACTGGTAAATTCTGTATCATTGATTTATAATTCTTTCCATGGCTGAAAGATTCGGTGCGTTTGTAAAATCTATCTATATTTGTCCAGAAAAAGGTGCTCCTATGGAAAAATTAGATCAAGTGAGAGCAATTCCTGGTCTTGGTCTTGAAGGTGATAGATACACAAAGGGTGAGGGATTTTGGCAAACTGTCAAAAATCCAAGATCGGCATTCAGACATATCAGTCTAATTTTATATTCAGATATTGAAAATAGTGGATTCGAAGAAAATGAAACAAGAAGAAATCTAGTCATTTCAGGTGAGATAAACTTAGCCGAATTAATTGGCAGAGAATTTGAAGTCGGTGAAGTTAGAATGAGAGGGGCTGAAATCTGCACTCCATGTAATAGACCGTCAAAACTATCAGGAAAAGAAGGTTTTGAGAAAATATTCAAGGACGAAAAAGGCGGATTAAGAGCTGAAATAATTGGACAAGCAGGAATTATTTATGTCGGAGATGAACTTAAAACTACCTCTAAATAGTTAGTCTTCCGTTCGCCAAGGTTTTTCTGTAGGATCCATAACTCTTGGATTTCCTTTGTATAGATATCGGGGATGGTCTCTTTCTCTTTCATGTACTCCCTGCTGTTTCAAGATACCCCTTAATTTAGCTGTGTCTCTTAATATTTCCATTGGGATTGTTGGTCTGACTAAATCTCTATATGAAATAAGTCTTTCTATCTCACTCACGCAGCGAAGTTGATTTTCAGGGAGGCTTAAATCAAAATTTTCATCCGCCGGAGCATTTACAAATTTTATTGTAGGTTGTAGTTTCAAAGCATTTAAGAAAGCTCTTTTCTGGTGAACTGGCCTATCAATAATTACTACTTTATTTGGAGTAACACCTGCTTTTTCTAAAAGTCTAGGGAAATTTTCAAATTCTTCGATTGTATTTTTAGAAATTGGTTTGTGAATTATTTTGTCTTTTGGGACTCCCAGCTTTACTAACTCGTGATAATACCTATCTGCTTCTAGTTCATCATACTCACCACTGAAATATCCTTTTTCTGGACTTGTAACAATCACTCTTGTTTTATCTTCTTGCCATATCTCAAAGACTTTCTTTGTAACATCATCAAGATTAGCTCCACCCATTAAAAGAATTACATTAGCACCTTTTCGAGATTCTTTGGAATCTTTTTGCTGAAGAAATCCATAAATCGTCTCGGCGATTTGTTGTTGATTTACAACCAAACTTTCAGTGTCAATTTTTCTATCCATTTTTTATCATTCCAAATAATTTTTGAGTTTCTTTAGTAACGTGATATCTCCATAGTGAAAACCTTTGTTTTTGATTGCCTCGTCGATATTCATTTTAATAAAAGATTTTCCTTCAACAATCTTGGCATTGAAGAGTTTGTCATCTATTTTAGATAAGTAAACGCTGCATTCGATAAACCAATTTTTATATTGTCCATCGTCAGTGATTTTAAAATTGTTATCTGTCCAATAAGTTAAGTCTTCTAGAATATATCCTAATTCTTCCGAAAGTTCTCTTTTTAGTGCTTGCTCAGGCGATTCGCCTTCTTCGATACCGCCACCAAAGAAGCCATACTTTTCCCCAGTCTTTGAGTGTTCACCTCTTTCTTGGAAAACAATATTTCTTTGATTGTCATAAAAAATAACTATGGCGACTTTACGTCCTTTATTTTTTTCAATTTGTACAACTTTGTCTATGCTCATTGGGTGAAACTTAACATTTGCATCATTTGGAAAGAGAAGTATTAACTCTGGATTAACTTTGTTATTTAAGTTTTTAGTTTCGAAATTAACATTTGGATATTTGGAAGCAAAACCTGAAAGGTTCATATTATCAATTACAACCTCCAAGTGTTCTAGTTGTCTCTTAAATTGTCTTTCACCTTTGGCTGGTTCTAATATCTCGAAGAAATGAATTGTAAAGTTTTTATACTTTAGTGGTTTTACAAACTTTAGGATACAAACCCTTCTGTCTCTTATTATTTTTTCAGAATAAAACCTAGCCTCTCCCTTAGTCAACTTTTCTTTTAGGCTATCAAATTCCTCTGAAGACTTAGCCCTATATGCAATATGATCGATTTGTCTATTGGCTATATCAATACCAACGCTTTTCAAATTACTTAAAACTAAATCAATTAATTCCTTATATTCGTCAATGGTATCAATTGTTTTATTCACTTTTTATGTCTGGGTTTTTGCAATATTTTGTTTCTAGCATTAAGGACTCATCTGAAAAACTTATTGCTACTCTTTCTTGTTTTAAGGCAACCGCTATTTCTCCAATAAGTTCTATAAATTTTTCTTTGAACTTCTTAACTTCCACTGGGAACCTTGGATAAATGGAAGTTTCTATTAAGTAAGCTGGTTCTTGATAATCTTTGTCTTTTCTTGAAACCACAATTTCAGTTTTGGTTAAATTTCCAGAAAAAACATAATTTTCAATCTTTTTTGAAACTTCTTTTAATTTATCTCTTATCTCACCTTCAGTCATTAAGATTTCACTATAGCCAACACGCCTTCCAATAATTGCTCTTGCTTCAAAAGTTTTTATGTTTAATCCAGTTTTATAGTCCATATGCTTAGTCTGAAGAAAAATTTAAACCCGTTTGAGTGAACCTATATATTCACTTAGTTTCTTGTATAAGTCTTTTAGAGATCCAGAGTTATTGACCACATAAGCGTTTCTAGGTTTTTCATAAATTTTCTTTATTTTCAGATATGATACAACAGTAGATTCTGATCTGCCTGAATCAAAACGCTCTTGGATCCGCCTTTTGGCTTCTTCTTCATCAACTTCGACTAAAATCACCGAATATGGATGTTTTAATTTCTTCATTTCGTCAATGACATTTTGTCTTTGAGAGTTTAGTCTAAAGGTTCCTTCCATAATAAAATGTTTTTTAGGATTCGCCTTAACGATATAAAAAGCGACTGGTCTCAAAGAAGAATAAACTTGCCCTAATTGTTCAGGAGTAAAATCACCCACCTCATCACGCCCTTCGGTTGGAAATAGTTTGTCTCTAAGCTCATCAGTGTTTATAACTATGGCGCCAAGTTTGTTGGCAAGGTATTTGGTTACTTCAGATTTTCCACCGCCCGGTAAACCTGTAACAATATGTAGCATTAGCGAATTTTAACTCTTAAAATATCGTTTGTATAGCTAGTATTGCTATAATTGCATCATGAGAGTCGCTATTGTAGGTTTAGGAAAAATTTCCGATTATCATATTAAAGCTCTAAGTAGTAACTCTAAATTTGAAATTGTTGGAGGCTATGACTTAAATATTTCGGCAAAAGCGAAATTGCCAGATGGAAGTAAGTTCTATGTTTCATTTAATGATTTGTTGCAGGATGATAGTGTAGAATGTGTAATTTTATTGACTCCAGGTGGTTTTAAAAAAGTAGAGCTAAGTCGACAAATTTTGGAATCAGGAAAAAACTTAATATCCGAAAAGCCAGTGGCCCCAAATGTTGACAACTTGAGGAAATTAGAAAAAATAGCTCACGAAAACAAGCTATTTATTTACGGAACCTTTCATTCCCGCTTCTCGCCAACAGCAAGAGAAATAACGAGATTATTAGACTCTGGCGAATATACTCGCGATAATATTGAAAAAATCGAAATCTGGGCAGATAGTCCACACATCATTAACTGGAAAATAAAGGGTAAGTCTGGCGAGGACACAAGCCTTCACGGCGAGGGATCGAATATTTTAGCAGAAACTCTTATGTATGTTTCCTCAATTCAAATAAAAACTGCAGAGTTTGTTGAATTTTCAAGAGAACTGCCAGAAGTACATACACAAATAAACGGAACTATTCCCCACGGTATTTTTTCTGGAACAACCAGTTGGATTCGGGGTATTAAAGAAAAAGGTGTAAGGTTGATTTTTTCCGATGGTAGACAACTTACTGCGATTCACACAGAACAAAAGATTTATAACGAGAAAGGAGAAGTTATTTTTGATGATACAAGAAACGATTCTAAAACGAATAGATTGCAAAAAGATTACAACCGGATGTACCTACAAATAGATGAAGATTTTAAACATCGCAATGTAGATAATTCTACACTTATAGAAAATGTTGTAAGGTTGATTGACAATATAGAACAAATAATGAGAAAGGTTCCCAGTAAACGCAGAAAGGAACTTGCTCTAAACCAATATAATTAGCGCAATACAACTACTTTTCTGTTTTTGTTCTCCCCGAACGAAAGCGAGGGGATTCCCTCTGTCCCCGCTCCCTCCGGATAGTACCAGCCAAAAAGGAGGGCGCATGACAGGACTACCTTAAATGATGTTTTCTGTGTGAAGAATGCGCCCTCCCTACGCGAGCCCAGAGAACTTGGACATATAATTTGGACATGACCCTGGGCGAGCCCATTGAGTGTCCACTCTTGAGTGGGTCCAGTAGGGGTCAAGATTAAAGGCGGGGGCAGAGAAAAGGAATACCCCACGGAGCGAACTTACTCTTAAACCGGTATTATGTTGAGGCGAGGAGCCTGCGAAGCAGTATGAGCCTAATTGCTCCGAGCCGAGGGACGCGCCTACTTAGCCTCAAAGTCAGATAGCCTCCACGCAAGCCCCACCCTAGTGGGGCCAGGTGAGCGCAGTCGGGGTCGCCTTCATCCTTAGATTGGGCGGGAGGGGTGTCAATGGTACCGTTACCGTCACCGTTCCACCGTAGGACGGTGAAAAGGCCGTATTATCGGCCTGTTGACGGTGCCTTCAAGGGTCATGACGGTAATCCGTCAAGCACCGTCAGGAACTCAACGGTGGTCTCTGTGCCTGTTCCTGTGTTATCATGTGAGCGCGAAGCGCTCAAACACGCGCGCAAAAAATATCAAAGCGAAGGCGAGCGAAGCGAGCCTGAGCTGCGACGAGACATGATCGGTAGAAATGAAGTTCGAATTTTTCGATAAAGGGACAGCGACATCATTTAACTCAACTTTCTTAATGTTGTCTGGAACCTGAAGATTATTAAAACTTTTTGAAATTTTTTCTTCAGTTGTTGGAGTTGGGGTTACCTCAAGCTTTAAAGCTTTATCCATTCTAGCTTTTCTAATCCAAAGTACTCCCGCAATTAGAAGAACTAATACTATTAGACCTAATAAGATGTCTCTTGATTTCACTGTGAGGCAAAAATACCACTTACTATACAGTTTGTCAAATTTTACACGATTCTATTTCCCCGCGTAATTACCGCGCATTCTCCGCTAGCTTCAGTTTAACTTCAAATAAACACCAAAAAGCGCAAGAACTGAAGCAACTAAGAGCCATTGAGTTGAAGCCAACCAAATATCAAACCCAAGATAACCCACGACTGATAATAAAACCGAGGCGGCTGCTCCATACATCAACACCTTAGATAAATCTTCTTTTGATCTTTTGTTTAATTTCACTTAGTCATCACCTCCCTATTAATATAATAGCACTTGACAGATAGCCCTAACTAAAAGTAAATTGGGGTGTTAATTTAAGATAGGTGAATTGTGGTGAAATTCCACAGGAGTGCCGCTACCGTTATACCCGGATCCCTTAGAACCCGAGCAGGAAATATGAATAAAAGTAAACCAAGGAGTTTTCTCCGATCTAACAAGCAAAAAAGTATACTCGCCGTTTTAATAATAGCCGTTTTTATTATTTTTGCAGGTTTTATCACATTTTATTTATCGCTATTTGAGACTAAAAAGGTCTTGAGTAGTCAGATTGAAGTTCTACCTACTCCTACTATTTTGGCTGTACCGACGTCTTCTTCTACATCTACGCATTTTCCACAAAACACATTCATTTCTAAACTCAAAACGGTATCAATTACAACCACGCTTCAACCTAGCCCCACTTACAGTAATCATTTTCAAAATACAACAACCACAAGTGCCCTGACACCTATAAATCAGGTGCAGGTATCAATAAATGGCGGTATATATTTTTCTGTTGATGTAGAAATGGGCTCCAATCAGTGTGATGTTTTATCAAATGCTTTGAACCAAGGAAAGATAAGTAGTCTAAATATGCAGTTTAATAGTTCATATGGTAGCTATGGAGTTTATCAAATAAATGGAATTGGTAAAGAAAACCAAGTCTGGTGGACCTACTTGGTTAATGGAGATAGTCCATCTTCGGGTTGTAGTTATATAAAGGCAAACAACGATGATTCTGTTTCTTGGAAATATATTGGACCCGATTATTAATGAATAATATTAAAAAAGTTTACATTGTTTTATTTTTTGTAGTAATAACTTTAACTTTGGGATGCTTGTTCCCTGCTTATGCTCAAGATCTATTCATAAGCAGTGGTATTAACTTTTTAATTTCTAAACAAGACGCAACAGGAAAAATAACTCAAGGGTATAGTAGTGCATCCCAATGGGCTGCTATTGCACTTTCAGCAAACCAAATAGATGTAAATGGAACACTAAACACTGGAGCCTCATTAAAAGAGTTTTTGTTGTCTGATATACCCCAGGACAACGCTTCAGTTACGGATTGGGAAATTAGAATATTGGCAATTGCTGCGATTGGGGAAAAGCCTAATAATTTTGGTGGGGTTAATTATGTTGAGAATTTAGAAAGTTTCTATAACAATAGTCAAATTGGAGAAATATATCTTCTAAATGATGATATCTTTGGGCTTCTTGCCTTGATTGCGAGTGGGGACACTGTAAACCCGCAAATTAAACAGGATCTTGTAGAATTTATTGTTACCCATCAAGCAGAAAATGGTGGATTTAGCTGGTCTCCTGACACTACTTGTCAATTTTGTGACCCTTCGGCTGATATGACAGCAGCAGCCCTTCAGGCACTTGAGGAGGCAAGAGGTAATGGGTTGGTTAATTCAGGTCTTGATAATGCCATAGCAAAAGCAAAAGATTATTTACTATTAAATCAAAACCTTGATGGTGGATTTGGATATTTTGGGACCAGTGATGCTGACACTACTTCTTGGGTTTTGTCTGGTCTTAATTCATCGGATTTAAAAAGCTCTCAAGAAGCGACTGATGCAAAAAACTGGTTAATATTAAATCAACTGACTGATGGAAGTTTTCTAACTTGGAGTGGAAGCGATACAACTACTACAAGCTACGCCCTAATTGCCTTAAGTGGAAATAGTTGGATATTACAAATCTTTTCTCCATCGGAGTCAGATCCTACACAATCCCCAACTTCTTTGCCTACTCAAAACCCTAGCCCAATCGCTTCTAACATTCCTAATCAGACCCCGACTCCGGTTCCTACCACACAAAGTTTTACAACCTCTCCCAACTCCAGTTCAACTTCAAATCAAACGCTAGTGGATGTGGAATTAGATTTTCAACCGACTAACACTCCGGTAGATGTTTTAGGAGAATCAACTAAGTCTAAAGATAATCCAACCTTAACTTCAGAACTCAACACAAAACCAATCGAAGGTTTTAAAAACTTTGTACTGCCAGTTTTAATTGTTTTGATCTTTTTTCTAATATTTAAAATGATAGAATTAAGGAGGAAAAAATAATATGTTCTCCATACTAATCATCGTCGGTGGAGTTTTATTAAGACTTGTTCCCCACATTCCTAACTTTGCTCCAATTAGTGCAATGGCTTTATTTGGTGGGGTTTATTTAAAAAAGAAATATGCAATAACAATTCCTCTGGTTGCCATGATTCTTTCTGACTATTTACTTCTATACATAAATCCTTTTAGGTCCAAGATTTTTGATTTTAGTCACTTTTATCCACTTTCCGCTATGTTTCACTCAACCACGATTTATGTCTGGGGAAGTTTCTTGATATCTGGACTCATTGGAATTTGGATGAGGAATAAGAAAAGCCCAAGTAATGTTGTCTTTTCATCTCTTGCTGGCTCAATTCAGTTTTTCCTTATCACTAATTTCGGGGTATGGGCAACAGGAATGTATAGCCGGGGTATGGATGGACTTATTCAGAGCTATATTATGGGAATTCCATTTTTTAAGTGGACTCTATTTGGAGATTTATTCTACACTAGTATGTTTTTTATGGCATATGAGCTGGCTTTATATGTTAGTCGTTTGCCAAAAGATCTTGCCAAAGCTTCTTATATCTCATAATAAGTATGAACATTTTCTTCATTAAAATTAAGTTATATGTAATATAATTAGATTATGTTAAAAACAGTTGAAGTTAAAATAACTCCAAACAAAGGGCGTGGTGTGTTTGCACTTCGCGATTTTAAGGTAGGACAAATAGTTGAAAGTTGCCCTGTTATTAATATTACCCCCAAAGAGAGAAAACAGATTGAAAAAACAATTTTTAACTACTATATATATCCATGGCGAAGCACGAGAAGTGGCTCTCTAGTTTTGGGCTATGGATCAATTTACAATCATTCTTTTACTCCAAATGCGGATTGGAAACAGAATTTTAAAACGAATTCTATGGTATATAGAGCAATTGAACCCATTAAGAAAGGTGAAGAAATAACCATTAATTATAACGGCGAACCGGATGATACTTCAGATATTGATTGGTTCGATGTTCAGAAATAAATTAGATTAATTTTCCTAAAAACCAGGAAAGGACACCAGCAAGTCCCCAGAGTGGGGCGGAAAACAAACTAGTGTAACCTCCAAAACTATATCTATGATACGTCCAAAGTCTTTGCCCCACGACCATGTGATATGAAAATCCAGCCAACCATTCCAAAAAAGTCCCAAGAAGTGAAAACGCAAAAAAGATAAATACTACTTTTGTGCCTGCAAAAAAATAACTAAATATTATAGCCATGAGTGGAAACATAAGATAAAACAGATATCTCCCAAGTCTATAATGGTATTCTTTAATATGTTTGCGAAATAGAAAATAATGTACTTGAGACATAAAAGATTCAATGACAAATCCCCCAATTATTAATCCCATGAATATAATTGTGGCTGAATAGATTGTCACAGTTTATTATAACTGTCTATTTAGCAAAAAAACATCTAAAACGTGACACAAGGTAGTAAAATATATGTAGTGGTAAACACAGGAACAGTTTATATTGAACCTGGTGCCCCAAAAGACGAAGAACAGAGGGAGGTTGGGGATGTCATTCGTCAAGTTGACAAGCTAAACAGGATAGTCTCTGAGTCTGGGCACATTATTTATGAATTATCTTCAGTTTTTCCCTTTCAGCTCTTCCCTGATCGAGTAATTATTGACGAAAGTAAAGTAACAATTGCTAGAAAAGATCTTTTCTTCAAAAGAGTTTATTCAATTATGTTTGATGATATTTTAACGGTTAGGGTTAATCGCGGTATTTTATTTGCCGCTATTGAATTTAAAGTCAAAAGATTTGGCCACGAGATCCGCCCTATCACATACTTGTTACCCAAAGAGGCTACGTTGGCAAAAAAATATATTTTAGGGCTAATTGAAGCCAAAAAGGCAAATATAGATATGTCAAAACTAACTGTTTACCAGATTAGGGAAAAATTAGAAGAAATAGGAAAGACTGAAGAAGAGGCGGAAAATCTATTTTGAACTTGGAGATTGAGTTTTTTTAATCCCCATATCAAATGGACACCAAGACTGTTATACTTATAGCACATGGGATATTTCAGAGACGACAGATCAAGAGGTGGACGAGGAGGGGGTTTTAGAAGAGACAACTTCAGGGGTGGTGACCGCGGTGACAGACAAATGTTTGACGCTATTTGTAGTAACTGTGGAAAAGCTTGTCAGGTTCCTTTTAGACCTACTGGTGAGAAGCCAGTCTATTGTTCTGATTGTTTTGAAAAAATGGGAGGAAGAGATTCGGCAGGGACAAGACCTGAGCGAAGTGGGGGTTTTGGAAGAGGTAATAGATTTGAAAGAGACGAGAGGCCGCAACCACAGAGAGTTGATACGCAGTTTAAAGTACAACTTGATACTTTAAATGCTAAATTGGACAGAATTGTGGATTTGCTAACACCTAAAGCTGAGAAAATTGATGTTAAGGAAGTCGTTTCAACCCCAGTTGAAGAAGTAAAAGAAGTTAAGGCTAATAAAACTGCCAAAGTTAAAAAAGTGTCTAAAAAGGTCGCTACTTCATGACATCCTACAATTCTCTTTTAGTCATATATATTATCTCAGCTCGTATTTACTAAGTAATTTTTTGTTTCCTTCTATTTGGTACTTAAGTAACTCTGAATAGACCCCAATACGGCCCGCGAGCTCTCTTGGATTACCCTCGTCTACAATTGTTCCTCCATCAAGGACTACAATCCTGTCAACATTTTGAATGGTTGAGAATCTGTGAGCAATGATAACTACAAGTCTATTTTTGAATAGTTTTTCAAGCGCTTCTTGGACTAATCTCTCTGATTTGGAATCAAGGCTGCTTGTCGCCTCATCTAAAATTAATATTGGTTTATTGTGAAGAATGGCGCGGGCTATTTGAATCCTTTGTTTCTGACCTCCAGAGAGCTTTACGCCCCGTTCCCCAATTTGGGCATCAAGACTATCTTTAAACTTTGATACAAATTCATAAGCATTAGCTTGTTTTAGGGCTCTAATAATTTGAGCATCAGAAACATTACTAACTCCATATGCAACGTTTTCTCTTATGGTTGAAGAGAATAGTTCATTATCTTGAAAGACTAAAGCGATGTGGGATCTGACCCATGAATGATTAGCTTTTTTGTAAGCTTTACCTGATAAACTAAGATCCCCCTTTGTTGGTTCATATAGTTTAAGTATTAAGTTAATTAGTGTGGTTTTTCCTGATCCTGAATGGCCAACTAGTGCTACAGTTTCTTTTTTATTTAAAGTTAAATTGACATTATTTAGAACGGATGAGCCATCCCCATAACTAAAACTTACATTGTTAAAGTTGATTTCAGGTTCTTTTATTTGTGCTGCTACTTTTTTAGTTTGAAATGATTCAACTTGGGGAAGATCAAGGACTTCAAAGAAGGCTTTGGAGTCTGCTTCTGCTCTTTGGATTTGTTCTAAGATATAGCTCATTCCATAAAGAGGCCAGCGGAGTTGGTTTAGTAGCTGAATTATTAAAATCATCTCCCCCAAGCTCAAGGTTCCTAGGAAAGTATTTCTAAAAACGACAAAGAGAATTGCCACAAAAGCAATTTCAAGACTAAACTCACGAATGAAATTTAGTATGTGGTATTGAGTCGACTGACGATCATAGAGTTTATTAATTACTTCATATTTATCTGAAATGAAGTTCCACTCTCTGGTTTGTGTGTTGTAAGTTTTAACAAGCTTAATGTTGCCGATGGCTTCCTGAATTCTCCCTCTTGTTGCATCTTCATGAATATTCTTTTCTTCTTGGATTTTTCCCCATCGTTTTGTTGAGTAATTTGAAATTGCAATGTAGAGGGGAAAGACCGTTAAAGCAAGAAGTCCAATGCCCACATCAAAATACATAAGTACCCCAACACCAAAAATAGCTTGAAGCATGGCAGGTGCTATAAAATTAGTGGCTCCATTCACAAAATCACGAATGGAATTTATCCCACGATTTAGTTGATTAATTATTTTTCCTGAGACTTCTGAGTCAAAATATTTTTGGGGGAGAGTAAAGATCTTCCTGTAATACATTTCAGTTAGATAACGACCTAGACGAGACGCTATATGATCCCCCAGTCTCGCACTTACTGAAGTTAAAATGACTCCGCTCAAATTAATTGCAAGAATTAGAGCAAATAGATAAAGTAGGGTTTGATAATTACCGGTTCCAGTTGAAATTTGATTAGACAACTCATCGACTACAAACTTAAGTGTAATTGGAGTAGCTTGCTGCAAGGCAGCCTGAATGGCGATTAGAACACAGGCCACAAGAATCCACTTGTGTTGTGGTTTAGAAAGTTTAACTATTTTAAATATGTTTTTCATTGGAAAGTGAAGCTATTTTAACATGTATTAATTATTTTTTTATTGACACTTTTGGTTGCAA
>CAZTGB010000001.1:48710-83217 GCA_964612965.1 uncultured Gammaproteobacteria bacterium | reverse complement strand
ATTTTAACATGTATAATGAATTGTGGACATACAATCATTCATTAAATTTTACAGACTTGGTTTTGGGATCCTTATTTTGGTTGCGGTGATTGCCCAGTTTCTTACTTTCAGGCAAAAACCAATAAATTTCTTCAGCTATTTTACTGTACTGAGCAGTTTATTTGTCTCTTTTGTGTTTATTTCTTCGGCTTTTAATGTCTTCGAATCAATACGTTTAGACATACTAAGAGGTGCCGCTACCCTTTATATTCTAACAGCCGGTCTTGGATTAATAATTCTGTTAGGAGGCAGGAATGATGAGTTCGTCGCCTGGATAAATATAGTTTTACACTATTTGGCTCCAATTGCAGTTTTGGCAGATTGGATTTTTACACCATCAACTAAAATTCCTCTAGAAAAGGCGCTTACTTGGATTATCGTTATGTTAATTTATTTGGCTTATTCTCTTGTCCGAGGATCCATCACTTCTTGGTACCCTTATAATTTTCTAAACCCCACCGTTATTGGTGTAAAAGGAGTGGCTATTTACACAAGCATGTTAACTATAGCCACATTACTTCTTTCTTGGACCTTGACGAAAATTGGTGGATTAGGCAAATTTAACTTCTAATTTTTTGTTGAGTGCTTCTGCAATAGATATTAAAGTATTGATTGTAGGATTATAATTTCCAGATTCAATCTTGGTAATAGTGGTTCTAGGTAGATTGGCCTTTTCTGCCAGCTCTTTTTGTGAGAATCCCATTTTTTCTCTTTGATTTTTCAGTCCTATTAAAACATCATAATATTTGATCTGTCCATCAGCTATTCTTTTTTGTTTAACAGTGAAATCACGAAACACACTTTCGCTAGAAACTGTATTTCTTTTAATTATTTTTTCCAAATTTTGTTTTTTAGTTTTTGTGTTCATAAAATATATCCTTTCAATCTCATTTTTGCTTTTTTAATTTCTTTTGATGGTGTTTGCTGTGTTTTCTTTTGAAAAGCTGAGAGAATAACTACATATTCTCTGACAAAATAGGTATACAGTAATCTATACTGCCCATTATTCTCTATTCTAATTTCAAACAAATCTTTATCAATCTTTTTGCCGAAAGGTTCTATCAACTTACCATCTCTGGCCAAAATAAATTTCTTTTTGTTCCATAAAACCAATCATAAGAGTTATCTGTAATTTTGCCTGTAAAGCTTCCAAGTAATAAATATTGGGTATTTTGAGGAATAAAATCTCCAAATGGATGTTCTTCAATCATGATTTATATTACTCTACCTCAAACCATAACGGGTTCTTATCTTTAGGGGTTCCATGGTTATAGTTTGTTGTTATTTCAGTATCTTTTTTTATGGCTTTTATAGCCACAAAGTCAATTATATTTTTTGTGGGTTGGATTTTATAGTCTGCGTTTGGATTATATGAATGGTTATAAATTGATCCAAAACCAAGCGCTATTAGTAACTCCTCTTTATTCCTTCCAAAATAAAAGAAATAAGTAACCAAAGAACTCTCATTTAAGTGAGCTGCCTCGTCTTTTGACACTTTAATAATTGGACACGTTTCAATAACTTCTCCTTTTTTAACATCACAAGCCGCATAAACTCCACGGCCAGCACCTGGAATTTTTGATTCCATGACATAAATACTCGTTGAAGTGAGAAGTTTTTTCATCACTAGAGATAATTATAATTGAATGATTCTAAATTAACCTGAAGCTTTACTTTTAAGCTAATTTTACGTTCTTTGCGCTTGGTCCTTTTTCACCATCTACAATGTCAAAAGTAACTGCTGCTCCGACTTGAAGATCATCAAAAGTAACGCCTACTAAATCATTAGAATGAAAGAAAAGATCTTTTGTTTCTCCGTCTCGAGAAATAAAACCATATCCCTTATCTGTTTTTGTTTTAATTGTACCCTTCATATATTTTGCCTCCTTCCTAAGTTCGTATTATAGCCTACTTTGTGAAATAAAGCACTTTATGGCCGTTTTTGAAGCAAACTTTGCACTGAAGGGCTTATCCGCTTATCTGTGCGGTGAATACAGCCTAGCCAACAACAAGGTCTTTTCTTCCCTTCCAAAATCTCATCATGCGCTCTTTGAATGTGGTTTCTTCTTGTCTCTGGCTTTTTGACGAAGGTTACCCAGCAGATCCATTCATTGCGTGCCAGTGGGGTAAGACTGTTCCAAGCAGTAAGCACAGCCCGACTTGAAACAAGTGTTTTTCGCAAGTCGTCTGGTATATTGTGTACAAAACCCCCAGAAACATCTTTTTTAATCATGAAGTTTTACTAAAAGAAGTCAATGACGTTTGTTAAATTAGTTCCAGAGAAAGGAGTATTAAAACAGCTGCAGTAATAACTCCAAACACACCCAAGGTTTTAACAAATAGGTTTACTGCTTCTTTTTTCTTTCCATCCATAAACAACATAATGGGCTGGTAAAAAAATAGAAACCCCATGACAACAACAGAAAGAGTAAGTACAGATAAAAACGTGATTGGAGCGAAAAAGGTATCGGGTTTGTTCCTTAAGGCTTGCGTCACGAATGTCATAACACTGACAATGAAGATAATATATGCTGAAGCACTTAGGGCATTAATAATTGGATTTTTGGACATACGTTAATTATATCAGTTTTTCTTTGTAACTCTATTTTCTAGTGCTCTCTTTTATTAATACTGATTACGTAAAATTAACAAAAAAAGTGATAAAGTTAATCTAGTGGGAAAAGTTTTACTTCTAATTTTCGCGGGGTTGGCAACATTTTTGACCATCGGGATAATCCGCTCCCCTGAAAAGATCTTGCCCAAAATGCAAATCAACCGAGCTTCAAAATCGTATCAAAAATGTCCAGATCCATTTGTTTTTAAAATGCCGGTAGATTTAAACAAAGTTACCTCTATTCTATATCCAGGGCAAATTAGAGGCGGTAATTACAAGGCTCATGGAGGTTTTCGCTTTGACGGATATAAACCCGATGAAATTACCGTTACTGCTCCATATGATGCAAAGATTATTGCCGGTGCGAGATACCTCGTAAACGGAGAGGTTCAATATACTTTTGATTTTGAACATCCATGTGCAGTACGTTACCGTTTTGGTCATCTTTTGAAATTAACTCCCAAATTTATGGAGATTGCTGAAAAATTCCCTCTTCCTAAGGGTTTGGATTCCCGAACCACACAGGTTGATCCACCCATCAATGTTAAGGAAGGTGAAGTGATTGCAACGGCAGTGGGCCTAACTACTGGAGGTCCTGAAGTGCTTGGGGGTTACAACACATTTGTAGATTGGGGTGTATATGACTATCGACAACAAAATGAAGCTTCTAAAGATCCTTCTTGGGCCTCTGTTCACTCTTCCGAAGATCTTGAATGGGAGAAATATTACAATTCTGAAATCAACAAGTATGCCGTTTGTTGGTTCAATTGGCTATCCCAAGAAGACAAAGAAAAAGTTCTTTCACTTCCTTCATCTGATGGCCAAAGCGGAAAAACAAGTGATTTTTGCAAATAAGTTTTGCTCTGCGGACAGGACTCGGACTT
The DNA here is from genome assembly GCA_964612965.1 of uncultured Gammaproteobacteria bacterium. Taxonomy (GTDB): domain Bacteria; phylum Patescibacteriota; class Microgenomatia; order UBA8517; family UBA8517; genus CAZTGB01. Next base: position 79,680 of record CAZTGB010000001.1, on the reverse strand, counting down.
GTGATATTAGTAGTTTTGCTCCCCCGGCTGGATTCGAACCAGCGACCTCATTCTTACAGTAATTCTCTTGTTACCAAAAGGTCTGGACTATCTCATCATCCTAAATAAGGATGTCAGGTATATAGTCTCTACACATTTACACTTTCGTGATTTAGCTCGGGATTGTCCAATTAAAAACTGGAGTTCCCCGAATTAGCCTGATTTATCTCTTCTAAATTACTTTAGAAGGCTGCCTATCCCGACAGGAATTTGCTCTACCGCTGAGCTACAGGGGAGCAAAACTACTAAAATTAAGGTGCGAAGCTGATTATACCAATTTGCTACCGAGTATTCCAGACATCCAACCCATGATTCTACGATGCATTTGAATACTTAGAATTGTGATCGAAAAAACTCCAAAACTGTGTATATTTTTTCTTACTTTCTTAGTATCCACTTTATTTTTGGCAATATAAGTTTTATAAAACTGACTAGTAGGTATTTTTGTAAGGTTAGACCAATAAATTTTTGCTTCTTCCGCATCTAGATTGTCGTGGATCCATATGGAGCCCCTGAGTTTTTCTTCGGGAACGTTACAAAACTCTCTAAACCAGCCCATCATAAATTTGATAATTTTGGGGTCACTATTTGCAAAACCTAAACTTTTTTTACCCCCCTCGCCTGCATATAATGCAATTCCTGAAATAAATCTGTCCCTCTTTGATAATTTACCTACATCTTTTTCTCCATTTTTTAGTTCTTTGACTGTTTCAACTATTCTTTTGTCATGCTTTAATTTTGCGGCTATGAGCCTTCCTTTTTCACCTCCAATTAGCTTTCTTTTTAAAAGTGTTTCCATTTGTTCTGGGGTAATAACTATGTCTCTACACCAACGGCTGATAGTGTCTTTTGATACACTTACTTTTTTAAGGATTTGATTATACGAAAAGCCTTTCTTGCGGAGTTCGATTGCTATTAATTTTTCCTCTAATTTTCCGAAGTAACCCATGCTTCATGTTACTATAACGAACTAGAGAAATCAAATAGTACAAAGTTATTTTTAAAAGTACCATTGACACCTTCTAAAGAAACTGCATAAATAAGATTAGTTATTTTTGAAAGGGGGTGAATTGATTATGAAATGGTTACACATTATAGCTATGACGTTGGTTTTTGCAGGAGGCCTTAATTGGGGTTTGATTGCATTCTTCAACTACAATTTAGTTGAATCTCTTTTTGGAATGAGTATGGGAAATACAGTTTATATGCTTGTTGGTCTTTCAACTGTATATATTCTCTTTACTCACAAAAAGGATTGTGCAATTTGCAGCAAGATGTAGGTTTTTGTTAATTTGTTGGATTTTTTAATCTAAGTAGTCTTGGAGTTTTTTGCGTCTACTTGGATGCTTTAGTTTTCTTAATGCTTTTGCTTCAATTTGTCTGATTCTTTCGCGTGTAACACCAAACACCTTCCCTACTTCCTCTAAGGTCATGGCTTTACTTCCCTCAAGACCAAATCTAAGTTTTAACACTTTAGCTTCGCGCTCAGAAAGGGTTCCTAGTACCTCTTCCAAGTGATCTTTAAGAAGTTGTTTACTAGCTTGGTCAACTGGAGATAGTGTATTTTCATCTGGAATGAAATCTCCAAGGAAAGATTCTTGATCTTCTCCGACTGGAGCTTCTAGGGATGTAGTTTCTTGGGCAATCTTGAAAATTTCCCTTACGCGGTCTCCCTCAATTTCAAGTTCTTCTCCAATTTCCTCCGGTGTAGGCTCCCTTCCCAATTCCTGCATGAGTCTACGGGACGTTCTATAAAGCTTATTTATGGTTTCCACCATATGAACAGGAATTCTTATAGTTCTTGCTTGGTCTGCAATGGCGCGTGTTATGGCTTGACGAATCCACCAGGTAGCGTAGGTCGAAAACTTAAATCCTTTTCTCCAGTCATACTTTTCAACGGCTCTAATTAGTCCCTGGTTTCCTTCCTGAATAAGATCAAGAAGCGATAGCCCTCGTCCTATATATTTCTTTGCAATTGAAACAACTAGTCTTAAATTACTTTCTGTTAGTTTGTCCTTTGCTCTTTTTTCTCCTTTTTCGTATTTTTTGGCAAGTTCAATTTCATCTTCTGCAAAAAGAAGAGGAACACGACCAATTTCTCGTAAATACTGCCTGACTGGGTCTGTAGACTCAATTCCTTCAAGTTTTGTTAGAAGTTCTATTTCTCGGTCTAGTTTTTCCTTTGCTTTTTCATCCGTTTCAATTTCTTCTGGGGTGACTGACTCAAAAACATCAACGCCCTCAGCCAAAAGTGTGTCATATAGCTCATCTAGCTCCTCTACTCTATCTTCGGCGTCGGGAAATACTTCCATTATTTCCTCTTGAGTGATAAATCCCTGATCTCTACCCTTTTTTATTAAATCTTGTACTTGTTTTCTGATCATATGTCTAATTATACCAACTAAATACCGTCATATTATTCACTGAAAATAACGCCAGATTCGGCATTATTATTAATCTTAGAAAGAAGTGTAGCGAGTTTATTAAATTTTTCCTGAGCGTTAAATAGCTCATTTTTGTCGCCCTTTTCCTCGAGAACTTTTATTTTATTTGTTAAAGAAACTAACTTTTCCTTAACTGATAGTATTTTAAGCTCTTTTCCAACTAAATCAAGCTCCTTTTTGATTTTGCCTTCATCTACTTCTCCTTCCCAGGTTTCTCTCAAAACCATCTGGGTAAAACTATCAAATAGCTCGGGAGGCAAACTCTTTGAAAAAGTGGCTAAATCAAACGACTTAACTTTGTCTGAATACTTCTTATATTCTTCAACAATTCTCAAATTTAGGGGGCTTGTCACAAAGCCTGAGTTGGCTTTGATTAATAGTATTTTAGGTTCTGATTGAAAAGCTAGGCTTAAAAATCTTTCTTCAAGAAGGTCACGTCTGTTCTTGACTCTTGCCTCTTCGGGTATCTCTTCACTAACTTTTTCTGGTTCTTTAATAAACTTTTCAATTTGCTCCCTGACTGCCTCTTCTGGGATTGATAACTTTTGAGCAACGACTCCTATATAATGAGCTTGAACTATTTTATCTTCTATTTCGGATAGAGTCGGAATTACTTCTCTTGAAATTTTACTTTTACCAACCCCGGTTGAAACATCATATCTTTTGGTCGCGGAATCTATAAAGAAATCCCAAATTGAAACGGCGTTGATAAGTGACTTTTTGTACCCATCCAGGTCATGTCTTGCCGCCTCATCGGGATCTTTTGCTCCAGCCATTTCTGTAACTTTTACCTCGACTCCAGCATTAGAAGCCACCATTATTCCACGGCGTGATGCGGCATCCCCCGCTAGGTCTGCATCAAGAGCTAGAATAAATTTTGGGGCAAAACGGGAAAGAAGTTTTACTTGCTCTTCCGTTAGAGCAGAGCCTTTAATGGCAACTACGTTTTTAATTCCTGCTTGGTAGCTTGATATTGCATCAAGTTCCCCTTCAACTATAATTGCTACTCCTTTTTTCTTTATAAAAGGACGTGTAATGTTTAGGGCATATAGAACACTACTCTTGTGGTATGCGGGAGTTTCTGGGGAATTGATGTATTTGCCGGTTTCTCTTTTGTCCCAGGGAAGAACTCTTCCTGAAAAACCAATGGGGTTGCCTCGGTGATCCATTAGAGGGAAAATTACTCGTCCGGAGAACCTGTCATAGAAGCGTGTTCCACTTCCTAGAGTGATACCAGCTCTTTCAAGTTCAGCCGGCGTAAATTTTTTCTTGTCTATCAAGAATTTTTTAATATATATTGGATTGTCTGGAGAATACCCCAGTCCAAACTCTTCAATTGTTGACATTTTTAAACCTCTTTCTTTTAAGAGATAATTTAGAGCGCGTTTGCCCTGTTCATGGTTTTTAAGAAGATATGAGTATAACCTAATAGCTTGAGCGTTAACCTCAATTATTCTTTCTTTTTCTGATTTTTTGGTTCCACTGAAAGATTTTAGTTTTACTCCCGCCCTATCTGCTAAATATTTTAAGCTTTCAGCAAATTCCATTCCTTCAAATTTTTCAAGAAAAGAGAAAGCGTCCCCGGCCTCTGAGCATCCGAAACACTTGAAAATTTGGAGTTCTGGGGAAACCATGAACGAGGCAGTTTTTTCTCCGTGGAAAGGGCAATTGGCTTTAAAATTTCTTCCTGCTTTTTTAAGCTCTATTCTTTCTCCAATGATTGCGACTATGTCTGTTTTACTTTTTACTTCTTCTACTTGGTTGTCCATTCTGGCTAATTATAGCACTCCTATCCGAAGATAATCTGAAGCTATTTAAATAGATCTTTCTTTACTTCTTCCAAGTCTAAGGATTTGCCTTCTTCAAACTCCTTTTCTCCTTGTTTTATTGCTTTCATCAACTTCTTATCTGCCAATATCTCGTCTGTCTCCTCATCACTTGATAATTCTCTTGATTGCTTCTTCATGAGGAAATTATATCTCAAAGTCCAGGACTAAAGGTAAATGATCTGAGATTTCAACATTAGGAACTTCAAATTTACTTACTTTAATTTCAGGAGAAATAAAAACATAGTCCGCAAAATACTGTTTTTCCCGATTGGAAAACCGTTCCCAAGCAATTTTGTTCCTAGTAGTTGATATTTTATATTCTTTTATTAGGTTTCGATATCCGTCGCCTTCAAAAATTTCAATACTTTTAGTATTTGGCAGCAAATTAAAATCTCCACCAATTATTTTAGGGTGTTTGATATTCTCCAGGGATTTAATAATTTTTTTAGATTGCAAGATCCTTGTTGGCGTATCAAGTTTGTTACCAGGAAAAACTTTTCCGTGTATGTTAGCTATCACAAAATTCCCAGATCCGTTTCTTATTTCGATCAGTTGTGTAAAACATTGTGGCTCTCGATTAGTCCCTTTATATGTGTTTATGGAGTGCGCCGATTGAACTTGCATCTTTTCATTTTTTACGAATAATCCTTGACCATAGTTAATTATTCTTGTTTTATATTTCCAATCCCCTTTCGAATGATAAATAAAATTAAATCCATGGAGAACCTTTTTGATCTTATCTATTTTTGTTTTATTTAGTTCTTGGAAGCAAAAAATATCAGTGTGTTGAGAGTTTCTTTTGATAAATCCAAAGAGTTTGTCTTCAGTTCTTCCTTGATCTACGTTAAGAAAAATTATCCTCATAATAATTTGCGGTGGGGACAGGATTCGAACCTGCGAGGGCTTATCGCCCACATCATTTCCAATGATGCTCCTTAAACCACTCGGACACCCCACCAAGCTTGGATATTATATCAAAGAATCAATAATTCCCGAATCTAAAATTTCTTTGGCTTTTTTAAGAATCTGTTTTTCATTACCAAAGCTTAATTTTTTGTAAGCATCATTAAAAGGAAGCCATAATACTTCTTCAGTTTCCCCATCATGGCCATTTGATAAATCACTTTCCCATTTCATCAAAAAAAATGTTACAAATTTTAGTATCTGACCTCTTAAGGGGTGTTTATAAAAAATCTTTACTGATCCAATCTTTTTAATAATACTGGCCTTTATTCCCCCTTCTTCACTTACCTCACGTATTGCTGCTTTTTGTAGTTCTTCTTCTGTAGCTTTTTTATTTCCGCTTGCAATTGGGCCGGGAGAACCCTCTTTTCCGTCATCAATCCAACCTTTAGGAAGCATCCAATATTGTTTGGGGAATAAGTCGTTTGGTGTGGTTGATCTTATTAACCAAAGAGGATTTCCTTTTATTTGTTTGAAAGCCACACCCCCTGAAGAAAACTCTCTTGAAATAGGAGCGGGCATTAAATTGCCAGCCTTGCCTCTTCCTGTTCTTGAAGAAGAAGGTCTTCTTCTTCCTGATCTATCTTGTCTTTTTTGGTTTTGTCCCATTCTTTAAGTACTGCTTTAGTATTTTTAAAGATTTCTTTCTCTTTCTTTAAAATTAACTTTTTACCAATTTGTGCGTAATCAAGCCATTGATAATCACTAAAGCCAATTATTTCACCATTACTGGACCTTTGCATCATCAAATAATAAAAGTGCTTTTGAGCAACTGGTTTATTGTTAATAACTACGGTTGCAGATAGTCTCCCCGCCTCTTCGAGGACTCTTGCTGTAATTCCTGCTTGTTCCCCAGCCATTCTGATTACAGCACGAACAGAAGACTCTCCTTTCCTAACTGTTACTTTTGGAATTTCCCAATCATCCTCTTCTTTGTTTTTCACAATCAAAAACTGCCTTCTCCCTGATTTGCCCTCTCTATAGAGGATTGCTCCTCCTATTAAGATCTGTTGATTGTTTTTGTTGTTCATTTTCTTTTTGTATTGGCGGAGGGTACAGGATTTGAACCTGTGTAGGGTATAAACCCTCGAGTTTTCGAAACTCGTGCAATTGGCCGCTATGCGAACCCTCCAGTTTCATAGCTCATGTGCACCTGCCCAGACTCGAACTGGGACCTAAGCCTCCGCAAGGCTCAACTCTATCCGTTAAGCTACAGGTGCGAGTATATCACAGACTATTTGTTCCCTGGAAGCTTACTTGAAAACCAATTAGTAGCTCTTTCCAACCCACTTGGTTGAATTTCCTCTTCATTTAAATATGAAGAGAGATTTTTGCGAATACTTTCAATATCTTCTTCCCTAACTACAAGTTCAAGCCTTCCCGGTATTACAAATGTTTCAATTACAAGTAGGTCTGATTCCATCCTTTTGGTAAACCAAAATCTACCCATTAAATTCCATTCGGTTTTGCCCCCTGCAATCTTAATTCCTCTATTTGTTATTTTGTATTCAATCTCTTCTGGGACAACTGTAGAGAGAATATAGAATAAAAACACAATTGCAATTAAAAGAATAACCGGCATTGCCCCTTCTGCTATAAAGAGAATAAGGCCTACCAAGCCAACTATTGCAAACAGAGTCACATAAAATTCCCTAGTTCTGGTTTTAAAAGGTCTACTTGGAGCCCTCCAAGTAAAAAGATCTTCCTCTTTTTGATTTTCTGATGTGCTAGGGACTGTATTTTTAACTTCTTCGGCAGGATCCATAACATGCTAATTATACCTCAAAATCTGGTATAATTGCACATATTTGGTGGGGTCGCATAGCTTGGCCCATTGCGGGAGTTTGCTAAATTCCTGAGCCGCAAGGCTCGCGCAGGTTCGAATCCTGTCCCCACCGCCTAGGAGAGTGGGCAGGACGGTAATGCGCGGGTCTTGAAAACCCGTGGGAGTAATCCCTAACAGGTTCGACCCCTGTACTCTCCGCACAGATAATTTTCTATTTCAAATTTTAGTGTCTCCATACGATTCTTACTTGACAACTAGCACGACAACTGTATTTACTCACTTGACAACATACTTGACAACTAACAAATAATACTTGACAACCCTGACAATATAATCTACACTTCAGCTATGAATATCAAAAAGACAATATTGAGAACTGCCAATAATAATATAAAGTTTCAGACATCTGATGTCGTAATGGCCTTAAATAATCAAGTATCACGTCAGTATGTTAGCTTTCTAATTAGCAATTTAGTTAGAGATGGAGTCCTTATCAAAGGAGGTTCTACCGCAAATGCATATTATGCGTTACCAAAGAATGCTGACATGCTCGGAGATATTATCAAAAAACGCTTTGTTCGGTTGGCACAAAAAGAGCATGAAATTTTAGATGATATTAATAGACAAACCCCATTTATGAAAAACCTGTCCGAAAATGTACGGAGCATATTTGATTACGCATTTTCCGAAATGCTCAATAATGCAATTGAACATTCAGAATCTAAAAATATTGAATTGGAGGTGTCAAAAGATGGCAAAAACCTTAAATTCACAGTAAAAGATTTTGGTATAGGTGTATTCAAAAATGTCATGACAAAACGCAATTTGCAATCGGAGATAGAAGCTATTCAAGACTTGCTAAAAGGTAAAACCACAACCCAGCCTCATGCACATTCGGGGGAAGGAATATTTTTTACCTCTAAGACAGCGGATGTTTTTGTTCTCGAAAGCTTTGGCTATTCTTTAAGAATAGATAATTTGTTAAATGACATTTTTATTAAAGAAGTAAAGCCTGTTAAAAAAGGTACCAAAGTATCATACATCATTTCAACATCTTCAAATCGGCATTTAAGAGATATTTTTAGTAAATACGAAACAGACCATAAGAATCCTGATTTTGACAAAACTGAAATCCAAATAAAATTATATATCGTTGGAACTATTTATATCTCCAGATCTCAAGCTAGAAGAGTTTTAACTGGACTCGAAAAATTCAATGCCATCATCTTTGATTATAATAGAGTTCCAACTATTGGACAGGCTTTTGCAGATGAAATATATAGAGTTTTCCAAAATAAACATCCCAATATTAAACTGTACTCAACAAATATGAATGAGGCTGTTAAATATATGGTGGATCGTGTTGAAAAACCGATGTAAGAATAAATAGCTATCTGGATATTGTCACATTGCATATATTTCTCATATCCCAGCCTTTTAAAACTTCTTTAGCTTCCTTCAAGGTTGAACCTGTCGTATAGACATCATCAAAAATTATTAAAGCTTTGTCTTTAAGTTTTTGAGGATCGTAGATTGGATTAATCTCAAAAACTCCTTTTAAGTTTTCTCTTCTTTCGTCCCCTTTTAATTCAGTCTGTGATTTTGTCTGTTTTTTCTTGAGTAATAGATTGGGTATAAACTCCCAACACATCTCTTTTGCAACTAACTTTCCTACTTCTTCTGACTGATTAAATCCTCTTAAGTTTTGTTTGGTTTTAAAGAGTGGAATTGGGATAAGCACCCCATTTTTAATCTTAAAATTGCTATTTTTGAGTTTTTTGATTGCATTTTCAGCAATCTCTTTTGCAATTTCTGTTGAATACTTGTATTTAAGAGAAAGAATTGCAGACCTAATTACTCCTGTATATCTCCAGACAGAAAAAGTGTCTTTACTATGCCAGCTAACAGTTGGAACTTTATTCAAACAAGACTCACAGATATAAATTCCTCCCTTGCCGCATTCAAGACAACTTTTAGGAAAAATTAAATCTAGGATATTCATATGTAATCTTGCAAGCGCATCATGAGGTACAATACTAGTATATGCGTATTTTTAATAAACGTGCCAGGTTCGAATATGAACTTACTCCAGAAAAAGTTGAAGCTGGGGTATCCCTCCTGGGGGTTGAGGCTAAATCATTAAGAGAAAATAGAGGAGATATAACTCAATCCCACGTCAGAATAATGAATGGGGAAGCTTTTTTAATTAACGTTAATATTCCAGCGACCGGAATTGAAAAATATAATGCAACAAGAATTAGGAAACTACTACTTCACAAGAAGGAGCTAATTTCACTTGAGACAAAAATGAAGCAGGGAAAGTTGCAACTTGTGCCTATAGTGCTATATAATAAAGGTCGCTTAATTAAGCTTTCTTTGAGCCTGGGGAAACCCAAGCGCAAGTTTGAAAAGAAGGAATCTTTGAAAAAAGCAGACATAAAACGAGACATAGAGCGTGAGTTTAGAGGTCGTGATAATTAATAAATGGGGACGATCGGTTTCGACGGGAAGCTCTTTTATAAAACAGCAAGCCGAGTTTGATTAGTACTCGTTAAACAAGAATCAAAAAATAAAAGATAACGAAAGTTCATCTTTTCCAGCTTTTGCGTTTGCTTAAACTGGCGTCCTGAAGCCTGATTCTCGACCGGGCTGACTGGGTGTAAACCAATTCGAGATGCCATGTCAGTCTTTCGATTTAGAGACTGCCATGAAAGACAAATAAATCTTACTTTAAGTTGCTCGTGAATTAGCTTAAATTTAGAGGAAATAAAATAAAATTCACTAAGCTTGTAGAAGTTTTGTAATAAGTTTTTTCGGACGCGGGTTCAATTCCCGCCGTCTCCACAAGAAAGGAAAAATGTCAGTTTTGTGTGAGATTGAGTCTTCTTTTTGTGTTTTTGGCTATCTGGATTAATTTTTTCTTTTCTTTCTCGAAATTTTTAACGCGAATTAATTTACCTTCCCTAAAGGCTTTTTCTATTCCTTTTTCTTCTTTTGTTAATTTTACTGGCTTCATCCTCTTATTATTATAAATGCTTTATTTCAATTGATAATAGTTTGTCTCCTGTTAGGATAATTATCTCTTTGTCTGCTTCCGAAACAACCAGACTCTCAGCGTTTGAAATTTCATCTGAAGTGTATTGAGCTTTATAGTTTCCTTTTTTATCTAGAACCACCACTCTTTTGTTTTGTTTATCTAAGATATAAACAAATTCTGTTTCGTCGCTTGAATAGATTGCATCAACCGTAGTTGTATCTGGATACACCCCATTAATGCTAAATGCCTGAGGGCTTCCTTGACTAAACTTTTGAACTCTTCCGGTATCTGTTAACACATAAACTGCGCCATCTATTGCCCAGGATGTTGTATCACTGAAATTTGGCTTTGTACTAGATGAGAGCCAGTTTTGACGGCTACCAAATGTGTCTCCACTCCCTGCATATCTATATATTTGGTTTGCCGATTTATCTAGTACATAAAGGTTGCCTGCAAACCCATAAATAAATACATCTGCCTCCCAATCTTTTTCTATTACGGTTGAGGCGCTTGTGCCTATTTCTTTTACACTTTCGTTATCTAGCACAAAAACTCTATCTGAGTATGAAGCTATGTCGAGTGCGTCTCCTATTTTGTCGGGTCCTGCCACAACTTTGCTTTTTTTATTACTAATTTCAACGCTTACTATTTTCTTTCCTTTTTTATCTAGAATAAAAAGATTTCCCTCTGAGGAAGATAATTTGTCTCCTTTAAACCCGGAGGAAAGTAGTGTCAGATCAAGAAATAGATCGGGAGTGATATTGTACTCTCTAAAAGCTACACTTTTTTGCTCTTCGATTCGTGCACGGAGATCATCTATTCTTGAATCCTTTGCCCTAAATGATTCTACCTGATTAAGTTTTTCTTGAGCTACAACAAAGAGTTCACGAGCTCGGTCTGGTGAAACTGCAACAAGTCCTACCGCCTCATCCAGGTTTTGTGTTGCCTCACTAAGTGTCCCTTCATATTTACTTTTAAGCTCGTTAACTCCTTTTTGTCTAAAACCAAATATTATACTTACGGCTAATATTAAGAGGAGAATTATCCCTACTGAAAGAGTAATTTTTTTGCTTTGAGATTCCATTTCAAACTCTGGAGTTTCACTAACATAGATTTTCCTTTCTGGAATTACTTTTACTATCCGTTTAAAAAGTGTTGAGGCTTTACCCAAGCCCATACTGAGCCGGGATTTAATATTAGTAAATTGACTATTCTCTTCAGGGGGCTGATTTATAACAAAGCCAGTAGACGGCAACTTTTCTTCAAATTTCAAAATAACGGCTCCAATATTTCCCGACTCTTCTTCCGCGTGAATAATTTGGGTAAAAGCTTCTGCCGTTGAATGAACATCATTTCCTCCCAAATTTGCTTTAAGCACACCTTGAGAAATTCTTTCAAAGAACTTCTTTGTCCCAAGTGCCATTACATCTTTATTTTGAGGATATCCCGAAGCAGATGTTGTTTCTGTCTCCGCACTTTCAAGTATTACGGCAAGACCTCCATCCCTTAAAATAATTGTTTTTGATCCACCGGAGCAAGCACAGTAGACGGTTTTATCTACAAAACTTGCAGCAGCGATTTCAATATCACCAAATGTCTCAGAAAACTCATTTGTTACTTTCTCAACTGTAAGTTTTAGAGCATTAAAGGGACGTGCTTCAATATTTCCAAAATATTCTTCATGAAGTCTGGTAATTATTTCTCTTCCTGAAGATACTCCTTCAATGCCACTTTCAAATCTGGTTGTTGATATAACCGCAAAAAGGTGCCCACGGGCTTTTCTTTTTTCTTCATCTTCAGGTACATAATCATGAACTTGGGAGTAACCGGATGACCCGGGAACACCTGTCATCTTACTACTTACAAGATTTAGCATCGTCACTTTGATTATATACTTCTAAAGGACAATCATTGCGGTTAGAAAAACAAAGATAGCAAATATTAAATGTGCCCAAGCGGTTAGTTTAATGAAAAATTCAAACCCTACTTCAATAGTTGAAACCATTAAATAAACCTGTTTGAGTACAACCAGCGCAAAAACTATGTAGATTGCAAGACCGATTAATGCAAATATTTTTCCTATTAAAAGGACTGATATACCAAAAAGGGGGAGCATTTATCTTACCCTCCCTTCAATTTTTTCCTGTTCTTCTTCAACTCTTAACTCTCGCAAGATTTTGGCAATTTGATCTGGATGTGGAACTGCTTCAAATTCAATGTTTGGAATTTCCGATGCGGTTGGAATATAAACGTCACCATAATTAAAAAGAGTTCTTATAACTCCTCCCATTTTTGTTGTAACTTCTTGGACTTGATCTATATTTGCCTCAGTAATTTCCCTGTAAATTAAATTTACAAAATCAACGTCAAAAACCCTCTCATCAGTGATTATGTAAACACTGAAAAACCAATCAAGGAATGACTCGAAAGTATAGGCGACTGCAATTAAATACCAAGAAAGTATTGCTACAAACTTGAAATTGTCAGGAAGAAAATCCAAAAGTGGAAATTCGGATAGAACCATGGGGGAAGCAAACAAAATTGCCGAAATTAGGATCCAAGGAAGATTTGTAATTGGATGGCGTCTTAGAAAAAGAACTATTTTTTCATTTGAATCTTTGGCTACAAATTTAATTCCATCAGGAAAATAACAATATGAGGAAAGTGGGTTATGTGAATGAAATTGATGTCTTTCGGTCACATTCTTTGGAACATTTAAATCAACTGGCTTTTGAACCTCTGGATCATGAGGAGATTTTAGATGGGGTTTAATGTTTTTCTGTTCAGAAATAAATACATCTGGCATGAGTCGATTATATCAGTTTGAGTTAAAAACGGAAATTTATTCTTTAACAACCTCATACAGTGCATACATCTTGTCGCAAGAAAGACTGGAGTTGGGCTGACAAGCTGGCTTAATTTGTATGTTCGCAGGGGCTCTTATGTTAAAAAGGTTCTTAAATTTCTGTGCGTCAAAAGATTTTCCATTTATGATTATCGTCCCCGAAATTCCAGATGAGTTCCATGACACACTTATGGAGCTAATTGAATTTATTGGTGATCCACCTTTATTTATTATTTCCTGTCTAACTCTGTCTACGGCCCATGTATCCCCTGTTGGTTTGTCGGTTTGGCTTAAGTGAACAATTGCGCCGTTGTCCTTTTCCCAAAGGATATATGAGTTAGCAATGTCGACGACCTCGTCTTCTTTAAGCCAAGCGGTGTTGTTATATTCTTTTCTATAACCCCAATCGCAGAAAAACCAGGGTGATTGTTTATCATACGCATTTGATTTCAATTCTGGGAAACTTCCTGCTGAATTAGATGGAGTATCTATTCCTTGTTTTGTCCAAGAAGTGTCATTCCATCCAATCTGATTTGACTTTAAAATGACGCCGCCATGGGTTGAAGAGTACCACGCTGAGATTGGACTACCGCTTTGAACCATAACTTTTCCACTTGTAGCAGTTACCGCATCAATCCATCGTTGATCGTTTAATTCCTTCTTCACTACTTGTCCGCTTTCATCAGGTGGAATTGCGTTTTGTCCATTGTTTGTTCTAGCAAGAGCGTATGAACGTGCCGCTATTGCTTGGGCTTGAAGCGCTTTTGAGTCCCAAGAAGTAGGCATTTCATAAAGATGTTTTAAATACTCTTCTATGTTGTATGTCTCATTGTTAAATGTCTGATTGTAGGGATTCTTACCATTAACTCTAATATTAAATCCAGTTCCATAATCTACTATCTGAAAGTTGTTGTAATATGCATTTAATATTTCATTGAAAGATTGGCCGGCTTCTGCTCTTCCTTTCGCACCATACTGATTGAGACCTGTTTTGTTAGGAACACCATAACTAAAAAAACCATACCTTGGACTGAATCCTGAGGATTTACCAATATCGCTAGAGCAACCTCCCAAACTAGTATAAGCCAGTAAGGGCACTGGAGCGCTTGCAAACTTTGCATTTAAGATTTCTTGCTGTTTACTGCTGAGTACCGCCAGAAAACTGTCAACTTTTCCAACTTCCTTCTCTAAAAACTTAGCATCCTCACTAACTTTTTTCTGCAAAGAAGCTAGAGAGATTTTATTTTTTTCTAGACTTTCCTTGTCACTTTTTAAAGACGAGAGTTTATTGCCATATTCTTCAATTGTTTTCCTGTCTTCATCTGCGGCCATTTGCTGATATGCATTTTCTCGAAATGCATCTGCTGCGCTATCTGAAACTAAAAATGGAGTAATAGGATCGTACAGTCTTCTTCTTCTGTAATCATTTGATATTTTTTCTTCAAATATTTCACTTGTGAAGGCCAGATCCTCTTCTCTTTGCCCGATTTCAAGTTCAGTTTGTTTTAATTGATTAGAGATTGAACTGACTCTTTGATTTAGAGAGTCAATTTGCTTTTTGAGGTTGGCAAGTTCTGCTTTATTTTTTTCCTGAGCTGGAGCATATGCTGCAGCGATTCTTGGCAAAATTACATTAATGCATTCATCCATATCCCCTTGAGAGAGTTCACTTACTGATTTATTAAGACAATCACTTTCACTAACAGCAAAGATAGATGTAGTAAAAAATAAACCAACAAAAATAAATAAACTAATAATTAAAACCGCTTTAAACTTCATGTCTTTAAATTATACCAGCCCAAGTCTTTCGTATTTAACCAAATTGATTTAAAATGTATTTGACAATGAAGAAAAGATTATTATTGCTTATATTTGCAACTGTATTATTTGGCAATCTTACATCCCCTAAAATAGCGCTTGCCCAAACTTGTGGAGCTACGGGAATTAATACCGCTATTGGCTGCATCGATGTTTTAGGCTCTCAAGAAGCTTTCCTGGGTGATCTTTTAAGATGGGCTGTTGGGGTTGGAAGCGGAATTGCCTTCCTTTTGATTGTATATGCTGGATTTATGATTATGACTTCGAGTGGAAACCCTGAAAGACTCAAGGCAGGCCAAGAACTTTTAACTTCGGCTCTTTCTGGTTTGGTCCTTCTTGTTTTCTCAATATTTATATTGAACTTGATTGGAGTTAAAATATTGCAAATTCCTGGGCTTTAACAAAAACATGATTGCACAACTAAATTTAAACGCTATCCAAAATAGTGCCGGATTAGGTGGGGTACCAAGTGATCTTGGTGGAATAATTACCAATGCAATCCCATGGGCTTTTGGAATTTCAGGATTTTTACTTTTAATTTATATGGTTTCCGGGGGCTTGCAACTAATGACATCGCAGGGTGATCCAAAAGCTATGCAGGCAGCACAAGCCAAAATTACAAATGCGCTTTTAGGGTTTGTTATTGTCTTAACTTCAGCGGGAATTGTGGTGCTTCTTGGAACTTTGCTAAAAATTAACGTTTTTACTAATTTGTTTTAAATAAAAATGGATATCAACTCATCTTTCAAATCACCTTTCAATAACCCGGGTAGTGTTGCTGATTTAGTTACTCTTTTTGTTAATATTTCATTTGTTGTTGCGGGTGTACTTTTACTGGTCTTTTTTGTAATGGGTGGAATTGGAATGATTGCGTCCGCCGGAGGTAACGACCCACAAAAAATGGCACAGGCTCAAAAAACAGCAACAAGTGCTCTAATTGGCTTCATTGTTGTATTTGCTTCCTATTGGATAGTAAAATTGATTGGACAAATCATTGGAGTCGATATTATATAAACATGAAAAACCTTTTAGCTCAGAGTAATCCCTTTGGAAATATATCCGCCCCCGCTGGACTTTCAAGGTATACTGGAAATCCGGGACAGAACTTAGGACAACTTCTTAATGTTGCTCTTAAGACGTTAATTATTGGAGCTGGAATTTACGCTTTAATTAACTTGGTTTTGGCAGGGTATGCTTTTATGAGTGCCGGGGATGATAGTAAAAAGGTAGCAGGGGCCTGGGCTAAAATTTATCAAACTTTAATTGGGCTGGCTTTTGCAGCTGGAGCATTTGTACTTGCAGCTATTTTTGGTCAATTAATATTTAAAGATCCAAACTTTATTTTGAATCCAGTAATTCCAACGTTATAGCGAACTCAAAACAAAATAATAGATTTGTTCATCTTTTTTGATTTCGATATATAGGAATTCTATACTTGTCAAACAAAATGTAAAAAATGACATTTTGTTTTAAGATGACTATATAACAGTGTCCAAGGACGCTGATATGTCGTATACTTACGTCATGAAAACCTTAGCACAAATAGATTTTGGGGACTTAAGAGGATATGGCCCGCTAGGTCTTGAGGGAACTGGTCCGGATGGCGCGGTTGGTACTTTTTCAACTTTTCTTTCTTCTGCAGTTGGCCTTATGACAATAATCGCTTTCATCTGGTTTATCTTTGTTTTTTTTATTGGGGCGATTGGAATAATTTCAGCAGGAAGTGACAAACAAGCACTTGAAGGGAGCCGTAAAAAAATAGTGACAGGAATAACTGGTCTTGTTATTACAGTTGTTGCAATCTTTGTAATTGATTTAATAGGGATAATACTTGGTTTTGGAGATTTCGGAATTCTTAATCTGGAGGCTTTATTTTCTAAACTATAATGGTAAATAAGTCTTGCCACATTTTATATATATGATTAATAACCCAGTACTCGGACCGGCACTGCAAGGAAAAACGGGATCTGCTTTTTTTGCGCTTTTCCTACCTAAACTAATTGGACTAACTCTTTTAGGGGGATCCTTAATATTTTTTGCAGTTTTTTTAATGGGGGCTATTGGATGGATGACATCTGGTGGAGACAAACAGGCAGTTGAGGGTGCTCGGTCTAAACTTACAAATGGGATAATAGGAATTGTCCTTCTTTTTATGGCTTTTGCTGTAATTCAACTCATAGAAAAGTTTTTTGGTCTAAATATCTTGACTATTGACATCGGTCCGCTCATAATTCAATAATCAATCAGATATGTTTAATGTACTACTTGCACAAGATAAAATTGAATTAAAACAAAATGTGGGAGAATTTTCATCTCTTACAAACTTAACTATCCCCTCAATTGTCTCAGGTTTGATTCGAATGACTTTGGTTGTAGCTGCAATTGTTTTCTTCTTTATCTTAGTTATTGGAGGAATTAAATGGATAGCTTCAGGTGGAGACAAAGCGCAAACTGAGGGAGCAAGGAACCAAATTACAGCCGCACTTGTAGGGCTTGTTATCGTTTTTGCCGCTTGGGCAATACTTGCACTTATCAAGACTTTCTTTGGGGTTGATATTTTCTCACTGACTATTCCAACGATCGGACAGTAGTTCTCTCCCTTGCTCTTAATCTCTCTTCGCACTAAAATTGTTTTAGTATGCCTCCACGTTTAAATGAATTAGAAACACTTTTCCAAAATGCTGTCGGAGCCATAATATCTTTGGCTGGAATTGTTCTTTTTATTCTTCTTGTTTCGGGCGGAATTAAATACATAACATCAGGTGGGGATCCAAAAGCTGCTGAGGGAGCCAAAAAAACAATTACATATGCCATAGGAGGACTTTTAGTAATTCTTCTTTCATATCTGGTCCTTGTAATAATAGAAAAGATAACCGGAGCTAAAGTAACTCAATTCAAAATAACTATTTAACTTCGTATATAATTAAAGGGTTCATGAAAAATCTGTCTAAAATTGTTGTTTTTTTATTCGCCATCGCTCTAAGTTTTACTTTTCCTGATTTATCTAAAGCTGCATGTTCTGCGCCAGTAAATTCTGTTGGTCAGTGTCCAAGAGGAAAAATTCACTGTGATTTAGATGATGGCAGTGTCCAGTGCTGTGACCAAATACCTGGGGGCAATAGTTGCAGCCAAGTACCGGGTTCTGTTCAGGCAACTATTCCTCCAACAGCACCTGACGTGGAAGCTTTTCCAAAGATTAAATTTCCTTGTAGCGACACAGATGATCCTGAATTTCACTCATTAAGACCGTATCAAGGAGCTCCGTGTGGGGACGCGGGTAAAGCTTTGTTTTGTAGCAATGAACTTAATTTTATTGAGGATTTTGACGTTGTAGGTAGAAAAGATTGTAAGATTAAACCTGGTCAAGGAACTATAGATTTTACTTGCAGTCCTGATCTTCTTGTTCGAGAACATAATTTATATGTCGAGCTAACTGACTCTATGTTCCCAATTCTGGGAAATACTGAACAAGTAAGAAATTCTCTCGATGGCGTCGATGAATTTGATGATGCTACAAAAGTTAATGAATATGCTAGTTGGTATTTGTCTGGAGTTAATGACAGAGCTGAATATGGAGTAGCAAGCGATGATCAGACGGTTAACTTTTCAGGACCTGTTAAAAAACTGCTACCATCCATAATACAAGATGCCGAGCGTATAAGATCAATCGAAAATGTTTCTGAAGAACTTGATTTTATAGATGAAGATACGGGGAAAGAAGAAACTAGTAAATTGAATCATGATCAAATAGTTGGGTGTGCTGAAAGTAAATATTGGTTCGGAATTGGCCCAGTTACCCCCGTTCCTTGTAACGCTGGTGAAGAGTATAGATTAAGTGAATGGGATAAAGACGATTTAGGTCTTAGTAGAACTTTTGAGAGAGCTTTAAGTAGATTCCTTGCCATTGCCCCTGGAATAGGACCACAAATTGTAAGTGATGGTTTAGCTTCAATATGGGACAAGCGAAAACCACCACTTCCCTGGTCTGATGAAAATGGAGAGCCTTTTAAAGAATCCATTTACTATCAAAAAGCCTACAACGAATGGAGAGGAAAAACTTGTGTAATTATTCCCTTTATTAAAAAATTAATTTGTATAGATCTTGATCCTACTGATGTTTTTGTTAATGGTGAATGGTCTGAAATGTACCACTTTATTCCCCTTTCTAATACAACTGACATAAAAGGCGCTGAAAGGATTTTAGATGTTCAATTCAAACCATCTAATGGAACAGCTATTGACAGTGATGGATATGATTCTGAAAACCAGAAAAGTGCCCCGCTTTATTTTGCTCACACGAAAGAGGTGAAGGAGTTATCTGACTTATTAAACACAACATATATTCCACAAGGGTATGAAAGCGAAAAGCTGCCTGAAACAACTGAAAAACTTAAGAGCGATGGAGATTCTGGTAGTGGAGCTGCTTGTACCGCCGTTAATGTTCGGACAAATCCCGGAGACAATCTATTCCCGGGAGATAGGGAGCCGGGAGACACCAAGGAAATAATAATTCCAGATGTAACATACCGAATAACGGAGACTTTGTGTCATCAAACAGTGGTTGAGAAAATTTGTACCGATCCCGTCACGGGCAAGGACAAAAAATGTCCAGAAGAAAGTATTGTTTGTAATGCGGAAGTCTATTTGGTTGTTAAAACCGATATCAAAGTTCCTAATGCTGATGAAATATTTAGTTCAACAGTAGCTGATTCAGGTTCGACATTTCGTAAAATGTTTCCAAAAGTTGGTGAGGGATCCCCCGTAACCTGCATTGCTGACATTCCTGCCGTGTCAAATGTTACGTATGACGGTTCAGAAAGTGAAACTCCAAACAATGGATCACTTGAATTTAAAGTTAGTAATTTCCCAAAAGATGGTGCTGGTGGGGGTGCTCAACTTACATTCCCACATATAGGTTCTGTATATGAATATTTCTTAAAAGGGATTCAAACGGCACTTAGGCCAAAAGGGTATGGAACGCCTATTGAGAATGGTGTATGTACCCCAACTTCAACAGGAACAGGTTCTTGCAAGCTGTGGTTATTTGAAAAAGATAAAAAGGGTGCATATTATTATGACAAAGTTATTCAGGCAGCCGCAGCAACATCATGTAATGGTAAAAAACTAAATCCGTTCTGGGCGGTAGGAATTGCATTAAATGAAAACGGCGGACTTATGAGTGATGATTTAGAAGGACTTTCTAAATCACATTTTGGTTGTAATATTAATCAACTCCAAACCATAGAAGATAAAATTTCTTGTATGGTTAACACACTTAGAAATGATTGTGTCGCTGGAAAAACTGATGAACAAGCACTGCAAGAATACGGATATTTACCCGGATATATATTATTTCCTGTAACAGTTCTTGATCCGGGAGGATCATACCCTCCCCCACTTTTTGGATCGGGATTTAATGTGGAACAATTAAAAATTAATTTGTTGAATGCAGATTGGAGGGCTACATATGCATCAAAGGCCCCTATTTTCTGTCCTAGTTCACCGAGTCTACCTTATTAAAATAAACAGGTCTTTAATTATTTGCTTTAAGGCTATAGAATAAAGCTAATGCCAATCTGCTTAAAAAAATTTATTCTTTCGTTTTTGTCCTTTCTAATTTTATTTTCCTTTATTGCTCCTAATTTTTTAATTACTAAAGCGCAGCGACCTGGAGACGATGAAGCGTTTCCTACTGGTGATCAAGACGCACAAGTCCAGGCCCCAGCTGAGGGAAGCTGGTATAACCAATCATTTGGTCAATGGTACGACAAAGTAGAAAATTCTCCACCAAACGAAATTTTTGGTGAAAGGTATACAGCAGCCCAAGTCCAATGGGTCTTTTATGGTATTTTAAAGCTTATTTTTAGTGTCTCAGGTGAAAAAGGAGAAGTAGCCTTGGGATGTGTCATTGGTTCAGACGTTTCGAGCTGTGCGGACGAGATAAAAGCTGCAATCGAGTCTCTTGATGAGCAATCCCAATCTCAATCTAAACCTCGATCGTCACTCAACGGAACTTTTCTTTCCGCCTTTTCTACAAGACCAATTTCGGGAGTAGGATATATACATCAAAAAATTTCTAAGTTCCGCTTAGTTCCTGAGGCAAATGCCCAAGGATTTGGATTTAAAGCAGTAGATCCGGTACAAAAACTCTGGACCGCGTTTAGAGATTTGTCTTTTGGACTAATAGTTATTGTGGCGTTAATTATGGCCTTTATGATTATGTTTAGGGTTAAAATTTCGCCTCAAGTCATGATTTCGCTTCAGTCAGCCATTCCAAAAATAGTGGGAGCTTTAATATTTGTAACTTTTTCATATGCTATAGCTGGCTTTATGATTGATTTGATGTATGTAGTAATGGGCCTCCTTGCTGCTTTCCTTTCAAACTCAAATATCTCTACATTAAGTGCCCCCGATATTTTCAATACATTAAACAATGGAAGCATTATTGGATTATCGATTAAGTATTTGTTTTATCTTCCTCTTGGTTTATTTAGCTTTTTTATAGGTACGGCTCCTGGTATTGTTGGTCAAGTTGCAGGAGGAATTCTTGCTTTTATGTTGAGTGTTATTTTAATAGTAATTGCCATGATTGTGTTATTTTTCGCTATTATTAAAATAATGTGGCTTCTTTTAAAAACTTATGCAAATATTATAATTCAGATAGCTCTCGGACCACTGCAAATTTTAATGGGAACGATTACTCCCTTTGGTGGTTTGGGAGGATGGCTAAAATCTTTGGCTGCTAATTTGGCAGTTTTTCCAGTCGTCGGATTTATGTATGTTTTGTCCTACTTCTTTTTAGCACAGGCTTTTACCGCAGCTATTCCCCCCAGCTTTCTTTCCTTCATGAGTTTTCCGTTCGGAATAGATATTAACGTTTTACCTGAAATACAATCTTCGTGGATTCCCCCTCTAACTGTTGGGGCCGGATTTGCAGGGCTTCTTTGGATAGGGGTAAGTCTTGTGGTTATGACACTTATTCCGAAGACGGCAGAAATTATACAAAGTGCTATTGCAGGTAAACCATTTGCATATGGGACGGCGATTGGAGAGGCTATGGGCCCAGCGAAGACGGTGGGCTTATATGGAGCCGCTGAAGGATTGAATGTTGCTCAAAGAGTTGCTTCTGGGGGCACTGGTATAACCCCAGGTTGGGTTCAAGCATCAAGAAGTGTTTTGGGATTGAAGCCTTAACTATCTAATTCTTAAGCTTTCAAGAAAATTTAGATACCTAACTTGACCGTGTCTTAACGCTCCTCGTAAAACCATCCTATCTGTCAAGGGAATTTTAAGTCTGGGCTTACTTGAATTAACAGCCATTAAACCTCCTTTTTGAGCGTATACTAACCATATTTTAAAATTATGGAGTGTTTGATAAGTTTTTCTACTTTTTCTTAGTTTGTCAATTGTTTTACCTGGTTTCAGTCTTTCGAATAATTCTTTAACAGGAGTTGCCCATTCTCTCGCCCAAGGAGCACTCGGTTTTTCTTCAAGTGGTGGGTATGTAGGTCGGGATCCTGGATTGAAATAATCTAGCATAGTAACTGACTTGTTAAATTTACCAAAAACATAAATCGCAGAAGCATCATTTGCCACCTCTTCCCATGGTATTTCTTCTTTGTCTATTAAATAATCAAGTAGGCTTTTTCCACCCGAAGAAGAAGGTGTTACAACGGTTGTTTCTTCAAGAAAACTGCCGGCTTGGGAAGTAGGATAGCATTCTGGAACAAAAACTTCTAATTTTTTGCCGCCTTTTTCTGTTCTTTGATTTGTCCATCTCGCTTCCCAATAAAATGAAGGGTTTGGGGCGGGTGAAAAAATCCATCCATCTTTCCCCGTATAATTCTTTCGTTTTTCAACATTGGCAAGTTGTGTCACACCCCAGGATCCAAAAGCTCCCCATGTGTAATGATGTGCTGCCCATTTTGTTTCCGCTCTTTCTTGTGGATGAAGTGTAGTTCTGTATTCATCGGCTATCATGTGAGAGGGAAGGTCTCCATGTCTTGACCCTGATATGGAATAGCGGCTATCAAGAGATTCAACCAGATTGTAAACATAAATTAAATTCCAACCTATTGCGTCTGCTTCTTTACTTTTTAATGAATCTGAATCACCAAAGATCTCTTCTCTCAATTCGCTTCTGAAAGCCTCAAACTCTTTTTGATCTTTGCATTCCCAAAATCTATTTCCGATTAAAGGATCTGGATTTGTAAGTACTTCTACATATCTTTCTAACATCTGTCGAACGCCTTCATGATTATATAGAGTCTCCTGCATTTCTTGGCTTAGACCTGTTAAATCGGAATTTTCCTTAGCTTTTTCTGGGAACGACGCGGTGTTTTTCTTAAAAAATGCTGCTCGCGCTAATTGCCACCTAGCATTCCATTCTCGTCGCTCTTCAGTACGTAAAAGTGTGTAAAATCTTGGTTCCTGGTTCGGAGTGAATCTAGTATAAAACTCCTGATCAAATTCTACATCGACCCATCTTTGCATCTCATCATCTGGATCGGCTCCTTCAAGTTTTCGCAAGAGCCTTTGGGTTATTTCTGTTTGTCTTTTTAAATAATCCTCAATACCTCCTGACCCAGAAAAAGAAGGCTCTCCAGATCTTGCACTTTTGGGATCTTCGAGAATCTTTGTCAAGGCAGCTACTTGTTCTCTTAGTGTTGCTACTTCTCTTTCCATCTCATTTTGTATTTGTTGAACACTTTCTGTCTGAACTAAAATCGATCTACCAACAAATTCCTCTGGTGGATTTGGTATAAGTTTGACAAAACCTCTATCGGCAATTTCTTTTATTTTATTTAATTCTTCTACTGTATATTGGCTCTTCTTTTTGTTTCTAATCCAATCTTTGAATGCTCTTTCACTCATTCCACTTCTCTGATGTTGTAAACCTGCAATTAGCGCTCTATGGGCTTCATATTCAACTGCTGCCATTGCAATGCCGTCCAATTCTTTCGGAATGTCTCCTCTCCCCTGTAGATTATTTTCTATATCTTTAGCATATTTATATAAGGCTGGGTGAAGCGTGTCCCAATCATTTTCTCCTACAATTTTTTCCACTCTCTCTCTCATCTCTCTAACGAACAGGCCGTTATCAACACCTAAAAACCCATCGATTAAATGGCTTCGTCTTTTTAAAAGTTGACCTTTTTCTTCGTCTGAAGTGTTTTTACTGACTAACTTACTTTCTACCTCTGAAAAATTAAGTCTATCTACAGATTCTTCCTTTTTTTGAGATGTCTCTTTATTGCCCGTTCTTTCTCTAATATAATCAATGAGTTCGTTTATTCCGTATCCAACCATGCCTGCTACAGCGGCCTCTGCACCCTCTTTATAAGGATTCTCTACATCAACAGGTTTTTGCGTTTGATCCTTTTTCTTTTCGGCTCCAGCTTGACTTTCTTTGGGTGGTTCTTCATTAAGAGGCGACACGGCTTTCACTTCTCCTTTAGCATTAATAATAATTTTTGGTCTTTCTGACTCACCCGGTTCGTTTGCCATAGCCGAAATTATATCAGCATTCGAGGACACGGGCAATTTTTTATTGTCAACGCCGTTATGACATTTTCTAAAATAACATCATGTTCAAGTTAATGGTTTAGCTAATTTGATTCAAACAAAAATAAAGACCGCTTTATTTGCAAATTTCTGCAACATCAGCGGTCTATAACCCCCAAGCAACTTAAATTAACCAGCGCAACCACCATGGTTTATCAAGTTTGTTACCACATTTTTGGCAAATGTCTTTATGAATATGTTCTTTACATGTCCATTTATGACAGATCGTGCACTTACTCAAATCTCCAGGTAGTATCCAGTCGTCAACAGTCTCTCTCGGTTTATAGTCACCGACATCGATAGTTGCTTCACCTGGTCTTGTCGCGGATTTACCACACACATGACAAGAAAATTTCCGTTGCAACTTTCTAAGATTTGTATCGTATTCTCTCCTTTCTTTATCTTTTGCCTCTTTTTCAACTTGATCTTGCTTCTTTTTTTTCTTCTCTCTATCCTTTTCGATTTTTTTATCCACTTTCGCTTTCCAATCACTGTCCATATTGCCTTACTCCTTTCTTTTCATGGCTTGCCAAATTTGTTAAGTTGCGTCAGAATACTACTATAAAACATAAGAAAAATCAATATTATAGGGTAAGTCCTCTTGTGAAAAGGGGCACATATTGCCAAGTATCGTTCACACTGTAATCTGAATTAGGTATTAAAAGTCTTTAACTTTATCAAGAAGTTTATTAACTAAAGGGGGGAAGTCTTTAAGGTCTTCATATATTTTTCTTGTGTCTTCTTCTTTGCATGTATGGGCTGTAATATTCCTATCTTCTAAAAATTTGAGCCAGTCTTCTGGATTATCAATCAATCCTAGATTTGCTGAATCTCTAATTATTGTTTTTACTCCCCTTGAAGTGTCAACCCGATTTTCAATTAAAACTTCTTGCATTAATTTCCAAGCAAGCTCAAAGGTGAATTCAAACCTTTGAATTGAAGCGTCTTGATTAATTACATTTTCGGATGGCAAGTTTAAAGCTTCATTAAGCCTTTCAAGAGCTTTTGATAATTCTTCATTTAAAGATTGTCCTTTTGTCATGATATTCTAACAAGCTTTGCTTATTTTTAATTTAAATACAAAACCTTTTTCATTGCAACTTTCTTAAAGTTTTCAGAAACATTATTAAAATCTACAATATCTACCCTGTAAGGAAGGTCTGACTGATCAAACTCATCTTCCAAGTCAATCTTGGTCATAATTGGAAGCTCTGATTTCGGCTCTATACCTAAATCAATATCACTAAACTTTCTGTTTGTTCCTGTGGCTCTTGAGCCAAAAATAAATACTTTTGAACTTTTTGGGTCAATATACTTAAAAACCGTCTTTTTAAATTCGTCTAAATTAAAGTCTGACATGCTCGTATTTTAACACAAAATGTTACAAAAACCTGATACAATTAAACAGGAGCTATAGTGAAAGATGTCTAGTGTGCCACGTTTGGGAACACCTGGCGTATTTTAGATACTGACTAATATAGATGCTGTAGGACTAGTAAGGGGTGGAGCTATATTAATAAACCCAGAATGAGAGTCCGAATCTCTCCCGCTCCGCTTTAAATTGTGAAGGTGTTAAATTTTCAAATTTGACATTTTGAGGATATTTGAAAGGGTTCCTTTCTTTAAAACTTTGTGTTGTGGGACTATGACTAAAACTTTTCCCAAGTCAGAATTTTTCGAAAGTTTTATGTGGCTTCCTCTTTGACTTATTTGTTCCCATCCGTCTTTTTGAAGTAATTTAACGACCTTCCAACCAGAGATTTGGGGCAGTTTGGGCATTTATATACTTAATGAAATCCTAACGGGAGCCATAAACTGACTTCTTGGGTCTATCGCATAAATAGGATCTTCTTTAGAATTTGGTTCCAAATAAAGTTCTATTGCTTCCTTTATTTTTTTTTGGGCTTCTTCAAAGGTGTCTCCTTCTGAAAAACATCCAGGGAGACCAGGCACACTTACTGAAAAACCCCCATCTTCTTCAGAGGTAAAAACCGCATTATATTCCAATACTTTTAGATTCTTCTTCATAGTTTATTGTACACCATTTAAACAAGAGGTGCTTGTGAAAAAGGGAACTACTTGAATTAGACACTTCACGGAATATTCTTAAATAGCCAAGTAATATATAAAACCTGTCCAAATGGAACAACATCCTATACCACAACAGATATCCTCATACCAATTTAGGCTTGTTGGAGATATGACTCTTAAACAATTTTTTCAACTTGCCGGAGGACTTTTGGTTGGACTTTTGTTTTACTCTTCTCCACTTCTTCCTATTATTAAATGGCCATTTGCTATTGTTTCTGGAATTTTAGGGGTTGCTTTGGCCTTTTTGCCTCTTGAAGAGCGCCCTCTTGAAAAATGGATATTTGCATTCTTTCGTGCAATTTATTCTCCTACTCTTTATTACTGGAAAAAAACAACTACACCTGAAAAGATATTTCAAGATGAAGTAGAAGCTGTTATTACGGAAGTTAATTTACCAAAGACAACGGCTGCTTCCCCACTTGATAAACTGGAACAAACTGAAAAAGGATTTCTTTCTGCATTAGGCGGCATTTTTTCAAACATTACATCGTCC
The DNA here is from genome assembly GCA_964612965.1 of uncultured Gammaproteobacteria bacterium. GTDB lineage: Bacteria > Patescibacteriota > Microgenomatia > UBA8517 > UBA8517 > CAZTGB01. Next base: position 52,771 of record CAZTGB010000001.1, on the reverse strand, counting down.
CCACCGCCTCCGATTGCAATTGCTCCAGTGATTCCGACTCCACCTCAGCCTGTGCAAATTCCAGTTGTTGCACCTGTAAAAGTTGTTCAAGAAGTTAAACCTAAACTTGTAGTTGAAGAGAGAAAGATGGACACGCCCCTTACACAGAGTTTTACTTCTTCTCAAGTTAATCCGGTTATTGCTGGAAATGAATTTGTTTCAACTCATCAAGCAATTTTCTCTCCGATGGCAGCTCCTCCAAATCCACCATCCATCCCAAATATTGCAGTGGGGCAAGTGATTGATCAGGAAAGGAAAATTGTTGAGGGGGCTATTATGGAGATACGAGATACGGCGGGGCGGCCGGTTCGGGCGCTTCGAAGTAACAAACTGGGACATTTCGTGATTGTTACACCACTTGAAAGCGGAAGGTACGAAATTGTGACTGAAAAGGATGGGTTTGAATTTACACCTGTTTCTTTTGAAGCAACAGGAAACATCATTCCACCAATTCTTGTAAGTGGAAAAAACTTACATCCAGAAATCCTTTAAAACCATGTATAAAATACCATTCCTCTCAGTTCCTGATAAACCAATTACATCTACGACGCAGAGCCATGTACCGATTGCTGATATTACAAATGACATTGTTATTTATAAGGATGGTGGAGCTGCGCTAGTTCTTGAGTCCACTTCCCTTAACTTTGGACTTTTAAGCGAAAAGGAGCAGGCAGCTGTCATTGCTGCATATGCTGCAATGATTAATTCACTTTCTTTTTCTATTCAGATTGTGGTTACAAGTCAGCGAAAAGATATTAAAAATTATTTAAATTTTTTGACTGAACAGAAGGCTAAGATTACAAAACCACTTCTTCTGAAACTTATGGAGAGTTATGAGGGATTTATCAGGGATTCTGTTAAAAAGAAGGTAATCTTGGGGAAGCGATTTTTTTTGGTTATTCCACTTTCTCCGCTTGAGCTTGGGGTGGGTAAATCTCTTCAGAGTTTTACAAAGGGGCGAGGACCTCTTCCATATGCAAAAAGCTATGTTATTAAAAAAGCAAAAATAATACTTTACCCCAGACGTGATCATTTAATTCGCCAAGCGGGGAGGGTTGGTATAAAACTGAGACAGCTTGGAACTCCTGAAATTACTGATTTGTTTTATAGATTTTACAACCCAGAACGACCCGCAGTTAAAAAAGAGCCTGAAGTAACAGCCAAATAATATAAGCAAAGCTTGTTAGAATATCATGGAACCTACAACATCAACAACAATACCAACCGCGCCAACACCTGTCACGGATCCAAATACACCACCCATTCAACCTCAAAATAATAATGAGGTTGTCTCGTCTATAAAAAAAATTCCAAACCCATTATCTGGACTTCAGAACTTAATTGGCGGAATGGTAGACCGCGCTACTTCAAAAATTCCTCAAAGGGCTGCTGCCCCTAACCAACCGGAAGAAAAGTTGGGTGACACTAAACCTAGAGTAATTAGTCCTAATCAAGCTATTGCACAGGGAGAAAATTTGCTTGATGTAATTGCCCCTCAAGCTGTTGAGGAGGATTTTGACTACGTAAAAATTAATGATGTTTACTTTAGAACTTTGTTTGTTGCGGGGTATCCTAGGTTTGTAGCCCCAGGATGGCTTGAGCCAGTTGTTAATTTTGATTCTTCTTTGGATATTTGTTTCTACATCTATCCTGTTGATGGAAAATCGGTCCTTGATGATCTCAGGCGAAAGATTGCTGAGATGGAAGCAGAAATTTCAACTGATATAGAGCGCGGTAAAATAGTTGATCCTTCAACCCAGGCAAAGCTTGAAGATGCCAGAAGCCTTCAAGAACAACTTGTAAAAGGAATTGAAAGATTCTATGAATTTTCCTTTTATATAACAATTCCTGCTAATTCGGTTGATGAGCTTAATAGTGTTACCCGTCAAATTGAATCCCAACTTGGATCACTCTTAATTGTTGCTAAACACGCGATACTTGATCAAGAAGAAGGATTCCTTTCGACTGCCCCATTCGGCCTTGATAAATTATCCATAACACGCAATATGGATACGACCTCTGTTGCTACCACCTTTCCACTAACTTCAACTGAGCTTTCAAGTGATACAGGAGTTCTTTATGGAATTAATTCTCAAAATGAATCTTTCATTATTTTTGACAGATTCAGTTTACAGAATGGGAATTGTACGATTTTTGCTAGTTCTGGAGCTGGAAAAAGCTATTTTGTTAAGTTGGAAGCTCTAAGATCTCTCATGACCGGAGTTGAGGTGATTGTAATTGATCCTGAAGCAGAATATAAAACACTAGCAGATGCCGTAGGTGGAGAATTTATTTCTTTCTCATATAATTCTCCTAGCAAAATTAATCCTTTTGACTTGGCACAAATTAGAGAAGAAGGAGAGAATCAATTAGGTCTTAAAATTCTTTCACTTCATTCACTTCTTAAGGTTATTATGGGTGCTATTACCCCAACCCAGGATGCCCTCCTTGACCGGGCACTGGTTATGACTTACCGAGCCAAAGGAATTACAACAGATCCTGACACACAAGGAAAAGAACCACCTCTAATGGAGGATCTTTATAAAACTTTAATTGGAATGGAAGTACCTGATGCATTGGATTTGGCTGCTCGTATTGAAAAATATGTAAGGGGATCATTTGTTGGAATATTCGATAAGCAAACAAACATTAATATTACAAATCCTTTTACTGTTTTTTCTGTTAAAGATTTGCAAGATGCCCTGCGTCCAATCGCAATGTTTATAATCCTTGATTACATTTGGACAAGAGTCAAAAAAGACCTCAAGAAACGCATCCTAGTCGTTGATGAGGCCTGGCACATGATGAGATATCCTGATACTGCACAATTCCTTTGGAGTGTTGTTAAAAGGGCACGTAAATACTTCCTGGGCTTAACAACAATTACACAGGATGTTGAAGACTTTTTGGGACAAGATATTGGGAAGGCAATTGTTACAAACTCTGCCATGCAAGTACTTCTAAAACAGTCACCTGCAGCAATTGATAAAATTGGAGAAGTCTTTTACTTGTCGCAGGGCGAGAAGCAATTACTACTAGCTGCTAATGTTGGTGAGGGAATATTTTTTGCAGGACCACACCATGCTCCGATTCGTGTCGTTGCAAGTCCGGAGGAGGACAAGTTAATTACAACCAAGCCTTTAGAGGTGGCACATGTTAACCCTAACGCATATGAAGCAAAATGATTCTACATCAATTCCAGTGACTTTCGTAAAAAATCCTCAAATACTGAATGAGCTCAGAGAAGAGTTTAGATTATATTTTAATGAAGATAGTAAACCAATAAAGGGTAAAGAAGCCGAAGCTGAAGCCTTACTTTCCCAACTTAACGAGATTGAAAACTTGAAGGATCTTTCTATCAAAGAAAAAGGCCTTGCTCTTGAAAGATGGTATGAATATTTACAACAAGACACACAGGAAACTTTGACCGAAATTCCAAAATATGAACAAGCTGATTCCACCATCCCCGATTTAGAAAAATTGGAACGATTTGGAAAACTAAGCGAAGAGACATTAAAACAAAAAAGAAAAATTGACGAATGGTCCAGTGCAACAACTAAAGCTGGGATAGCAAAACAACAAGAAATATTTGCTAAAAAGCAGGCGTATGCAAAGGTTATAGAAGCAAAACTTTCTGAACAACAAAAACAAGAATTTGAAGCAAAACAGAAACTAGCACAAGAATCACCAGCTGCCGCTGTTAAAAATATTTCAGAAGAAATTCAACAAAGATCTCCAGATATCCCGAAGGCGGCAGCTGATATTACAGCTCTTTATGTTGTTAATAATTCACTTACTGGGAGTGTCCCTGTTATTCAGTCTCGTGTTACTGAAGAAGCAGTAAAAGATCCTAGTAAATTTGGGTTGAGGGAAGAAGAAGTCGACTGGGCCGTTCTTTTATCTGACTCAAGTCAAAATACTCGCGAACTTGCAAAATTAGTTGCAGAAAAAGCGTATGGAAAGGAAGGCGCCGCTATCCTAATTCCAGAAGTTGAAGTTTCAGAGATTCCACAATCTGGATT
>CAZTGB010000001.1:27167-48700 GCA_964612965.1 uncultured Gammaproteobacteria bacterium | reverse complement strand
AACTTACATTCCAGGTGAGGCTGCTGAAGTAATTAAAAGTCAAAAGGAAATTTTTGATAACCCATCCCTTAAAAGTGTCAATTGGTCGGATAGTGACACAGGGTCTGTTCTTTCAAGGATAGGAAAGCATGGAGAAATTGATCATAGAGCATTTTCAATGTCCGCCTTTGGAACCCCTCAAGGAAGTCCTAGTTGGGAAGATTCTTCAGGGCCTAAATATTTAAACTCAACAGCTAATTCAGGTGAAGCATCCAGAATTGCTGGAGGAATAGCTAAAAACTTGCTTCAAAAAGGGGTTTCAAAAACTGCTGGAATTGTTGCTGCAAAGACAGGGTTAAAGGCTTCCCTTTCTAAAATAACTGCTACTTTGGGGTCAGCCGGGGGACCGGTTGGAATTTTTTTAGGTTGGCTTGGAGGAATTGTTTTAGGAAAAATATTAGACAAAGTTAATTGGAAAAAGGTAAAAGAATATTCACTTGCTTTAATGTCCATTCCCATTGTAGGAGCCGGCCTAATTTTTGGCATTCCAGGACTTGTCTTAGGAGGGGTTGCACTTGGAGGAATTGGGATGGGTATTGGAGCCGGAATGACGGTGGGGGGTATGGTGGCTTCTGTAGGAGGCGTATTTTCTGCGATTGGTGCTGCAACTTTGGGAGCAATTGGAGTTCCTATTTTGATTACACTTTTAGTTTTTCCAGTAGTTGTTGCACTCATTCTTTTTATTATTAATTCAGGGGCATATATTGTTCCGCCAGAACCATATGAGTCCGGGCGAGGTGGAGTAACCCCAGCAGACTGTTTAGGTGACCCTCCACCAAAACCTGTGGCTGGTGAGGTTAATTTTTCTTCTGATGGAAAATATGCTTACCCTGTTGGTCAGTTTCCAAACCCTCCTTTTACTAATGCCTGTTATCACTGGGACGGAAATAAGGCGGCAGATTTATTTAATGATTTTGTTCCTAGGGGGCCGCTTGTCGCCTACGAAGCTGGTTCTATTGTTGAGGTAGAATTAAATGATAGTTCTGGTGGAAAATATATAAAGATGCAAGGCAGTACAAGCGGAAGATATTATTATTACGCACATTTATGTTTTCCGTATGTAAAATCTGGAGACACTGTTGAGGTCGGCGAGGTCATAGGAACGATGGATGAGACCGGAACAGGAAGAGTCCAACATCTCCATTTTGCAATTAATGATGGTGACCAACCATTATTAGATGAAAAGAATGGTCCAAGTAGTTTTATTGGCGGCGATGGTAATATTTGCCCATATTCTGATTTTGAAGAAAAGTTCAATTTCGGGCTTTGTAGTCCAATTAATTCTTGTGTTACACCTTAAGTATTATGAGAGAAAATTATTCTAAACCTAAAAAAATAAAATCATTTTTAGTAGTTGTTCTGATTTTTTTTACTTCATTTTTAATATACTTTTTTGTCTTTAAAGGAAAATCTAATAAAGTGGATCTTACTCAAAAAGCAACGCCTCCACCCAGTTTATTTAAACCTGACGAAATTGCTCCTGCTAATCTCGATCCTATTTTTTTAGCGTCTGGGTTTGATCAGGGGAATATTTTTGGGATAAACGAAAATGATGGGAGTTTAATTAGATTTAAAGATGGAGTACAGACAACTATTTATTCTGGCAAGGTGCACGATTATTATGTAAAAGAAAACACAGCCATCGTTCTTGATGATTCTGACTTATCAAAAATAATTGTCATAAATTTAGAAACAAAATTACGAAGAGAAATTAATTTAAAAACAATCTCTCCAATAATTTCAGTCACTCTTTCAGATGATCTTCAAACTATCTATTTCCTTTCTGAGTTTAGTATCAACACAAAACTCCCAAAACTAAACAGTGTTCCAATAAATGGAGGCCAACCTGTCGAAATAATTGAAACCAAGGCACAAAATGTTAGATATCTTAAGAATGATATTTTGCTGCTTTTTGTTGAAAATCATGATCATGATAAGAATGATCTTATATTCTTTGATGTTAACAAAAATCAAACTATATTATCAAAAACTATTAATTCTTACCTGGTGTCCCCCGATAGAAATAATGTATCTTTACAAACATCTAATAAAGTGGAGATTGTTAGCACGAGTAATTTTAGTTTAAGATCAAAGAGTATTGAAACAAGTAGTAGGTCTGCATGGAAAGATAATAATACTTTAGTGATTTTCAGAAATGATGATAAAGGTCTTAATTATTCAGTTCTAACTCTTAATCCATTTGCGATAACTCCATTTAGGCTCCTTGTCGAAAGAATTGTGATGCAAACTGCTTATGGTTTTATAAACGATATTTTATATTGGCAAGGATATAATGGAAGTATTTATCAAAATCCAATCAGTATAAATTAACTCTGTATCTTAACAGGCATTATTAAGTGAAGATAATTTTGATCTGAAGGATCCAAGAACAAACCCGCTTTATCTACACTCGAAAATTCGATTCTAACTTCTTCACCTTTAATACTACTTAAAAAGTCTTCTAAAAATTTGTAATTGAAGGCAATTTCTAGTTTGTTTTCTCCCTCAACTTTAGCTTCAACTTTGGTTTCCTGACTTCCAGCTTGGGAGCTTTCTGCTGAAATAGTAATTCCTTCTTTTAGTGCTTTAATTTTGACTATGTTTGCGCTATCTCTTGAAAAGGGAGCCGCGAGTTTTACTGCTCTTAGTAAATCTTCTTTATCAAGTGTTATCTTTGTAATTGAAGTCTTTGGAATGATCTTTTCATAATCTGGAAATTCTCCTTCAAGAAGTCTTGAGGATAGAACTGTATCCCCTATTTCAAATACTACTTGTTTCTCTTTTTCTTGAATTTCAAAAATAACTTCGTCAAGTTCAGCAAGTCTTCCTACTTCCGAAAGTATTGTTTTAGGCAGAATAAATTTAGAACTCCCTTTAAAAGAAGTCGTTTTGATAATTTTTTTGGAAAGTCTAAATCCATCGGTTGCAACAAGGGTCAAACCACCTTTTTCAAGAAGGAAAAGAACCCCCGTTAAAAGAGGTCTTGTTTCGTCAGTGGAAGTAGCAAATATAACCTTTGAAAGACCTTCAGAAAAATCAACTTTGGGGAGCGTAAAGGATTTATCTTTATGTACACTTCCTGGAATCTTTGGAAAGTCAGATGAATCCATCCCTAATATGTTTGAAGAAAAGGAAGAAGAGGAAATCTTAAGATGTTCCTTCTCCCCTTCTAGAGTTAATGTTTCTTTGGGTAAGTTCGAGACAAGTTCTGATAATACTTTAGAAGGAACGCTTATTTCTCCTTCACTCTCTACTTTTGCTCCAAGTTGGGTTGAAACTGAAATTTCCAGATTAGTTGAGGATATGTTTAATTTAGTTTTGGTAGAGCTTAAAAGGATATTTCCTAGTATTGGAAGCTGTGCTCTGGTTGTAGTAAATCTTGAAGCAAGTGTAATAGCTTTAGCAAAATTTTCTTGGAGAATTTGTAATTTCATTGTTTTTTTCTAAAATAGTTGGTTTTCCTTTATCTGTATTTTACATATATTAACTAGTAGATCTAGTAGTAGATAGGGTGGATAAGTAGATAAAAATTTAAATCCAAAGCTATCTTTTGTTTTAAATTCGTGTTGATATTGAGCATGGGCTTTTGTTCACAACTTTGTGGATAATTATGAACTTAGTGTTGATAAGTTAATAACTATCAAGTTATTATCCTCATATCCCCAATTTGATTTTGGACATATCCTCACGAATCTGCACATTTGTGGTGGCTAGTTGGGTGATTTTCTCCACAGCATGCATAACGGTCGTATGATCACGATCCCCTACTAACCTTCCAACTTCTTCAAGTGGGATTCCTAGTTCGGTTCTTAATATATACATTAGAACTTGGCGAGGTCTTGCAATAGGCCTGGCACGTGAGTCTCCAAGAAGCGCACGCTTCCCCACCTGGTAATATTTAGATATGGCTTCAATTACTTCAGTCGGAGATTTTCTAATTACCCTCTCATTACTTTCAATTCCTCGTCCTATGACAAGTTCTACAAGTTCGTTTGTTATCTCAGTCTTTTTAAGATTAACTTGTGTCATAAGCTTAATTAGAAGACCCTCAATCTTTCTTGCTCCATCTGCGTTGCCTGCAATCATTTGAACTTGATCCATTTCAAGCTTTAATCCTTTTTCCTGGGCTTTGATTTGGGTTATGGCACATCGCAGTTCAAAATCTGGTGGTGCAATATCAACAATTAGCCCAGCTTCAAACCTACTTTTAAGACGCTCTTCAAGTTTTTTGATTTCAGAGGGAGGTCTATCGGAAGTTAATATAATTTGTCCTCCGGCTGAAGTTACCGCATTGAAAGTATGAAAAAACTCTTCCTGAACAGCGTCTTTACCTGCTATAAACTGAATGTCATCAATTAAGAGTAAGTCTAACTTTCTGTACTTATCTCTAAAACTTTGAGTTGTTTTATTTCTGATTCCCTCAACAATATCATTCGTAAAATCTTCTCCTGTACAAAACAAAACTTTGAGTTCCATCCTTTGTCTTAATGCGAAGTTGCCAACCGACACCATTAAATGGGTTTTTCCTACCCCAACACCCCCCCAGATAAATAGAGGGTTATATGCGGACCCTAGGGATCTTGAAACGGCTTCTGCTGCTGCATGGGCCATTTGATTACTTCCAGATACTGCAAAGTTTTCAAATGAAAAGTGTGGTCTGATATGAGCTTTTTTAAGAGCTTCCAAAAAATCTTCACTTTTGGTTTCATCAGAGAAGAGTGGTGAGTCTTCTATAGCTTTAATATTTTCCTTGTCAGGATTTTCTTTAACTAAAAAAATCAAATCACATTTTTTGTCCGTTACTTTATTAAGGCTATCTTGGATAAGTCCGAAGTATCTCGTTTCAATGGTGTTTTTAGCAAATGAGGTTGGACATCCAACTTCAATTACCATTCTCTCCCCCATATCTTGAGCACTTGATATGTGAGTTTGAGAAAACCAAGTTTTAAAGATAGCAGGAGAAACAGATAATTTAATTATTTCTAAGGTATCTTTCCAAATAACTTTTGTGTCCATGTAACTCAAGTATTTACAAAGTTATCCACAATCCGTCAATAGCCAAAATATGTCATCCTCTAAAAACAAACAGGAAAACCCGGATGTTAGGCTGTGGGAGGATGTCATAGAAATATTAAATAGATTTGATATAATAGTTTTTGATATGTCTACAAAAAGAACTTACCAACCAAGTAAAAGTAAAAGAGCAAAGGTTCATGGATTTCGCAAAAGAATGTCTACAAAAAAAGGAATACAAGTGCTTAAAAGAAGGAGACTAAAAGGACGAAAGTCGTTAAGTGTCTAATTTTTTAGTCACCTCCTTTAAATTACCTCATGTTAGGAAGATCAAATAGACTTACGGGTGAGCTCAATTTTAAAAGAGTTCAAGAAAAAGGATGGGTTTTTCAATCCAAAAACTTTGGAATTGCCGTGTTTGATAGAAAAGACAACGAACCTTCAAGATTTGGGTTTGTGGTTTCAATAAAAGTGGCCCATGATGCTGTGGACAGAAACTATGCTAGGCGCAAAATGAGTGAGGGTGTTCGCATGGTACTAAAAGATATTCGCGATGGTCTTGATATTGTTTTTCTTGCAAAACCGACAGTTGTTAGAACTTCGACAAGTGATGTTATGAAAGAGGTTGGATTGTCCTTAAAAGAAAGTGGGGTTTTTAAATTTAAATGAAAACCTTACTTATATTTTTAATAAAAAGTTACAAACTAATCCTCTCCCCTATTCTTAGATTACTATTCGGTGAGGGATGCCGCTTTACTCCAACTTGTAGTACCTATACAATTGAGGCTCTTGAAAAGTTTGGAGCGATAAAAGGGTTAACTTTAGGATTCAAGCGATTTTTAAAGTGTCACCCTTTTGGTGATTCTGGTTATGATCCAGTACCTAATAAATAGACTTGAAATTAAAATTATGAACATTTTTACAACACTCCTTACACAGCCTTTAACAAATGGTCTTTTCTTTTTCTATGACATTTTGGGACAGAACCTAGGTGTTGCAATAATTGTATTTAGTATTGCTCTTATTTTTGCACTTCGACCGCTAACTAAGCCTTATATGGATTCAATGAAGAAGATTAAAGATTTGGGCCCGCAAGTAGATAAACTTAAAAAGAGATATGGGGCTGATAAGATAGGATTTTCTAAGGCTCAGGCCGAACTCTATAAACAAAAAGGAATTAACCCAGCTGCCGGATGCCTTCCTTATATTCTCCAGATAATCATTTTGATTGCGTTATTTAATGTGTTTACGACAAGCCTATCCTCAAATGGCGAAGCTGTTAGTAAAATTAATAATCTACTTTACTCTCCGCTTAAGCTTGAACAAAATCATATTTTGAACACAAAATTTTTATATTTTGATGTTTCTAAACCTGACAAATTTAACATTTCAGGTATTCCATTTCCTCTTCCTGGTCTTTTCTTAGTTTTGGCTGCAGTTGCTCAGTTTTTGTCGGTTAAGATTACGGCTCCATACATTAGAGAAGAAAAGAAATTGGCCGACAAAACAAAAACCAAGGAGGATGACATGCAGGTAGCCATGACTCAGTCGATGACTTATACAATGCCACTAATGACTATATTTTTTGGAATGAGCTTTCCATCAGGACTTGCCCTTTATTGGTTAATATTCTCAGTGGTAAACGTTGTTCAACAGGTAATGTCTTCGGGGTGGGGAGGATTGACCCCTTTTATGAATAAGTTTCGCCACTTGGCGTAAACACTTAGGTTTGGTAAAATCCTAAATCGCAGAAGAAGTAAAGGCATAATAATGACAAAAGCAAAAGATAATCAAAAAGAACTAGAAGAAATAGCCAAAGAGCTATTTTCTCTTATGGGGACTAAAGCCAACTTGGAGGTTTCTTGGGATGGCGAGAATGAAGCATTCACAGTTAACGTTGAAGCAAGTGATGAGACGGGGCTTCTTATTGGAAGAAAAGGCGAGACCCTTTCAAGTATTCAAACCGTTCTTGGAATTATGCTTAAACAAAAAACAGGAGAATGGATGCGAGTATTAGTCAATGTTGGGAATTATAGAGAAAAGGAGGAAGACTATTTGAGAAACCTAGCAGACTCAACTGCACAACGTGCAAAGGAAACGGGGGAGCCTCAGTCTCTTTATAATTTGAAACCAGGCCAAAGAAGAATAATTCATTTGTTCTTGAGTGAGGATAAGGAAATTAAAACCGAGAGTGTAGGGGAGGGGATTGATAGGTATCTTGTGGTTACTCCAGTTGTAAAGTAATATCATTCTTAATGAATTTAGGCAAGTTTGAAAAAATTCTTTTTTATTTTCTTATCTTTTTACTTCCAAGTCAGCTTGCGTATCATTTCTGGCCATCATATGCATTTGTGTTTGGTGTGAGAGTTGATTATTTGGCGCCAACTGTTTATTTGACTGACTTACTTTTAATAATCCTAATTGCCATTAATTGCACGAAAGTTAAAACAGTTTACATATTTGGAATACTGGCCATAGCTTTTATTAATATATTTATTTCAATCTCTCCTTGGGCCAGTCTCTGGAGATGGTTAAAAGTTTTTGAATTTATTTTCTTTGCGAAATATATTTACGATAATTTTAAATTAATTAAGAATGAGACATTCTCTGTAGTTGTATCCTTAAGTTTAATCCTAATATCATCTCTTGGGATTTTACAGTTTAATAGTGAGTCGACATTGGGTGGAATATTTTACCTAATAGGAGAGAGGGTGTTTAATTTAAATACCCCAGGAGCAGCTTTACAAACTTTATTTGGACAAGAATATTTACGTGCTTATTCTAGTTTTTCTCATCCGAACTCTTTGGCGGGTTTTTTGTTAATTGGAATTATTTACCTTCTTTCACTAAACAAGAAAAGTGTTTTGATAAATACAGCTTTGGTTTTGTCCTCACTTTGCTTTGTTCTTACATTTTCTCTTTCTGCATTTTTAGCTGCTCTTTTGACTTTAGTTTTTTATATAATTTCTAAAACCAATAAAGATCTGTTAAAAAGACTGTTTAAATCATTAGCTGTTTGCTTAGTTGTTTTTAGTTTTATCCTTCCCTTTATTCCAATTAAAAATACTTACCCGCAAGAAATCGCAGAGAGATTGGAACAAGCGACCTTGGCTAAAGAGTTAATTATTAAAAATCCCTTTTTTGGAACAGGATTGAATACATTTACTATTTTGAATATAAATCTTCAGCCCGTACACAATATATTTTTATTAGTAACGGTTGAAGCGGGGTTGGTGGGTTTACTTTTATTATTAATTTTGATTTATAGAATCTATTCAGGAAGGTTTTCCTTGTTTGTTTTACCAGTTTTAATAATCAGTGTTTTTGATCATTACTTTCTAACTCTCCAACAGAATTTCTTCTTGTTGTCTATATTGTTTGGAGCTGTCCTTAATAACAAAAAAAAGTTAGAATCAAAGAATAAGCGAGCTTAAGCCTCTGGCAAAAGCAAAGCTTGCTAGAATATCATGGGAAATCAAATATCAATATTTTCTGATGGAGGAGCAAGAGGTAACCCAGGGCCTGCTTCTTGTGCCTTTGTTGTCCAAAAGGGAGACGAGATTCTTTATAAGGAATCCAGGTACTTAGGGGAAACTACTAATAACTTTGCTGAGTATCAGGGAGTAATCCTTGCTCTTAATTGGGTGGTAGAGAACAAGGGAATTTTTATGGAGCAAGACAAAACTGTTTTTTATTTAGATTCAGAACTTGTAGTTAAGCAAATTAACGGATTTTACAAGGTTAAGGAGGCAACTCTTCAAATGTTGTATAAACAAGTGAAGAATTTATTATCAAGAATCCCGCTTAAGATTTCTTTTGTTCATGTATTGAGAAACAAAAATAAAATATCTGACGGACTTGTTAACGAAGAGTTGGATAATAATTTTCGCAGGTAGGAACTTCTTCTTTGTGGTATTCTAAAGATAGAAAAATTCAATTCAAATTGCCATGAAAATTTCATATGCGAAAATATCGCCCAAGACGGCCCGAAAAAATTTATCTACCAAAAAAATTTTTTATTTGCGGGGAAAGGGGGGAGCATGTGAATGGAGAAACCTTTAATAGCTCTTTTTTCAGATTCTAATTTTCTTGCAATATCCTTAGTTGAAAATTTACTTTCAAAATTAACAAGGGTTGCAGTTTTTTCAACAAATAAAAAAGCCTGGTTGGATGGGACTTCCCACATACCGAAAAATTCTAATCTTGGTTTTTTTGATGAAGAAGATTTTGGGAGTTTTCCTCAAGTTGGGTATGCAGTATTCATTAACAAAAGAAAAAACAAAGAGAATCCATTTACTCATTTTAATAGTATCTACCTTAATTCAACATTTAAAAATGTTAAGACTCTTTCAATCTTTTTGTCTGAAGAATTTAGCTTGACTGACTCCTCATCTCTTGCAATTAACAATAATTTAGCCGTTGTTTATGTTGGAGACCTTATTGGTTCTCGAATCGACTTAAGTGGCACTTCTCGAATAAATGAAATATTAAGTGAAGCTATTCAAAATAGAAATATAACTTTAGGGGTAGGTGAGGTTTTCTATCCAATTTTTGTTCCTGATTTGGCCAAGAACTTGTCAAAATGGATTTTTTCCTTTGGACCATATGGACGCGAAATTTTTCTTCTAGGGACTCAAGTTTCGGGGCCGACTCTTTGGAACGAAATTAAAAAAGCAATTCCTGACCTAACGGCTACATATGATAGCAACTTATCTGTAAGAAACATTCCAAGGGGTTATGAGAAAAAATTTATATCTACGAATTTTGTCTACGGGTTTCGAGAAACTTTCCTTTGGATTTCAAAATTTGGTGTAAAAACTCAAAAGATTGTAGAAAGGAAAGTTGAGAAAAAAGAACAAAGAGATAAAACAGATCCAGTAAATAGAGCCCCCAACCCATATCTTAAAAGGTTAAAAGTAGTTTTACTTGTATTAACCCCAATTCTTATGTTTCCTTATCTATGTTTAATGATTGTGGGGAGTCTATTTTATTTCTCATCCAAAAGTTACTTAAAAGGCAACAGTGACATGTCAAGAAACCTTTTACTTCTTTCAAAAACCCCTTCAATAGTTGGTCGTACTGAAAGCAGAGTATTAAAACAAACACCATTAGTGGGAGCTATTTATAGGGAAAGTTTTTTTGCGCTAACCTTAACAGAAAAACTATCAGGAATGGGTCTTTCTGCGATTTACATTGTTGATAATGCTAGATACCTTTTTGATCGCGCATTGGGCAATGAAATATATGATCCAGAGTTACCAGTTCGTGAAATTAAAACTCAACTTGACTCGATATATAAAGGAGTATCAGAAATTCAAATTGAAACTAACGGACTAGAAAATAAAAACACATTGTTAGCAAACGAATTACTTAAAAAAGTAGACTTTGAAAAAATTAAACGATTAACTTTTGAAGGAGGGAGAATGGTTAGTGGGCTACCTTCTATCTTGGGAAAGGACGAGAGAAAGACATACTTAGTCCTTTTCCAAAACAATATGGAGCTAAGGCCGACTGGAGGGTTTATCGGTTCTTTTGGACTTTTAACTTTTGAAGGAGGGAGAATGAGCGACTTTACACTTTCAGATGTTTACTCAGCAGATGGACAACTAAAAGGGCACATAGAACCCCCAAGTCCTATTAGAGATTACTTAGGAGAGGCTAATTGGTTTTTGAGAGATTCTAACTGGGATCCGGACTTTCCAACTTCAGCACGACGTGCCGAATGGTTTTTAGACAAAGAAATAGACAAAAAAGTTGACGGTGTAATTTCACTTGATTTAGAACCTGTTAAAAGTATGGTTGCCCACACAGGCCCTATTTACTTAGCGGATTACGATATAGATGTAACAAGCGATAATTTATATGAAAAGACGCAAGAAGAGGTTCACGAAAATGTTTTTTCAGGAACACATAAAAAAGCAAGTTTTCTTACAGCCCTTTCTAGAAATTTAGTTACTGAAGTTTCAAATTTGTCATCGGGTAAGAAAGCTTTAGTTTTGAAAGAGTTTTATAAGGATCTTGAGGAAAGACATATTCAGATATTCTTACACGATCAAGATGTTCAAGATTCAGCATCAACACTGGGATGGAGCGGGGAAGTAAAAACTCCCACCTGTGGGGATACTTGTTACCCGGATTTTATTAGCGTAGTTGAGGCAAATGTAGGAGTTAATAAAGCCAATTACTTTATAGAAAGAGAACATTCCTTAAAAGTACAAATTACTCCTAATGAGGTAAGACGAGAATTAACGCTTAGATTGAGAAATTCAGCAAATCCAGACTTAGGTCCTTCAGGTCGCTACAAAACATATATTCGATTGCTTGTTCCGCAAGACGCAATAGTTAAGGGTAATTATGAAATAACGGAGGCGAAAGGAAGGAAAGAGATAGGATTTTTAGAAGAAGTTTTGGGAGGTGAAACCAAGGATATAACAATCTCATGGAGTACCCCTAGAGATAAATTTGAGAGCTATGGAATATACTTTAGAAAGCAGGCGGGGACGGGGGAGCGCGACCCGCTTAATGTTTCTATCCTTGCGCCTAACAAGACTTATAGCTATAATACGAACTTGAGTCAGGACTTTCTAACTAAAGTTTCATGGCCAAAGGACAAATAATGGACAAACACACACTAAAAACAGAAGAGCGAAAAGTATCAGGCCGTAAAGTAAAAGGTTTAAGAAAACAAGGAGTTCTTCCTGCAAATATTTTTGGAAAGAAAATCAAATCAGCTTCAGTTCAGGTTTCTATCAAAGAATTTCAGGAGTTATACAAAGAAGTTGGGGAGACCGGATTAGTTGACCTTAAAGTGGGAAGCGAGAGTCGTCCAGTTCTTGTTCACAATATTCAGGTTCACCCTATTACAGATGAACCACTTCACGTTGACTTTCTTCAGGTAGATCTTAAGGAGAAAGTAACGGCTAATGTACCAGTTGAAATTATTGGAGAGTCACCAGCAGAGAAGCAAGCATTGGGAACCGTTGTTCAACAACTAAATGAAATCGAAGTTGAGGCTTTACCAACCGATCTTCCTGAAAAGTTTGAAATAGATAAGAGTGAGTTAATTGAGGTAGACCAAGCTATTAAAGTTTCAGATCTAAAAATAGATAGATCTAAAGTTGATATTAAAACAGATGCGGAAGCTATCATTGTTAAGGTTGAACCGCCTCAAAAAGAAGAAGTTATTGAAGTTCCAACTCCTGCAGAAGGGGAAGTTCCAGCGGAGGGAACTACCACAACTGAGGGACAAACACCAACAGAAGGATCAGAAACACCTAAGGCTGAAGAAAATAATTCGGGTCAATCTGCTTAATTTTCTCAAAATCTCCAAGTTCAATCCAACCTGGTATATAGTCGGGATTTTTAGTGAGAAAAGCTTCCCAGAAATCAATGTCATTATCCTTAACTTCAATTTCAGCTCCCAAAACTTTCTGAGGCTCTAAATAGCTATTTATATTTGAGGCTGCAAGAACTAGCAAAAAAATAACACCAACATAAAGTATTAGCTTAAAATGACTTCTATTTAACTTTTGGGCAGACATGTTGTACACTAAATTTAGTATGAATCCTGATAATTCGCAACCTCAAACTGAAAATCCAAATCTTCAGAAACTTGAGCAGGATTTACAAGATCTGACACGAGAAGCTCAAGCAACTACCTCTCAAATTCAGTCAACTACCTCAAGTCCTGAAGTTCAAACATCAATGCATGAAGTTCCAAAGAAGAATAAATCCCCTTTGGGGATAGCAATTGCATTTTTAATACTTTCAGTTTTGGCTTTAGTACTTTATTTGAATAAAGATAGTTTCCTGAGAAGTGTGTCGGTTGAAACTCCAACTCCAGAAGAAACACCAACTTTAAAATCTACTCCAATGATTACCCCATCCGAAGTTTCACTTACTACAGCAACTGCTTCTGCCACATCAAATTCTACTGCTCCCTCTAGCCCAAAGATTTCTCCGAAAGCTTCGCCGACAACGGCTCCTACATATTAGATTTTTGGCCAACTTGAAGTAATTAGAAGGCTTTTCTTTCCAATTAATTCCCATATCTTCTCGGTTACAAAAGGTATGAAAGGATGAAGAAGTTTAAGATTTATTTCAAGAGCTTCAAGCATTACATTTTTACTTATTTTTCCTTCCTTTGCTAACTCAATATACTTATTTGCGTACTCATTCCAGAACCATGCATATAGAACTTCAACCGCCTGGCTTAACTGCATTTTTTCTAGATATTTAGTTGTTGTTTTAATTATCTCTTTTAGTTCCTTCTTAAGCTCGGAGTCGCTTTCTCCTTTTTTGTTACTATCCTCCAAATGTTCAAGAACAAACCTCGATGCATTCCAGATTTTATTTGAGAATTTTCTTTGAGCATTGATATTTTCTTCTGAGAGTGCCACGTCGTTTTCAATAAGCGCTCCCCAGAGAAGCCCCATTCGTAGTGCATCTGCTCCATATTTTTCTGCCATTTCAATTGGGTTAATTACATTACCTTTGCTTTTACTTATCTTTACCCCGTTTTTGTCTCGGACTAGACCGTGAATTAGAACTTGTCTGAATGGAATATCTTCTGCTCCATAGATTCCAAGCATTATCATTCTTATTACCCAGAAGGGGAGAATGTCATACGCTGTTTCCATTACACTTGTGGGATAGAAATATTCAAAATCATCCTTCTTTGTTGTTTTTAATGTTGCAAATGGCCACTGGCCCGAGGAAAACCAGGTATCAAAGGTATCAGGATCTTGGGTAAGTTTTGTATGTTTGCAACTTGGGCATTTAGTAGGAGTTTCTCCTTCTGTAATTGTCCACTCTAGGCACCCCCCACACCTATATGCTGGAATTCTTATTCCCCAAACAATTTGACGGCTTATATTCCAGTCTCTTAAGTTTTTAAGCCAATGGATAGCTATTTTCTCGTATTTTTTACTTGCAAACACTACTTTTTTGTTTTTGATAGCTTCTAGGGCTTTTTTGGTCAGGGGTTCAACTTTAATGAACCACTGCTTAGAAACCATGGGTTCTAGGGTTCCATGATCACGGTAACAAGTTCCTATTGTGTGGTGTATTTTTTCAGTCTTTTTAAGGAGTCCTTTTTCTTCCAAATCTTTTACCACCTCTTCGCGTGCAACTTCAGCTTTCATGCCAATATACTTCTCAGGTGTGCCTGTCATTCTTCCTTTTTCATCAATGACTGCGATAAGTGGTAACTTATGAGACTGGCCGATCTCAAAGTCGACTGCATCATGCGCAGGTGTAACCTTAAGTGCTCCGGTTCCAAAACTGACATCTACATGATTATCACTAATTACCGGAACTTCGCGGTAAACGAAGCCCATCGTCTCGCTACCACTCACCGGAAGAGGTATTTTTGCGGTTTTGCCTATTAAATTTTTAAACCTAATGTCTCCTGGATTAACTGCAATAGCAACATCTGCAAATATGGTTTCTGGCCGGGTCGTAGCTATTGTTAAGCTACCGTAATCTAGATAATAAAGATTATCATCGCGTTCAACATAATCTACTTCAAGTTGTGAATAAGCAGTTCCGCATCTTGGACAATAGTTAACAATTCTTTCTCCCCGATAGATTAAGTTGTCCTCATGAAGTTTTTTAAATGTTTTGTATACGATCTTAACTATTTCAGGATCGAGGGTAAACTTATTTCTTGTCCAGTCGCATGAGGCTCCGAGTTTTTTTAACTGAATTTCCATTAGACCAGTATTATCTTGAACGTAGTTCCAGATCATTTTATAAAGGGTATCTCTGTCGAAGTCGAACCTGCTTTTTCCTTGTTCTTTTAGTTTCTTTTCAAAAACATATTGGGTTTCGATTCCGGCATGATCACTTCCAGGTAGCCAAAGAGTTTCTTCCCCCTTCATCCTGTGATATCTAATTAGGACATCTTCAATAGCCACAAACCTTGCATGACCAATATGAAGAGGGTCGTTAGCATTTGGAGGAGGCATGATGATGGTAAAAGGTTTTTTGTCCTTTTTAACTTGAGGAGTAAATGCTCCGGAATCTTCCCAGAGTTTATAAACTTCTGATTCATACTTGTTGTGTTCATATACTTTTTCCATTGGCTCAGAAGTTTGCAAGCTTTGCTTATAAATATCACCTTCATATTTCGAATGATCGTATTGTGGATCCATATTTATTTATTATATATCCTTCAAAAGACTGAAGGGCGAGTTTGAAGATTCTCGCGGTACCACCCTCATTTATACTCATTAATTTAGTGCTTAAGTTTCTATTCAGCACCAAGCCTTGTTTGGGGACTAACCAAACTCAAACGCTTTGAAAGAATTATATCACAACTTGAATTTTGGATCTCTTCTTATTTCATCAGGGTCAGTAAATTCTTTTCTCTGAGCTTTGAAATAGGCTGCAATTCCTATCATTGCGGCGTTATCTCCATATAGTTTTTTTGAATAAGGAAAGTGAACCTTAATTCCAAACTCTTTGGCCAATTTTCTTAATCTGAATCTTACTTCAATGTTGGCAGCGACTCCTCCGCCTATAAGAAAATCTTTTGGTTTAAAGTCTAAATTTTGGATCGTGTATTTAATCATCTTTGTTAAATGCTTAAAAGCTGAATCTTGGAATGAAATAGCAAGATTTTCGATTTTTTCTTTAGTCAAAGGCTTTTCTTTTTCAGTCAGTCTGTACATTGCACTTTTAAGTCCAGAATAGCTAAATATTTTTCTTTCTTCTTGACCTGCCATGGGAGTAGGAAGTGAATATTTTTTTAAATCTCCCTCACGTGCGAGTTTCTCGAGAATTGCGCCACCAGGGTATCCAAGCCCCAACATGCGTGCAGCTTTATCCAGAGCTTCACCTAAAGCATCATCGACAGTATCTGCTAAAGTAGTGTAGTTTCCTATTTCATTCACTTTAAGTAAAAGCGTGTTTTTACCCGAGATGACAAGTGCTAATGCAGGAAACTTAATTTCTTCTAGATCAGTTTTAATAAGAGTACTTAGAATATGCCCCTCTAAATGATTAACGGCGATTAAATGTTTATTGTGTTTTATTGCTAATTTGTTTGCTCTATCAACCCCTACTGCAAGAGCTATTGAAAGACCTGGTCCAATTGTAACTGCAATAGCATCAATGCTTTCAATTTTAGAGCCAGAAGTTCTAAGAGCTTTTTCAATCACCCAATCTATTCTTTTTTCGTGTTCCCATTGAGCAAGAGATGGAACGACTCCACCAAACTCAGAATGAAGTGAGGCTTGAGACCAAATTGTATTGGATAAAATACTTAAGTCTTCGGTTACGGCTGCAGCAGTTTCATCACAACTTGTGTCTATTGAAAGTATTTTCATAGTGTTTTAATCACCTTTACCTATATCGTTCCCCAACTAATCAGTCTTTCATTCTCCCCTTTCCCATATTCAATTTTCACCCAAAGAATAACTGTTTGGTCTCTGTATTTTTTAATGGTTTCGACAACTCTATCTGCCCACTCAATAGAAATAACCATATTTTTATTTTCAACAAGTTTTAAAAAACCTAAGGAATTTAGATCTTCTTCGTTTTGTAATCTCCAAGCATCAATATGTGTTAATTTATCCTCATATTCCAGGAGCATGTTGTAAGTTGGGGACGTAATTTTTTCTTTGATCCCAATGGCTTTTGCTAAGCCTTTAGTGAATTGAGTTTTACCTGTTCCCATTTCGCCTTCCAGGGCGAAGATGATTGGTCTTGTTCCTTTGAATTTTTCATATTTCTGCCAAAGTTCTTTTCCTATATTTTGAGTGTTTTCTTCCGAACGAGATAGTACCTTGTTTTCGTCTTTGAATTTGATTTCTCCTTGCCTTAATACAGTTGGCTCATCGAGAGTGGTATCAATTACAGTTGAAGGCTCGTTTTTGGGAAGCTCTCCAACATCAATTACAAGATCAATTAATTCTTTTTGTTTTCCTGAAATATTTTCCATAATATCATCTATTTTGTACGGTCTTTTTTGATAACTTGCGTTGGCGCTAGTGGCTACAATGGGGTGTCCAAATTCTTTAATGAGGTTTAGTAAATCTTTGTAGTCTGAAATTCGTACTCCTAAGGTTCCAATTTCTGATTCAATTCCTGGAGCTACTTTACCTTTACCTTTTGAAACAATTGTGAGGGGCCCTGGGAGGAACTCTTTATAGAGAGTTTTTGCAGTTTCATTTAAGTCAACATATTCCTCTGCCATTTTTTGATCAGAAACCATAATGGCATAGGGTTTACCGAAGGGGCGTTTTTTGTATTTGTTAAGTTTTTTTACAGCTTTTTCGTTTAGACTGTCGACTGCAACCCCATATACAGTTTCGCATGGGAAAATTACTAAGCCTCCTTTTTTAAGAGTTCCGATTATTTCTCTGTTGTTGCTAAAATTATTTACCAGTTTCATCATGCGGAACGTCCTCCTTGAAGTGTTTATATTCATGTTTTATTGATCTATAAATTACAAAAATTGCCAGAAGAAGAAACCCCCAAGCAAGAAATCCGATTCCACTAACAACCTTCTTTAGGTTTTCTCTTTCAAATCCTGCAAGATAGCCTAGGATTGACATGATAGAAACCCAGCTTAAAGAAGCTATGAATGCATATAGGTTAAACTTTAGAAAGTTATATTTTTCAACACCTGAAATATATGAAATCCAAAACCTGGTTAAGTTAGCCATCATGGAAGTTGTAAGAATCACTCCACCATTCTTTTTAAGAAGTCTTTTTGCAAACTCGGCATTTTTTTGTTGATGAAGTTTATTTACAAGCCACATGCCGGTTTTGTCTCCCAGAAGGTAAGCAAGTAAAAATGCAATCCATGACCCGATTGTCCCCGCCAGAATAACTCCTATTAAAGGTAGAGTTTCGCTACCGTTTGAAAGATATCCTCCAATTGCAAGAATTACACCACCTGGCATGGCCCATCCTAGAGGTGTAATTTCGATTAGGCTACTCAAAAAAATTATTGAGTAACCATATGTTTCAAAAAGGTAGGAAATAATATTGAGTAGATTATTTATATCCATTATTGAGTAGGCATTGTACCTTTTAAGTATACCGATTGCCAAGGGCGATAGTTACTTATGAAGGTTTTTTTATAAATTTCTTCACCCTCTTTTGTTACAGAATAGTTAAATGATACTTTGGCTCCCCAGGCTTTGTAATCTACTTGTTTAAGAGTGCCTACTGGGAGAGTTGGGTCATCTTGATAAAGATCTGGAGGGGGAGGGGTAACCCCAGTTACAACTGGTTTTGTAATGGTTGATACTCTTCCGTCACTTGTTCCATATAACTCAAAAACTAAAGTGTATTTTTTGGGATCTGCTTTGGCTGTAATTAAAATGTGAGCTGGGGTATCGTTTCTGAACTTAAAATCGGGAGATGGATCAAAAACAGTAGCATCGATTCCGGGTGGTGAATCTTGCTCATAGTAACCTACTCTATACGCATGGGCTCTTCTTTCTTCGATGGGGAGTCCGGCATTAAGAACCGATCTAAATAAGGTTGTTGAAACTTGGCAAACCCCCCCACCATCTCCTAGGACGGTTCTGCCATTTTGGATAACATACGCTTCTTTGTAGCCTGTAAATTTTGAAACATCACCAAGCGCTTTGTTAAATGAAAATGTTTCACCCGGGGATACTAGAATTCCATTAATTCTAGTTGCGGCAAGGGATACGTTATGAACCCTTCCTGGTATGGAGTGGAAATAGGTTGATGTTCCCCTGCCTATTAACTCCTTGATTCCTAAGTTATTTACTTTATCGGTTGTTATTCTTGGAGACTTTTTAGTTGTCGGAATATCAAATGTGATGATTTTATCATTAAAGTTTTCAAGGATTTTTAAATTTTCCTTAAAGGTCAATAGGAATTTATCACTATCAACTGTAATTCCATCTTTTGCAGGTTGAAATTCAGATACTTTTCCGTTTATACTTTGTCCGTCGGACACGAAATTAAATTTGGGTTCTTGAGGATCCCTATTTTCCTTCTGGGCAATTTTAAATATTTCTTCTTTTATATTTTCCTCATTAAATCCACCTTTAGGGTTAAGAAAAGAAAGAATTTGATTGTCTGAAAATTTAAAACTATTAAATTCTAATTTGGCTTCAATGCTTTTACCTTGATATTTATTTGCAAGTAAAGCAAATATTTCTTCTTCCTTTTGATTTAATGTTGGGTCGACTTCTTGGGTGGGGATTTGTATATTGGCAGAATCTGCAAGAGATAATGCGCTTCCAATCCTTGCCCTAAGGAGTTTGATGTCTAGCGTAGTACCCTTTTGGCCCTTATTTATTATTAGCTTTTTATTTTCAAATGAAGCGGATGGATAAATAGGATCAACTGAAATTTGATCTGAGATTGACGATATAAATTTATTTAGATTCTCTTCATTTAGTTTTGTTGAAAGTCCTATTTCTCTTTTTTTAAAGGGTAGGGTAAGTCTGACACAAAAATCTGACAATATGTTTCCGCTTCTGGTTAAATCAAAAGCTCGTACGGCTGACTTTTGGAAGTCGTAAGTTAAATCAATATCTTTAACATTTAAATCGAAAGTTTCAGATAAGGAAACTAATTTTACAGTTTCTGGAACTTTTATTTTCTCTGAAAGAAGGTTAGACACCTCATTTTTTTTAAGATTTGAAACGTTAATTCCGGCAATGTAGATATTTGGAAAAATCTTGTTTATAAAAATAAAGTTATAGCTTAAGAGACCTAGTAAAAAAAGGCTTATAAAAACTGAGCTTATTAAAAAATATTTATTTAGGGTGATAGGATATAGGAGCTTTTTCATCTGCTTTGCATATGATAACATTTAAACAGCATGGAACCTACCCAAAATCAAAACATTCCGCCAGCTCAAGAGTCGCAAATGAATACTTCTGTTGCTCCACTTCAGGAACCTATGAATCCAGTTATTCCGCCACCTCCTAAAAAATCCTTTCCAAAAACATTTTTGTCTAAGACAGTACTTCTTTGGGTAGGTATTGGAATTTTAGTGTTAATGATTACTCTTGTCTTGTTTGGTGTTTTTAAACCAAAAACTGAAAGTGGTGGTGAGATTACTTGGTGGGGGCTTTGGGAAGATGAAAATTTAGTGGCCCCACTTATTTCTGAATATGAAGCGGCTCACCCTAATGTAAAGATAAATTACATTAAACAATCTCAAAGGGATTATAGAGAGCGCCTTGTTAATTCACTTGCTAAAGGTCAGGGGCCTGATATCTTTAGATTTCATAACTCTTGGGTTCCTATGTTTGCAAAGGATCTTGATACGCTTCCCTCATCGGTTATGACTGCTTCTGACTTCTCAAAAACTTTTTATCCAATTGCTTCGGCAGATTTAACGGGTGGTAGCGGAATAGTGGGAATTCCGCTCGAGTATGATGCTTTAATGCTTTACATTAATGAAGATATTTTTAATTCTGCGGGTAAAACTCCACCCACGACCTGGGATGAACTTAGAGTTTTGGCAAAAGATTTAACGGTTAAGGATGATCAAAATGTAATAACTCAGTCGGGAGTGGCTCTGGGGCGCGTTGAGAACGTTGATCAGTGGCAGGAAATCTTAGCTCTTATGATGCTTCAAAATGGAGTGGATTTAACAAAACCGACTGGGAAAAATGCTGAAGACGCAATTAAATTCTTTGCAATATTTTCGACAGTTGATGGAGTTTGGGATGAGTCACTTCCATCTTCAACTCAAGCTTTTGCAGCAGGTAAGCTTGCTATGTATATTGGACCTTCTTGGAGATCGTTTGAAATTGGAGTGCAGAATCCAAAATTAAAGTTTAAGACATTCCCAGTTCCACAATTGCCTAAAAATAGTCCAAACGAAGCGGATGTTACATATGCAACCTATTGGGCTGAGGGAGTTTGGGCAAGATCGACTAAAAAAACTATAGCTTGGGATTTTTTAAAATTCCTTTCAACTAAAGAATCCCTTCAAAAGTTGTATCAGAATCAATCAAAAGTCAGAAGTTTTGGCGAGCCTTATCCAAGAGTTGATATGGCAAATTTACTAAGCACACATTCGATACTTGCACCTCTTATAAATCAGGCTTCAGGAGCCCAGAGTTGGTATTTGGCAAGCCGTACATTTGATGGTCCAACTGGAATTAATTCACTTCTGTCTAAATATTTTGAGGACGCTGTTACTGCAGTTGTGTCAGGAAAGGAGGCGGACAAGGCTTTAGAGACTGCTGCCAGTGGAGTGTCGCAGGTTCTTTCTCAATACAGACTAAAGTAGAGTATTTTTATGCTTAATCTCTACACATCAACTTCTACTAGAACGGATACGACCGAGGAGATAACTAAAGAAGAGAAGTCTTCGGTTTTTTACCATGATATTTTTGATTATCCTTTGAATTTGGCGGAACTGATTAAATGGAAGTGTGGGACGGATAACTTAATGGGTAAAAAGATTCTAAATAAAAAAGGATTTTATTTTTTGGAAGGACGAGAGGGACTTATTTATAAACGACTCC
>CAZTGB010000001.1:12410-27157 GCA_964612965.1 uncultured Gammaproteobacteria bacterium | reverse complement strand
TAGAATTTCAGAGAAAAAGATGATTATTGCGAAGCGTGCTTCAAAAATAATTTCTTTTTTTCCAACTGTAAAAATGGTTGGTGTAACTGGATCCCTTGCCATGATGAACTCAACAGAAGATGGAGATATTGATTTATTTGTGATTACTAAGAGTGAAACACTTTGGATAACAAGAGGACTTATTCTTTTAACACTAAAACTGTTAAGTGTAAAAACAAGAAAATTTAATGATCCTGACCAAAAAGACAAAATCTGTCTAAACATGTGGATGGATGAGGGTGATTTGGTTTGGAGGAATAAAGATCGCAACATTTATACGGCTCATGAGATTGCACAGATAATACCACTTAAGAATAAAGATAAAACTTATGAGAAGTTTTTAGAAAAGAATAAATGGATATTAAACTACTGGCCGAATGCTGTGAGGATAAAGAAGACAGGACAAGAAAGACTTAAAACAAGTATGTTTTCGTTATTTAATAATTTGGCGTTTAAGATTCAGTATTTATATATGAAGAAGAAGATTTCAAGTGAAGTTGTTACAAAGACTCGTGCACTATTTCATCCTCAGGATTGGGGAAAATTTGTTTTAAATAAACTTTCCTCTTGACAAATAAACTTCCTCTGCCTAAAATGGCACTCAGTTAGTTTGAATGCTAAGAAATTAGCATTTATTTTTCGCTTAATTCATGGCAAAACTTAATTTAAAACCTACAAATGGCTATCTTTTGATTCAGCCAATTGAGAAAGAAACTAAAACTGCTTCAGGAATATACCTTCCAGACAATGCAGGGGAAAAACCTCAGAAAGGGAAAGTAATTGCATTTGGAGGAAGTATTTTTTCAGATAATCATGAGATAACTTCACCTGCAAAATTAAATGAGATTGTTTTATACAAAAAGTGGGGAGGTAATGAGGTAAAGATTGATGGAATAGAATATCTTTTTGTTAAATTTGAAGATATTTTGGCAGTTGAGACTAAATAAACAAAGTTAGACTAGGACAAAACATGTCAAAACAATTAAAATTCGGTAAAGACGCACGGGAGGCCTTACTTAAGGGTATTGATATTGTTGCCCGTGCAGTTGTAACCACATTGGGACCTAAGGGACGTAATATTGCTCTAGATAAAAAATGGGGAGCTCCAAACATTGTTCATGATGGAGTATCAGTTGCCAAAGAAATTGATTTACCAGATCCATTTGAGAATATGGGGGCACAACTTGTTAAAGAAGCTGCTTCCAAAACTAATGACAATGCAGGTGATGGAACCACAACTTCAACTCTTCTTGCACAAATTATGACGCAAAAAGGAATGAAGAAAGTTGATGGGGGTGCCAATCCAATGATCGTGAAGCGTGGAATGGAAAAGGCTGTTGAGGCGGTTGTGGCTGAACTTAAGAAAATGGCAAAACCTGTTAAGGGAGATGAGATTACACAGGTTGCCACTATTTCTGCGGGGGATACTGAAATTGGAGCCAAGATTGCGGAAGCCTTGGATAAAGTGGGACGAGATGGAGTAGTTACTGTTGAGGAAGGGAAGGGACTTACAATTGATATTGAATATAAAGATGGAATGGAATTTGATAGGGGGTATGCGTCAGCTTATATGGTTACAAATGCAGACAAGATGGAAGCCGAAATTGAAGATGCTTATGTACTTCTAACTGACAAGAAAATTTCTTCAATTCAAGATCTTTTGCCATTCCTTGAAAAGTTTGTAAAAGTTTCAAAGAATTTAGTACTTATTGCCGATGAGATTGAAGGAGAGGCTTTGGCTACTCTAGTAGTCAATAAACTTAGGGGAACATTTAATGTTCTTGCGATTAAAGCTCCGGGATTTGGAGACAGGAGAAAAGAACTACTTGAAGACATTGCGATTTTAACGGGAGGAACTGTTATTTCAGAAGATACAGGCAGGACTTTCGAGTCAATAGAGGTTACTGATTTGGGACAAGCTGACAAAATATGGGCAGATAAGGATAATGCCAGGATAATTGGAGGACGGGGCAGTAAATCTGCAATTGGTGATCGGGTTGAATCACTTAAAAAGCAAATAATAGAAACAGATTCTGATTTTGATCGCGAAAAGATTCAGGAGAGACTTGCTAAACTTGCAGGAGGGGTTGCTGTTATTAATGTCGGGGCAGCAACTGAAATTGAACTTAATGAAAAGAAAGAAAGAGTAAAGGATGCTGTGGGGGCTACAAAGGCTGCAATTGAAGAAGGAATAGTTCCAGGAGGGGAAACCGCGCTACTTCGCGCTCGTGAAGCTGCGAGAAAAGTAAAAGTTGAGAAGGGGGAGGAGCAAGTTGGGGTAGACATTGTATATGAGGCCCTTTCAGAACCCATTAAATGGTTAGCTAAAAATGCGGGAGATGATGAAGATGAGGTACTTAAAAAAGTAATGGCTTCAAAAGAATCGGACTTTGGATACAATGCACTGACTTCTGAATTTGGATCAATGACCAAAATGGGAATAATTGATCCCGTAAAAGTAACAAGAAGTGCGCTTCAGAATGCTGCAAGTGTAGCTATGATGGTAATTACTACTGAGGGATTAGTAACTGAGATTCCAGAACCTAAGAAAGACATGCCTCAAATGCCTGGTGGAATGGGCGGAATGGATTACTAAGCTTCAATCTTTGTAGTATTATAACTTGATGTATCCCCATCTTAAGGTTGGAATAAATAAGGAATTTGGGTGTTTGAATTTTACTCCATCTATGAATAGTTATTCAAAAAATAGTTTTGATATGTGAAGTTAGTTGATCTGTTTTAGTGTGGTATACTTTTTCTATGACTAGAAAGAAGATGATTATCAGACGATTTGAAGCCTCAGAATTAAGACCTAAAAAGTTGAAGTCCTTTAGTGTCAAGAAATTTGTTGAAGCTGCGACAAATTTAGAAGAGGCTATTCGTAAAGAAGAAAAAAGGTATGGACCAACTTCCCGATTATTTACGTAATTCTACAATCTTATTGGATACAAACTTCTTCATACATTCGTATGCCAATAAAGAAGTGTATGCGGAGTTTATAAACGAGTTAAAAAATTTAAGTGTTGCCATGGTTTCTTTAAATTTTGTCAAATATGAATTTGTTAGATCTAAAACAATAGACGTTGTCAGACAGAAAGAATCCTATTTCCATCAAATTGTAGATAATGTATTACCCTTCGATTATTCGATTGATGAGTTGATACTTCCAACGATCGAGGAATATAAACAAAAAATGGAAGGATTACCCCTTACAGATTTAATTATTGCTGCCCATTTAAAGAAATATAGGGGATTGTATCTACTGACTAATGACCACTCCGATTTTCCAACATCTGTATTTGATCGTAAATATATTTTTAACATGGAACAATTTGGAGATAAAATTTATGGCCTATATATTTACAAACCTAAAACGAAGGTAATTGAGGAGGAAATTCCTGTTGATAATGATATTCCATTTTAATGCAGGCTGGTTGTTTCTGATTTCTCATACTACCTAACTTATTTAAAAGCGCTCAGGGAGCGTGCTTCACCTGCAGTTTATTTTAACATCCAATAGCAACACAAGTGGATTTAATTGGATTATAAATAAGTCTTCATATAAAATCTTCTGATGAATAAAAAATGAAAGACTTTTTAGCTGCTGTTAATTTAGAGCACAAGAAAGCTCTCAAAATATATAATGATGCGAAGAAATCTGCTCAAGAAGTTGCGGCTTCTGCTGCAGCTTCACCTTCGCAATCTGGTGATAGATTTCATTCCCAGGGAACGGCGGACTTGGCAAAACAGAAATTAGATTCTATATCAAGCCTTTTGGCTGAGATTGAAGAAAAAGGAGATAATGTTTGTGTGGAATTTAAAGGTGAAACTGTGTTTTTAGTTGATAATCCTATTTTAATTTCCGGTTTTAAAGTTGTATCTACCAAATCTCCTTTGGGACAGACAATTTTAAATAAAGAATAAACAATATGTGGAAAAGCGCAGAGACATTTCTTCTTAAAGACAAATACTTAGGAGCTTTAGTTAAAGAGTGGGGAAGTTGTACGATTACTCCAAAACTTCATATTGATTATTTTCAGGGGCTTGTGGGAGATATTATTGGTCAACAGCTCTCCGGGCATGTTGCTGACGTTATTGAAAATAGATTAAAAGAAAAAATTAAGGGGAGAATGACTCCGGACAAAATATTAAATTTAAAAGAGGATGATATTAGGAACTGTGGAATGGCTTGGAGTAAGGTTCGAGCTATTAAGGACTTGGCTTTAAAAACAAAAAGAGGAGAATTGAAGGTGAAAATTTTAGACAAGCTTTTGGATAGCGAAGTTAGAAAGGAACTGATTGCAGTTAAGGGGATAGGGCCTTGGACCGCTGATATGTTTTTGATGTTTAAACTTGGGAGGGCTGATATTTTTCCGGTTGAGGATCTTGGAATTAAAAAAGGATTTGAAAAAGTGACAGGGAAGAAGTGGGATAAAGTAAAATCTGCTAAGTTTGCAGAGAGACACTGGGCCCCTTATAGAACAGTAGCTTCATGGTACCTTTGGAGAAGCCTTGAAAATAGGTAATTTATGTAGTATTTTGCGCTATGGCTGAAAGAATAATTTTTCCTGAGAAAAATGAGGGAGTTATTTTTTTGGTTGTGAATCACGGTGAGTGTCTAATAGAAACTAGGATAAAAAAGGGATCTGGATTCTATGGTCACAATAGAGTTCCGGGTGGAGTAATTGAGGAAGATGAGACCCCTCCTCAGGCTGTATTTAGAGAAGTTTTTGAAGAGGCGGGGCTTATATGTCGAAAAGTAATATGTCTAGGGATTTTTGAGGAGATGAACTTAAATAAAAGATTTATTAGGCTCCATGCCTTTTTAATCAATGACTATTCAGGTGAAGTTTATCAGGTAGATATTGAGAAGCAAAAAAGTATTCTTACGTGGGTAAATCTAGAAGCAGCCGAGAAATGTTTGAACCTTGCTTCAAGTAAACTAACTCTTTCTCTAGCCAAAGCCGAATTATCTAGGCAAAATACTTAAAGGGTTAATGGCTTTACCATGATCATATACTTCTAAGTGCAGATGATCTCCAAATGATCTTCCGGTTGCTCCCATTTTTCCAATTTCTGTGTCTGTGGTTACATCTTGACCAATTTCCACCTCAATTTTAGATAAATGAGCATATCTTGAGGAAAGCTGATTTCCATGGTCGATTATGATTGATTCTCCATATGCAAATCTGGAGTGTTCAACAGTAACAACCTTTCCATTTTTGATGGGTTTAACTGAGTCACCTGTTATTCCATCAAGATCAAGTCCTGGGTGGAAGAATGAGTATTTTTGGGTGATTTTAACAGGACTGGTTGGGAATTGAATCCCCTTTTCAGTAGAAAGGATTATTTGGGTTTCAATAACTGGGCTGGGTGAGGCAACAGGCTCACTGGCTGCAACATCCAGACTTATACCTTGTGGAATTAAAGATGTGGCCACTGAGAGGATAGCAAAATTTGTGGCTAAGGTTTTTTTGATGTTTTTGTGATCAAAAATATGTCTTAAGAATTTGCCCATTAGGGAACCCTTCCTATACTTTTTATTCACGATTTTGGAAGTAGGGATAATGGGTTCAACCAAAGAACTCTTTCGCCTTTTGATCATGTTTAAGTTCACAATAAGGCGATATTTAGGTAGATTTACCTCGTAGGAGGTAAACTTGTTTATGTTTGTTTTTCTCATATTAGCGGATACTAGCTCCGCTTATACATAAAAAATCCCGCGAAATTCGCGAGATGTCGTGAATGATACCCCAAAAAAGACCAAAAAGTCAAGTTTTAGAAGACTTTTTAAAAAGAAATGTCAAAGTCGATAGATGGGGGGGTTAAATGTTTTTGATTAATATCTAAGTTTAAGATTTTATTTCTTAATTCCTCAAGAATTGATTGGCTTTTTTTACTCTCATCGGTAAGAATGATTTGGGGAGTGGGTGCTGGAGTTGGGCTAGGTAAAATAGGTTGTTTATTGTCAGTATTCCTAATCAGTGAATAGATTGAACCTAAAATTATGATAGAGACTATTATGCCAAAAAGAATCATTATGAGTTTGAAGATCTTCTTGTTTTTAACATTTATGTAGATATCTTTTATTAGATTGGTGATTTTACCCTTTGGTTTTGGAGTTTCTGGAATGGGTGGGGTGGCCACTATTGGTTGGGGAACCATAGGGTCAATAGGCATTTGAGGTGCTTGGGGTGTTGGTTGTTGGTTATTTTGGTTTTCCATAATGTTCTCGTAAGTTTTCTTATATTAGTTTTGTGCTGACAGTACCGAATTAAAAGCTGTTAAAAGTTCTTCTAAAAATCCATTTAAGGTAGAAAGTAAAGTCCTTGAGGTTTCAAAAGGAACGATACTGGTTTTAAAAACTGAAGCTGGATTGTTATTACCTTCAGTATAAATCTTAAGTATTTGCTTTTTAGCTTTATCTTCTTGACCTTTAAGCTGCTCAATTACACCCTCAATATCAGTAAACCATCTATTAAATGGGTCGATTCTTACCTTTCCTTCGGTAACTTTTGAGTCGATTTCTTTTCTGATCCCAGAATATACCTCTTCATGTTTGAGTCTTAGATTGATTACTTCTCCCAGGCTTGCACTAAACAGTGCATCATAGATTTTTCTTTCGGTATCGAGCTTGTAGCGGTCTTGGGTATTTTTAGATTTACTGAATAAAATTTCAAGGGGATCTGTGTCCTTATACTGTTCTTTGTGATCTTTATACCAAATTACCTCACTATCAATCCTTTCAAACTGTGTTTCTTTTTCGGTCTGGGTTAGGCCTCCAACTTCAACTAGTTTTATTCTTAAAGCTGTTAAATAGACCTTAAGAAGCTCGTCGCGCATCCTAAGCATCTCAAGAGTCTTAATTCTAGCATCCTCCTTAAGAGTAAGTGTTTGATTTTTTTCATATGTATCACGGGCTTTGGTGTAGGCAGAAAAGCTTTCGGAATATCTACTTTGGGTGAAAATATAGTCTTGATATGCTTTATCAAAATTAAAATCTTGAGCGTTTAGACGATTAATGCCAATAGAAGCTAGGATTATTAAACTAAAGATTATAGCTAGGGCAGTTTTTTTCATCTCGTATGAGGCCGCGATGGGAATCAAACCCATGTAAACGCTTTTGCAGAGCGCCCGATAAATCACTCTCGCACGCGGCCGTAACTAGTGTATTTTAGCTTATTGCCTCCACTAATACAAAATATGCAAAACGCTAAAGCGTATATATTCAAAAACTTTCATTAGCTATTGCAAACTCAAGTTTATTGAGTATAAACTTCCTGACTATGAAGAAAGTTTGGGTAGTTATTATTTCTTTAATCTCACTTGCTCTTCTTGCCCTAGCCGGATTATTTCTAGTAGGCTATTTAAAACCAAAACCTGGAGGAATTTTAGTAAGTACCAGTCCCGCTTCAAGTGTGTTTATTAACGGCAATTTAGTAGGCAAAACCCCGTATGAAGGGACATTTAAAGCAGGAGACGTTTCAATTAAATTGGTTCCTGAATCCGGAGAGAAAAATTATCTACCATTTGAGACAAAAGTATCAGTTATTCCCGGAGCCAGAACTGTAGTTAGGCGTGAGTTTGGTGAAACTGAGGACCAGTCATCAGGGGAGGTTGTTTCATTTGAAAAAGAAGAGGGAAAAGGGGTAAGTCTTATTGTAATTTCCACCCCAGATAACGCTCAAGTCGCAATTGATGGAACACCTAAAGGGTTTGCACCTTATAAAATCTCAACTATTACTCCTGCGGAGCATCAGGTAAGTATAAAAGCTATTGGCTACACTGAAAGGACATTAACAGTTAAAACAATGACGGGTTATAGATTATCAATTATTGTTAATTTAGCTCGCGAAGAAGTTAAAACTGAAGAGGTGGCTGGAGAAAAAACAGAAATAAAGGCTTTTGTTGAAATTCTCGATACTCCAACAGGATTTTTAAGAGTTAGAACAGAACCGGGTTCAAAAGGATCCGAAATTCATCAAGTAAAACCTGGTGAGAAATACCCGTTTTTAGAAGAAGATACAGAAACTGGATGGTATAAAATTCAAATTCAAGATCCAGCCCCGGGACTACCCGAAGGAATTGTGGGATGGGTATCTAATGAGTTTACTAAAAAGATTGATGAAGAAGTAACAACAAAATCTTCTCCTACCCCCACATTGTCAAACTAAGTCAAGATATCTTTTTTAAAGTCTATACAATTTACCACATGACAACTGTTTTGAGTGTGCAAGCGGATTTAGATCTACAGATAATACTTGATATGCGAGCAGAGATGCCAGGTGGTGGCGGCGGTTTTCCAAACGCCCCAATGAATCCTAAATTAGCTCAAGAAGCAAGAGAAAGACTTGAAAAGGAATATAGCGATGAAGAAATTTCTAGAGGGTTATCATGGATGCTTGATAAAAGAGAAGGAAGATCTTTGAGAGAGTTTTAATTTTTCAATAAATACCCCTTACCTCTTAAGGTCTGAATATAGGAGCCTGATATACCATTTGTTTCCAGTTTATCTCTTAGTCTTTGTATTGTTTTAGATATTGCATAGAGAGAGAAATTCTCTTCAGATTTAAAGATAACACTTCCAATATCATCAATTTCAGTAACCGTATTTGAGTTTCTAATTAAACTAAGTAGAACTTTTTTCTCTGTTTCTGTTAAGTTAGCTACTGGTTTACCAAAAAGCTCTGGGATTAGGCCACTGTATCTGAATGGCTTTTCAAAAGATGGGATACCTAATTTTTTATAAAACTCTTCTGATTCTTGTAATAATTTAGCCTGTTCTTTAACCCTTACCCCCTTAAGAGTTGGAGTATACTTTTCAGGACTTTCATATTTTTGTAAAATCCTAGCAATTGAGGATTCTGTAACCAGGAAATCTGTAATGATCTCTGATTCTGGCCAAAGTCCTTCTAGTTTTTTGTATATGTCTACTCTAGTTAGGGAAGTGATAATAGCCTCGGTTATTGCATGGATTCCTTGATCTTCTCTCAAATAAATAATAATTTCTCCTTTTTTGTTAATAAAATTAAAACTTGAACTAGTGCCAAATACTGTTGGGTAGATTGTTATTTTTTTAATGGTATTTAATTTTGTGGGTAGGATTTTGTATATTTCCCTAATAACTTCCTTTTTTGCTTTTTGCCAGAGCAGCTTGGTTTTTTCAAATTCACACTTTTGGAGGTCACTTTCTTTTAAGAGTTTCGATATGCTATTTACCAGTTCTTTGTTGTTTGAGAAGACTGTTTTTTCAACATCTACCTTTTTAGCTTGTTCCCAGAATCTGGAAATTTTATTAAACGGAAGATTTGGGAAGGTAACTATGTTGGTGCTATTTGATTTGGAGATATAAGACAGGACTAGAAAATTATTTGTTTTATAGAAGCCCACAATAATTTGATGGGCAGATTGAATTAGACGCTGCGCCTCTGTTGTCATCGAATACTCCCAAGTGGTTACGGCTTTCATACGCCTATAGTATATCAGTTTTGAGGTTTAGATTCCACTTACTGACACTCCTGAATAGAGAATCCAGTAGACAATTGTTGTCCAGAGGACTGCTGCAATAATAAGACCCTTGTCTGTTAAGAGAACCTTTTCTGGGGCCTCAGATTTTCCTTCAAAGATTAGGGACTCATATCTCATGATTCCGAATATTACGACGGGAATGGTTGCCATTAGAAGTTTATTTACGGTTGTTGTTTTTGAAAGTTCTGCTAGAACCAACCAAAAGGGAAGTGCGGCCTTTGGGCTTTCAAAGAATGTGTAGAGGGCCCAGCTCATCCAGGAGGCGTTTGCAAACATTGTAACGTATGAGTTTAAAAGTTCTTTTTGATAGCGAACAAGGCTTGTTCTTGTAACTTCATTCGTTTCTTTTAAGAGGTTTAGTTCTGCCCTTCTTTTTCCTGAGGCCAAAAAGAGTGCAACTGAGATTACACAAAGAAGGAACCAAACAGAAAGGTGAGCATCTATCACAACAGCTCCACCGTAGACTCTAATAATAAATCCTGTAGCAATTATTAAAATATCTACAACTGGAATATTTTTAAGTCCTAAACTGTAAAGGGCTTGCATGAGAAGGTATCCAACTATCAGAAGGAAAAATAATTGATTAAGGCTGGAGGAAACAAAAAGTGCTAAAAGTACTAAAATTATAGCTTCAAAAATAGCAATATATATAGGCATTTTTCCAGAAGCTAGAGGTCTAAATTTTTTGACAGGATGAAGTCTGTCTAGTTTTGCGTCCAGTATGTCATTAATTATGTAGGTAGCCGAAGTTGCAAAGTTGAAAGCTATGAATGCCCAAATTACTTTTAGAAGTAAACCTTGATTATCGAGTAGTCCTGTCAAGAAAATGGCCGCAAAAAGAGCTAGATTTTTAATCCAATGAATTGGTCTTGCGATTTTGATGATCGGTATAATTGAATTCATGTTTTAGTTCTTTTGGTTAGCCAGAGAATAAGTCCTCCAACGAGAAATACTATCGTGATCATTGTATACAGCTTTGATGGTGTATTCAAATTAAGTGCAAGGAATCCTAAAATTCCTGTTATTCCCCAGTAAAGAAGTGCAACTTGGCTTTTGGATAGCCCAGCATCAAGAAGTCTATGATGCAGATGTCCACGGTCTCCCCAGACGGGGGATTTACCAGAAAGAATTCTGCGAACAACAACATAACCTGTGTCTATTAATGGGATTCCAAGAACAACTATCAAGGTTCCTACCTTTGTAGTTGAAAGGATTGAAAGAACACCAAGTAAGTAGCCTGCCAAAATTGAACCTCCGTAGCCCGGCATTATCTTTTGAGGATACACATGCCAAGGAAGGAATCCCATATAAGCTCCTGCTGTGATTGCGGCTAAAATTATAACGGGCCACTGTGTAATGTCTGCAGAAAATCTAATAGAAAGAAAAGCTATCGTTAAAGCTGAGATTAATACAACACCTGAAAGTTGTCCATCAACTCCTTTGGCTCCCATATTTACCATATTCATTAAAAAGGTTATCCAAAATATGGCAATAATGTCTGAAATCAGCCAAATTGTGTGAGTACCAAAAAAGTTAAAAGTTATTTGAGGATGGCTTAAATCTATTATTCCTCCTAGGGGACTACTTATAAACGAAATTCCAATTCCAGCAATGATGGGAGCGCTTGCGGCAAGAAGGCCTAGGATAATTCTTGTGTATGGACTTAGGTTATATTTGTCATCCAAGAATCCCATGATAGCTAAAATTAAAGCTCCGATTAAAATCCCAACAAGATGTTTATCGGATGGTAGAAAAATGAGGGACGCAACAAGTAGACTTAAAAAAATTGGAATTCCACCACCTCTAGGCGTTGGTTTAGTATGAATTACTTTTGGATGAGATGTTTTCTTTGGGTCATCCATTATTCCAAGCGCTTTGGCATATTTAATTACGACTGAAGTTACTAAAAACGAAATAATAGCAGCAGCCGCAAGTGGTAAGAAAAAAAGTAAAGAAAAATTAGCCATACATTAAAAGAACCCTACTAAGAGAATTATTCTAAATATCGTGATACTACTTAAGATTGAGACAAAGAAAGAGGAAATGATCAGAATTTTTTTAAGAAAAACTTCTTCAATAATGTTTGAGAGAAAGATATTTATAAAAAGAATTAAAATGGAGGCTCCTGGGGCTATGGTTAAAGATAAAGTTTTGACTAATTGTGCTTCTCCTAGCGCATTTCCGTAAAAGAGAGGAACTTCTGGAGGTAGTAAGTTTTTGGCAAGAAAAATAAAAACTAAAGTTAGAGTGTTAATTGCCATAGCCAGATAAATATAATTTTTGAGAGGAATTTTTTCAAAAACACCCTTTACTTCATGAGAAGTGAGCTTGTTTATTTTTATCATTGGCTAATTCTAGACCAAATTTGTGCATTCTCAATCTCGTTGATTAAAATGTAATTAGTTTTAATTAATTTTTGAATTTCGGGAAATTGAAGGGACGGAGTCAGAACAATGAACTTGGGTTTTGATTCTGAAAGAGTTTTTGCAATTTCATCTTGATTTGAGTAGTCATTGACATGATATGGAACTACATACTTTGTAGGGGGAATACGACGGGCCAGAGAATAGATAATTGGAGCATCACTATCCCAGATAAATATTTTTTCGGAAGGTTTTGATGAGGTTGCTAAGAACTCTGCTATTTTGTAATTTCTATCTGTATTAGGAGAAAAATCATTGAAATAGGCTTCACGAGTCATTTTTCCTGATGCAAAGTTTATAAAGCGAAGGTAATAAGGGGCCACTTTATAATCATAGAAGCGGTAAAAGAATGGAACAAAGATAATTAGAGTTAGTGGAATTATGCTTAGTGACTGTTCAACATTTTTTTGTGTTAGAAGCATCCCTATAAGGAGCGAAAGGGGAGCTACACTTTGAATAAGATAATGTGGGTAAGGCCTTTGGGAAAGGATTACTGCAAAAAGTGAAAACAGAGTCCAAAGGCAGAGAAGGATGAATTTGCTTGATAGCTTCTTTCTAAAAATAAAAACGATTAAAGATCCCAGAGCTACCACCCCTCATCTAATTGTCATTGGAACTTTAACTTGCCAACTTTCTATGTATCCCAGGTTTTGCATGAAAGCAGCTTTGAAATATTCGGAGAGAGCTCCTTGGAAGAAATATCCAATGAAACTTAAAAGAATTGGAGTTACAAATCCTAAAGAAAGAACGAAAGTGTCTTTAAGAATTGATTTCCAATTTTTAAATCCGTTAACAATCACCCAATAGATAATTATTACAGGAACATCAAAAGCTGCGGGAACTTTAAACAGGGATGCAATCCCAAAAAGAATACCAGAATAAAAGATTTTCTTTGGAGTAATACTTTTTCCAATAAGAAAGAAAAAGGCGAGAAGTGACGGACCGACCATAAACAGTTCTGCATTAACGGTATTTCCCTCAAGAGTAGGGAGGGTTGTTAGTAATGCAAAAAACACAGTAGACACTTTTTGTAGCTTTTCATTTTTAGAGTAACCACCTTTGGTGTCAAAAAGAAGCCTGACTAAGTTCCAAAAAATAACAATTGTAGCTAAATTCCAAAATGCAAGAATTGCTTTAAACCAAAAAAGATTACCAGCTAAAGCGGCTGTCAAATAAATAAGTGGAGGTTTGTTGTCAAATATTTCTTTATAAAGGATTTGTCCCTGGCGAACACCTTCTCCTAGATTTAGATAAATCATCTCATCTCCGTAATAATATGGCTCGAAGAATGATGGGATTCTAAGAAGTATTGTTAAAAAAAGAACGATACCAAGCCAGTTTGTTATATTTGCCTTATCTAATAATTCATGAAGTTTGGCAATAATTCTTCCCATTACCAAATTATTTTAGCACACCTAAACTTTCTCAGTAACTCTGTATTCGATATACTTCCCAAGCATTAGACGAGTATGAGCATCGAGCCCTGGGAGGGCACCAAATATGAATCCCGCAACAGGCATGAGTATAAATTCAAAAGGAGTTAACATGGCTCTCCAAAGGGGAAACTCTTTCGGCCTTTGTGGTTTATGAGCACGGTCTACAAAAAGCATTACAAGAAGAAATGATAGAGCAATCGTAAGAATAAGTGATGAAAGTTTTGGAACAGTATAGCCTAGGGCGGTTCTTCCAAAGGCAGGATTTAACAGAGTAGGGATGGTAAGCCCCAGGGTAATAATAAACCAGTTAACGGGCCAAAGGAAATGAGCCCAGAGGGCATGAATTAGT
Organism: uncultured Gammaproteobacteria bacterium; assembly: GCA_964612965.1. Lineage (GTDB taxonomy): Bacteria > Patescibacteriota > Microgenomatia > UBA8517 > UBA8517 > CAZTGB01. The sequence continues at coordinate 13,382 of CAZTGB010000001.1, read as the reverse complement.
CTCATTGTTTTATCCCAAAATGGGACATTTGGAGTAAGTAAATAATTTTTAATAATCCAAGGATCATCAGATACACCCCAAGCCCACCTCTGAAGTTGATCGTACTGACTTTTCATTGTTTTCCAGAAAGTTGTTGATTGTACAGCATCAGCCATGAGTGGCAGATAAATAGGTTCTACTTCAACCCCACCTCCAGATTTGTAAAAAGCTTTGAAAAATATTCCCCAATCTTCTGGAATTTTATCTGCATCCCAATAGTCAACTTCATGAAGGAGTCTGAAGGAAAGAGAGTAGTGGCCTGGCCCTATTATTAATCTATCTTTTCTTGCAAGTTGTGAGAGATTCCAAATAGACATCAAAGTATTAAGTACTCTAATGATTGCTGGAACTTGCCAAATGTTGTTATAAAAAAGAATGGCTGGTTGCCAGAAGTATTTATATCTTTTTGGATTATCCAGAAATTTGAAAGTAAGAGCTGAAAAGTATTTAGGATAAAAGGTGTGGTCTGCATCGCAAGAAGTGACAGTGAAATAATCTAAATCAAGATTGTTTTTTGAAATATAATTTTTTTCTACCCAAATTGCCGCATACCGTTCATTTGAAGATTTTCCAACAACCTCGCCCGGAACTAGAGTATGGACTGTGACAAAGAAATTTTTAAATACTTTTGAAAACTTTTGTTGTAAGTACTTAACTTTGACCAGCCTTTCTTCTTCGTTTTCTTTGGCTTCCATTGCAAGGACGATTGTAAGTTGGCTGGTCGGTAGATCTTGGTTTTTGAGTGTATTAAAAGTTCTCTCAAGAATGTGAATAGGTTCTTTATAAGTTGGAATGATTACAATATGCTCAACTTTTTGCCAATCAGGAAAGCCTCTAACATCCTCCATCCAGTTATATATTTTGGCAGCTTGAATTTTAAGATGGGAAATAATTGATGAGATTGCGATTTGAAGTGATTGGTAGAACCAATAG
>CAZTGB010000001.1:2178-12400 GCA_964612965.1 uncultured Gammaproteobacteria bacterium | reverse complement strand
CAACAATTTTTGGAATTATAAAAATTCCCCAGTATGGAAATAAAATTAAATTCCAGGAAGTAAAACCTGGAAGAATTTCCAAAAGCCTTTGTACTAGTCTGTCATGTGTCTCAATCCATTTACGCATATGTTATTAAACTAAACGTGGGAAAAGGGGAGGACCTGACTTAATTTTAGGTCCCTTAAATTGTTTTTCAATTTTCTCTGCTGTTTCTGGTAGGAATGGAGTTAAATGAAAAGCAATTGTTTTGATTGTCGTAATTGCACTTTTTAGAAAATCTTCCAACTGATTCCCTTCAAGTTTCCAAGGCTCAGCTTTATTTATTTTTTGGTCAAGAGTTGTTACATATTTTTCAAAAATAACTTTTAAGGCTTCATCGAATCTGTATTCATTCAAGAACTTTGAAACTTCCCGGTCAAATTCTATTTTCTCTTCGGTTGATCCGACTCCCGCTTTCTCGCAGAGTTTGGCAATTCTAGAAATTAAGTTTCCAAGTCCATTTGCAAGGTCTGAATTATATGTTTCTTCTAGTTTTGAATAACTAAAATCAGAGTCTTCATATGGATGAAGTTTTGAAAGAAGGAAGTATCTGACAGCCTCAGTTCCATATTTCTCCATAAGTTCTATCGGATTAATTACATTTCCTAAGCTTTTACTTATTTTTTGTCCGTCAACTGTTAGAAATCCGTGAATAAATATTTGTTTTGAGTTGGGAAGTCCTGCAGAAAGAAGCATCGCTTGCCAGATCGCAGTTTGCTGCCTTAAATTATCTTTACCGGCAACCTGGATTCCTGGCCAGAAGTTTTTAAAATTATCTTCATCTTTGGGCCAGCCTAAGGTAGAAATATAATTTACTAAAGCATCAAACCAAACATACATTACTTGGTCTTTATCATTTGGAATATCTACGCCCCAAGGCATTTTACTTTTAAGCCTTGAGATGCTGAAGTCTTGGAGACCTTCTTTAACGAAAGTTTTTATCTCATTAAATCTGGAATCTGGAATTACGAATTTAGGATTTTTATCATAGAAATCGAGTAGTGATTTTTGATATTTGGAAAATTTGAAGAAGTAATTTTCCTCTTCAATTATTTGAATCTCGCCAATTGGATGAAGGGGGCATTTACCATCTACTAATTCTGAATCTGTTTTTTCAAGCTCACAACCAACACAGTATTTAGTTTTGTAATTTTTCTTGTATATATCCCCATTTTCTAGACACAACTTCCAAAATTCTTGTGCGGCTTCTTCATGATGTTTATCTGTTGTTCTAATGAAGTTTGTATAACTTAGGTTTAAAGATTTTTTAAGAAGGTCAAATTTAGCAGCATATTCATCACAGTATTTTTGAGGGTCTTTCTTCTCATCGAGGGCTTTTTGGTAGATTTTCTGGCCATGCTCATCGGTTCCAAAATTGAAAACAACTTTTTCTCCAAGGAGTTTGTGATACCTGGCAATAGTATCGGCTTGGACAATTTCAAGCGCAAAGCCTATATGGGGTTCAGCATTTACATATGGCAGAGTTGTTGTTATATAGAATTTTTTACTCATATCAGTAGTATAACTCGAAGCTATGTAATTGACCAAATGTATCTTTTGGTGTCATACTTTTTATATGGCAGTTGAGTTAAAGGATAACCAGAAACCAATAATTTGGAGCCATCTTAAGCTTGGGGCGTCAGATTACAGGCCAAGACCGGACATCCCTGAACCCGAAAAACCACAAATGTTTGCCAGTCTTGAAGAAGAATTAAAATTTTTTCTGCTCAAAACAGTAGGGGTGGAGAAACCCGATAAAACAACTTTGGCTGTAATAGCTGATATTCAGGAACAAATTGATAGGCGAGATAGTATCCTTGCGGGTGCGGTTATTTAGTAAATCTTTTTATTTTCTCACTCCAGACATTAGCCCATTCTTCAGCTTCCATTTTTTTAATTGCAAGTTTTATTCCTGGAGAATTCAGTATTTTTTCAACTTCTTTTATTTCTTTTTGAGATGCTTTTAAATTTTGTTTGATGTTTTCTTCAGATCTTCCCTTTTTAAGCCAATAGGCTATAGCCAGTCTTTTTGTTTGAGTTTCCAATTCTTCTTCAGTTAAAAAATCTTTTAAGAATGTTTCAATCTCTTTTGTATTTTTTAAATCAGCTATAGTTTGAATGAAAGTTCTTACTATTTGTTTTTTTAAACTTGGGTTCATTTTCGACCCAAGTATAGCTCAATGGTTACTCCAAGGCCAATAATTAGAATTAAATTTAAAATATTACCAATTCCAAAATAACGAAGAAGAAGAAATAGGGCAATAATAATACTAAGAAGTAACCCTCTTCTTGTATTTCCAAAGATAAGAGCGGTTGTAAACAAAAGTGAGAGGAAAAGAACAATAAAGAATAGAAAAATGGCACCAAAGGAGAAAGGATCTAGAAAATAGATGATAAATCCTAAACTTGCCCAAAGAAGTAGGTTAGCAATTAGTGATGGTAGGAAGTTTTTTCTTTTAAGAATTTGGACTCGGCGTATTTCTTTCATATTTATCCAATGGTAGAATGCGTAAAGAATATGGATCCTACGATTACTCTTATTATAGTATTAGGTGCCTTAGTTTTGGTTGTCATTTTTTTAAATAGAAAACTAACTGATTTAAAAGAATCTCAGAAACCATCAGATGAACTACTTGAGATAATTAAAACACTTCAAACAGGATCCCGTGAAGATAGACGAGACCTTATTAGTTCATTACAAAAAAACACTCAGTCTGTTAACGAACGATTAGATAATGCAGCCCGAGTTATTTCTCAAGTTCAAAGGAATTTAGGAGAAATGAGTGAGATTGGAAAAGGGATAAGAACACTCCAGGATTTTCTACAATCACCCAAACTTCGTGGAGGACTTGGGGAAGAAGTTTTAAAGGAGATGATAGGTCAGACTTTTCCTAAAAATGCTTTTCATCTGCAATATCCATTTAAAAGCGGCATGAAAGTTGATGCAGTACTAAAAACTGATGCGGGACTACTTTGTATTGATTCTAAATTCCCAATGGAGAACTTTAACTTAATGTTAAAAGGGGAGACAGAAGCAGAAAGAAATACAGGGAAAAAACAATTTATTAGTGATGTTAAAAAACATATTGATGATATTGGCAGGAAATATATTTTACCTGAAGAGGGGACAATGGATTTTGCTTTAATGTATATTCCATCAGAAGCTGTTTACTATGAAGTTGTTAATATTCAGGAATTAAGTAACTTTGCAAGACGAAGTAGAGTTTATCCGGTTTCCCCGAATACTTTATATGCCCATCTTCAAGTACTCCTTCTTTCTTTTGAAGGAAAAGATTTGGAATTAAAATCAAAGGAAGTTTTTAGAATTTTGAGAGCAATTCAAAAGGATTATGGAAAGGTTGAGGAAAACCTGAGCACACTGCAAAAGCATTTAAATAATGCATACAACATGATGAGTAATGTATTTTCGAGTTTTACTCAACTAGGGCAGAAGATTAGCTCTACTCAAAGTTTGGGTGTAGGTGAAAGAAATGATGATTCTACGTCTGACGTGGTAAAATAGAATTGTGAAGAATTGGAATACAGATACTACAAAGTTTAGATCTAAAAAAACCAAGAGAGTATGGGAATTGTCTCAGTTGATCAATTATGGTCTTGGGGGTAGTAAACTTAGCACAGAAGAAATTAAAGACAATTGGTTAGACTTAAAAAACGAATTGGATCCAGAGCGAGCAAGAATGATAGAATACTACTTATGGGGAAAAACTTACTCACTCCAAAACAGAGGGAATTATTGGAACTTATCTCCAAAGACAAAACAATAACCTCGCAATTTTACTTAACTGGTGGAACAGCGCTTTCTTATTTTTATTTTAAACATAGATTTTCTGAGGATTTGGACTTTTTTTCAGGTGAGGAGTTTAACTCAAAGACATTACTAGCTGCTATTTCGAAAATTGGTGATATATCAAAACCAAAAAAAATTGAACAACAAAGTTTAAATCAACAGGAAATTTTCTATTTCTATTTTGACAAGAAAAATTTTGTAAAGCTTGATTTTGCTTATTTCCCTTTTGAAACATTGGGTCAGTTCATAAAGTTTAATGATCTAAAAGTTACTAGTGTTGAAGATATTGCTATTAATAAACTTCATGCAATAAGTACAAGAAAAAGAAGCAGGGACTATTTTGATTTGTATTTGTTAATGAAAAGGTTGAATTGGGACTTTAAGTTTTTAAGAAAAAATTACAGACTTAAATTTGGAGTTGACCTACCCCTAGAGCAAATAGCAACGACATTTTTAAAAGTGCAGGATGCGGAAGACCTACCTATATTTTTAGGCGACCAGAACTTTGAAGAAGTAAAAACTTTTTTTCTGATGCAGGCAGATAAGTTAAAAGAGAGTATATTAAAATGAAAGTTAATTTTACCCAAAACCTGGGGAGTGGTATCAAAAAAGAAAAAGAGTTAGAATAGCTTCAATGACGAAACTTAAATCGATAAATCCTTCAAATGGAAAAGTAATTGGGGAGGTTGAGTTTTCTACAAAAGAAGAAATACTAGATAAGATTTCAAAAGCGCATAAAGCAAAGGAAGGTTGGCATAAACTTGGAATAACAGGCCGAGTAGATTTACTAAGAAAAATAACCGAGAATTTTGAAAAAAGAAAAGAGGAGTTTGCAAATCTAATTTCAACTGAAATGGGGACACCAATTACCTTAAGCAGGGGCGATGTTGAGGAATCGATACGTTATTTTAATTGGTATTTAGATAACGCAGAGAAATATTTATCTCCCGAAGTTGTTTTTGAGGATAAAGAATCAAGACATACTGTATTTAGAGAACCCGTTGGGGTTTCGGCCAATATCACTCCGTGGAATTTTCCTGGTTCGAATTTTGTTTGGTCAGTTGGACAATCTTTGATTGCTGGAAATACTGTAGTGTATAAAACTTCGGAAGAGGTTCCATTGTGTGGCAAGTTAATTGAAAAAATAGTTAATGAATCTGGGTTACCAGATGGAGTTTTTTCTGAAGTTTATGGTGATGGTGAAGTGGGTAAAATTTTAGTAAATGGAGATGTCGATTTGATTTGTTTTACAGGAAGCACAAATACTGGTAAATATTTGTACAAATTGGCTTCTGAGAAATTCATAAGAGTATTTTTAGAACTGGGAGGATCAGCCCCGGGAATAGTTTTTGAGGATGCCGATGTAGACAGGATAATGGATTCGATTTTTGGAAATAGGTTTTTAATTAGCGGACAGATTTGTGATGGACTTAAACGTTTAATCGTTCATGAAAGTAAAAAGGATGAGGTAACTAGAAAACTTGTTGAAAAGATAAAGAAGACTAAGGTTGGAGATGCCCTCGAGGAAAAGACTGAAGTAGGACCGCTTGTATCAAAGAATCAACTAGATACCCTTGAAAAACAGATCGAAGACGCTATCAAAAAAGGAGCAAAAGTTGAAGTTGGCGGCCGAAAATTGGATATAAATGGTGGATTTTTTTATGAACCAACTGTTTTGACAAATATAAATTCTGAAATGCAAGTTTGGAAAGAGGAAGTTTTTGGGCCTGTTTTACCGATTGTAGGTTTTAAAACAGAAGAGGAAGCTATAGAACTTGCAAATGATACGAAATACGGTCTTGGAGGATTTGTCTTTACTGAAGATAAAGAAAAAGCTAGAAAAACTGCTCTTGTATTAAAAACTGGAATGATACAAACGAATAATGCAATGTATCTTCAGCCGTCGAGTCCATTTGGAGGATATAAAGAATCAGGTATTGGTAGGGAACATGGAAAGTTTGGATTTTATGATTTAACCCAGGTTAAAGTGATCGCTGAAGAAAAATGAAGGATCTAATTTTAGTCTACACAACCTGGGGGTCAACCGACCAAGCCAAGAAAGCTGCTAGAGAGCTATTGAACAAAAGAGTTTGCGCTTGTGTAAATATTTACCCCCAAATGGAACCGATGTTTTGGTGGCCTCCTAAAGAAAATAAAATTGATGAATCTAAAGAAGTTGTAATGATAATTAAAACCTTGGAAGAGAAGTATGAAGAATTGGAAAAGGAAATTTATAGAATTCATACATATGACACCCCATGCATTATTGCGATCCCAACTTATAAAGTTAATAAAGATTATTATGAGTGGATAAAAGGAGAGATAGAGATGGAAAGAGAAAAATGATTGAAATAAGTAAAGAAAGTTTGGTTGATAGGTATCCTTTGTTGGCAGATGAAATTGATAAAGTTATTTTATGGTGGCGAGGAGGTAATAATAAATTTGAGATACCAAATCATGACACAAGGGTGGACGCGGATACAAAGTGGGCCACACATGCCGATGTATACGATTTGCTTAGTTATCATAAAAAATCAGGCGTCGGAATCTCAGATGATGATATGAGATTAAGAAACAAACAATTATTTAGTATGTTAAGAAATGAATTTGGTTGGAAAGAGATAGCAGAGGAGTTTTATCCAGATCCAATGAATATTTTTTAAATTTTTATGAATAAAGTAAAAGTATTGGTTGAAGGATATGCACACCCAAATAGTGATGGAAGCTATACTGCGAGCCCAACATGTACTTTGGTTGAATCAAATGGAAGGAAATTTATAGTTGATCCTGGAACTAACCCAGAAAAACTTCTTGAGGCTTTGAAGAAAGAGAATATATTAGAGCGCGATTTATCTTTTATTTATTTAAGTCATTATCATCCAGACCATTTTTTAAACATTAGATTGTTTCCAAATTTGGACATTTACGACGGAGATATTTGTTGGAGAGGAGATATTGAGATATTTCATCAAGGAAAACTTCCTGAAGTTGATATCGAGATATTAAAAACTCCGGGACATGCAACTGAGGACGCCTCATTATTAGTTAAAACAGAAGAAGGTGTAGTTTGTATATGCCCCGATGTCTTTTGGTGGGAGAATGGAAAACAAAAGACGGACAACATGGATGAGCTATTAAATCTTGAAGATCCTTTTGCTAATGACAAAGAAGCACTATTGAATTCTAGGAAATTAGTTTTGGGAAAAGCAGACTTTATAATCCCAGGTCATGGGAAAATGTTTAAAGTAAAAAAATAGACTTCAGATTCTTGACTAATCTCTTCAAAATATTCTAAAGTTAAATATGACTTCAAAAGGAAAGGGGGTGATTAGTATATGGCTTTATCTTCAATAGTAAATGGATTAAAAAATACTATGGTCGCAACCATTAAAGGTGCAAGTGATGTTTTGACAGCATTAAGAACCGCGGTCAAAGATCAAATTGTTGGTGCAACTGGCGATGTTTCAAGCGTAGTTGAGGCTGCTGTTGTTTCAGCAAAAGATATTGGAACAGGTATGATGACGGCAGTAAAAGAGTCTGTATCTTCCGCTATCATGGCGGTTTCTGAAACTGGAGGCGATGTTATGAAGGCTGTATGGATGGCAGCTGGAGGCGCTGTAACAGGTGCATCTGAGACAGCTGAAAATTTGGGATCTGCTGCAGTTTCTGCAGTTGAGGCAGCAATTGAGGCGGCAGGGAAGGTGGGTAAAACTACCGACGAAGCAGTTAAAATGGCTGTTGGAGGCGCGGTTGAGGCAGCTGACAAAATAGGAACTGAAGCAGGTAAATCAGTCAGAGATGCACTTAAAGCTGCAGCCTCTCTTCCAAAGGATTTAATAGAATCAGCTTTGGGTTAAAGTGGTTTGTTTTGGAGCTTTATTGTTATATCAAACTCAAAACAGAACATCTGTTGTTGAGTTTGGTATATAGAAATACTAAATTTGCCAATCAAAATGTATTCAACTACATTTTGGTTTAAAATGACTATATAATCTCTTCAAATGGGGAAGGTTTTGTCTGATTTAAAACTCAACAGTCAACAGGTTGAGGCAATTAAGTTCGGGGGTGGGCCACTTCTAATTATTGCTGGAGCTGGAACTGGTAAGACAACTGTAATTACTGAACGAGTAAAACATTTAATTACTTCTGGGTTAGCAAGACCTGAAGAAATACTTGCGTTAACATTCACGGAGAAAGGAGCAGGCGAGATGGAAGAAAGAATTGATATGGCGCTTCCTCTGGGGTACACACAGATGTGGGTTTCTACTTTTCACTCATTTTGTGATCGGATCCTTCGTGAATCTGGGATTCATATTGGTATTAACCCAAATTATAAACTAATGACTCAGGCGCAGAGCATCGATTTAATTCGCAAGAATTTATTTGATTTTAAACTAGATTATTTTAGACCTCTGGGAAATCCTAATAAATTTATAGATGGCTTATTACAGCACTTCTCCAGGCTTCAGGATGAGTTGGTGTCTGTAAATGACTATTTAGATTACGCCAAAAAGTATTCAAATGAAGAGAAGTTGGAAATTAAAAAAACAAAGGAACTTACTCACGCCTATGAGTTTTATAGCCAACTAAAAATTAAAGAAAATGTAATGGATTTTGCGGATCTGATTACCTATACAGTCAAATTATTTCAAAATCGACCAAATGTTTTAAAAACTTATCAAGAAAAGTTCAAATATATTTTAGTCGACGAATTCCAGGACACTAACTTTGCTCAAAATGAATTGGTAAATTTATTAGCTGCTAAAAATAAGAATATAACAGTTGTCGGAGATGATAACCAAAGCATCTATCGATTTAGGGGAGCAGCAATATCGAACATTATTCAATTTAAAAAAAGATATTCTAACGCAAAAATAATTACGCTTAATGAAAATTATAGATCAACTCAGACAATACTTGATGGGGCTTATAAATTAATTAAATATAATGATCCAGACACTTTAGAATATCAATTGGGTGTTAGCAAAAAACTAATAGCCAAAAACAAAAGACAGAAGGCCGATATATCATTTATTTATACAAAGAGTTCGCAGGATGAGGCGGAGGAGATTGTTAGTGAGATAATTAAATTAACAAAAAAAGAATATGATTATAAAGATATAGCTATTTTAGTTAGGGCAAATAATCATGCAGACTCATTTGTACGAGAATTTGAAAGGCGAGGGGTTCCACATCAATTTCTAGGCCCTGAAAAGCTATTTGAAAAGACAGAAGTTGTTGATCTAATTTCTTACTTGAAAGTACTGTATAGTCCCGAAGATTCGGAATCATTCTATAGACTTTTATCTTCAGATATTTATAACTTACCGCCACTCGATTTAATCAAAATTGTAAGTTTGGCAAAGAAACAAAGTAAGTCAATTTTTGAAATATTGGTAAATGATGAGAGAGAGGTGTGCATAAAAATTATCGAAATAATTAATAAACATTTGAAGTTAATTAATAAAAATACTGCGGGGGAGATTTTATATGACTACATAAATGAAGTGGGAATACTTAAAAAGATTGTTGAAAACAATGAAGATGTTGCGGCCAAAAACATTGCAAAATTTTTTGAAAAAATTAAAGCTTATGAAACTGAAAATAATTCCAGTTCTGGTAAAAATGCTGGGGTGAGGGCAGTTGTTGATTATATTGATTTATTAACAGAGGTGGGGGAATCCCCAAGTATCACAAATGGGGACTGGCAGGAGAATAATGCTGTTAATATATTAACGACTCATTCATCGAAAGGCCTTGAATTTCCAGTAGTGTTTTTGGTTAATTTAGTTTCCGAGAGATTCCCAAGTAGGGAGAGACATGAACAAATTCCAATTCCTGAGGAACTAATTAAAGAGGTTTTACCCCTGGGAGATTTTCACCTGCAAGAAGAGCGAAGACTCTTTTATGTTGGGATGACAAGGGCTAAGGAAAAACTCTATTTTAGCGCTGCCAATTATTATGGTGATGGGAAAAGAGCAAAGAAAATTTCTCCATTTGTAATGGAGGCATTAGGCTATGATGTTAAATATGAAACTTTGAGTTCTAATCAAGTTTTTGACCAGCCAGCTGCTGTGTCAGATTTCCAAGATTCGAAAGAAAAATCATTAATCATTGACTATCTCTCAGTAAGTCAAATAGAAACTTTTAAAATTTGTCCAATGCACTATAAACTACGATATATTTACAGACTTCCGACCCCGCCTTCTGCATCAATTTCTTTTGGGGTATCAATGCACAATACTTTAAAAAGTTTTTATGAAAAAGGAGAAAGGATTCTAGAATTATATAAGAATAACTGGATTGAAGAGGGTTACTTAAACAAGAAACACAAACTGGAATTTTATGAAAAAGGAAAAGGGTACTTACTTGGA
>CAZTGB010000001.1:0-2168 GCA_964612965.1 uncultured Gammaproteobacteria bacterium | reverse complement strand
TTTTGAAAAATGGTTATAGTAAAAAGATAAAAACAATTGCACTTGAGGAGAAATTCACTTTATCACTAGACAAAACACTTAAAATCGGAGGAGTGATTGATAGGATAGATGACTTAGGTGGGGGAAGATATGAAATTGTTGATTATAAGACCGGTGCAAACATACCGACACTTAAAGAAATTGATAAAGACCTACAACTTTCGGTATACGCGATGGCGGTTGCTACTATTTACAAAACAGATCCGGAAAATATTTCTTTATCTTTATATTTTCTAGACACTCAGGAGAAGTTTACAACCAAAAGAACAAAAGAAGATTTGGATAATGTTAAAAGAGAAATACTTGAAATTAGAGATGAAATTCAAAAATCAGACTTTAAATGTAGCGGTAATTATTTTTGTCAAAATAAATGTGAGTTTTCAATGTTTTGTAAAGCATCTGGTTAGATTATAATTATTTTTTAGAATGTGTGGAGGATTACATACTGCCGAAGGGGAAAGGGATGCCGTTGCGATGGGACTAGTTATCCTGACTTGTCCCAGTTAGTACTCAGTTTTTAAATTTTTATGATATTTATCCACATATGAAGCTAGTTGGTTTTCTGTTGTTTCCATTCTTTTTGTAAATTTGTAGTTTGTTAGAGTGTCTTTTAAAGTTATGTCTATAATCTTCCAGATTTCTTCCACAACTTTTTTAATTGATAGTTTGGTTTCAAATTCTATAATTTTTACAATTGCTAGGGATACAAAAACTATTAGAATGTGAGCCTTAACATTTTCTTTTTTGTGGTGATACATTGGTCTTGCCAAAAGGTCTGATTTTGCAATTCTAAATGATTTTTCTACATGCCAGAGGTCTTTATATCTATTGATGAGTAACCTTGAATCTTTTTCTTTTGTGTTTGTGTAATAGCCCTTGAGGCCATCAAGGATGACATCTTTATCAATTAATTGTTGATTTAATTTATATTTTGTTTTTACATCCTCTTTTAAAAACCTGATTCTTTTTAAAATTGGGTTACCATTTATTATTTGAAATTCTGCCTTTTTAATCTGTTTTTCTCTATCTGACTTGTCTTTTGAAGCTCTTTTCTTGGAGAAATCAACTAGGAGTCTGCCATATTTTGTTTTAGCCTCAACTATATAATTTTCTTGTTTATTAATTTCTTCAGAAATATCTTTAATTAAACCTTCTTTTATTCCACCCATTCTTGCACCAACTACATATTGAAGGCCATGTTTTTGAAGCACCTCCATATTATTAAAGGAGAGCATTCCTGCATCAGCCACAATTGTTAAATTTTCTATTTGGTACTTTTTCTTTAAATTCAAAATTACAGGTAGCATTGTATGACCCTCAAAAGTATTACCTTCAAATGATTCTATTGATATTGGAAATCCTTCTTTAGTTACAACTAAACCCACTAATACTTGAGGCTGTTGATGTTTTCCATCCTTTGAAAATCCTGCTTTTCTAAAATTATCTTTATCTTCCTTAAAAGTCTCAAAATACAAAGTGGTTACATCAAAAAAGACAAGTGAAAAATCAAAAGAAAGATGTTTTTTGGCATAATTTACAGCTATTTTTTCAATTAAATCTTTTCCCTCATTTATTTTTAGAAGTTCAGAATACAAACTGCTATGACCATACCTAATTCCAAAATTACCTTTCAAAAATCTTAAAGATTCTATTTTAGAGGTTGGTTTAATTATCCTTGCAAACACCAAGTGTTTAAGAATAGATAGTTCTAACCCCTCAAATCCACCCAATTTGTAGAAATATGACAAAAATTCATATGCAAACATATGTTTATAGTTAGGCATTACTTCAAGGTGACTCATGCTAACAAGCTGACCCTTTTCTTCCTCATACATTTCAGGAAATAGTGTTTCATTTGAAGACATTTTGAAAGCTAAGTTGCGAGCTAAAACCAAAAGTTTATCTAATTCAGATTTACTTTTAGCACTTCCCACATGTTTAATAATTTTAGTTTGATGACCAAACCTATTAACAATTTGCACAGCCACATTTCCACTTCCAGTTTTTGTTTTTCTTACCTTAAACATTCCCACATTTTACATTAGTATTCCATTTTGAAGAAAAACACCACATTTTGAAGCTAAATCAAACCAAAATTCTTCTATCTAAATTAGTGGGGACAAGTCAGG